>JAPPGA010000034.1 GCA_028821515.1 Gammaproteobacteria bacterium | reverse complement strand
ATAACGGATTAACAAGGTTCTCGCCCTCTTCTTCATGAAATATCCGGGCTAGCCCTCGAGCAGAATCGTTACCGGCCCGTCGTTGACCAGGCTGACCTGCATGTCGGCGCCAAAGACACCGGTGGCGACCTGTGGCCAACGCTCCCGGATGGCCCGGACGTAGTGTTCGTACAGGGCTCGCGCCCGTTTCGGCTCCGCCGCGTACCCGAAGCCCGGCCGATTGCCCCGCGAAGTGTCCGCCGCCAGGGTGAACTGGGATACCACCAGCACGCTGCCGCCGACGTCCATTACCGAACGGTTCATCGGCTTGGAAGCATCGGCGAAGACCCGCAGGGCCAGCGTCTTCGTGGCCAGCCGTTCCGCCTGCGCTTTGGTGTCGTCGCGAAATACCCCCAGCAGGACCAGGAGCCCCCCGTCCATGTGTGCCACCGTCTCGCCGCCAATGTCGACGGATGCACTGGCAACGCGTTGACACAACGCCCTCACGGCGCGTCACTCCCACCTGCGGCTACAATACGGGGCATGAAAAAGGCCATCGCGCTCATCTCCGGCGGACTTGACTCCATGTTGGCGGCAAAAGTCGTCCAGGAGCAAGGCGTACACGTCGAGGGGCTTAATTTCTACACCGGATTCTGCGTGGAGGGCCATACCCACGCCATCCGAAAGAAACGGCAGGTCAAGCCGCGCCGGAACAATGCGCTGTGGGTGGCGGAACAGCTCGGCATCAAGCTGCACATCATCGATGTTGCCGAAGAGTACAAGGACATCGTCCTCAATCCGAAACACGGCTACGGCCAGAACCTGAACCCATGCCTCGACTGCAAGATATTCATGGTGGACAGGGCCCGGACCTGGGGCGTTGCAGAACGGGACTTCGACTTCATCGTGACCGGCGAGGTGATCGGCCAGCGGCCCAAGTCACAGCGCAAGGAAACCATGCCGCTCATCGCGCGCGAGTCCGGTGCCGACGACCTTCTGCTACGCCCCCTTTGCGCCAGGAACCTGGCCCCGACCAGGCCCGAACGGGAAGGCTGGGTGGACCGCGACGCCCTCTACGGTTTCCACGGCCGCAACCGGAAACCCCAGATGGCGCTGGCGGAGTCTTTCGGCTTTTCCGACTACGCACAGCCCGCTGGGGGCTGCTGCTTCCTGACAGACGCCCAGTACGCATCCAAGCTGGCCGACCTGTGGGACGCCCGCGGGGCGCGCGACTACGAACTCGACGACATCATGCTGCTCAAGGTCGGACGCCACATCCGGCCCGCAAGCCACTACAAGCTGATCGTCGGGCGCGAGGAAGGGGAGAACCGGTATCTCGAAGGCTACCGCAACCGCTTCCTGCACCTCAGGACCACGGGGTTCCCCGGCCCCCTCGCGCTAATCGACGGTGCACCAGAGCCCCGGGACGTGACGCTGGCCGCGCGCATACTGGCTCGCTATAGCCGGGGCCGGACCCTCCCCCGGGTCGACGTGAGCGCCCACCACGTCAATGGCGTGGTGGAGTTGCTGAACGTCGAACCACTGCCACCGACGGAACTGCCGGCGGCCTGGCACGTATGAGCCCTCGGCAGACCGGGGCCAACGTCGCACGCGGCGGCCGTCAGCAGCTGGATGTCCGCGGCCTGCTCTGCCCACTGCCCGTGATTCGCACCCAGGAGCGCGTTGAATCGCTCTCGACCGGGACATTGTTGGACATCCTCGCCACCGACCCCGGCGTGTTGCAGGACATTCCCGCGTGGTGCAGGGTGCACGGTCACGGCCTGGTTGCGACCGCGCGCGACGACACCTGTATTCGCATCACGATCGAAGTGTGCGAGACTTGAACCTGTGCGGTGCCGACTGCACTGACATAGTGCATATCATCGGTGTTCGCACCATAGAAGAGCACTGCGGCGTCAAGGAAACGGGAGCCAGGCGGTAGTTCGCCGGGTTTGCGCGCCTCATTTGGTGCATGGGAACGAAAACGCCGCATGGCACTGATATTGCTTAGCTGATGGGGAACCGGCAGAAAGAGGTCGAGGCCCTTTGCTGGGCAAGGTTCGGTGGCGGCGTCGCCGCCGGGGAAACCGGCGCGTCGTCTTAAAGGCAAGCGAAGGCTTCGCCAAGTCAATCAACTGCAAACAACGGAGCGGAATCCGAAATGGCGGAAAACACGTTAAAACTGATTAGCGACAACGATGCGAAGTGGGTGGACCTTCGATTTACCGACCCCAGGGGCAAGGAGCAACATACGACCATCCCGGCGGGTCGCCTGGACGCCGAAGCCTTCGCAGACGGGATCATGTTCGATGGCTCATCCGTCTCCGGATGGAAGAGCATCAACGAGTCCGACATGATGCTCATGCCCGACGACTCGACCCCCGTTCTCGATCCTTTCCGCGACGAAACGACCATCAACGTGCGTTGCGACATCATCGAACCCACGACCATGCAGCCGTACGGCCGCGATCCGCGTTCGACCGCGAAGCTTGCCGAGCAGTACCTGATCTCCACCGGCATTGGCGATGAAGCCTACTTCGGTCCGGAGGCCGAGTTCTTCGTCTTCGACGACGTGCGCTGGAAGATCGAAATGTCCGGCAGTTCCTACGCCATTTCCGCGGAGGAAGCGGCCTGGGAGTCCGACGCCGAGTTCGAAGGCGGCAACCTCGGACACCGGCCCAAGGTCAAGGGCGGCTACTTCCCGGTCCCGCCGGTGGATTCCGGCGCGGACCTGCGCAACGCGATGTGCAGCACCATGCAGGCCATGGGGCTGACCGTCGAGGTCCATCACCACGAAGTGGGCACCGCCGGCCAGGGCGAGATCGGCGTGCGGTTCAACACGCTGGTCAAGAAAGCCGACGAACTGCAGATCTACAAGTACTGCGTCCACAACGTCGCGCAAGCCTACGGCAAGACTGCGACCTTCATGCCCAAGCCGCTCGTGGGCGACAACGGCAACGGCATGCATGTCCACCAGTCCATCGCCAAGGGCGGCGAGAACGTCTTTTTCGGCGACGGCTATGCTGGCCTCTCGGAAACCGCGCTCTACTACATCGGCGGAATCATGAAGCACGCCAGGGCGTTCAACGCGTTCACGAATGCGAGCACTAACTCGTACAAGCGCCTGGTGCCCGGCTTCGAAGCGCCGGTCCTGCTCGCCTATTCGGCGCGCAACCGTTCCGCCGGCGTCCGCATTCCCTACGTGCAGGGGGGCAACCCGCACGCCTATCGCACCGAGGTCCGCTTCCCGGACTCGGCCGGCAACCCGTACCTGACCTTCGCGGCCATGCTGATGGCGGGCCTCGACGGCATTCAGAACAAGATTCACCCGGGCGACCCGTTCGACAAGGATCTCTATGACCTGGCCCCCGAGGAACTCGAAGGCGTCCCGACGGTGTGCGCATCGCTTGAGGAAGCGCTCGCGGCCCTCGACGCCGACCGCGGTTTCCTGACGGCCGGCGGCGTCTTCAGCGACGACCAGATAGACGCCTATATCGAACTCAAGCAGGAAGAGGTGGATCTGCTGCGCATGACCACCCATCCCGCCGAGTTCCAGCTGTACTACTCGGTCTAGTGGCCTACGCTGCAGATCGGCACACCAGTGCCGATCAAAGCGCAGGACAGTACGTGGGCTTGGGCGGGGGTGAAACACGGCACGCCCGAAGGGCTGACGGATTTCATGGCGCTAGGGCTCGCGCCGCCGCACGGCACGCAGTGCCGGTCAAAGGCGGGGGCCATAGACGGGGCCTGGGCGGGGGTGAAAGACGGCGCGCCCAAGGGCCGGCGGATTTCATGGCGGTAGGGGCTCGCGCCGTAGAATGACTGCGATGGCGGCGCCATGCCGCCGTCGCGGTCTTAGGCCCTGTGCGCGGCGAATGTCTCGCTCGCCAACACTGCGCGATCCTACACGGCATCGCGAATCTGCCTCTTACGCTCCCGCGTTTTTTCGAGGCACCATTCCCCTTATCCGATACACCATGCGGCAGCATGCAGGAATGACAGTCTCCCATGTCCAGCCGCATATCCGGCGCAATCCTGGTACTCGCGCTTGTAGCATCGGCAAGCGCCGAGACAGCCATCTACCGCTACACGAACGGCGACACAACCGCCTTCGGCGACCGTCCCGCCACGGGCCGGCAGAAGGTTGAACTTCCCAGTGTCAACACCTACAGCCCCGTGGAATCGACGCTGCCACCCGTCGACACCGACACACCCGCGGAGCCTGCGGCGAGCTATCAGCACGTTCGCATCACCTTTCCGGTCGACGGCGAGGCCATTCGGCGCAACGGGGGAAACCTGCGCATAACGGGCCAGGTTGAACCCGCGCTGAACGCGGGCCACAGCGCCGTTCTGCTGGTCGATGGCGCTGTCGCCATGTCGGGCGGAGCGCGGCAGGAAGCTGACGACGACTCCGACAACCGGCGTAGCCTGCTTGCCTTCACCCTGGCGAACGTCTCTCGAGGGCCCCACTCGGCGGCGATCGCAATCATGGACCGAAAGAACAACGCTCTGATCCAGAGCGCTCCCGTCAGCTTTCACCTGCTGCGTGCCGCGGCAGGACGCCCTTAGGTATCCCGACGGCGGCAAAGTTTGACGCCCATGGACACACGCACTATTTTGGTGCACGCATTTCTCAATTATCTGCACCGTTCCCGGGCAATGCCAGTCAATACGGGGCCTGCAGCCACAAATGTAATTGGACCGAAATTTGCAACGCTATCTTCAGTTTGGCTTTGGTCGGTACCAAAGGCACGGCAAAATGATGGCCCAGGCCCCGGAGATACTGGATCAACTCGCAACCGCGGTGGTCGTTCTGGACAACACCCTGCGCGTCGGCTATTTGAACCAGGCGGCGGAGTCCCTGTTTGGCAAATCGTCCCAGCGCATCGTTGGCAAGGAGGTGCGCGAGCTGTTCGTCGACCCGGCCGAACGGGCATCGGCACTCAGGAACACGCTCGATACCGGTCAGCCGTACACCAAGCGCCGTGCGGTCCTGTCGAGCAACGGCCGCGACGACCTGCGTGCGGACTATTCCGTCGAACTGCTCGAAAACGGCGAACTGCTGATCGAGATCGAACCGCTCGACCGCTTCCTCAGGATCAACCGGGGCGACGAGCACCTCGCACTGCAGGAGACGACACGCAAACTGGTGCGTGGTCTCGCGCACGAGATCAAGAACCCCTTGGGGGGCATACGCGGGGCCGCGCAGTTGCTCGAAAGAGAGCTTAAGAGCACCGGCCAGCGGGAGTACACGAAAGTCATCATCGAAGAGGCCGATCGGCTGAGGAACCTGGTCGACCGCATGCTGGGCTCCAACGAGCGGCCGCGATTCGAACGGGTGAACGTCCATCGCGTACTCGAACGCGTGATTCATCTCATCGAAGCGGAGTGTCCGGAGCGCATCGCCTTCGTGCGGGACTATGACCTGGGCCTTCCCGAAATCGAGGGAGATTCCGGCAAGCTGATCCAGGCAATCCTCAATATCTTTCGCAACGCCGAAGAGGCGCTGACCGACACGCCGAATCCACGCATCAGCGTGTCGACCCGCGCCGTGCGCCAGTTCACCATCGGGCGCCACCGGCACCGGGTAGTGGTCAAGGTCGAGATTGTCGACAACGGTCCCGGTATCCCGGCGGATATCGCCGATCGCATCTACTACCCCATGATCAGCGGCCGGCCGGACGGAACCGGGCTCGGCCTCTCCATCACCCAGAATATCGTCGGCCAGCACAACGGGGTGATGGAATGCGACAGCGAGCCGGGGAAGACCGCGTTCGCACTCTTCATTCCCCTGGAGCAGCCCAACGATGAGTGACGCTTCCACCGGCAATGTCTGGGTCGTGGACGACGACAGGTCGATACGATGGGTGCTGGAGCGCGCGCTTGAACAGGCTGGCTTCACAACCAGGTCCTTCGCGCGGGGCGACACGGTGCTGCAGCAGATCGGGTCTGGACAGCCCGACGCCATCGTGAGCGATATCCGCATGCCGGGCGCGGACGGCCTCGAACTCCTCGCCTCGATGAAAGAATCGCACCCAACGGTGCCGATCATCATCATGACCGCACACTCAGATCTCGAAGTGGCTGTCAGCTCCTACCAGGGCGGAGCGTTCGAATACCTGCCAAAGCCCTTCGACGTCGACGACGCAGTCGCCACCGTGCGTCGCGCCGTGGCACACCACCGGGAGTTCGAAATCACCGAACCCGAGATCGAGGAAAGTCCCGCCGCGGAAATCATCGGGCAGGCGCCGGCGATGCAGGAAGTGTTTCGCGCCATAGGCCGTCTTGCGCAGTCGAACATCACCGTCCTGATCCAGGGGGAATCCGGCACCGGCAAGGAACTCGTCGCGCGTGCGCTGCGCCGTCACAGCCCGCGCGCGGGCGGGCAGATGGTCGCGCTGAACATGGCGGCGATACCGAAGGACCTGATCGAGTCCGACCTCTTCGGTCACGAGAAAGGGGCTTTCACCGGCGCGAACGCGCAGCGTCTCGGCCGATTCGAACAGGCGGACGGCGGCACGCTGTTTCTCGACGAAATCGGAGACATGCCCGCGGATACGCAGACGCGCCTGTTGCGGGTGCTGGCGGACGGGGAGTTCTACCGCGTCGGTGGCCGCTCAACGGTCAAGGTGGACGTGCGCATCATCGCGGCCACGCATCAGGACCTGGAGCAACTCGTGCGCGACGGCATCTTTCGCGAGGATCTCTACCATCGCCTGAACGTCATCCGGATCCACCTGCCGCGACTCCGGGAAAGGTCGCAGGACATCCCGATCCTGGCGCGGCACTTCCTCCAGGCCGCCGCCAACGAACTCGGCGGAGAACCGAAACAACTCCGTCCCGAGACCGAGGCTTGCCTCATGACGCTGGATTGGCCCGGCAACGTGCGCCAGCTCGAGAACACCTGCCGCTGGCTCACCGTCATGGCTGCGGGACGAGAGATTCTCATTGACGATCTGCCGCCCGAACTCACCCGCGACGGCGAATCTGAGGCGGTCGCGAGCGACTGGCAGGCGAGCCTGCGCGCCTGGGCGCAGGGACAGCTCGCCGCGGGTGGCCGGGGAATCCTTTCGAAGGCGCTGCCGGAACTGGAGCGTGTCCTCATCCAGACAGCCCTCGAACACACCGGTGGACGCAAGCGCGACGCCGCCGACCTGTTGGGTTGGGGCCGCAATACCCTGACCCGAAAGCTGGCGGAATCCGAGCGGAGATCCTGATCCTCGGCGCGCCCCCTGGCGCGATAGCGGCCTACCCGAAGTAGTTGCCGCCATCGGTATTGCGCAGCTTGTCCCGCGCCACCACCAGGCGGTGCACCTCCGACGGGCCCTCGCCGATCCGCTTGACCCGCAGTTCCCGGTACCAGCGCTCGAGCGGCATTTCCTTGGCGACGCCCATGCCGCCAAACATCTGTATCGCGCGATCCACGACCCGCCAGGCAGTCTCGGTCCCGTAGAGCTTGCAGACCGAGGCATCCACCTTGCCCGGCGCACCGGCATCCACCTTTGACGCGGCATCGTAGATCAGCAACCGGGCGGCGCGAAGCTCCACCTCGGAGTCGGCGATCATCCACTGGATCGCCTGCTTGTCCGCCAGCACGCCGTCGCGCACCGGCCGGTTCTTGACCCATCCGCAGGCCATGTCCAACGCTTCCTGGGCGATCCCGATACAGCCCGCCGCATACGGAATGCGCGCGTCCACGAGCCAGTTCTGGGCAACGCCAAAGCCCTGGCCGACTTCGCCGAGCACGTTCTCCGCCGGCACTTCGCAGTTGTCCAGCACGATCTCGTACGGGGACAGCGCCCGAATCACCTTGATCTCGTTGAACTCGATGCCCTTGAAGTCCGGTTCCACGATGAACGCCGTGATCTGCGGCGGCGCGCCGTCCCGGGTGCGCGCGAAGATAATGCCGTAGTCGGCGCTGGCCGCCGCCGTGATCCACATCTTGCGGCCGTTCAGGACCCATACGTCGCCCTCCTTGCGCGCCCGGGTCTGCACGTTGTTGCGCGGGTCCGACCCGCCGGTCGGTTCCGTCAGGGCGACGAACGCGCGTTTCTCTCCGTCGATGCAGGGAATGGCGTACTTCTCGATCTGCTGCGGCGTTCCCGACCAGACGATGATGGGCGGGCCGCCAGCGAACGCCCCCAGCGCCGGGTTGTATGCGCCCAGGCGGCATTTCGCCCCCTCTTCGGCGACGATTGCCCGCGCCAGCGCGCTGAGCGCATTGCCCCCGTACTCCTCGGGCGTCGTCAACCGCGTGAGTCCCATCTCCCTCGCGATCCCGCGCAGGTGCGCGAGGTCCTCCGGCCCGCAGCCGAGGGCGTCATGCGGCAGCTTGTCCTCGATGGGTTTGACCTCCTCGCGCATGAAGCGCCGGATCTGGTCGCGCAGCATCACCAGCTCGTCCGGCAGCTGGAGACCATATTGATTGCCATTGTCCATCGATGTCCTCCCTCCTCTAGCGGGACCACCGCCGCTGTCACGGCGTATCCCTCCTATCCTAGCCGCTCGGGCGGAAGTTCTGGAACACGAAGGCGCCGCGACCCGTTGGGAACCCTTGGGAATCCTTTGGAAACGCGTTTCGCGGTACCTTGTTCCACATGGACACCATGCCGCGCATCGTCCTCTATGAGCCCGAGATTCCTCCCAATACGGGCAGCGTGATTCGCCTGGCGGCGAATACCGGCGCATCCCTCGCGCTGATCGAACCGCTGGGTTTCGAACTCGATCACGTCCGCCTGAGGCGCGCCGGGCTCGACTACCGCGAGTTCGCCGACGTGCGCGTGTATCCAGACCTCGAGACCTATCTCGATAGCGTTCGGCCGGACCGGGTATTCGCCTTCACGGCAAAGGCGACGATTCCGCACACTGCGCCCCGCTACCGCGCCGGCGATGTCCTTCTGTTCGGGCCGGAAACCCGCGGCCTTCCCGCGAGCGTCGTTGGCCGCTTTCCGGCAGATCACAGGCTGCGCATCCCCATGCGAGCCCATTCCCGCAGCCTGAACCTGTCCAACGCCGTGGCCGTCGCAGTCTACGAGGCGTGGCGCCAGTTGGGGTTCGCGTGAGTTTCCGCCTTGTCGAAGCCCCTCGAGTCACGGCGCGGAGCATGCCGTCTTTACCCACACAAGTTGCGGAAATCGCTTACAGGAAGGCAGCTCGACGTGTGCAATAATGACTCGTCATGACCGCTTGGTGGTCGAGCACTTGAGCCCGGAAATCGTGTCGATACTTGCCGTCGGGGTGGTGCTGGCCGGGCTGATCCTGACCGGACTGCGTAGCGTACGAAATCGAACTCCACGATGTGCGCGCGGATGTGGGCGACCTGCGCGAACGCATTGCACGACTTGAAGGCCTGTTCGAGGGATTCATCCGGAACGTGTCCCCTGGCGAACCGGATTCGAATTGAAGCCGGGACAGGGAAGCGAAGTGGCCGGAAGAGCATGAGTCCCGAACTCGTATCGATACTTGCCGTCGGCGTCGCACTGGCCGGGCTGATCCTGACGGGATTACACGGTCTTCGTGCCGAGCTGAACGCCGTGCGTGTCGAACTGAACGCCGTGCGCACGGAACTGAACGACGTGCGTGCGGACGTCACCGATTTGCGCGAACGCGTCGCCCGCCTTGAAGGCCTGTTCGGAGGTTTCATCAAGGTGTTCGAGGGTTTCATCCAGAAAGCGGCCCCGCACGACCCGGCTTCGAACTAGTGTTCCGTGAAGCCCAAAGATGCGAGTGTAGCTGCGAGGGATTTTTGGTTCCTGGCGAGGCGCGACGACGCGGTGTGGCAGGCACCACACAAGGAGGAGGAACAGAGCCTTCAGCCGGGGAGCGCGAGGGGGAACCCCTCGCATGAAGACCACCAGGGGCCAAAAAGTGCCCCACGGCCGGCGCCTCCGGCTTCGCCCGTGGCCCAGCCCCGCTCCTCGACCATGGAACAAACGCCCCCGGTCGCTGGCGCTCCCCCGACGCGTTCGTTCCAAGGTAGTACCGCAGATACCCGTAGATTTGGGCTTCACGGAGCACTAGGGTCGAACGCCCCTATCCGTCCGTGGGAGCGCTTCCAAAGTAGAGCGTGTGCCCGTCCGGATCCTCGATCACGAACTCCGTGGTGCCCCAGGGACGCTCGGAGATGCCTTCGACGATCTTCACGCCGGCTTCCTGAACCTGGCGGAAAGCGGCATCGATGTCGCGCACGCCAAAATGAACATGCAGGTGCTGCCCGCTCCGAACGAAGTCGATGCCCGGGTCCGGATCGTCCACAAGCTTGAGGTGGATCATCCGGTCGCCGCTGCTAACGCCAGCGTAGAAGTCCTGGTACCTGAAGGACAGTACGAAGCCAAGCTTGCTGGTATAGAAACGGATCGCGCGTTCGAGGTCCGTGGTGCGGAGTTGGGGCACGAGTTCTTCTATCTGCATCGCGTCCTCATCGCGTCGCCGACCGGCAAGGGCCGCGCGCCGCGCGATCAGTTAAGGCTCTCGCCACGCTCCGCGTCCCTGTTGCGCACGGCCTGCTCGTAGAGCGAGGGAAAATCCACGGGGGCGAGCATGAACGGCGGGAATGTTCCTTTCGCGGCCACGTTGTCCACGGCTTCGCGCACGTACGGAAACAGGATGTCGGGGCACGCCACGGCCAGGATCCGTTCAAGCGCCGGATCGTCGGCCCCCTCGATAAGGAAGACCCCGGCCTGCTGTACCTCGATAATGAGTGCCGCAGAGTCCTGATCTTCCTCCGGCCTGGCAGTCAGCGTTGCCGTGAGGACGACTTCGAAACGGGTCGGCGAGATCCGATTCGCCGTAGTGTTGATGTCGAGGTGGACGTGTGGCTTCCATTCGCTGGCGAAGACTTGTGGGGCGTTCGGCGACTCGAACGAGAGATCCTTCAGGTAGACACGCTCTACCTGCACCCTCATCGCGACCTGTTCTTCTGCCACTGTTACGAACCCCTGACGACCGGCAGGTTCTGATTGCGCCATTCCGCGATGCCCCCGCGCAGCCGGGACACGTTCTCGAAGCCCGCCTTGCGCAGGATGGTACCCACCGCGCTCGAGTGTTGACCCATCTTGCAGGCCACGACCACCGGTTTGACCTTGTGTCTCTCCAACTCCCCGATCCGGCTGGCAACCGCGGCATGGGGAATGTTCAGGGCGTCGACGATGTGGCCTTCGCCGAACTCGTTCTTGTCCCGCACATCCAGCACCACGGCTCCCTCCCGATTGATCAGGTCCACGAGCTGCTGCGCGCTCACCGCGCGCCCGCCGCGCTGCACCTCGTTTCTGACGAACAGTCCCAGCAGAACCACGAAGAGTCCGCTCAGGATGTAATGATTACCAATGAATTCAAAGAGTTGTTCCATCGATTCCTATCCGTGCCACGAACGCGCGGGCGGGTGCCGGAAGTCACAATATTATAGAATACACGTACTTTTTTGAGCCCGGTGAGCCAATGCCGACAACGCTTCTCGTGGTGCTCGACGGCTGGGGCCATAGCGAGGAGCCGCGCCACAACGCGATTCACGCGGCGCGCACGCCCAACTGGGATCGCTGGTGGCGAACGGCGCCACGCACCCTCCTGTCGGCTTCAGGTACCGATGTCGGCCTGCCCGCCGGACAGATGGGCAACTCCGAGGTCGGACACATGCACCTTGGCGCTGGCAGGGTTATCCGGCAGGAACTCTCACGGCTCTCGCTCGCCATCGCCGACGGCAGTTTCGAGAACAACGGGATCATTCGCGCGGCCATCGAAAAGTCGGCGGGACACGCCCTGCACGTGATGGGCCTGGTCTCGCCCGGAGGCGTGCACAGCCACGAGGATCAGGTCGCAGCCATGATCGAACTGGCCGAAAGCGCCGGCGTCACGGTCCACCTGCACGCCTTCCTCGACGGACGGGATACGCCACCCCGAAGCGCGGCAGCGAGTCTTGCGCGGTTCGGAAGCCACGTGGCTTCAATCTGCGGCCGCTACTACGCCATGGACAGGGACGGCCGCTGGGACCGCATCGAATCCGCGTTCGACATGCTGACCCGGGGCGCGGCGGATTACCACTTCAAGGACGCCGTCTCCGCGCTCGAAGCGGCCTACGCCCGCGGCGAAACCGATGAATTCGTGAGACCTACCCTCGTCCGCCCCCGGGACCAGGCGCCGGTATCGGTCCGGGATGGGGATGTCGTCGTATTCATGAACTTCCGCGCGGACCGGGCCCGGCAACTTACGCGAGCCTTCGTCGACGCCGACTTCCACGGGTTCCGGCGCACTGTAACGCCCGCGCTGGCCGACTTCGTCATGCTGACCCGCTACGCGGACGACATCGATGCATCCTGTGCCTTCGAGGCCGAGACTCCGGGGAACACGTTCGGCGAGTACCTCGCCAGGCTTGGCAAGCGTCAGCTACGGATTGCCGAGACGGAAAAATACGCCCACGTAACGTTCTTCTTCTCCGGCGGGAGGGAACAGCCGTTCGCGGGCGAAGACCGTATCCTGGTGCCCTCCCCCAAAGTCGCGACCTATGACCTCAAACCGGATATGCACGCGCGCGAGGTGACCCGGCGCGTGGTCGACGCCATCGACGAAGACAGCCACGATGCCATCATCTGCAACTTCGCCAACGCCGACATGGTCGCGCATACCGGCGTATTCGACGCCACCGTCACGGCGATAGAGACCCTCGACGAGTGCCTTGGCGCCATCGCGTCCGCACTCGGAAAGAACGGCGGACAGTGCCTCGTCACCTCGGATCACGGCAATGCCGAGCGCATGCAGGACGGCGACCAGGCACACACGGCGCACACGTCGGCGCCCGTCCCGCTGCTCTACGTGGGACCCCGGATGCTTCAATTCCGCGGCGGCGGCACGTTGTGCGACGTCGCGCCGACATTGCTGGCGCTCATGGGCCTAGCGCAACCGGACGAGATGACCGGACGGTCCCTGGTTGCCGACGAGCAGGTTCGGCAGACCGCTTGACCGGCCGGTTCCCCACCACGCGGCCCGGGAGCGTTGTCCTCGCCTTGTGCTGCCTCCTCGTTGCCGGGGAGACTCGGGCGCAACCCGACGCCACCGCCGCCGAACAACGTCTCGACGAAGTAGCTCGCGAACTCAAGTCGCTCGACACCTGGCTCGAGGACGCCGACAAACGCCTGTCCCGCCTGCAAACCGAAATCTCCCGGGCGGACGACGAGGTCGACGACGTCAACCAGCGCATCCGGGGCCTCCACACCGAGGTCGCCGAGGCGCAGGACTCGCTCGCGAAGCTTGCGGAGCAGCGCCGGGAAGTCGAACTGCGTCGCATCGACCAGGCGAGTCGGATCGCACGCCATGTACGCGCTGCGCATCGACTCGTCGGCTCGGGGTTCTTCAAGATGCTCCTGAACCGGGAAAGCCCGGACGCCGTCGACAGGATCATCCGTTATCACCGCTATTTCGTTCGGGCACGCATGGATGCCCTCGAAGCTTACGCGCAGACTCTCACGGAGATCGAGGAGATCGAGCGCGCCACGCGCGCCCGGGAGCATGAGCTCGCGGCGCGGGAAAGCGACTTGAGGTCGCGAACGGCTCGCCTGGACGAACGTCGCCGTGCCCGGGAGGCACTGGCTGCATCGCTGCTGCGCGAGATGCAGGACAAGAGAGTGTCGCGGGACCAGCTTCTCCGCGACCGCAGGCGCCTGCAGGCACTGCTCGCGAATATCGTCGAACACCTGCGCGACACGCAAGGCACCTCCTTCGCTGCGAGCAAGGGTCGGATGCACTGGCCTGTTGCGGGCCGGGTCGTGCATCGTTTTGGAGACGCCCGAGCCGACGGCAGGCTGAAATGGGAAGGCATCTTTGTTGCCGCGCCAGACGGCACCAACATCAATGCGGTCCACAGCGGCCGGGTCGTGTTCGCCGATTGGCTGCGCGGTTTCGGGTTGCTCACCATCATCGACCACGGCAACCGCTACATGTCACTCTACGGCAACGCCGATACCCTGCTGAAGCATGCCGGCGACTGGGTCGAAAGCGGTGAACCCATCGCTTCCGCAGGGCGCAGCGGCGGCCGGGAGGTCAGTGGCCTTTATTTCGAGGTCCGCGCGAACGGTCGTCCCACTAATCCCGCCGGCTGGCTGCGCGACGACCGACAGCCCTGAGGCGCAAAACGCGCAACCTGCGAAGGGGCTACAATCCCTGCGATGCGGCTTCGACCCTTAACACTGGTAGGCATCGCGGCAAGCATGACGATGGGCGTCGCGCTGGGTGTCGTGGCGTTCCAGGAGCTTGTCGGAGAACTCCGCCTCGGACGCGACGCCACGTCGCTCGGCGCGGTTGTTCAACGCGTGCGAGATGCGTACGTAGAGCCGATCGACGAGCAAACCCTGACGGAAAACGCCATACGGGGCATCGTGGACGGCCTCGACCGGCATTCGTCGTTCCTGGATGCCGCGGCGCTCGCCGACCTGCGCGAGGAAACCACCGGGAATTTCGGCGGCATCGGTGTCGATATCGGGCTGGAGAATGGCTACATCACGGTCATCAGACCCCTGGACGACACGCCCGCAGCCAGGGCCGGATTGCGCCCCGGGGACACCCTCATCGAGGTGGATCACAGGTCGCTCCGGGGACGTACCCTGCGCGAGACCGTCAAGGACCTGAGGGGCGAACCCGGCACCGAAGTCCACGTTCGTTTGCGGCGCAACGGCGTGGAGACGCCCATGGACTTCGACCTGGTGCGGGCGGCGATCCGCGTCAGCAGCGTGCGTTCCCGGTTGATCGAACCGGGATACGGTTATGTGCGCATCGCCCAGTTCCAGAACCAGACTCCGCAAGACCTGCGCGAAGCCGTGCAACGGCTCGCCGACGAAAGCGAAGGAGAATTGCGCGGACTCGTCGTCGACCTGCGCAACAATCCAGGCGGCGTCCTGGGCGCATCCGTGGATGTCGCCGACGAGTTCCTCGACGGGGGCTTGATCGTCTACACCGAAGGCCGGGACGAGAAGCCGGAGCTAAGGTTCCTGGCCGACGACGGCGACATCCTCGAGGGGGCCCCGCTCGTGGTCCTCATCAACCGCGGTTCCGCCTCGGCGGCGGAAGTGGTCGCCGGCGCGCTCCAGGACCACGGTCGGGCGACCCTCGTCGGTACCAGGAGTTACGGCAAGGGATCGGTGCAATCCGTCCTCCGGCTTCAGGGCAAGCGCGCCATCAAGCTGACCACCGCGCACTACTACACTCCGAACGGGCGTTCGATCCAGGCTTCCGGGATCGATCCCGACATCGTTGTCCCCATCCCCGATGGCGACGCGTCTGCCGGATACGACGCGCTTTTGCTGGCGCGCGCCATGCGCCAACTGAAGGAGAGCCCCCGACAAGGCGAGTCGCAGGGGGTTCGTCCCGCGAGCGCCAGGGGATAGCCACTTGTAGCAAACCCCAGCGCAAGGGTGGCAACCTCTTGCCGGATTGCGGGCCTTGGCCCGGAGCGAGACCGGTACGCTTCAGCCCTGCGCTTCGCATCGGAGGCAGCCCATCTCTCCTTGCCCATTTGGTAGTCTTCGACTATTCGAGAGTCTCCGAACAAGCCCATGAACAACAAAGTCTGTTCGATGCTCGACATCGACTTCCCACTGTTCGCCTTCAGCCACTGCCGCGATGTGGTCGCCGCCGTGAGCAACGCGGGCGGATTCGGCGTACTCGGCGCCACTGGCCACACAGCCGAGTCCCTCGACATCGAACTGCGCTGGATCGACGAGCACATCAACGGTAATCCCTATGGGGTCGACCTGCTGGTGCCGACCAGCCTGGATAGCAAGGAGGAGGCGCTGGCCGCCGCCGAACTGGAGGCACGGATTCCCCCAGAGCACAAGGCCCACGTCGAGTCGATACTGGCCCGCCACGGCATCGACACCAAGGGGCTGTGGGACCGCGATCTCGGCAACAACTACGGCGACAACCTGCGTGAGAAAGGCGCCTCGATGGTCCTCGACGCGGCGTTCCAGCACCCGGTCAGGATGGTGGTCAACGCCCTCGGCGTACCGCCCGACTTCATGCTCGAGCAGGCGCGGCAGAAGGGTATCGTCGTCGGCGCGCTGGCCGGCGCCAGGGAGCACGCTATCAAGCATGCGGAAGCGGGCGTCGACGTCATCATCGTGTCGGGGACGGAGGCGGGTGGGCACTGCGGCGAAGTGTCCACAATGGTGCTGGTCCCCGAGGTGCTGGAGGCGCTCAAGCCCTACGGCGATGTTCCCGTGCTTGCCGCCGGTGGCATCATCACCGGTCGCCAGATGGCGGCCGTGATGGCGATGGGTGCGTCCGGCGCCTGGTGCGGTTCCGTCTGGCTCACCACCGCGGAAGCGGAGACCGCTCCGGTCGTCAAGGAAAAGATGTTGCATGCCAGCTCCCGCCAGACCGTGCGGTCGCGCAGCCGAACGGGCAAGTACACGCGCCAGCTTCGTTCCTCGTGGACCGATGCCTGGCATCAGGAGGACAGCCCGGACCCGTTGCCGATGCCGCTACAGGCGCTCGTCAGCGAACCCGCGCTGCGCCGCGTCTCCCAACTGGCGGAAGGCGGTCACGACGGCGCGAAGCAACTTGCCACCTACTTCGTCGGCCAGGGTGTCGGCCTGATGAACTCGACCGTGTCGGCGCGCCAGGTGGTCTACGAGTTCATGGAGGACTTTGCGAACGCCGCCGAGCGTCTCTCCGCAACACTGGAAGAGGCTTGAACGCGAGAACCCACTAGCAGACCCATCCATGATCGAGCGCATTCCCTTCGGAAATACCGGCCACCACAGCGCGCGCACCATTTTCGGAGGTGCCGCGCTGCGCGACATGCCCCAGGCGAAGGCCGATGCGGTGCTCGAAACGCTGCTCGAATTTGGCGTCAACCACATCGATACGGCGGCCGGGTACGGGGACTCGGAACTGCGCATCGCGCCCTGGATGAGGGCGTCTCGCAATGACTTCTTCCTCGCCACCAAGACCGGGGACCGCGATGGGAAAGGCGCCCGGGCGAGCCTTGAGCGTTCGCTCTCAAGGCTCGGCGTGGAGCGGATAGACCTGATCCAGTTGCACAACCTTGTGGAGACGGACGACCAGGAAAGAGCGTTGGGACCTGGCGGCGCTCTCGAGGCCCTCGTGGCCGCTCGGGAAGCCGGGCTCGTGCGCTTCATCGGCGTTACCGGACACGGCACTTTCGCGCCCTCCAGGCACCTCGACAGCCTGCGGCAGTTCCCCTTCGACTCCGTCCTTGTACCGTGCAATTTCACCATGCTAGCGCAGCCGGAATATGCGAGCGATTTCGAGGAGCTATACAAGACGTGCCGGGAGCATGGAGTCGCCTTCCAGACAATCAAGAGCGTGGCACGCCGGCGCTGGTCCCTGACCGACGCGGGACCGCGCCACAGCTGGTACCACCCGATCCGCGAAGAAGAGGGTTTGCGTCGCGCCGTCCACTTCGTGTTGTCCCGGCCCGATGTATTCCTCAACACTTCGAGCGACTTCACGCTGCTGCGGCCCACGCTCGAGGCGGCGGCCGCCGAGATCCGCGCGCCGCCGGATGCCGCGATGCGCGATGACGTGCGCGCCATGGGTATCGAACCCCTGTTTGTACGCGGGGTGTCGGACGCTGTCTAAAAGGACGCAAGGGGCGCCAGCTCCGATAGCTGCTATCCGGGAACCGTCTCTGCCATCGACCGCCGCCAAGTCACGAATCCCCAAACGGCCATCCCCAAGTAGATCGCGTACAGGATCGCATAGCCCTCCAATCCCTGCAGCGCGTAGAGGGCCACCGAGATGATGTTGACGACGAACCAGACCACCCAGTTCTCGATCTTCTTGCGCGCGGTGAGCCACATGGCGGCGATGCTCATTGCGAACACTCCGTTGTCCCAATACGGATATGCAGCGTCCGTCTGTGTCGCGAAGTAGACACCGAGACCCGCGGCCACCGCACCGCACAGGACAGCAAGGCTCGCCAGGACGGATCGGCTGGTGCGGGTAACGGGCAACTCCTCCCGCTGTTCGGTGCCGAACAGCCAGTAGTACCAGCCGTAGAGGTTCATCGGCAGGAAGGCTACAAGGTGGAGCAGCAGGTTGGCGTAGAGCCGTGCTTCGTAGAGGACGGTGATCGAAACGAAGACGTAGGCAACGCCAAGCGGCCACGCCCACACGTTCTGGCGAATCAGGAACCAAACGACGACGAGACCCAGCACCGTGCCGATAGGCTCGTCGACAAGAAGCCACAGGTTCCAGAGTTCCGAGATCAGTTCCATGGAGTTCAAGTGTGGAAGCTAACGATTCAGACGCGGCAAATTGTTGACCCGATCGGCCATTCCTCGCTCAGGGCCATCACCGTTCCGAGGCCGTCGGGGCAATGATCAGCTCCCGGACAGTTACCTCGGGTGGCTGCTGATACGCGAACAGGACCGCACCCGCGACATCGTCCGGCCGTAGCCCGCCCTGCAGACGGTTCTTGTTGGCCTGGTACGCCTCGATCAGGTCTGCCTGGGTCGACCGGTTGAGAAGCTCGGTATCAACCAAGCCCGGAGAGATCAGCACGACCCGAACTCCAGACCCAGCCGCTTCGGTGCGCAGTCCCTCGGTGAGTCCTCGGACAGCAAACTTCGTTCCGACGTATACGACGTGATTGGGACCGTACCGGTGACCAGCGGTTGAACCGATGTTTACGACGGTCCCCGCGCGCCGTTCGAGCATCCGGGAATAGACCACGGACGTGGTGTTGAGCAGCCCCACGACGTTGGTCTCGAACATGCCCTGCCAATGCTCCGGTTCCTGGTCCTTGAACGCCGAAAGATCCAGCCAACCAGCGTTGTTGACCAGCAGGTCGACCGGGCCATGCACCTCCTCCGCCTCGGCCACCGCGGCGCGGAAGCCTTCGACATCGGCGACGTCGTTCTGCCGGCAGACGGTGTCGGGGAGATCCAGTTCTCGGAGACGGTCCACCCGGCGAGCGGTCAGGAGCAGTGGATGGCCTGCCACGCTCAGTGCCCGGGCAATCGCCGCACCTATACCGGCACTTGCTCCGGTAATCACTGCCAATGGCTTGGTCATGGGCCTCCCTGGAGTCTGTCATCCACTGCAGGCCCAGCGAGTCTTGCGCCAGCGGGTGGGCGGTGGATCTCTTGGACCGTAGGGTATCCCAGCGACCCGCTGTGCGAAAACACGCAGGCAGCAGATAGGGACACCCACCTCACGGCCGCTGCAACCCCCTGTAGAAGTCGGTCAGGGGTGTCCCTATTCTTCCCTGCATCCGGAATTGCATCGACAGGCAGCTAGCCATGGCGAATAAACGACCCAACATTCTCTGGATATACATCGAAGACCAGGATCCGAGATACGGATGCTACGGCGAGACGCTGGTGGAAACCCCCAACATAGACGCCCTTGCCGCCGAGGGCGTGGTGTTCGAGCGGGCGTACTCGCCGGCGCCGGTATGCAGCCCCAGCCGCTCGGCGGTCATTACCGGTAGCTACGCGATTCGTCTCGGTACCCATGTCCAGCGCTCGAGCCGCTTTCCCGGAGAAGAGATCTACCTGCCGGATGGCCACAAGACCGTGCCGGAGGTCTTCCGCGATGCCGGCTACTTCACGTTCAACAACGGCAAGGACGACTACAACTTCGCCCGTGACCGAAACAGGCTGTACACCACCGGCAACGATGAGCGGGAGCCGGACGGCAAGGTAAACGGCGGGGTGAGCCTGCAGCGCGGCAGCGGCGACTGGCGTGAGTGTCCCGCCGACATGCCCTTCTTTGCGCAGATACAGACCAACGGCGGCAAGGACGGCTACAGCGCCGAGCAGGCATCGGGAGTCCTGCGGGGGCTGGGCGTCGAGGATCCGGAACTCGTCAACCCAGACGATGTCACGGTGCCACCGCAGTATCCGGACATTCCGGAAATGCGCGAGATGGTCGCTAACCAGCTCAACACCATGCTGGTCAGCGACATCCTCGTTGGGCAGATGATCGAGCGCCTGAAGGCGGACGGACACTGGGGCAACACCATCCTTTTCCTCTTGAGCGATCACGGTGCCCTGTTCCCGCGCGCCAAGCAGATGTGTTACGAGGAGGGTCTGCATGTGCCGCTGATGGCGGCCGCGCCGGGGATGCCGGAAATCCAGAGGCTGATCCCGCCAGGCACGCGGCGCAGGGAACCGGTCGCCACCCTGGATGTGGGCGCCACATCACTGGAACTCGCCGGGATCAAGGTGCCGGACTACATGGACTCCGCCAACCTGTTCCAGGGACCGCAGCGCAAGCACGTGTTCTCGGCGAGGGACCGCTGCGAATGGGTGGTCGACAGGACCCGCAGCGCGATCTGCGACCGCTATCACTACATCAGGAACTTCATGACCGATCGGCCGGTCGCGCAGCCCAACTTCCGCGAGACGTGGCCCGCGATCATACGAACCCGGGAGTTGTATGAGCGCGGTGAGCTGACACCGGCCCAGGCAATGGCCTACGGGCCGAGGCCGGCGGAGGAACTGTACGATCTGCAGGAGGACCCGCACGAAACGGTCAACCTGGCGCCCGATGCCGACCACCAGGAAATCCTGAGGGCAATGCGTGCGCTGGTGGAGGCCTGGATCGCGGATACAGATGACAGGGGGCAGTACCCGGAATCGAAAGCCGCGCTCGCGGTCACCAAGAAGCAGTTTCGGAAGTGGTGCACGGATCCGATATTCGATGATGTCTGATTGACGCTGTTCGTCGGCAATGCCGCTCGCGGAAGTTGTATCTCCTGTTAATCCAGTCTTCTGATCTCGTTGGGCTCGCCGGTAGAGCCTTTCGTAACGCCGGAGACCCTCGCGTTCCTGCTTGAAACGCGGGGAAACTTCCGCGACAGCTCCGGTCCCGCGGCGGTGAGACCGCCATCGACGAGAATCGCCTCTCCCGTCACGAACTCGGAATCGTCGCTCGCGAGGAAAAGCGCGGCGCCGGCTACGTGATCGGCCGTGCCATGCGCCGGCCAGGGCTGGGATCTGGCAAAGGCCGCCCTGGTCCTTGCCAGTTCCTCGCCATCCGATCCGGGAGGGGTTCCTGCAGAAAGCGGCGTGGCGATAAACCCCGGGCAGATCGCGTTCACCCTGATCCGGTCGGGCGCCAGTTCCACGGCCGCCGATTTCGAGAGGCTGATCACCGCCGCCTTCGCGGCCGAATAGACCAGCGGACCGCCATCGCCACTCAGTCCCGCGACGGATGCGGTGTTGATAATGGAACCGCCCTTGCCGGCGCTCTTCATGATTCTCGCCGCGTGCTTGATTCCCAGGAATACGCCCTTGGCAAGCACATCGAACGTATAGTCCCAATCGCTCACGGTGGTCTCGGTCAGAGGACCGACCGCACCGCCGACACCGGCGTTGTTGAACACGATGTCCAGTCCGCCGTACGCATCCACGGCAAGCTGCAGCATGGCTTCGACGTCGGGCTCGCTGGCCACATCCGTTCGAATGAATGAAGCAAGGCTGCCATATCCCGCGCCATCGGCGGCAGCAAGCGTGGCGTTTCCCGTCTCGGCGTTGTAGTCGGCGATCACCACCCTCGCGCCTTCCTCGAGAAAGCGCATGACGGTCGCAAGACCCATCCCGCTCGCGCCGCCGGTAATCACTGCCACCTTGTTTTCAAGTCGCATTTTTTCGCACCTCAACTGTACTCAAAGTCACCACACGAACGAGATATCACGGCGGAATAGCCTGGGTTTCTGGGAACCCGTATGGCCATTTGGCGCGGTGGATTCGCGACGATTCCATTATCGGGTAGGCCCCACGCGCGTTTCGCAACCCGTGTCAACACGTCACTCGGGTGTGCTCGAGTCCGCCGCGTAACCCCGATCTGCCCGCCGCTAGTCCGACAGGTCGAACAGTCGGACCAATTTCAAGGCGTCGGCAGGGGAGACACAGTGCCCGAACTCCGCTACGACGAAACTCACGACTCCACGAAGCGCCCGTCGGTCTTCCCGCGACGCACCAATATACGGATCGGAATAGCTAAGCCGCCTGTCGACCGCCAAACGAATCGGGCCCAGCCCTTCCGGGTCGTAGTCAAGACCAATCATGGCATCGATGAAATCCACCACCGCCGCCCTTTCGGTTCGAGTCATGAGCTGGACAGTTTCGCGCCGAGCAGCATAGTAGCGGCGGGGTCGTACGAGGCTGTTCACAAGGATGTCGACGGCCACATCCGCAACGACCGGCGAGCGTTCCCGCATCGCCTCGAGGTTCCGCTTCCAGTTGCGTATCGGCGAGGGGAAAGGATATGGAGAGAAAAATCCAAGGATTGCGTCCGGCAGGCCACCCGACCTGTCGTAGTCGACTACGCACAGACCCATCAGGGCCGGCAGGAAGTAGAGCCTGCCCTCAATTGTCAGAAACGGAAACAGGTGAAGACATCCCAGTTCGTCAAGGCGGTCATACGTGATCTCCCGCGAGGTCACACCGCGAAGCTTGCTGGCAAGTTCGCTGCCCTCATGACCTCCTATGAACGGTTTCGGTGGCAAACGGCGCTTACGAAATGCACCAAAAAAGCGCGCAACGAGTGCTGCCCGGTCAGCCGGCACGCCTGGATTGGTCATGTCCCCAAGTGTATTGCAGCCGTCAAAGGCACAACGGAAGAAGTAAGGCCGGGCACCCGACTCTGCGGTTCCTAGATCGTGCGCGGCTGGGTGATCTGCTGTGACTTGGTGTTCATCTCATGCTGTGCCACCGACTGCGTAGCACCCAATCACCCAGCTTGCCGTCGGCCAAGCGAAAGAACTGCAAGTTGGTAAGATCTTCGAACGACAGAACCACGAAAGCGAACGGCGATGCAGCGGATCACCTACAAGGTCATGAGAGAGCACTTGGGCGATGCGCCAAAGGTTCGCGAAGTGGAAATACTGGCCACACCCGAAGAGCTGGATTCGCTCGACCGCGACGGGTACCTGGTTCGGGAGGGAGCGATCGAGGGCGATTGGCTGGAATCCCTGCGGTCCGCCATAGACAGGATGGCCGAAGCCGAGTGGGACGCGATTCGACCGTACTCCGAAGATGACCTGCCGGAGCGTTCCTGGGGCGCAATTCTCCGCCACCTGCTTGACAAGGACGCTACGTTTCACGATCTGATTGCCTGGCCGCCCGCTTTGTCGGTCGCCCGTGCCATGATGGGGCCGCTGGTACGGGTGCGGGGCATGCACGCGCGCATAACCTTTGCCGGACAGGAACCGCAGGACATACCCTGGCATCAGCATCTTCGCGTGATCTCCGAACCCCTGCCCCGGTGGTTCTCGCAACCGCATGCCATCGACTGCCTGATTTACCTGGACGAACTGAGCGATGCGACGGGCGCGTTGTCCGTGGTACCCGGCTCTCACCGCTGGCTCGATCGGGAACCGCCGCGGTTGCGCTATGCGCCGCTGCCAGACGAGCAGAAACTCCGACTGCCAGCGGGGAGCATGGTGATCATCCACGCCAATCTCTGGCACCGGGCCCTGCCAACCCTGCAAGGCAAGCGGCGCATGATCATACTGTCCTATACGCCCTGCTGGCTGAGGGAGTCGCCCCACGGCGGACCACCCCCAAGGGAAGGTTTGACCAGGGACCTGCTCGCTGCGGGAGACACGGAGATTCGCGAACTTCTCGGCGCCGAGGGATTCACATAGGAGCCCGCGTGTCCGATCCGGAAGCATCCGCGCTGGCGGTGTACTGGCGGTTCTTCGAAGGCACGAACAGCCGCGACTCAAGGCGGGTGACCGATACGCTGAACTACCCTCACGTTCGGATATCCGCCCGCGGCAATCCGAACATCGTCCGGCACAGGGAGACCCATACCGGCAGGATGTCCTTCGATCCCCTCATTTCAACCGGATGGGACCACACGGTCGGCATGGAACCCGAAGTGCTCCACGTTGCACAGCGCAAGGTACATCTCAAGGGCGGCTGGACCCGATATGACCGTGACGGCAGACCGATCATGAGCAACATGGTCACCTACATCGCGACGCTTGCTGACGGTCGCTGGGGACTGCAATCCCGTTTTGGCACCGATACCGATCTCTTCTGGGGGAAGCCGGAGGATCGCCCCGATGCAGTTGAGGTGGATCTCGAGAACAACGCCAGGAAAGCCGAGAACATCGTTTCATCCGCGCTGGACCTGCTGGGGATCGACAATCCGGGGGCCGCCGGACGCTGCCACTACCCGTTGCTCGTCATTCACCCCGGCGACGTGGAGTCGATCGGTGATAGTGAAGCACTGCAGCAACGTCTATCCACGAGCAGGCCGCTGGTTAGCGACGTGGAGGCGATCCAGGTCGGTGCGACCGGCGTTAACGTCAGCTTCCGCGCCACCGTCGACGCGCGCCGGGTGGAAGGTGTCTTTCTGGTGAAAGTCGATGATGCCCGGTGGGGGATCAAGGGCGGATCGCTGATCACTTCATAGTACGATCCACGCCACATTCTTGACACGGAAACGCCTGTGACCACTGGTGACAAATCCAGACCGAAGAAACCCCAGGGCGAGAGCATCAAGGAATCCGTGCTGGCGGTCGTGCGGGATTTCAGCGCAGCCACGGCGGCCGGAGACGTCGAACGGCAGTTGGCCTTCTACTCCGAAGAGTGGCAAAGCGATACCGGCAGAACCAAGGCCGATCTGAGGGCGTCCTACCGGGAACAGGATCAGCAGACCGGCAGCCACGACAAGCGTCTGGTCCTGGATGATGCCAAGGTGGTCGTGGAGGGGGATACGGCCATCGTCGATCCCATAACGACGCGTTCGTCGGTCGGGGGCGGGTTCTTTCTGTTCAAGATGAAAAGGGAGCGGGATGGCGCGTGGCGGTGCGTCTACACGGCTGGATCCCGACACGGAGATTCGCGCTCGGAGCAGGCCCGTAGCGTGAGGGAGCGCATCTTGAGCGACCCGGCGCGTCCCGGCTATCACTTCGTGGTACCGGAAGGTATCGCGATACCGTTCGACCCCAATGGCGCCATTTACTGGAAGGGCCGGTATCACCTGTTCTACATCTTCCAGGACACGCAACTGGGCAAGCGGTCGGACCACTGGGGCCACGTGTCGAGCACCGACCTGTTTCACTGGCACCACCATCCCACGGGCCTCCTCGAAGGGATGTACAGCGGTAACTGCTTCATCAACAAGGATGGTGTTCCAACGATCTGCTACCACCAGGTCGGCCAGGGCAACGCCATGGCCGTGGCCCTCGACGACGACCTGAACGAGTGGAAGAAACTCGACTCGAACCCGATCACACCGGAAACCCGGGAGGGCGACGAGCACCACGAAAAGTACCGTTCATGGGATCCGCACGGTTGGCTGGAAGGCGACACCTACTACGCCATCTTCGGCGGCAAGCGGCCGGCCATTGCGAAGTCACCCGCCCTCGAAGGCGAGTGGAAGTACGTCGGGGACCTGTTCGCCCACGGCGTCCCTGGTGTTTCGCTCGACGAAGACGTGTCCTGTCCGGACCTCTTCAGGCTGGGCGACCGGCACGTGCTTCTCTGCATCAGCCACCGCCTCGGCTGCCGCTACTACGTCGGCGACTGGAGGGATGAGAAGTTCTTCCCCGAGTCCCATGCCCAGATGAGTTGGGTCGACAACACGTTCTTCGCGCCGGAAAGCCTGGTGGACGACAAGGGCCGGAGAATCATGTGGGCCTGGATGCTCGACGGAATCAGGTTCGGCGTGCGTCCGAAGTACGGCTGGTCCGGCACCATGAGCCTGCCGCGGGTGTTGTCCCTCGGCGATGACGGTCGCCTCCGCATGGACGTGCCGGAGGAAATTGAAGCGCTGCGCTACGGCGCTCGCAGGATGGGCCCCTTCACGACCCGATCCGGCGCGGACCTGGTCGTGGACGGCGTCGCCGGCGACAGCCTTGAACTGCAGATCGAAATCGAGGGCACCGGGGCATCGGCGTATGGCGTCAAGGTGCGCACATCGCCGGACGGACAGGAAGAGACATCGATTTTCCATGACGCAAAAGAAAAGCTGCTGAAGGTCGATACGCGCCGATCCGGGTCTCAAGACCTGCCCGGAGCCGTCGAGGCGGCTCCGTTCGAGCTGCGGGACGGCGAGCGGCTGAAGTTAAGGATCTTCGTCGACCGATCCGTCGTTGAAGTGTTCGCCAACAGCCGCCAGGCGATCGGGCGGCGGGTCTTTCCATCGCGTCGGGACAGTGTCGGCGTGCGCCTGTTCTCGATCGGCGGTGATGCCCGGGTCCACAGGCTCCAGGCCTGGAACATCTCGCCGTCGAATCCCTATTGAGACCCCGATCACGCAATCAGGAAATCGTGCTAGGACTCCTGTCCACGTATCACCTGTCCGGGTATGCTCCCTGGCAACGCTTTCACCACGGATGACGACCATGTCCACGATCGTGTCCAGACGTCGAATTCACCCCATCGTCGCCCTCCGGCAGCTACGGCAACTGATTGCTGATCCCGAAGACACATCGAAGGTGTTCGAGGTCATCCGCGCTGCCTCGGGACCGTCGCTGCGAAAAGGCATCAAGCGCTTCGCTGCCCAGGAGACGGGCCGCCGGGTACTGGAGAAGGAGATCGACCTCCTCGAAACCATGCTTGATCGGGAACGCCTGGAGGCGCTTCCCTCCGGAACGCTTGGACGTACCTACTACGACTTCATCTACGCCGAGAGTCTCTCCGCGGATGGCCTGGTCGACGCCAGCATGTCCCAGGGCGGCGCCCTGTATGACCAGATGTCCCCGGACGTGCAGCGTTACGCCAAGCGACTGCGCGACCAGCACGACATCTGGCACACCCTGACGCAATACGGCCGCGACGAGCTTGGCGAGGCGTGCCTGCTCGGTTTCACCTACGCACAGACGCGCAACCGCGGCATCGGCATGATCGTGCTGACGGGAGGATGGAAACTCTACAAGGCCCTCGGCACCCCCGCCCTGCGGGCGATCTGGCAGGGATTCCGTTCCGGGCTGCATGCCTCGTGGCTGCCGGGCGAGGACTGGGAAGCGCTGCTGGAACTGCCGATCGTGGAGGTCCGCCAACTACTGGCGGTCCGGCCCCCGACCGCCTACTGGGAAGTGGCGACGCCCTAAGTTGTAACGCCCCCTGAAAGCACAGCTTCGCTCGTCACCGCGCCGCGCGCCACGGCTCGCGGGAGAAGCGGCGACCCAGACCGCGTTCGATTTCGCGCCATTTTCGCTCTTCTTCCGGGGTGATGAACGTCACGGCCTCGCCCGCGCGGCCCATGCGGCCGGTTCGTCCGATCCGGTGGGTGAAGAGCAACTGCGAGTCCGGCATGTCGTAGTTGATGACCTGGCCGACGTCCTCCACATCGAGGCCGCGGGCAGCCACGTTGGTCGCCACCAGGATCGGCACCGTGCCGGACCGGAATTCCGTCATGACCCGCTCGCGCGCGTTCTGCCTGAGATTTCCCTGCAGCGCTCCGACGCGATAGCCCAGCGAGCCAAGCTGTTTCGCCAGCTTCCTGACGCCGTGCTTGGTTCTGCCGAAGACGATGGTCGGATCCCCCTGCCGCTCATCCAGCAGCGTCCGAAGGGCTCCGACCTTGTCGGCTTTTTCGATGCTGTAGACCAGGTGCTCCACCGTGGGCGGCGCTTGAACTCCGCCGTCTATCTCAACCGTTGCCGGCGCGCGCAGATGCTTCCGGGCGGTCCTCGCCACCCACTCGGGCATGGTCGCTGAGAAGAGCGCGGTTTGCCGCTTACGGGGCGTCTCGGCGAGGATCGCCTCGACATCGCGGGCAAAGCCCTTGTCCAGCATCTCGTCGGCTTCGTCCAGAACGAACAGTCGCAGCGAACCCAGATCCAGGTTGCCCTGGCGCAGATGGTCGAGCGTGCGGCCCGGCGTTCCGATGACGACCTGGGCGCCCTTCCCAAGCGCCGCACTCTCCGGTCGGAGCGACCGACCGCCGTATATCAACGCCACGCGCAGCCCGTGCGGTGAAGCCAGCGCGTCGACGACGTCGGCGACCTGAATCGCCAACTCCCGCGTCGGCACCAGCACCAGCGCTTGAACCCGCCCTGCGGACGGGTCGCACCGCTCGGCGATGGGGACGGCGAATGCCAGCGTCTTTCCCGAACCCGTACGCGCCTGCCCGATCAAGTCGCGACCCGACAGCAGCGGCGGGATAGATTGCGCCTGGATGGGTGTCGGCGCCGATATGTCCATGCGTGAAATCGCGGCCTGGGTGGCAACTTCCAGGCCCATGTTCGGAAAGATCTCGGCGATTGGGGAGCGATCGATCGCAGGTTCCGTCGCGCGGGCCGAACCGTCTGCGGGGGAGTTGCGCGGGGAGGACACGCCGTTGCGACGGTTTGCGAAGCAGGGGCGACAGAAAACCGGCCTGCCGGGTGTTGGCCGGAACGGGACGGACGTTGACGTGTTGCATTCGGCGCACACGGCATCGTGGCGCCGTTTGCGGCGGGACCGACGCGGATTGGTCGATACGGATTCAATAGGCATACGAAAACAGACTCCCTGGTCTGGAGCGTGAAACGGGTGACATAGGACGCGGGTGAGGGCGCAGACTAACGGTCAGTCGCTGCGGAAGAACCTTGGCGCGGCATAGATCGCGTTACGCCATTATGACAGACAACCCACCTCGCGTCCGAAGTGTCGTGGGCAACGTCTTGCCGAACCGGACGCGGTGCGTGTAGACAGCGCTACGCGCCTCGCGGGAAGCCCAGGTCCACTGAACTGTCGGCCGGATCCGGCCAACGGGAGGTGACGACTTTCGGCCGGGTGAAGAAGCGCACTCCTTCCGGCCCGTACATGCTGGTGTCCCCGAATAGCGAGTCGTTCCAGCCGCCAAAGCTGTGATACCCCACGGGCACGGGAATCGGCACGTTGATGCCGACCATTCCGGCCTCGACGTCGTCCTGAAATGCCCTTGCGGCGCCGCCGTCGCGAGTGAAAATCGCCGCGCCGTTTCCCCAGCGGTTGTCCCGAATGAGCTGGACAGCGTCATCATACGAGTCCGTGCGAACAACGCTCAGCACGGGGCCAAAAATCTCGTCCGTGTACACCGACATGTCCGTGGTGACGTGGTCGATCAGGGTCGGTGCCAGGAAGTAGCCATTGCTGTTGAAATCCTTGTCACGTCCATCGACAAGAACCGAGGCGCCCGCAGATGCGCCCTGGGCGATGTAGTCGGCCACTCGACCGCGATGCTCCGCCGTCACGAGGGGGCCCATCTCCGAGTCGGGGTCCGTACCGTCTCCCACCACCAGCCTGGACATTCGGTCACCGATTGCGTCGAGGAGCGGGTCGGCGATGGCACCCACCGTCACGAGCACCGAGACAGCCATGCAGCGCTCTCCCGCCGAACCGAACGCGGCCGACACCGCGGCATCGGCGGCGACATCCAACTCTGCGTCGGGCAACACGACCATGTGGTTCTTGGCACCCGCCAGGGCCTGCACGCGTTTTCCGTTTCTGGTGCCGGTTTCGTACACGTGCTTCGCGACCGGCGTCGAACCCACGAACGAAACCGCCTGCACCTCCGGATGTTCGAGCAGGCGGTCGACGGCGACCTTGTCGCCCTGTAGGACGTTGAGCACACCCTTCGGGAATCCGGCTTCGTGAAAGAGTTCGGCCAGCAGGAGCGGCGCCGACGGATCACGCTCCGATGGTTTCAGCACATAGGTGTTGCCTGCGGCGATGGCATTGGGGATGGTCCAGAGGGGCACCATGGCCGGGAAGTTGAACGGCGTGATGCCGGCCACCACGCCGAGGGGCTGGCGTATCGTGTAGACGTTGACGCCGCTCGACGCGCCCTCGTTGTACGAACCCTTCAACAGTTCGGCGATCCCGCAAGCGAATTCGATGTTTTCCAGCCCGCGCCCCACTTCCCCGGCCGCATCGCTCAGGACCTTGCCGTGCTCGGCCGTGAGGGTTCGCGCGAGTTCGTCGACATTGGCCTCCACCAGGTTCCGGAAGCGGAACATGAGCTTGGTTCGGGATGCGACGCTTTCCCGGCGCCAGGAGTCGAACGCCGACCTCGCTGCCGCCACCGCGGCATCGACATCGTCCACCGAAGCCAACCCGAGGGCCGCCGTCTTTTCACCGGTGGCCGGATTGAACACCGGACTGGTCCGGCCTGACGTCGCCGCCACGCTGACACCGTTTATGAAGTGATTGATCTGTTTCATCGAGGCAGGAACTGCATTGGAGGTACCGCAAGATACCGCAGTTGCCCAGCAAGCAACACGTCGAATGAACCGGCAAATCGTTCAGACAGGGCCTCTGTTACCCCAGTCATGACCCGCCGGTGATCCGTTTGCAGTTTCGCCGACCTGCTGCCACCATCCCTGCGGAAGCTTGAGAGACGGCGACATGGCATCGGCATCTTCCACGGGTTGTCGCGCACCCGGCACCGAGGCTGCCGGGAATGCCGCCAATGACCGGCACGCCCTGCCCCCCAACGGCCCGGCGGCTGCCCCCGGCGCAACACGCCGGCCACGCCTGAATCCCGAGACGTTCGACTTCCCCGAGGACCTGATCCGCGCCGGCCACTATTCGGACAAGTACTTCGTGCGTACCAGGGACGTGCTGCGCCAGGATGGACATTCACCACGGGTCTTGATGCAGGTCTTCTGCAAGACCGCGGGATGGATCGGCGGGGTCGACGAAGCCATCGCCATCCTCAAGCGATGCAGTGACGACTGGCCAGCGCTGACCGTGCACGCGTTGTACGACGGCGATCCCATTGCGCCGCACGAGACGGTGATGACCATCGAAGGTCCCTACGACACCTTCGCGCACCTGGAAACGCTCTATCTCGGCATCCTGGCCCGGCGCAGCCGCATTCTCACGAACACGCGCCGCGTGGTGGAGGCCGCGCGTCCGAAGGAAGTGCTGTTCTTTCCCGCCCGGCATGACCACTGGTCGCTGCAGCAGGGCGATGGTTACGCCGCGCATGTCGCCGGCGCCACGGCGGTATCGACGGATGCGCAGGCGGCGTGGTGGGGAGGGAGCGGTCTCGGCACCGTTCCTCATGCCGCGATTGCGGCCTACGGCGGCGACACTGTGCTGGCGGCCCGCAAGTTCGCCGACCACATTCCCGATTCGGTGCCTCTCGTGGTACTGGTCGACTTCGACAACGACAGCGTGGGCACCGCGGTCGATGTCGCCCGCGCCCTCGGCAGCCGCCTCTACGGAGTGCGTCTCGACACATCCGGCACCCTGGTGGACAAGAGCGTCGTACCAAGGATGGGACAGTTCGATCCGCGGGGTGTGAATCCGCAACTCGTCAGGAACGTTCGCGAAGCGCTCGACGACGCCGGGTTCGAGGACGTGCGCATCGTCGTCTCCGGTGGATTCGGCGTGGCCAAGATTCGGGCCTTCGAGTCCGATGGCCTTCCCGTTGCAGCCTACGGCGTCGGTTCTTCGCTGGTGGCCAATGACGGCAGCTTCGATTTCACCGCCGACATCGTGCAGAACGAGGGGCGGCCGTCCGCCAAGGTCGGACGCGGGTACAGTCCCAACCCACGCCTGGAGGTCGTCGAATGACACGCGTTTTCTGGGATGTAGACACGCAGGTGGACTTCATGTCGCCGGACGGCAAGCTGTACGTGCCGGGTGCCGAGAACCTCGCCGAGAACTTAAGCCGTCTGACCGATTTCGCGCATGCCAACGGCATTCGCATCGTCGCGAGTTCCGATAACCACGATCCCGACGACGCCGAACTTTCCGACGCGCCGGATTTCCGGGACACATTTCCTCCGCACTGCCTGCGCGGCACGCCCGGGCAGACGCGGATTCCCGAGACGGCCCTCAAGGATTCGCTGTTGATCGAACCGGAAGACGCCGCAGAGAACCTGCCGGCCAAACTTGCCGACCATGCCGGCGACATCCTGTTCCACAAGCACTGGTTCGATGTCTTCACCAACCCTCACGTCAGCCCGGTCATCGAAGCCTTGAACATTACGGACGTCGTCCTGTACGGCGTGGCCCTCGATGTCTGCGTGGCATGCGCGGTCGAGGGGCTGCTCCAGCGACATCCCGAGCTCGCCCTGAACGTTGTCGAAGACGCCGTGCGCGGCATCGATGAAGATGGGCGCGACGCCCTTCTCGGCGGGTGGCAGGCAAGGGGCGTCACGATCACCAATACGGACACGATTACAAGGACCCAACGATGAGCAACAACACGCGCAGAACGGCACTCGTAACCGGCGCGTCCGCAGGACTCGGCGAAGAGTTTGCGCGCCAACTCGCGGCGTGCGGCCACGATCTCGTACTGGTCGCCCGGCGCCAGGACCGGCTGGAAGCGTTGGCCGAAGAACTGCGGGGCGACCACGAAGGAATCGGCATCGAGGTGGTCGTGGCAGACCTGTCGTCGCCCTATGCGCCGGACACGATCGCCACCCGCGTTGCGGAGCTGGGACTTGAAGTCGACTACCTGGTCAACAACGCCGGTTCCGCCGGGCCCGACCTGCTCGATGATCGGGACTGGCAGCAGCAGGCCGCGTTCCTGCAACTGATGATGACCTCCGTGGCGCACTTGTGCCACCTGTTCGCGCCCGGCATGTGCGAGCGCGGCTTTGGCCGGATTCTCAACGTCTCCTCGGTGGCTGGCCGCATCGCCCGCGCGGGCGATGCGAACTATGGGCCGAGCAAGGCGTACGTGATCGCGCTGTCGGAGGCCCTGGACCTGACCCTCAAGCCGCAGGGCGTGAGAGTCTCCGCCCTCTGTCCCGGCTATACGCATACCGAATTTCACGCCGTCGCCGACATGCTCGACACTAAAGCGGCGACACCCGACCTCCTGTGGTACGAGGCCGACAAGGTCGTGCGCGAGGGCCTGGCCGCAATCGAGCGCGGCAAGAGCGTCTACTGTTCCGGACGGCTCTACCGGTGGGTCGACCCCATCCTGCAATCCGTCTGGACCCGGCCCCTGGCGCGCCGGGCGATGGGCAGCCGCTAAGCGTGATCGGCTGGCGCCACGTCTCGCCGTTGGTCCGTCCGAAACGGGAAACTCATACGGCAGCCCTCACATCCTCCGCACCCACGGCAGCCCTGATCTCGGCCGCGATCATGCGGTCTCGTTCCGTGTAACCGAGGATGCCGGCGTGAGATTCGTCATCCGGGAGCGGAAGGTGGTTGACGTGTAGTGAACGTCCGAAAGTTCGCCGGATTGTCGTCTTGACCGTACCGATGTTCAGCAACGCGAAACGACCGTTCGATCGAAGTCGAAAACCCTTTCTTCGCAAGGTCTCGCGTACACGGTCAAGCGCGGCCTCTGTCCCAGCAGGCTCGCCGACGCGTATGCCGAAATATTCGAGCCAGTTGACCGACAGGTAGCCCTCGCCGGACCGGATCGCGAAAGCGCTCGCCAGGGGTTGGCCGCGTTCACCGACCGTCGATGGCTTGCAGTACCGCGAGACATGGTCCCGGTCCGGCAGCGGCTCGTTCATGCTCGCTCTATCTGATCGGTGAATGGCCGCACCGCCTCCAGTGCCTGCGCCGGATGCAACTCTCCATACACGGTGAGTCGATCCACCCCCTGGCGATAGGGCTCGGAGAGAGCGGCAAACCCTATGATCCCTCGGGGAAGAAACTCCATCGCCAGCAGGCCGTCGCGCGTCCGGCCATCTGAGCTGTTCGGAATCGTCCACTCCACTTGCGCCAGCGCATTCGGCGACACGCCGACTTCCGGATCCGGCAACTGCCCTTGCTCGAGGAGAAAGCTCGCCATGTGCCAAAGCGAATCGGGCGCGATCGGCTGTTCCTCCGGGTCCTCCCGGGCAAGCTCCTGCAGGTAGTGGATCCGATCCGCAATCCGTTCCCGGCCGTGCGATCGCAATACCGCCATGATTTCCTGCGCAGTTGAAGCTTTGTCGAGTTGACTTCGCCAGGGTGCGCGTCCAGCGAGGTCTGGAGACCACTCCGGCGACGCGGGTTCCGCATCGCGAACCGTCAAGGACCCGGGGTCGTCCGCTTCAGGCCCGAGATATCGATAGAAGCCCGGTCGGATCCGTACAAAAAGCGGACCGTCCAGCACCCTCTTCAACGGCACTATGACCTGCTCCCGGCTGGTGTTCCTGTCGCCACCGAGTTCGATGAATCTCTGCCGAAGCGCCTCGACGATCTCCCGGCGCCGGTAGATCGCATTGGCGTCGAGCAGGTCGGTTCGCAGCAGTTCCTCGACAGCCGCCGTGCCAAACGGCAAGCCGATGAGTCTTTCGGTCAAGAGCGACACCTGCGAATACCTCCAATCGATCAACCCGATCAGCATAGAAAGGCGCAAAAATCACGTCAAGTGTGAAAAATACGGATAAAAAGGAGCAAAAGGAGGATCAGGGAGGCAACCGTTTCGGTCGCTCCGCGCGAATTCGGGTCAGGCGTCGTCGACCAGCGTGGCGAGGCCCCGATCGCCGTCGATGGTGATCGTCTGCCCGCTCCTGATCTTCTGCGTGGCATCCCCCACCCCCAGCACCGCCGGAATGCCGTATTCGCGGGCCACGATGGAGCCGTGGGCGAGAATGCTCCCGATGTCCGTCACGAGTCCTATGGCGTGGGGAAACAACTGCGTCCATGCGGGTGTCGTCAGTGGGCAGACGAGTATCGAGTTCGGTTTCATCTGGTCGAACTCGTCGGGCGTCATGATGACGCTGGCGACTCCAGTCACCGTTCCGGGAGATACCGCGAACCCCCGCAGGACGCGTTGCTCGCCCTCGTTGTTTCGGAGCGAACCGTAAGGATCGTCGTCTTTCTGAAGTGGCGGAATCGCCGATGGAGGCGCCATGCGAAAACGTAGTGTCCGCAGGTCCCTTTCACCGGCCGCCTTGGCCGTCAATTCCAGTCGCGCCCCGTTGTCGATGGCCGCCTGCAGGTCGGCGCTCGTGACGTAGAAGACGTCATCCGGACGCGCGAGCGTACCGGCGTCCACCAGGCGCCGCCCCAGTTCGAGGGCCCAGGGCCGGAAGACCGACCAGGCGCGACCCATGTAGAACAGGGCCTCTTCCCGGCTCGGGTAGTTGACGCGCGAGGTCCAATACAGCCTCAGGAACTCGATTCGCCGCGCGCCCTTGAAGAATTTCAACGCCTGCAAGAACTTCGACCGGCGCGTTTTCGCCACCTGTCTCTGCCGGACCGTCAGGTCGTGGCCGGCATCCCTGACCAGCGCCTGCAGACCCTTTGCGAAAGGCAGCGGTGCTTCTGCAAGCGAGGGCTCTACGAAATCGAGATTGAAGACCTGCCGGCCATAATCGTGCAGGTACCTGTCGATGGCCGCGCCGACTGGCGCGCCGCGCGAATGTCCCTTGATGGCGTCGAGCAGGCGCGGTGCCGGTGTCAACAACGCAAGTTCGTAGAGCGAGGAATCCGCCCGGATGTCCTCGGCAATGGCACGCATCGCGAACTCGGCGTCCAGCGTCCTCGAAGAGAATCCCGACAGGAAGGTTCCGCTGATAAATCCTTCGTCCGGCGCGTTCTCCTCGAGGAATTTCTGGAATGCGCCATCGGTGATCTTTGCGGTCCCGATGACGCTCCGCAACGCTTGCCAGTAGTTCGCCTCCGACATCGTGAGCGATTTCATGCCGCGCAACAGTTCCGCGTTGGTCGCTTGTGCGGGGTCGCGCTGTTGCCAGGCTTCGACCGCCGCCAGGTAGTCGGGCAATTGCCGCTTCTCCCAGGTCACGATCGCCGGGAACTTCCTGAAAGTGCGGAACGCCGTCATCAGCAGGTACAACACGTGCAGCGGACCACCCTTCATGTCTCCGATCATCCAGCTCGGCATCTTGATCGCGCGTCTCAGGTTGACATGCCATGGAAGCTTCTTCTGCTCTTCGCGGGTCTTCTGCATGTGTTCTTCCCAGTCCCCGTGGCGCTCCTTGTAGAGGGGCTGGTAGGCGTAGCCGTTCACCGTTGTCACAACGAAGTTCTTCATCCAGTTCCTGGTAAGACGGCCTTTCCATTCCCAGCCCTCGGGCCATGTCTGCATGTCGAATATGGCCCGCAGATAGAGATCTTCGAAGAGCGGCGACAGCGGGTCGGGCATGTTCTCCGCCACTTGCCGCTTCAGTAACTGCGCCCCGGGAATCTCGGGCCAGGTCACGTCTTTGGGTGGGTCAGGCGGCAGGTTCGTGATCGGGCGGGACTGCAGGAGCCAGAGCTTCCCTGAAGAAAGCGCCCACTCGATGTCCTGCGGCTCCCCATCGAAGACATCCTCGACCGTCAGGGCCAACGCGGCCAGATCGGCCACCGCGGCATCCGACAGGCAAGGCTCTCCGCGCCGCTCGGCCCTGACAGCTTCCGTCCGCGTGCCCTGTTCCCCATCAGCGACGATCATCCTCTCCTTGCTACCTGTCACGGTGTCCTTTGCCGTGAGACTCCCCCGGTCGACGACATAGGTATCTGGCGTGACCTCTCCGCCCACTACCGCCTCACCCAACCCGAAGCTGCAGTTGACGATCATCTCCGAGCGCTCTCCGCTCGCGGGGTTGGCGGTAAAGGCGATGCCGGAAACCTCGGACGGCACCATGATCTGGACCACGACCCCCATCGCCACGTCCTCGTGTTCCATGCTCCGCTCATGCCGATAGCGCATCGCTTGAGCGGTCCAAAGGGACCCCCAGCAATCTTTTACGGCCGCGACCACAGGGGCCGCGCCTCTGACGTTGAGATGGGTTTCGTGCTGTCCCGCAAACGAGGCGTCCGGCGAGTCCTCGGCCGTGGCGGAAGAACGGACGGCCACCGCCGGACGGTCGCCCAACGCATCGTATGCGGCGCTGATCTCCGATCTGATCCCGGACCCAACGTCGTGCTCGTCAAAGAGCTCTTGGATGCGCTTCGCCGCTTTCTCGAAAGAGACGATCCCCTCTACAACCTGGGGCTTGGCCAGGTCCAGGATCCGTGCATTGAGATCACTCGCCTCGACAAAGTCTCGATAGGCGAAGGTGGTGACGACGAATCCGTCCGGCACGTCGAAGCCAGCCCCGGCCAGGCGAGACAGCGACCGGCCCTTGCCGCCCAGGACTTCCGGAGAATTGTCTGTTGTATCAAACCCGGCGGCGTACATTGCCCGTGCTTTCACCGCCCCTGCACCGAGCCACGTTAGTGAACTTCATCAATAGTGGCCAACTTGCGAGGACTAGCTCGAAGGCGCCTCACATCCCGCACGGGTGCTTGTCGCATTCTCCGTCGGGAAGTCCCCGGGCACGGCCTGCGTGACGTCGCCGCTCGCAGCCCATTCGCAGCCTCGCTGGAACGTTGCGATAAAGCCCACGCACTCCATGGCGACCGGTCGATGGTCGGCCGGCACGCCGCCGTCCACGTGACCAAGCGTGGTGTGGAAACACCGGCCCTTTTCGTATTGGATGGCCATCAGCACGGGCTCGTGTTCGCCGCTGCCGTAACCCGAATGGCTTTCCACCTTGGGGTCGACGTAGGCCGTTGCGATCACGTCGACGTTCTTCCCCGGACCGCGCAGGTTGAAGTAGAGTTCATCGCTGGTGTGAAGCCACTTCTCCGGCAGACCCCTTGTAATGGGATGGTCCGGTTCGCGGGTATCGATCTGGTTCTCCAGCCAGTCGATGTGATCGCCGGCGTTGCCCGGTCCATGGTCCCGAACCACGATGCCGTCGCGCCAGTAGAGCCGCGGACCCGCCTTCTCGGTTCGCCGGCCCCAGCCGCCTACGCCCATGATTTCGTTGAACTCGGGCCATTGCGGAAACAGTTGGCATGAGTGGTGAAAAAGGGCCAGGCCGCCACCGGCACTGATGTACTTGAGAAAGGCCTCGTTGGTCGGCTCCGACCACGGGTCGCCGCCGTCGTCGAGGACTACCAGGTCATATCCGTCGAACTCTGGCCGGAAACCCGTCATGTCGCTGCCCTTTGGACCCCTGGTCATGACATCGACGCTGAAGAGGCCCGTCTGTTCGAGGATCTTCTTCACGAGTGGACTGCTTGCAAGCCAGCCGTGGTGGCTTTGGCCATTGAGGAGAAGTGCTTTCATGGGTGCCCTCCCGGCAGAGTATTCGGCGGGATCAGGGATGAACCGCCACGGGAAGGATACTAACACCTGCCCTGGAGCAGACACGCCTCCCGCCCGGGTCTCAACCCGCCATGATCGGTTATTCTCTAGCCCCTCACCACCAAAAAGGAGCCCGTTCGGGGACCTAAAGAACCATGTCCAACCCACTCAAAGTCGGCATCGTCGGGGCCGGAGGCATCACCCGCGCACACCTGCCCGCGTACCTGGAGCGTCCTGACCGGGTGCAACTCAACGCCGTCTGTGACCTGGTCGAACCTCTCGCCCAGGAGCTGGCGAAAAAAGCGGGCATCGACGCCGTCTACCTGGACATAAACGAAATGCTGCGCGATGCCGACATCGAGGCCGTCGACATCTGCACCACGCATAACAGCCATGCGCCGCTGGCGATCGCGGCCGCCGAAGCCGGCAAGCATGTCATCGTCGAGAAACCCATGGCGATTTCCGTGCAGGAGTGCCGGGACATGATTGCAGCCGCCGACAAGGCGGGTACAACCCTGATGGTTGCCCAGCACCTGCGGTACGCGCCTGAAGCCCGGGCGGCAAAACGCCTGCTGGACGAAGGCAAGCTGGGCACGGTCGAGGCCGTCCGCACCGAGCTGTTCGGTGGCGGAATGCGGGGACGCCGTCGCCGGCGGCGGCAGGGGGAGCGCTGGATGCAGGACGCAAGGCGGTCCGGCGGCGGCATGATGATGTCCGAACAGGTCCATCACATCGACCTGCTGCGTTACTACGCCGGCAACGTCAAGCGCGTAAACGGGGTCTGCAAGTCCCTGCAGGAACACATGGTCCATGGCGCCGAAGACCTGGTGTCCGCGACCCTCGAATTCGAGAGCGGCGCGGTCGGCGAGGTCTGGGCCAAAGGCAACGCGATCGTGCCGCACGGTCGGACCTACACGATATTCGGGGATCAAGGCGTGTTCTACGCAAGCACACCGACGAAGGAGCAGCGGGAAGTCGAAATAAGTGGTGCCACGCCGTTTCGGCACTTCGGCCACATCATGGTCGCGTTAAACGAGGACGTCCCCGAACTCGATCCGAGCAACCCGGAAGATCGGAGAAAGATGTATTTCGCCGTGCCGCCGTTCAAGGTGCTTCCCACGAGCGACATCGATCTGCCCAGCCCTAATTACTTCATCAACGAGATCCTTCACTTCGCGGATTGCTGCCAGACTGGCGAGGAACCCCTGAGCAGCGGCCGCGACAACATCGGGACGATGAAGATCATCATGGGCATCTACGAGTCGTCACGGACGGGCCAGCCGGTGAATCTCGACGATCTCTAGATCTTGATGACAGCGGGAGTTCATCCTTGCAGGGTTCGCCGATAGGTGGCTGACCCGGACTGGTCCGGAGCAGACGGCCGATAGCATGGGTCGCTACATACTTCGCCGGCTATTGCTCGTGGTGCCGACGCTATTCGGCATCATCCTGATCAACTTCGTCATCGTGCAGTTCGCGCCCGGCGGACCCATCGACCAGATCGTCGCCGCCGTGACGGCGGGCCCGATGTCCACGACCACGTCGATCAGCGGGGGAGGCGCCGATTCCGGGGCAGGCGACGCAACCTTCGATATCGGCCAGACGCCTTCCACCTACGGCCTGGATCCGGCGCTGATCGCCGACCTCGAACGCCAGTTCGGCTTCGACAAACCGGCGTACGAGCGATTCCTTGAGATGCTCTGGAACTACCTGCAGTTCGACTTCGGGGCAAGCTACTTCCAGGACCGTCCCGTGCTCGAACTCGTCCTGGAACGGCTACCCGTCTCGATATCGCTCGGGCTGTGGTCGATGATCGCGATCTATTCCATATCGATTCCGCTCGGCGTCGCCAAGGCGGTACGCGATGGTTCCCGCTTTGATATCTGGACCAGCACGGTCATTTTCGTCGGCTACGCCATTCCGGGGTTCCTGTTCGCGATCCTGCTGCTCGTGCTCTTTGCCGGCGGCAACTACCTCGACCTGTTCCCGTTGCGGGGACTGGTCTCGGAGAACTGGCGCGACCTGCCGTGGCCTGAAAAGATCATGGACTACCTATGGCACCTGGTGCTGCCCGTCAGTGCCCTGACCATCGGCGGCTTCGCCACGCTGACCATGCTGACCAAGAACTCCTTCCTCGAAGAAGTGAGCAAGCAGTTCGTGATCACGGCGCGGGCCAAGGGCCTGACGGAACGCCGCGTGCTCTATGGCCATGTCTTCCGCAACGCCATGCTCATCGTCATCGCCGGTTTTCCCGCCGCGTTCGTCGGCATCCTGTTTACTGGCTCCCTCCTGATCGAGGTGATCTTCTCCCTCGACGGACTGGGCCTCCTGAGCTACGAGGCCGTCGTCAAGCGTGACTATCCGATCCTCTTCGGAACGCTCTACATGTTCACGCTCATCGGCCTCGTGATGCACCTGGCGGGCGATCTGACCTATGTCCTGGTCGATCCCCGCATCGACTTCGAGGTGCGCGAATGAGTCCCATCAACCGGCGCCGCTGGGCGAACTTCAAGGCCAACCGCCGCGGCTGGTTCGCTCTCTGGACGTTTGCCGCGCTGTTCATCACGTCGCTTTTTGCGGAATTCATCGCAAACGACAAGCCCGTCCTGCTCTGGATGAACGGCGAACTGTACGCGCCGGTCATCAGGCCGCCGACGGAACAGGAACTGGGCGGCGAACTGCCCATCGAGGCTGACTACACCGACCCTTACGTGACGGATCTCATCGACGCCGCCGGAGGCTGGACGGTGGAGCCGATCATCCCTTACAGCTACGACACCATCGATCTGCACATCGAGAGTCCCGCTCCGGCCGCGCCGTCCCGGCGGCACTGGCTTGGAACGGACGACAGCGCCAAGGACGTGCTCGCGCGGCTCATCTACGGCTTCCGCCTGTCGGTGACCTTCGGCATCGTCCTGACCGCCCTGGCCTCCGCGATCGGCATCTGCGTGGGCGCGGTGCAAGGTTACTTCGGCGGCCTCGTTGACCTGATCGGCCAGCGGCTCGTGGAGATATGGGCCGGACTGCCGATACTGCTGGTGCTGATCATCCTGGCCAGCGTGTTCGAGCCGAACGTGTTTTCGCTGCTCGTCATCCTCATCATGTTCAGCTGGATGGCGCTGGTTTCCGTCGTGCGCGCGGAGTTCCTGCGCACACGCAACTTCGACTACGTGGTCGCCGCGCGCAGTCTCGGGGTGTCCGACCTGACCATCATGCGGCGCCACGTGTTGCCAAACGCCATGGTCGCCGCACTCACGTTCCTGCCCTTCATACTCTGCGGCGCCGTAACGACGCTCACCGCACTGGACTTTCTCGGCTTTGGTCTACCGGCAGGCTCGCCGTCCCTGGGTGAACTGCTTCAGCAGGGCAAGGCCAACCTGCATGCACCCTGGCTGGGCCTCACCGGCTTCTTCACCCTCGCGTTGATGCTGTGCCTGCTGATCTTCATCGGCGAAGCGGTGCGAGACGCGCTGGACCCGAGGCGCGCTGCGCAAGGACCGCAGGGGATCGCGCCCTGACAGAACGGAGTCAGGGATTTGAGTGCGGCGACGCCAGGCATCGCCGCAGTGTTTCGTCCAACCCGGTCAGTTCAAGGCCAAGATTCCGGCAGGCGAGGGTCACGTCTACGTCGTCGTCATGATCGAGCACACCAAGCATGGCTCTCGTCACCGGGGGATTGCGGGACAGGGCCTCGAACACCGCGGCCAGCACGCGGCCCGCAGCGATGGGCAGCGACACCAGCAGCGTACGGCGGCCCAGCACGCGGCCCGCGCGGCGGGTGAGTTCCCGGCGCGTGATGCGTTCCGGACCGGCCAACTCAACGAATTCGGGCGCATCAGCACGTTCGAGCAGGGCCGCAACGGCATCGACAACGTCACCCGCGTAGACCGGCTGCTCGAAGCTGTCCGCCCTGAAGGTGAAGCTCAGCGGGCCGGACGCCCGTCTGCCCAGGGCCAGGGATGCGTAGTCTCCCTCCCCCAACACCATCGGGACACGCAACACGCGCACTGCCGTGCCTCCCGACAACAACAGCGATTCAGCCGCCGCCTTGGAGGCGAGGCACGCATTCGGTGAGTCCGGGGCCGCGCCGACAACGCTCAAATAGACGATGCATCGAATGCCACCCAGACGGCAGAGTGCGCGCGCCGTTCCTTCATGGGCATCCGCGTAACGGTTCGCCGCCGTTTCCCGGATGATGCCGGCGAGGTGCACCGCCGCTTCGCAGCCTGCGGCGGCGTTCGCCAAGGCATCGCTATCCCCGTAGTCCACCATGCAGACTCGCGCGCCCATGCCTTCGAGCATGGCTGCCGCACGTTCCGACCGAACCGCCGCGACAACCTCGCAATCCCGGCGCAGTCGGGAGATCAGCCGGCGGCCGAGATGTCCGTTAGCCCCGGTAATGAGCACGCGTTCGAACATGCCCGCAACCATAGCAAGGTTTAGGGACACCCACGCTTAGGGACAGGCATCCTAACAAGGTTTAGGGACAGCCATATCCCGGGGACGTCCCATTGCAGGGCTTGCCTGTCGGGGGACCTTGGGACGGCGCTTGAGGACAGCCCGCGGGCTCGTCATGACGATCCGCCTCCACGTTTTGGCGGCAGGAAGGTATAAACAGGCAAAACGGCCACTTGAGATGGCGGCAAGAAAAACAATCCTCACCCCCGCGAACGGCCTTAGCGCTGCACGGCTCCTGTCGGCGTTACCCTGTGCCTATGCCGTTGCGGTGTCGAATTGGGGCCTCGCCGCCGCGGCGTTTCTCTTCGCAATCGCGACGGACATGGTCGACGGCCCGCTGGCGAGGCGGCGCGGCGAAGCATCGCGGATAGGTGGTCTGATCGATCATGCGACCGACGCCCTCTTCTGCATTGCGGTTCTCGGCGCTCTCGCATCGACGGGCACATACCCGGCCCTGCTGCCGTTCATCATCTCGGTAGCGTTCCTGCAGTACGTTGCCGACAGCCGCGTGCTCGCGGGCCAGGAACTGCGCGCCAGTCGATTCGGGCGCTACAACGGCATAGCCTACTTCGTACTCGTCGGGACGCCGATCGTGCGGAATCTGCTCGGCTGGTCCTGGCCATCGGATGCCTTACTGCACGGCATCGGATGGGTCTTCGTCGTGACGACCGCCATCTCGATGATCGACCGGCTCCGGGCGCGCATCGCCCAAAGTTAACGGTTGCACATCGGAGTGTTGCATGCCCGCCGCAGCGTACCGGGCAGCCTCAGGCCGATGTGCCGGCTTCCTCGTTGACGAACAGCTCCTTGTTGGCCCTGGGCAGGAACAGGACCCCAATCAAGGCGTTGAACAACACGAAGAACGTGTGCATGACAAGACTGAATGCCCCGACTTCGGGGTAGTCGGGGAACAGCACGGTCCAGAGCACGAGCGCGCCCGCGTGAAACGGTAGCGGTAGCGCCGCGGCGAGGAATATCACCGGCAGAAAAGCCAGCATCTGACCCAGCGACACTTCCACCTGGAAGAGTTGCAGGGCGACGGTGTAAACGACCACTGCGCCGAGCAGATTGGGCGCCTTGAAAAGAACCGTCAGCAGGTAGTGAATCGGCCGCGCACGGCGAAATGCAACGAGGAGCGACTTGTCGCGCAGTTTCGATTCCTTGAAGAGGACTCCGCGAAAGTAGGCGATGTGTATGGGCAGGTAGACAGCGGCGAACACAAACACCGCCGGCAAGATCACGTCGAGTGGCAACAGGCTGGACGCGTCGACGACCACGCCGAAATCGAGCAGGACCCCGCCGGCGGAGAACATCAGCAACTGGTAGATCTCCAGCAGGCCGAGGAAGATCATGCTTGACAGCGCCTGCCAACCGGCGACCCGATGACGCTTCAGAAGGTAGAGCGACATGGCGCCCTTGCCAACCTGCTCGCTGACTAGCGACAGGACGTAGGCGCTGGCTCGAATCGGCAAGACGCTGGTGAACTTCAGATCCGGGGCGTTGAACCAGCGCACTACGCGCCAGGTGACATGCGCATCGACGAGGAAAAAGAACACCGAATAGGGAACCATCACGGCGAGCCACAGCGTCCAGTTCGCGCCGGCGAAGAAAACCACCAGGTACTCGATCGCCGTCAGCCCATCCCTGGCTGCCGCAGCTTCGATGCGGGTATAGACATAGTAGAAGCAGGCAATCGCCACCATCCACGTGATCGCACGGAAGACATAACCGCGCCACTGACGGCCTCTGGATACGGTGTCGGGAGATTCGCTCACGAAACCGTTCCGGGACTGAACCCTTGGTCAATGCGGCGAACGGCGCGCAGCGCGTACCACAACACCAGGGTTGCCCCGATGAACAGGGCCCCGGCCAGGCCCAGTCCCATCTGGATGCTGACGGTCTCGGCAACATAGCCGATCGGCAGCACCCCCAGCGGCATCAGGCCGTGGGTCATCGTGTCGATGGACATGATGCGGCCGCGCATGCGCGGTGAGGCATGCAGCACGACGATGGTGCGATTCATCGACATGCCAACCGACGAAATGAAGCCTATTGCGCCGACCGCGATCATTGCCCAGAAATCGGTGGTGCAAGCGGCAAGCCAGATCAGGGCCACCCCCCAGAACAACGAGTTGAAGAACAGCCAGAAACCCTTGCGGCGAAGTCCGCCGAGCTTGGAAAGGGTCAATGATCCCGCGATCGCCCCAACACCCATGGCTGCCATCAACAGGCCCAGATCGTCCGGTCCGCCGTTCAGCACGTCCGAGCTGAACGCGGGCATCAGCATCTGGACCGGCGCTCCAAGCACGAACGACACGATGGTCAACAGGATCAGCCCGCCGATCACCGGCGAACGCCGGACGTAACGGGTACCCGCCGTGACCTGCTGGAATACGCCCGTGTCGCGCCTGCGCTGCGCCTTGCCCTTGTGCTGCATCGACATGACGGTTCCGGCCGCGACGAAATACAGCACCGACAACACGAAATAAACTATCCCCACGGCGAAGTGGGAACTCGTATCCCCGCCCGCGATCACTGCGATCATCCCACCCGCCAACGCCGGTCCCAGGATGCGCGAGAGATTCCACGCGGCCGTATTGAAGGCCATCGCATTGAACATCAACGGTTCGCCGACGATATCGGGAATGAAGGCGTTACGCGCCGGTATCGAAAGCGCGTTCATCGATCCGTGGATCAGCCCGACCCAGATGAAGTGCCAGAACTGGACATTGCCGGTGATCACGATCACCGCCATCAACAACGTGGCGATCCCGTTGATGGCCTGACCGATCAGGATGATCTCGCGCTTGCGCGCGCGGTCGGCGAGCACCCCGCCGACCAGCGACAGGAAGATCTGCGGCAGCGTCGACGCCAGTGACACCCAGGCCAGCTTCATCGGGGAAGTGGTCATCTCGTATACGAGCCAGCCCTGCGCCACGAGCTGCATGTTCATGGCGAACGCTGACCCGACCATGCCGCTCCACAAGAGGCGGTAGTCCCGCAGCTTGAGCGAGGCGAACATCGACCGGTCGACGGCCGCTGCTTCGCCATCCAGCGCCGCAGAAGCGCCACGACGCCCGACAAGCCCGCGGCGTATACGCACCGCCCGCAGCATCCTCAACAAGACTGACCAATACCCGATGCCAAACGGTGCATGCTACCGCACGCGCCGCCGCGGGCGCGAAATGGGGTAGCAATGAGAAGTGCGAGCGCCCGACTCGGACGGTGGAACCATCCGCGCCGGGGGGCCTGGCCTACAGGCTTGTGGCGCGGCTCAGGAACGTGCAGACGGGTGTGCGGAGGTGCGGGATTCCACATCCACCGCAGCCTGGTCCAGCAAGGCCTTTTGCTGCTTCGGGTCGTCAACGAGGATGTACATCAACGCCAGCGCGCCGATTGTCGCAAGCGTGAGAATCACGGGTAGGGATGTCAGGAGACGTTTAATTGTGTCCACGGATTGTCCTCGTCGACCGGTTGTTACTTCTTGTCCCCGGGAGCGTCCCATGCCCGGTTCGCAACGCGGTGCGCGGGACGGCAGCCCAACAGACCCTTGCAGTGTCGCCCACGGCTAACGCTTTGGATCCAGGGGGCCAGGCCACCGCGGTGGGCGGCCGGGACGCAATTGTAACCGCGATGACGTGTTCTGGCTAAGGTCAGTCCACCAGCGCCTGGTAGACGGCGGTCTTCAGTTGGCGCCGAATGGGGTAGGACGACGACGGCCGCAGTTGCGTCATGAACACGACGACAAGCTCCTCCTGTGGATCCACCCAGAAGTAGGTGCTCGCCGCCCCGCCCCAGCCGAAGTCCCCGACCGAGTCGATCACGTTTGCGGCGGCCGGATCAAGGACGACCGAAAACCCCAGCCCGAAGCCGGTACCCTCGAAAGGCGCCTCGCTGTGCACCCGCTGTCCCATGGCGGCAAGATCCTGGTTGCCGGGCAGATGGTTCATGGTCATGTATTCCACGGTCTTGCGCCCGAGCAGACGGACTCCGCCGACTTCGCCACGCCCGAGCAGCATCCTGGCGAACCGGTGATAGTCGTCGATGGTGGCCACCATTCCGCCGCCGCCGGAGAGAAGTTTCGGCCGGGTGAGATAGGGGCGGGCTTCGGAATCGTCCTGCCTGGCAAAACGTCCGTCCTCCAGGTACTCGTAGGGTGCAGCGAATCGCTCGACCGCGGCCGGCTGAACCGTGAACCCGGAGTCCACCATCCCGAGCGGCCCGGTGATGCGTTCATGCACGAAAACGTCAAGGTCCATGTCCGAAAGCACCTGGACGAGGTAACCGCAAATGTCCGTGGCGTGGCTGTAGCTCCACCAGGTCCCGGGAGAGAACCGCAACGGGATGTCGGCAAGCGCGTGCACCATCGCCTGCAGGTCGCCGCCTCCGATCCCGCGCTTGCGGTATATCGCGTCCACCGGGTGGCTGTACATGAACCCGTAAGTCAGGCCGGACGTGTGCGTCAACAGGTCCTTCACAGTCATCGGCCGTTCCGGGGCGGTGGTCGACCAGGAATCCTCGTCCCCATCTTCGAACACCCGGAGGTTTGCCCATGCGGGGATGTAGCGGGCGACCGCGTCGTCGAGCTGAAAGCGGCCCTCTTCGTACAGCATCATGAGGGCGACGCTGGTGACGGGCTTGGTCATCGAATGCAGGCGGAAGATCGTGTCGCGTTCCACCGGCAGGCGACGCTCGACATCGCGCATGCCGTAAGCACGGAACCAGACATCCTCGCCACACGAGACGATGCACGAATAGCCCGGCAACGCGCCGCGATCCACGTATCCCTTCGCCAATGCGTGGACGTTCTCAATGCGGGATTCGGAAATTGCCATGTTCCTGCTGCTCTTTCGTACCGGACCCTGAAATCTGCCCCGCCGCTAGCCACAGCAGCATATTTGATCGGTCAAGACCGGGTGTCGAGACACCCAGTTCTTCACCAGGTCGGGCATGCGAGGCGGATCGGCAACCGTGGCCAACGCGTGATCGCGCTCGGTGAAGCTGTCCACGCACCACGGCCGCAGTTCGAACTCGAACCCTGTTTCCGACTGGATGAAAAAGTGGCTCTGCCCTGCATCGTCCCAGATACTCGCCGCCCGGTGGCCCGACGTATCGGCAAGCTGGACGAGTTCCCGGTAGTCCAGGCTCATGTCGATGCCGGTATGCATCGCGATCCACGCCGTACCGTCCGAGTCGACAAACAACATGACCGAATAGACGTATCCCCTGATGGGGAAATCCAGGGTGATCGGTGGCCACAAGTCGACACCGTCGCCAGGACAGGTCTGTTCGAACAGGACAGCATCGTTCGGACCTGCGCTCAGGTCCCCGCCAGAGCACCCGGTCTCGTAGGGAAACATCGCGAGCCGCGTGGCCAGGTCCTGGCTCAACTCGACGCCGCGCGCCGAGATGGCGCGAAGGTAGGCCGCATCAAACAACGGCCCGGCGCCCAATCCGGGATCACTCAATCTGGCCATGGCCACGAGACGGTCGGAATAGAGCCGGGCCAGGCAAGCCGCGTCCGCATCATTGCCGTCGAGGCAATCGCGATTGCGTCTTGTCAGCCACGCCCGTTGATCCGAACTGAGGGTTCGCCTTCGCTCCGCGGCCGACGCATCCATGAGTTCCCCATAGAGCCTGTTCAGTTCGCGGTCGCCCGCCGCGATTCGTTCGTTCCGACAGATCGCCAGCTCGATCACCGTAGAGGCCCTGTCGCAGTCGAAACCCGCCCGGAAAGTCGTCCTCGGCCGCTTGTAGGCCGCGCCCTGGTACGTGATTTGCCGGTCGTGCCTGTCGTTCGCGGCGATACGCAGCACAAACGTGTCGCCACTCTCCTCCGACCTCGCGGCGCGCGGTCCGAGAAAAGACGCGCGTCCTTCCTCGTGCACTTCCAGGTTGGGCTGTGAGGCCTGACGCGCTCCACGACGGAATAGCTGAATCCGGTCGACCCTACCTCGGTAATCCAGAGCTCGTTGACCTCGCCTCCCAACCAGGTGTCCTCCCACAACCCGTATTCATCAGCCGTGAGGGCAGGCCGTTGTTGCGCGTTCGCGGCAAACGGGATCACGACAGTAGCGAACAACGCCGTCGCAACGCCGCCGATCGCCGACCCGGATCGAATCGTCATCGGACCGAACCTCCGTCACGCGGTTGGAAAAGCTGTCCCGGAGAGGGGAAGCGCTATTCCCGGCGACCGTCCACCATCATCACCAGCGTCGGCAGGAGGAACAGGACGAACACGGTCGAGAACACCAGTCCGCCCAGCATGCTGACGACGAACGGAACCAGGAAGACCAGTTCGTCGCTGCGCTCGTAGAGCAGCGGAGACAGTCCCACCACCGTCGTCAGGCTGGTAAGGACCACGGCCCGGAACCGGTGGCGTGCCGCCGCGGATGCCGCGGCGATGGCCGGGAGCATCTCGTCTCCGCGCCGCAGGATGTTGTAGCGGTCCAGCAATACCAGGGCGTCGTTGACGATCACCCCGCCCACCGCGATCACGCCGAATATCGACATGGCTGTGAAGTCCCACCCGAGCACCCAATGGCTGAACACCGCCCCGGCGAAGGCCATCGGCAGTCCCGCCACGGCAATCAGGGGCTTCCAATAACTGCGCAGGAACGCCGCCATGAGCGCATACATGGCGAGCAGCACGACGGGAACCAGTATCCCCAGGGTCTCCAGCATCTTCCTCTCGTCGCGGGCGCCGCCATCGATGCCTATCCTGAGCCCCGGGTATTTCGCGACCAGGTCGGGGATGACCTGCTCCGCGATCACCCGCCTCGCCTGGCCGGGGGTGACGACGGCGAGATCCGCAAAACCGCTCACGAGGGCCGTCTGCTTGCCGTCGATTCGCGTTATCTCCGCCAGTTCGCGACGCTCCGTGAGCTGCGCCACCAGGGACAGCGGCACCTCACCGCCTCCCGGTCGATAAATACGTTCACTCGCCAGTTCCTGCAGGCTGCGCCGCCGCTCGGCGGGATACCGAACCATGACCTTGATTTCCTCGCGCCCCCGCTGGATCCGCTGAACCTCGAGTCCATGGAAGTTGGCGCGCAACTGTTTTCCGATCGCCGCCGGCGTCAGCCCCGCAGCCTTGCCGGCCGGAGTGATGCGAATCTCGAGATGGCGTTTGCCGAGCGCCAGGCTGTCCGATATTTCATACAGGCCCGGCAACTCCGCCATGCGCCCTCTCAGCTCCGTGGCAGCCTCCCGCAGGAGTTCCGCATCGTCGTGCTGGATCGCATAGGCCACGTTCGGCTGGGGCTTGATTCCCGATGTCTGGTATTCGACCCCCTCGAGGCCAGAGACGTCGCCAACGGTCAGGCGCCACGCCTGGGCGACTTCCTCGGGCGTGGCCACGCGCACGGGCTGATCCTCGAGATGCAACCGGACCGAGGCCAGGTGGCTGTTGTTGCTTACCTCGCTATGTGTCTGCGTCGACACGAGATTGCCGACAAGAATGCTGACGAACTTGACCGAAGTCCCTTCGAGTTGATCGTTGATCGTCCCTGCCGCATCCACGAACCGTTCCGCGACGGCCAGCGTCTGCTCGAACGGCGAGCCGACCGGCAGGTGCAGATCCGCCTGCACCATGCCGGCGCTGTAAGCGCCTTCGTTCAGTACGATGATGCGGACCGTCTCCGAGCGGAGCAGCACGAGCGCGCCCAGCACGAACAGTGCACCGATCGCGAGCGTTCTCCAGACGTGATGTATGGACCACGAGACCGCAGGGGCGACCACCTGGTCCCGAAACGTGTCCAGCCGCTCCCCAACCCAATGCTGAATGGTGGTCAAGGGCGCGAGGCTCCATGGCTTCTCGTGTGACAGGTGCGCGGGCAGGATGAAGAACGCCTCGATCAGCGAGACCCCGAGCACGAACAGCGCCACAAAAGGGATGACACTCACGATCTGGTAAACGCCCGCAGTCACGAACAGAAACGGCATCAGCGCAACGATCGTGGTGAGCACACCCACGGTGATCGGCCCTACCATGACCCGCGCGCCCGAAATCGCCGCCGCCAGCGCGGTCCTGCCCCGGGCGCGTTCCGCGGCGATGCTCTCGCCGACCACCACGGCGTCGTCCACCACGATGCCGACCAGCAGGAACAGGGCGAAGATCGTCCCCATGTTGAGAGTCAGGTCCGCGAGATCGAAAAATAGCAGCGCGCCGACGAAGGACAGAAGGATGCCAACGGTAATCCAGATGGCAACGCGAAGATCGAACACGACCACGAGCAGGAGGAAGACCAGGACCGTACCGATCATCGCGTTGCTGAGGACGTACGATATCCTGTCGAGGGCCGACCGCGCCCTGTCGTTCCATACCTCCACAGATACGCCGTCGGGCGCGACGTAGTCCGCGCGCCAGGCCGTGATTTCGTCCGCCACCTCGGCGATGGACTGCTTCTCGGTGGCATTGACGCGAACCAGGACCGCCGGCTCGCCGTCGACCCGGGTCCTGATGTCCTGGTCGACGAAGCCGTCCCGTATCGTCGCGACGTCGCCGAGCGTCAGGATGGTTCCGTCGAGTTGCGTGATGAGCGGAATGTCCTCGAACTCCTCGCCGACCCGGCGCTTGGCGACGGTGTGCAGGACCACTCCGCCAGCGTCAGTGCGCAGTTCCCCGAACGTCAGGTTAAGCGATGCCCGTCGCGCACGTCTTCGGCGGCAGCCCGCAAGCCATCCTCCGAAACGGCCGGCGACCTCACGGCCAGTGTCATGACCTCGAGCGCGGCACGTTTGAGTTCCACTTCCGGCTGTTCCGCGATGGCGGGCGGAAAATTCTCGATGGCGTCTACCGCGGTCTTGACGTCGTCGAGTGTCGCGTCCGCATCCGCGAAGGTCGCGAGTTCGATCTCGACCCTGCCGAGGCCTTCTTTCGCGACCGCCACGACCCGCTCGACCCCGGCAAGGCCGACGACGCTCTCCTCGATGCGGCGGTTGATGTCCTCCTCGATCTCTTTCGCAGACGAACCCGGGGCTGCCACCGTCACCATGACCCTTCGCAGATCGAGTTCCGGAGAGTGCTGCACCGGTAGCTGCGATCCGGCGATGACGCCCCCCACGAGGAGAAACAGCATCAACAGGTTGCCAGCCACCGGATTGGCGGCGAAGTATGCGATCAGGCCTTTCTCGCTGGAGGTCGCCTGCGCCGCCGTGGCTTCGCTATCAGTGGTGCTCATGCCTGGCCCCGTTATGCCGAGGAGGCTTCAGCCGAGACCGCCACCGCCATGCCTGGCCGGGCTCCCGGTACCGTGCCGACCACGATCCCCTGACCCGCATCGAATGCGTTCGTCACCCAATCGGCCCCGACGCGTCCGAGGACCCCTGTTTGCCGCACCACAAGGGAGCCGTCTTCGACGACCCAGACACTGTCGCCCTCCCGCAGCGCCGACTCCGGCAGCACGAAGACGTTCTTCTGCATCGGCCCCATGATCTCGGCCACCACGAAGTTGCCCGGCAGGGGCAGGGACGAGACCGGCACTTCGCCCGAGAACCTGAGGAACAGCGTGGCGAGGCGAGTCTTGGGCGCAACCATCCAGGACACCCGTACCACTTCCGCCTCAAAGGTGTCCGGCCCGACATGCAGTCGCGCGGACCGGCCGATCGCCGGGCTTAAGCGTTCAAGGTCGGCAAGTTCGATCGGCACTTCCGCCTGCAGCGCCTCGGCCCGATAGATGACCCCCAGCGAGGCGTCGCGGCCGACGTCGTCGGGCGGCCCGACCAGTTCTCCTACCTCGACATCCGCATTCAGCACGCGGCTGTCGTAGGGGAAGGAAATGCTCGTCCGGTTGAGCGAAAGCTGCGCCAGCTTCAACGCCGCGTTCGCTCCCCCGACGGCGGTAGCGGATATCTCCCGCGCTACCGCCGCCGCCGCTTCCGCGGCTTCCACGCGAAGCTGGAACTCCGTCGGATCGATTCGCAAGATGTCCTCGTTCGCGGCGATCGATCCGCCGCTGCTGAAATTCGGCGAGATCCAGACCACGCGACCCGTAACTTCGGAAACCACGCTCGCCCTCCGCTCCAGCCTGACGGCACCCGTCAGGCGCAGGCTCAGGGCTTCGGCGGTAGGAGCCGGCTGGATCACGTTGACGACGGGCGTGCCACCCGCAGCCTCGGAATCAGGCACGGATTGACGTTCCACGCGGTCAGGCGCCCTCGCGAAGTACAGCGCCACCGCAATCAGGACCACGACCCCGGCCAACTGCGCAAAGCCATACCATCGAGGCCGGTCGGACCGATCTTCGGATTCTTGCGACATCTTTCACCCTCCCGACAGCTATTGTCGCCAACTCTGGCCGAAGGGTCCACCGGGCATGCTGTCAAACAAATGGAATTGTCCGGTTCTAGAACAAATGAACTACCCGGATTGTGGTGGAGCGCGCCCCCCGAACCCGCGCCACGTGGACAAGAAGCCGCCGATGCCTATTATGGGAATCACACGACCACTGCATTTTCCACCAGGCTGCTCGTTAAGTCACCGATCACCTCCCATGTTCAACCAGTCGCCCTCAGGTCACGGACGCCGCCTGGCGACGGCACGAATACCTGGCCATCGCGGCATTGATGCGATACCGGGCCGAACGCCATGGCTCTGACCAAACGCTATCTCGGGCCTGCCGTTGTCGTGGTCGCCGGCCTCGCGCTCGCGGCGCTCATCGTCGCCACCGGCCCCGATCTCGATACCCAGGCACAACCCGAAGAGATTCCCGCCGTCCAGACCATGCGGGCAATGCCACAGCCGGTGCGCATGACCGTGACCGCCCATGGCACGGTCATGCCAAAGACCGAAAGCAGCCTGGTGGCCGAGGTGTCCGGCAGGGTCCTCTCCGTTTCGCCAGCGATGGTGTCCGGCGGGTTTTTCGAGGAAGGCGATGTCCTGGTAGAGATTGAGCGCATTGACTACGAGGTCGCCCTCGAACAGTCCCGCGCCAACCTGGCATCCGCCCAGAGCGAACTGGCTAACGCCGAAAAGGCCTACCAGCGCCAGGACGAACTGACCGAAAGGCAATCAGTGAGCGAATCCCAGCGCGACGATGCACTGAACCGGCTCACCATCGCCCGGGCTTCGTTGCGCGAGGCGAACGCCAGGACACAACGGGCCGAACGTGACCTCGAGCGAACACGCCTGGTAGCGCCTTACGACGGCCGGGTGCGCACCGAGCGTATCGATGCCGGGCAATTCGTCAATCGCGGAGAGTCCATCGCCACGCTCTACTCCATCGACTTCGCGGAAGTGCGCCTGCCGGTGCGCGACGAGGACCTTAAATTCCTGCCGCTCTCGCTCGCGCGCACCACGAACAGCGAAAGCACGATGCCCCGGGTTGTCCTGCGGGCGCCGTTCGCCGGCCTCGCGCGTTCCTGGCCCGGGCGAGTCGTGCGCACGGAAGGCGAACTGGACCCGGAGACCCGCATGGTCAACCTGATCGCACAGGTGGCGCGACCTTACGATCAACCGGACGAGACGCCGCCGTTGAAGGTGGGGCTTTTCGTGGAAGCCGAGATCATCGGCCGTACGTTCGACGACATCGTCGCCGTGCCGCGGTCGGCACTGCAGGCCGGCGACCGGCTCTACGTCGTAGGCACTGACGGCCGCCTCGCGTCTCGCGACGTTGAAGTACTGCGCCTGACCGGCGAAACCGCTTACCTGCGCGGTGGCATCGCCGCGGGCGAGACGGTCTGCCTGTCCGTCCTGGCCAGCGCCATCGAGGGCCAGCGCGTGCGACCCGTAGAGTCGTCGGCGCCGCCCCGGTTCCCCAATTCGCAACTCTCGGAGTTTGACGGACAGGCCGAAGGCACCGAATCGCCATGAACCGCGTCGTCGCCTGGTTTGCCACCAACCACGTGGCGGCCAATCTCCTCATGGGCTTTGCGGTTCTTGCCGGCCTCGCCGCGCTGAACCAGATTCCCGTCAGGGTGTATCCCGACCTCGACGTTCCACTCGTGACCGTGACCGTGCCCTATCTCGGCGCCGCGCCCGAGGAGGTTGAGTCGGGGGTCTGCATCCGGGTCGAGGAGCAGCTCGAAGGCATCGTCGGCATCAAGGAGATTCTCTCCATCGCCGACGAAGGTCTCTGCACGGTACAGGTGAACCTGTTCTTCGATGCCGATCCCGCGACCGTACTCGGAGAAGTGGAGACCCAGGTCAACGCGATCGTCACCTTTCCAGAAGAAACGGAAAAACCGATCGTCCGCCTCGTCGCGCTGGCGAACGTGGTCTCGGAGATCGCGGTCACCGGACCGATGGATGAACGCGCACTGAAGGAACTCGCCCGGCGGGTTCGCGACGACATCCTCCGCCAGCCGAACATCACCCATGCCAGCGTCGCCAATACCCGTCCCTACGAGATTTCGATCGAGCTCTCGCAACCCGCATTGCTGCGCAACAGGCTGACCTTCGACGACGTGGCGGCGGCCGTACGCAAAGGGTCTGTCGACCTTCCCGGCGGTTCCATCAAGACTGACCAGGGCGAACTCCTGTTGCGCACCCGCGGCCAGGCCTACTGGGGGCCCGAACTGGAGAACCTCGTGGTCACCGCCCGCGACGACGGCACGCGCGTACTGCTCAAGGACGTGGCGCGCGTCGTTGACGGATTTGCGGATACCAGCCAGGCACTATGGTTCAACGGCAAGCCGGCCGCCCTCGTCCAGGTTTCCCGCGTGGGCAACCAGGACCTGCGTGAGATCAGCGAAACGGTACGGCGTTATGTCGACGAGTCGGCCGGGAACTACCCCGAGGGCGTCAAGCTGACGCTCTGGAACGACGAATCCACCCTGTTGACGGACCGCCTCGGCGCCCTTGTCGACAGCGGTGTACAGGGACTGCTGATGGTGCTCGTTCTGCTGGCGCTGTTCCTGCGGCCCCATCTCGCGCTGTGGGTCGCCGCCGGCATCCCGATCGCGTTTCTCGGCGCGATCTTTCTCGTCTATTGGTTCGGCTACTCCATCGACGCCGTTTCCCTGGTCGGATTCATCCTCGCGCTCGGCATGATCGTGGATGACGCCGTGGTGGTCGGAGAGAGCACGTACGTGTCCCACCGGGGCGGGGCGGGGCAACTTGCGGGCGCCATCGAGGGTGCCCAACGGGTGATGTTGCCGGTGACGTTCGGCGTTCTGACGACGGCGGCCGCATTCACGCCACTCCTGTTCGTGGTTGGCGCCGCGGGCGAGATGATGGCGGGCATTTCCGCCGTCGTCCTCTGCTGCCTGGCCTTCTCCCTGATCGAGTGCCAGATGGTGTTACCCGCGCACCTGGGCCACCGCAGCGCACGGATGCCCCTCGGTGAGTTCGGGATGGCGTTCCTCGTCACCGTGGTGATTGCGGCCTTCGCCGTCGCGCCGGACATGCGTTCCGGCGTGGGGCTCGCGGTGGCAGCGGCCGCCCTCGTGTACGCGGCGCATATGCTTGGAGGCTTGAGCTCAATGGGGGCCGCATTCGCGCGAGTGCAGGTCCGATTCGAGTCGACGCTCACGTGGTTCGTCAACAACCCTTTCCGCCGTCTTGTCGAGCAGGCCCTGCGCGCCCGGCACCTGACACTCGCCATCGCCTTCGCCGCCATCGCGTCCGCCGTAGGGTTCGTTTCCAGCGGCCACCTGCCCTTCAACTTCATGGAATCGGCACCTGCCGACCGCGTGGTCGCCAGACTCACGATGCCGCTCGGTGTCAGCGAAAGCGAAACGCACCGGGTCATCGAGCAACTGTCCGGCTCCGGACAACGGCTTAAGGGTCAACTCGCCACCGAGGACGGCGAGTCCCCCGTTCTGCATATCCTGGAAGCGATGGGAGGCCATCCAAGTGCCGCGGTCGGAGTCGGCATGCCCGAACCATTCGGTTCCCACCTCGGCGAGGTCTCACTGCAGTTGACGCCCAGCACGGAGCGGGAAATCTCAACCGCCGAGATCATGCGACTATGGAGGGACGCGCTCGGATCGATCCCTGCGGACGCTGAGCTTTCCTATGTCTCCGACCGCATCACTGCCGGAAACGACGTCGGTATTCGAATCTACGGCGACGACACGGAAGGGCTCGTAGCCGTATCCGCCGCGATAAGGCGGAAGCTCAAGGAGTATCCGGGCCTCTCCGAAATCGCCGATTCCTTCCGTCCCGGCAAGGAGGAACTCAAGCTGTCGGTAACGCCGGCGGGGGAGGCGCTTGGCATCACCCTGACCGACCTCGGGCACCAGGTGCGGCAAGCATTCTATGGTGAGGAAGCACAACGCATTCAGCGTGGCCGCGACGATGTCCGCATCATGGTGCGCTACACGGAGGAGGAGCGCAGCTCTCTCAAGTCCCTTTCCGCCCTGCGCATCCGCACCCCGAATGGCGGTGACGCACCGTTCGGAACGGTTGCCGAAGTGGAGGCGGGCCGGGGTGTCTCGAACATCGTGCGTACGAGAGGCGCACGTTCCATCAACATCACCGCCAAGGTCGATCTCCTGGTCACCACGGCCGGCGCCGTGATAGCCGACCTGCAGGCGGAGTTTCTCCCGGATCTGCTGGCCCGATACCCCAGCGTGTCCTACACGCTCGAGAACATCGAGCAGCAGCAGGAGATCAGCAAAAGCCTCCTGCCGCTGTTCCTGATGGGGATGTTCGCGGTGTTCGCGTTGCTGGCGATTCCGCTGCAGTCCTACACGCAGCCGCTCATCATCATGACGGTCCTCCCGTTTGCCTTCGTCGGCGCCATCTGGGGCCACATCCTGATGAAAGGGTTCGGTTACATCACGGGTCTGTCCATGACGTCGGTCTTCGGTATCGTCGCAGCCTCCGGTGTCGTCATCAACGCCACCCTGATCCTGCTGCACGGCGTCAATCGCTATCGGGCAGCGGGGGACTCGCTACACGATGCGCTGATCAGCGGCGCCGTGTCGCGTTTCCGTCCGATCCTGATCACGTCCGTCACCACGTTCGCCGGCCTGACGCCGTTGATGCTGAGCACGAGCGTGGCGACGCAGACCCTGAGCCCCATGGCGGTCGCCCTGGCCTATGGCGTGGTGGTCTCCTCGGTGGCCGCTCTCGTCGTGGTTCCATCCCTGTGGCTGGTCCTGCACGACATCTCCACCGGGGCCAGGCGGGTCACCGACCTGGTCGGCGACCTGATCGGCGGCGCGCCGCGCCTGTCGATGTGGATAGCGCGCTATCCCTACGTGCAGGAGAGCCTGCGTACCCAGGAGTTCACCGACCTGCAGCTTCCGGATGACCTTGGACTGGACCCGGAAGAAGCGCGGATCGCGCGCCGGGGCCTCGTGCGCCTCTTCTACGAGCGGGAATTCGACGCGCAGGAGATGCGCGCGCAACTCGCCGCCATCGCCGCCAGGTCACCGATGGCGGATGACCTCGCCGGAGAGGCAAGAACCTGGGCGGAGCAGCGCACGTTCCAGCTCGGCGTCCACATGCTGCGGGGAGTCATTGCGCCCATGGACGCTGCGCGGCCGCTGTCGGACATCCTGGACACGTGCCTGGGCACCCTTCTATCGGCTGCCAGGAAAGAGTTCGCGGCGGAGCATGGCGAGATTCCCGGCGGACGCATCGCCCTGGTCGCGCTCGGCGCCCTGGGCCGGCGGGAGTTCGCGACCGGCGGCCCGGTTCAACTGCTGTTCCTCTACGACCACGATCCCATACCCGCCGGCGTCCCGCGGTTGTCGCCACAAGACTGGCATGCGCGGTTGCTCCAGCGATTCATGCGGCTCGCGGGCGACCTGTCCCCCGAAGGAATTCTGTTCGAGGCCCGTCCGGTCTATTCCCTGCCGGGTTCCCGCAGCACCTGCACGATGACCGCGCTACGCGAGCACTTCGACAACGCGGCGTCGGTCGCCGAACTGCGCATGCTGGCTCATGCCCGCGTCATCGATGCCGAAGGCGACCTCGGCAACAGCTTCGAGGCTTTCAGGGAGTCCGTACTTTCCCATCCCCATGACCGAAGCAGTGTTGCGGCCGATATCTCCATCGCCAGAACGCGCGAGGCAGAACAACACCGCGCCGGCGACACGTGGGATGTGCTGCACGGCCCGGGCGGCCTCGCTGACATCGAACTCGTTGCCGAGTACCTGCAACTGACCGGCGCCGGAACCGTCACCAGGGGATTGGTTCCCGTCTTCGAATCCGCCGCCGGGCAGGGCCTGATCGACGCCCGCATCGCTGCCGACTTAAGCGGGGCCGCCTCGCTGTGGCAGAACCTCGACGGGTTTTTCCGCATGGCGTGTGCAGACTCGTTCGACCCCCGGTTGGCACCGCCAGATCAGAAAGCCACAATTGCCGAAGCCTGCGAGGTCGACAGCTTCGATGCGTTGCCGGGCATGATTGCGGACATCGCGGGCCGAGCAGCCGCTCACATGGACGCCCTGCTGGCTGGCGCGGCGGAATCCGCGTGACGCAACAGGACACTTCGCAAATGGACATACAGTTCCGACCCGCAACCGCAGAGGAGATGGGACAGTTCGGCATGCTCGCCGGCTATGTCTACGGCGGTGCCTACGGCGACGGGCCCGACAATCTCGTCGCTTCCGCCACGCGGCCCGAATGGACGCTGTGCGCGTTCGACGGGAGCCGACTCGTGTCCAGCTTCTCCACCGTTCCTTTCACGATGCGGGCAAACGGCGTGGCCTTGCCCATCGGAGGAATCTCCGCCGTGGGAACCTTGCCCGAGTACCGCCGGCAGGGCCTGGTTCGCCGCATCATGACCCGGGCGTTCGCGGACATGCGGGACGGCGGCCGTCCCGTTGCCGCGCTCTGGGCCTCCCAGGCGGCCATCTACCAGCGTTACGGCTTTGCGATGGCCTCTGCCCTGCGCAGCTATGCGGTCGACACCGTGGACATCGACTTTCACGACGGCGACGACGGCAGCCGCCGCGTCGAACGCCTGGACGTGGCCTCCGGCTACGAGCTGATCAAGGACGTCTACGTGCACTTTGTTGCCGACCGCATGGGTTACCTGCATCGCGCGCAGCCGCTGTGGCTGCACAACGCCTTCGAAGAACGCGAAGCGGACGGGCCAGTCCACATCGCCTTGTCACACGGCGCATCGGGACCCGACGGTTACGCCGTCTACACGCTGCGGGAGGGCAGGCGCGATCACCCCACGCGCACCCAGGAGATCGGTGTGCGCGATCTCGCCTGGCTCTCGCCCGACGCCTACCGCTCCCTTTGGATGTACTTCAAGCGTCACGACCTCGTCGGGCGCGTGCGCTGGAACAGTGCTCCGTCCGACGATCCGGCAATTGAGTACTTCCTCGAACCCCGCCTGCTCGAAGCCCGTGACAACGAAGGCTTCTGGCTGCGGCTGGTGGATGTCGCGGCGGCACTTGCGGGCCGTGGATGGACCACAGACGGCGAGATCTCCATCACCGTTCGGGAGGATTCCCTCGCCCCCTGGAACACCGGGAGCTATCGCCTCACCGTCTCGGGCGGCACCGCCGACGTTGCCCCATGCCCGACGGGAACTGATATAGAGATCTCCGTCAAGGCACTGGCATCGCTCTATACCGGTCGACGATCGGCGCGCGAACTGTCCGCATGGGGCCTGCTCAATGGCAACGCAAATGCCGTCCAGCGAGCCGATAACCTGTTCGCGACGCAGCACGCGCCGCACTGCCCGGACCATTTCTAGTGTCCCTGGGAATGATCTTCCTCACCACCCTCGGCCTCTTTGTCGGCCTGGGGGTCCTGTACCTGGCGTGGCGCTTTGTGGACAGCCAGCCGTCTGATATCGACCCTCGTCCTCCGGCTCCCCCACCCCCTCCGCCCGAACAGGATCCCCCCCTTCGGTATGACGAGGAAAGGCACAAACCCGGACGCATGCACCCGTCCACGATCCTGGCGATGATCGGCATGACCATCGGTCTCGCCGCGATCCTCTTCGTGCTGTTCTTCGGTCCGTCCAGCCCTTTGCGCTAGGGGCCGACAGAGGCGCCACGCGCCGGCGGCATGTAGTACGATGCCGACCCCGGATCGGCGGGCTATCCGCAGATCGCCAGTGCAAACGGGTCGGAGACGAAACGCATGGATCTCGCCTACGGCGAGGAATACGAGAGATTCCGCGAGGAAGTGCGTGCGTTCCTCGCCGAGCACGGCAAGGATGCACCGCCCCAGTTCTCCCGCGGCAAGTCGGATGCGCAGTCCCGCGCCTGGCAGCAGCTGCTGATCGAACACGGCTACGCCGCGCGCACGATCCCGAAGGAGTACGGAGGCTACGGTGCCGAACCTGACGTCCTGAAGGCCCACATCATCGCCGAAGAGTTCGCGAAGGCGCGCGTGCGGGCCGGCCATATCGGCGACGACCGGCTGGTTCCCACTCTGCTCGAACTCGGCACCGAGGAACAGAAGCACGCCTACATCCCGCCGACGGTCCGGGGGGAGATGCGCTGGTGCCAGGGCTATTCGGAACCGAACTCGGGTTCCGACCTCGCGTCGCTGTCCACGCGGGCCGAACTGGACGGCGACGAGTTCGTCATCAACGGCCAGAAGATCTGGACCTCCGGCGCCCAGCATGCCGACATGATGTTCTGCCTGGTCCGGACCGAACCCGATGCGCCCAAGCACCAGGGCATCAGCTACCTGTTGTTCTCGATGGACACCCCGGGCATCGAGGTGCGGCCGCTGGTGACGATGACCGGCGAGGCCACCTTCAACGAGGTGTTCTTCACCGACGTGCGCGTGCCGGCAAGCCAGATAGTCGGCCGCCGCGGCGAAGGCTGGTACGTGGCGAACGCCACCCTGAAGCACGAACGCGGGGGCCTCGGCGACCCGAACCAGGCGGAGACGCGCTTCCTGCACATCGTCGACATGATGCGAAACGAGACCATCGACGGGCGGCCGTTGATGGAGTATCCGGCCTATCGCGACCGCCTGCTGAAACTGCAGGGACAGATGCTGGCGATGCGTTTCAACGGCATGCGTATCCTGAGCCACGCCATCAAGGGCGAGGAACCGGGGCTGCCGCGCTGGATCGTCAAGCTCAATGGTTGCGAAATGAATCACCAGATGGCCGGGATGGCGGTCGATCTCATGGGCGAACTCGGCGTGCTCTACCATGGCAGCCCCCATATCCGCGACAGCGGCCTCTGGCAGCAGCGCTACATGCTGGACCTCGGCCTCATCATCGGCGGCGGCACCGCGCAGATTCAGAAGAACCTGATCGGCGAACGCGCGCTGGGCCTTCCGAAGGAACCCAAGGTCCCACCCCAGGCGTAGCAAGCATGGAGTTCGGATTGACCGAGGAACAGCGGATGCTCCAGGAGAGCGTCTCCGGGTACCTCGGGTCCGCCTGCGCCCTGCCCCGGGTTCGCGAAGCCGCCGATGCCGGCGACACCAGACCGGCGGATGTATGGGAGGGTCTGGCACAACTCGGCGTGCAGGGGATCGTCACGCCCGAAAACTACGGCGGCGTGGGCTTGAGCACGCTGGAAGCCGCGCTGGTAGCAGAGTCGCTGGGCGGCGCGGCAGCACCTGTGCCGTTCGTGGCGTCCTGCGTCATGGCACCGGTCGCGTTGACGCATGCTGGCAGCACCGCGCAGCGGGACGCCTGGCTTCCGCGGATCGCCTCGGGCGAAGCGGTACTCGGGGTGGGTCTGACCGAGCAGATAGGACGCCGCGAAAGTGCCGGCATTGCTGCCGAGGATGGACGGCTGACCGGCCGCGCCATGTTCGTGCTCGACGGCGTGGATGCCGATGCGTTCATCGTTGCAGACAACGACGGCGCGATGCATCTCGTGCGTGCCGCCGATACCGACCGTCGTGCACTCAAGACCATCGATCGGACGCGATCCGTGGCGGAAGTTACTTGCGATTCGGCACCCGCCGAAGTTCTGCCCGGCTCCGTGGCCAACCGGGAACCCCTGCTTGCCACCATCGATGCCGGCCGCATCATGCTCGCGGCCGACACCCTGGGTGCCGCGCAGACGATGCTCGACCAAGCCGTCGCCTACGCCAAGGAACGGCGGCAGTTCAATCGCGTCATCGGTTCCTTCCAGGCGGTCAAGCACCTCTGCGCCGAAATGGCGGCCGCGCTCGAACCCTGCCGTTCGCTGGTCTGGTATGCCGCGCATGCGGTGCGCGCCGTGCCCGAAGAGTCGCGCCTGATGGCGTGCCACGCCAAGGCACACCTCTCGGAGGTGGGGCGTTTCGTGGCGCGCACGGCCACCGAGGTGCACGGCGGCATGGGATTCACCGACCTCCTGGGCCTGCACTACTGGTTCAAGCGGATCGGCTTTGACCGGCAACTGCTCGGGGCACCGGAAATCGTGCGGGAGGAAGCCGCGGTCGCGCAGGGCTGGATTGAGGCGTAACGTAACCCGTCCCGCGAGTCAGATCATCGTGAGGTGCCGATCCTCGGCGCCACGTACCATCTCCGTCGACACCCTGGCGTCAAAGGTCACAAACCTGCCGTCGTTCCGGACGGCCAGTGCCAGCAGGTAAATGTCGGTCAGTTGCTTCGGGCCGATCAAGAGGTCCCAGTTGACAGTGGCGGTAGAAAGAACGCTCACCCCGTCCGGCCAGAACTGGTGGAATTCCTGATCAATCGCCTGCCTGAGTCGCGCGGCAACTTCCGTCGCGTTGTGCCGGTTGGGGTAGGCAGGCTGCGACATGATGCGAACACAGCCATTCTGTGTGATCGGGCACGTCGCCCAACCAGACTCAATATTGGATTCCATCCATTGCCAGGCCGGACCATGGGAAACGTGGCTCTGGTCCAGCAGCGCGATCAGGACGTTAACGTCCAGCAGCCCACGCACTAATCGCCCGCCTCCTCACGCAGCCGATTGATGATGTCGTTGGTAACGATGTCGGTGGATCTCGCGAACGGTCGAAAACCATATCTCGCCGGTGTTTCCCGCACTTCAACGCCATCGCCGCTGAGAGCACCGCGTAGCAGCGTGGATGCCACCTCGCCCACGGGTCGAGCCTGGCTCCTGGCCATTTCCTTTACGGCGCTCAACACGTCGTCATCGATATTCATGGTGGTTCGCATCGAACAAATCCATGTAGTCACGAGAAGGCAATGATAGCGCATCAAACATCGTACATCACGCACCAATCAGTCCCGTATGCGCGAGACGTTGGCGCCGTCCCGCCACCTTGCATATTCTTCGAACCCGAATCCCCTTTAGAGCTGCGCAAATGGCAGAAGACTCGGTCGACGTATTGATCATCGGGGCGGGTGCGTCCGGCGCGGCGATCGCGTGGAGTCTCGCCGAAACGCGCATGCACATCGTCTGTCTCGAGCAGGGCGACTGGATGAACCCTTCCGAGTATCCGAGCGCGCACATGGATTGGGAGTCTCGCGCCGCGGGGGAATTCAGCATCAGTCCCAACCGGCGCGGTGGCATGACGGACTATCCGATCAATGAGACGAACTCGCCCATCGCCGTCGCCAATTTCAACGCAGTCGGTGGCGCCACGATCCTGTATGCCGGCCACTTCCCGCGTTTCCATCCGTCAGACTTTCGCGTCAGGACACTGGACGGCGTGGCCGACGACTGGCCCATCGACTACGAGACGCTGGCGCCGTACTACGACGAAAACGACCGCATGATGGGCGTGTCCGGCCTGGCGGGCGACCCCGCCTATCCGCCGAAACCCGCGATCATGCCGCCTCTGCCACTGGGCAGGGCCGGCACGAAGCTCGCCGAGGGATTCAACGCGATGGGTTGGCACTGGTGGCCTTCCGACAGTGCGATCGCGACCGAGCCCTACGACGGACGCGACAAGTGCATCAATCTCGGCGCCTGCACCGCGGGTTGCGCCCAGGGCGCAAAGGCGAGCACTGACATTACCTACTGGCCGCACGCCATTCGATCCGGCGTCGAACTCAGGACCCGGTGCCGCGTCCGCGAGATCACCGTGCGCAAGGACGGCATGGCCAGCGGCGCGATCTACTACGATGCCGACGGCGTCGAGCAGGAGATCAGGGCAGAAGTCGTCATCCTCGCGTGCAACGGCGTCGGCACACCGAGGCTGCTGCTCAACTCGACGTCAAACCTGTTTCCCGACGGCCTGGCAAACAGCAGCGGACTCGTCGGCAGAAACCTCATGTTCCACCCCTACTCCGCCATACGCGGCACCTTCGAGACAGACCTGGACGGCGCCAGGGGGCCTGGCAACTGCATATGGAGCCAGGAGTTCTACGAGACGGACACCTCGCGCGGTTTCGTTCGCGGCTTCACCTATGAGATCGCCAGGGGCGGGGGTCCGGTCAATACGGCCGTCAACCACATGCTGTCCGGCAAGGTCGCCTGGGGCAAGGACCACCACCGGTCCTATCGAAGCGTCGTCAATCGCATCACGGGAATGGTGGGCATCTGCGAGGACCTCCCCGAAGAACACAACACCGTCACGCTCGATCCCGAACTCACGGATTCGAACGGCATTCCCGCGCCGAAGACCGACTACACGCTGAGCGAGAACAGCCGCAGGATGCTGGACTACTCGGTAGCCCGGGCAACCGAGGTGCTGGAGGCAGCGGGCGCCATCGACGTCGAGTCGACCGCGCCGATACCCTTTGGTGGCTGGCACCTGATGGGCACCGCGCGCATGGGAGCGGATCCGCAAGCGTCGGTGGTCAACGAATGGGGGCGCTCGCACGACGTGAGAAACCTCTTCATCGTCGACGGCAGCATTTTCGTCACCAGCGCCGGGGTCAATCCGACACGCACGATCCAGGCACTCGCACTCTACGTTGCGGACTCGATGAAGCAGCGTCTCGCGAACCTGTTCGACTAGGAAACACCCGCATGCCTGACGTCATCGCCAGCGACAGTCCGTACTCCATCGAAGAGCGCGACGTGCTGCGCCGGGTCGCCGGCATCCTGATCCCCGCGAGCGAGGAGTACGGCGTGCCCGGGGCGGATGACGAGACGATCTTTGCCCGCATCCTGGGGCTGGCATCGGAACGCGCGGAATCGATCAGAACGGAGATGGAGGCCTTGCAGACGCGCGCGAAGGAACGCCACGACGAGAGTTTCCTCGAACTGAATGATGCACAACAGACCGTATTGCTGCGCGACGGGGAAACTTCCGGGTTTCTGGGACAGATGATCCGTTGCACGGCGACCGCCTACTACGAGGACGGACGGGTGCTGCAGTCAATCGACCTGAAGTCCACCCCGCCCTTTCCCGGCGGCCACGAGATCGAGCAGGGCGACTGGTCCCTGCTGGACCCGGTCAAGGCGCGGCCACCGTTCTATCGCAACGTGAAGGCCACCCGAAAAAGGAACCTGTAGTCGGCGGAGCGCGCGCTGCGATCCGCGACAATGGCCCTGAACTCGTCCGGATCCTTGAGACGCACCGTCGAGTCGCTATCCGTCTTGAGCGCGACCGTCAGGCGAGACAGCCAGAAGGCGAGCCCAGCGTAGAGGAGGAAGCCCGGCAAGCGGTCGATTTCGGGCCGGGTAAGCGGGCGCACCCGGTGATAGGCCTCGACCAAAGCGGCCGCGCGGCCCGGGTCGAGCACACCGTCAGGACCGCTGCACCAGTCGTTCGCCGCCACCGCCAGGTCGTAGACCAGATAACCCCACGCCGCATGGTGGAAGTCGACCACACCGGTCAGCATCGGCCCCTCGAACAGCACGTTGTCGCGAAACAGGTCGCCGTGCACAAGGCCTGGCGGCAGTCGGGCGACATCCTCCCGATCCAGCAGGTCCCCTACCCGCTTGACGGCATGCGCGACGAGTCGCGCGTCGGCGTTCGCCATGTGGCCCCGAACCTCTGACTCCCGGTTCCGCAGCCAGCGGGCATTGCGCGGATAGCCGGGCACGTCGAATCTTGGACGCCGGGTCGCCCGGTGGAAGTCACCGATGAAGTGGCCCAGGGCTCGAATCTGCTCGACGGAAGGATTGTCGGCGTGCTGTCCCGGAAGCATCGGGGATAGCATGGCACTCTTGCCGTCTACGGACTCGATGGCGCTGTTCTCGACGTTTCGGATCACCGGCGCAACGGGCAGGCCGGACTCATGGCAGAGATCGAGCAGCGGGACGTAGCTCGATCCTGCATGGGAGGGCTGTTCCAGGACCGTCAGCACCCAGTCACGCCGCACACCGTCTCGCGCGGTCGTGATGAAGTAGTTTCGGTTCTCTATGCCGTGGGAAGCCGGCCGTTGCTCCAGCAACTGGCCGATGTCGTAGCGCGCGACCAATTCCTCAAGCGTTTCCCGATCCAACAGGCTGACCGTTCGCATGCACGAACACCTATAGGGCAGGTTCTGGAAGGCGTGACGGCCGCAGTCGGATACTACGGTTCGCGAAGACGCGCTTCGAGTTCGGCGATGCGTGCCTCGGCGGCCCGGCGGGCAGCTTTCTCCTCGGCGAGAGCCGCCGTCTTCTCCGACAGAGCCGCTGTCGCCTCCGTGAGGGTCGCGGTCGCCTCCGCAAGGTTCTGAAGAACCTCTCCGGTTGTCGGATCGCGAAAGCGCAACACATCGTTCTCCACCCACAACTCGAGACCGAGCGCATCGCTCCGAAGCGTTCGCGCACCATTCTCAACCTCAACGAACGCCGGCAATGGGTGGTATGTACGACCCTGCAGAACGAGTCCCTGCAGCACGGGATTGAAGTACTCGTCCTTCGGGTCGAACAGCCAGTACTCGCGTACGCCCAGTTCCGCGTAGAGCGCGCGCTTGCGGCCCAGATCCTGCCTCCAGGTGTTCCTGGACGCCACCTCCAGCACGAAGTCCGGCGCCTTGGGCTCCTCCCAGAGCTTGTACACCATCCGGTTGTGCTTCGCCGCTCCGAAGACGACGAAAACATCCGGCGCCACGCGCTTGCGAGGATCACCCTCCTCGTAGTAGATCAAGAGGTCACTCGACACGTAGACGTCCGGCCGATCCAGGTAGCGAAGGTTCAGAACATCGAAGGCGTCGAGGATCGCCTTGAGCTGCCAGTCGTTCTCAGCCAACGGCAGACCGTCGTAACTCGGATAGAGGGGATCTTCGCGGGGAAGAACGGGATTCGGCTTCATGGATATGCCCTTTGGCGGGGCGCCGCCGCGCCGTTCGGCGCATCGCCGGCGAACATATCATGGCCTCGTTTACGCATACAAACCGTGTTGAATGGCAATAGTGTGGGTGTCTGTTGCACCGTGCTCAATGGCCGATGTCCGCAATTCCTGTGAGTCGATCACCCGGCGCGACACCGTCGGAAAACCCTCCTTCTGTGACGTTCCATCCCTACGTCTGGCCACGCCACCGGGCCAGATTCGCAGGTCTGAGACACTTTCCCGTTCAGGTCTTGATCACACCGGGGGAGACCCGCGCGGCGAGTGGCCCGCTTGCGGTCGCCGCGGAAGATCAGAGAAACTTGTTTCACCAATCTTCGGGGCATGTCCATGGCCGACGCCTTGTCGTCGTTCCGCATCTGCGATTTCACCGGCATACTCGCCGGCGCTGGCGCCACCAAGTGGCTTTCGGGTTTCGGCGCCGAGGTGATCCGAATCGAGGACCCCGTCCGGGAAGGCCGGTGGGATATCCTGCGCGGCAGGCAGCCGTGGGTCGACGAGCGGCGCGGCATCAACCTCGGGGGCGCCTTCAACAACCACAACGTCGGCAAGTTCGGCATCACGCTGAATCTGCGGACCGGGCAAGCGAGGGAGATCCTCGAACGGCTCATCGCCGTGTCAGACGTCGTGACCGAGAACTTTTCCAAGGGCGTGATGGAACGCTGGGGCTTCGGCTACGAACGCCTGAAAGCCATCAAGCCCGACATCATCTATGTCTCGAACTGCGGCTTCGGCCACACGGGGCCATACAGCGAGTTCAAGAGCTTCGGCCCGGTCGTCCAGGCGATTTCGGGACTGACGTTCACTTCCGGGCTTCCCGGCCAGCCGCCCGCGGGCTGGGGCTATTCGTACATGGACCATACGGGCGCCTACTACCACGCCATGGCTATCCTCCTGGCGCTCATCCACCGCCAGCGAACCGGCGAAGGCCAGTGGGTGGATCTCTCCTGTACCGACGCCGCGCTGACGCTCCACGGCCCCGCCCTTCTCGACTGGACGGTGAACGGCCGCCCGACCAGGCGCGAAGGACGGCCGCATGCGAACCGGAACTTCTGGCCGCCCATGGCGCCCCACGGCATCTACCCGAGCCAGGGCGACGACGACTGGGTTGCCATCGCCTGCCGGAACCAGGATGACTGGGACCGGCTGTGTGGCGTCGTGGACGAGGACTGGTGCCGGGAACCGGCGTTTGCCGACGCTTCCTCCCGCCACGCCTCCCAGGACGCCCTGGACGAACGCTTGAGCGCGTGGACGGCAGCGCGGACGAAATTCGATGTTCAGACACTGCTGCGCGACGCCGGCGTACCGGTCTCGGCGGTATTGAAACCGCAGGAGCGGGTTGACCTGGATCCAAGTACGGGCGAGTTTGGTCTCTGGCCAACCGTGACACATCCCGAGATCGGCGAGATTCGCGTTGACGGACAGCCGGTTCACTTCTCGGAGACCGATTGGCACTACGACCGCAGCGGTCCGTGCCTCGGCGAGCACAACGAAAAGGTGCTGACGGAACTCCTCGGTTTCACTGCCGAGGAAGTCGCGAACTTCCAGGAAGAAGGCGTCCTATGACCGGCACCGGTAGCAATTCCAGCCCGCGACAAGGCGCGCTTCAGGGTATCCGCGTCGTCGAACTCGCGGGGGATTCCGTCGCGTTTGCGGGCAAGCTCCTGGGCGACATGGGCGCCGACGTCATCCTTGTCGAACCGCCCGGAGGAGATCCGGCGCGTGGCTATCCGCCATTCGTCGATGATGAGCCTGGCGAAGATCGCAGCCTCTACTGGTGGCACTACCACACGAGCAAGCGCGGCGTCGTCATCGATCTCGACGACGAAGCCGGCCGCGACCGCTTTCGCGCCCTGGTGGCCACCGCCGATGTACTGCTCGAAGGCGAACCGCGCGAGAGACTTGGATCTCTCGGTATCGATTACGAAGACCTGAAGTCGATTCGAGAAGATCTCGTCCACGTCGCCGTGACGCCCTACGGTCGCGCCGACCCGAAAAGCGATCTGCCGTTCACCGACCTGACCCTCATGGCAGCGGGCGGACCACCCTGGAGTTGCGGCTACGACGACCATTCGCTGCCGCCCATTCGCGGCCCACTGCAGGGGTTTCACATCGCCTGCCACTTCGCCGTCATGTCGACCCTGACCGCGTTGCTGCACCGCGCCATTTCCGGCACCGGCCAGTTCATCGACGTCAGCATGACAGCCGCCGGCAACGTCACGACCGAGGGCGCCTCCTACAACTGGCTGATTGCCCGGAACACCGTCCAACGGCAGACCGGCCGCCATGCTTCCGTGCAACCGTCAGTGGAGACGCAGCAACTGTGCGCGGACGGGCGCTACGCCAATACCGGCGTCGGGCCGCGCCAGGCCGCGGGATTCGCCGCGCTCGACAGGTGGCTGCGCGAACTCGGCCTCGACGCCGAGTTGCCCGAGGCCGTATTCCTGGAAATGGGCGCCAACTATGAGGGCCCTCTCGACATATCGAAGATCGGCGAAGACGACGAAATCACCGCCATCTTCGGCGCCAGCCGCGCGGCCCTGCGGCTCATCGCATCGAGGCTTCCCGCCCAGGAGTTCTTCATCGGCTGCCAGAGCGCCGGGTTGACCGCCGGCGCCGTCAACTCGCCGGAGGAAGCGTTCGAGGACGAGCACTTCAAGTCGCACGGATTCCAGGTGCCGGTGTTCCACGAGGATCTCGGCCGCGACGTCCTGTATCCCGGCGCGCCCATCAAGCTACCCGAGTGCCCGTGGGCCATCTCCCGTCGCGCACCGAAACTCGGCGAACACGACGACGAGGTGTTCGCGGAACTCGCCTGACGAGTGGAGGGGCCGCGATAAAACACTGATCGTCACACAGTCTTGACGGTGAGGATCTCTTCTAGTCCGACGAAGTCGTTCGGGTTTCTCGTGTAGAGGGCAAGTTCGTTTGACGCCGCCGTCGAAGCGATCAGCAAGTCCGCAAGGCGGGACCGGGTTGATCGCCGGGACACGCGCATGGCGGAGAAAATGCGCCCGTACATGCGAGCGGCGTCTGTGTCGAACGGTAGCGGATCCCACGTCTGCGCTGCCAATTGGAGTCGGTCCTGGCGGTTCGCTCGTTCCGTGGCATTGAGGGCGGCATGGGGTCCGGCCACCAATTCGGCCAACGTGATACTCGCGATTGCGGATTCATCGGGCAAAAGATCGACATCAATCCTGTCCATATCGATCACCACGGAGGTGTCCAACAGTCCCTGGGTTGGGGGTGCAATCGCCTCAGCCATCGACAGACTGATCTATCATGGCATCCACATCGCTGCGGAACTGCTCGGCATCGATGGCCGGAGCGCAAGACGCCGCTTCGGCAATTACCGCCCTGGGTACGAATCGCCGCGGCTGGATGGGACGGAGTTCCGCAATCGGGTCTCCATTTCGGGTCACGACGACGCTGTACCCCGCCCGCACTTCCCGAAGTACGGCCGCGGACTCATTACGAAGCTCTCGCTGGTTAATGGTCTTTTTCATGGATCGCGAGCGTAGCACGTACGCTACGTCGTAGCAAAAGTGCTACAGGCCAGCGGTAACTCGAACGCCCGTCAGGTCAGTTTCACGATCATCTTGCCCGTGTTCTCGCCACGGAACAGCCCGATGAACGCGTCGGGCGCGTTCCGAATGCCTTCGCGGATCGTCTCCCGCCAGACGATCTGACCGCTTTCCAGCCAGGAGGTCATCTCCTCCTCAAACGGCTCGCGCAGTTCCGGGGAGTTTCCCACGACGAACCCGCGAAGGGTCAGGCGCAACCCGATGGCAACCAGCAGGTTGCGGGGCCCCGGCGACGGCTCCGTGTCGTTGTAGCGTGAGATTCCACCGCATATCGCAATGCGACCAAGGAGCCTCATGTGCGCCAGTGCCGCCTCCAGGTGATCGCCCCCAACGTTGTCAAAATAGACATCGAGCCCATCCGGCGCACCTTCACGCAGGTGCGAAAGCAGGTCCCCGTCGCGGTAGTTGAAAGCATGGTCGAAACCGATCTCGCGGCAGAAGGCGACCTTTTCCGGTGAACCCGCGCTGCCGATGGTGCGGCAACCCCTGAGACGCGCGATCTGACCCGCGATGCTGCCCACCGCGCCCGCCGCGCCCGAGACAAAGACGGTCTCCCCATCAACGAGTTCCGCCGCGCCAACCAGACCGTCGTAGGCCGTTCTGCCAGTCATGCCCAGCGGTCCCATGTGTACGGTGACCGGCAACGACGTCTCCGGCAGCCTGTCCAGGCCGTTGCCGTCCGACACGAATCCCTCGCGCCAACCCAGGTTGCTCGAGACCAGGTCGCCTTCCCCAAAACCATCGTTCCGGGAGGCCACGACCCTGCCGATAGCGCTGCCGTACATCGCCTCGTTGAGGCCGTAGGCCTCGTTCATGCGCCCGCGCATGTACGGGTCGACGCTGATGAAGAGATTCTGCACCAGCACCTCCCCTTCGCCGGGATCAGCGAGTTGCCGATCCACGAAGACAAAGTCTTCCGGCACGGGCATGCCGTTCGGGCGGCGCGCCAGGTGAACTTCCGTGGACGTCAGTGCCATGGCCACTTTCTCCATCACTGTGAAAAGTTGGGGAATTCTACAGGCGAAGCGCGTTCCGACGCCTCAACGCGCCGTGTATCCCCCGTCGACCGGCAGCACGGCTCCCGTGATGAAGCTCGCATCATCGCTGGCGAGGAACGCCACGGCGGCGGCGACTTCCTCCGGTTGTCCCAGACGCCCCAATGGATGCAGAGACCGGAAGTGGTCGCGGAGTTCCGGGTCCGCAAACATCGCTTCGGTCATGGCGGTTTCGATATAGCCGGGGGCGACCGCGTTAACGCGCACTCCCCGGTTCGCCCAGCTTGCCGCGAATTGCCGCGTCAACCCGACGACGCCGTGTTTCGCCGCCACGTACCCGCCGGTGGACGCCGACGCAACCTCCGCCTGCACGTTTCCGGGGCCAACCAGGCTCACAAGACCCGCGATGGACGCAGTGTTGATGATCGCCCCGCCACCAGCCGCCGCGAGCATGGGCGCGCCGTGGCGAAGGCCGTAGTACACGCCGGACAGGTTGATCGCGACGGTCGTATCCCAACCACGACTGCCCCCGACCCCGGCGTTGTTGAAGATCACGTCCAGGCGGTCGTATTCGCCGACGGTCTGCTTCAGCGCCGCTTCGACCTCTTCCTCGATAGCCACATCGAGCGTCAGCGAAGAGGCGCGCGCGGACGATGCGTTGATCGCAGCAGCCGTTTCGGCCGCACGCTCCCCGTTAATATCCGCGCACATTACAGAGGCGCCTTCCGTTGCCATTCGCATCGCGCTGGCCCGGCCGATACCACTCGCTGCCCCGGTGATGAAGGCGACCTTGTCATCGAGTCTGCCCATGCTCTCGCCCCCGAATCTATGCCCGCCAGCGTATCACCTCGCTTGTGCCTGACCGGACTCGTTTTCCTCGCCGCCGTTACCAAAGGTCGTCAGGGCCTATGGACCATCCCCGTCACGCCGAGGGCTTCCAGTTCCTCGTACTCCCCATCCGTGATGCCGAGCTCCGTTCGCAGCACCTCGCGGCTGTGTTCGCCGAATCGCGGCGAATAGCGCGTGGGAGGTCGGGTTCGGGCCGACAATAGCCAGGGCGCCAGTGCCAGGAAGTGCGTGCCGGACTCCGGGTGCGTCACTGGAACCGTGAAGCCGCGTTCACGGAAATTCGGACTCGGATCCTCGTACAACGCATCGAATGGACTGACGCTTGCCGCGCAGACGCCAAGAGCAGATAGCTTTGTGGCCGTCTCTTCCGCGTCCAGGTTCGCACACCATTGCGCGAGCATGCCGTCGAGTGCCTCTTCATTTGCCTTGCGGGAGGCGAAGTCGGCAAAACGCGGATCGTCGACCCCCATGTGCCCGGCGAGCGCCCGCCACGCCAACTCGGTTTCCACGCCGATGGCAATCCAGCTTTCGCCTGCCGTCCTGTAGACACCGTGCGGCGCGAACTTCGGGTGACGGTTGCCCTGGGGACGCCGTATCCGGCCCGTGGCGTCGAGTTCCATCACCGCGTCGCCCACCTGTACTGCGACGGCTTCCATCATCGCCGCATCGATGCGCTGTCCGTGGCCGGTTCGCTCGCGGTGGTTGAGCGCCGTCAGAATCGCCGCCGCGAAGTAGTAGCCGGAGATGGGATCGGGAATGAGACCCCCGGTATTCGATGCCGAATCACCCTCGTATCCGTGGATGGACGACAGCCCGGACATCGGCTCTGTCGTGTGGCCATTGGCCGGATACTCCGAGAACGGACCCTGTGTGCCGAACCCCGACACCGAAGCGAAAATGATGTCGGCACGGGCCTCGCGCAGCGTCTCCAGCGTCACGCCCCAACCCGGCATCACGTGGGGGCTGAAGTTGTCGGCGAGAACATCGAACTTCGGCAAGAGGCGCCAGAAGATCTCCTTGCCGCTGGTATGCCGCATGTCCAACGTCATGGCGCGCTTGTTCATGTTCACCGAGTTGTACAGCCCGTTGGTGTTGAGCCCGCTCTGTTCGACATCGGGCCTGCGCACTGCGGGAGGCACCAGTGCACCCGAACCGCGCCATATATCGGGCCGCGTGGGCGCCTCGACCTGTACGACATCGGCACCCAGGAGCGCCAACAGCTCCGTGCCGAATGTGCCCGCCCACGCCTGGGTGAATGCCAGTACGCGCACCCCCGACAGAGGCGCCACCGAAAGATCTGACGGCAGGTCTCCCGAGGGACCGAGCCGCGGACCGCGTCGCTCCCGAATGATCTCGTCGCCGTGTTCGTTGAGGCCCGGTGCCTGACGCCCCAACCTCCAGGGAGTCTCGGATAGACGTGCGGGCGCGCCCGGCGCCCGAAGGTCTCGCCCGCCGACCCGCGCGGAGACAATGAACTTTCGCTCATGCAACTGCTCGCTCTCCGCCAGTTCCCGCGGGTCCTGCACGACGCCCGACGGGCAACGCAGCCGCGCCAGTTCGTGGAACACCTCCCACTTGTCGCGCGTGGCCACCGCCCCGGCGAGCGCGTTACGAACCGGCTTCGGGTTTTTCGTGTTGCGTCCGGCCCGCGGCAGGTAGAACTCGTCTTCCGCCAACTCGTAAAGCCCCAGGTAATGCAAGGCTTCCTGCCAAAGGCCCCAATCGCCGAAACTGAGGTTCATCGGGCCGTTGGCGGTCTGCCACAGGGGCGCAGGTTCTCCCCGATGCCGGGGACCATTCGGCCCGTACTCCATGCGGCGTCCGCCGACGAACAGTCCGAGCATCGCCCACGGCGCATTGGTCAGCGCCAGCGCCTCGACCTCGGAGACATCCACACGCTCACCCGCACCCGTTCGCTCACGCCGCCACAAGGCCGCGGCGGCGCCCACGAAACCCGCCACACCAGCGATGTAGCCCATCTGCCTTACGGGGAGTTGCAACGGCGGCTCGTCGACCAGCCGGTTGATCGTGCACCACCCGGTGCGCGCGCAGGCCGTCAGGTTGTTGCCACACACGCCGCTCAAGGGTCCATCCAGCCCGTGGGGAGTAATGGAGAGGTGAATCGCGCCCGCTGAAAGCGCGTCAATGGCCCGGGCAACGATATCCGGCCACGGCCTGATCGCATTGGTCACAAGTACATCGGCCGTTTCGGCAAGCCGGGCGACGACATCCACATCGCGGACCACCACCGAACGCTTGTTCCAGTTGGCGTAGCCGTGCATCACCGACCGATCAATCCCTGGCCGATCATCGAGGAACGGTGGTTCGTCGCGCAGCGGATGACCTTCGGGCGGCTCCGCCACGACCACGTCGGCACCGAAGTCTCCGAACATCCGCGCCGCGTAGGCACCGGACAGCTTCTCCGAAAGATCGAGGACGCGCAGATGGGCGAATGCCTGCGAACCGTTTTCCGCCGAAGCATCGGTCATGTCTACCTCCCTTGCGCGCGAGAGCATCCTTGGCGATGGACGGACAGTCAATGGCTATGGTCAGGTGCAGCTGTCTCCACAGAACCACGCCTACCGACCCGATGATCGGGACGCTTCACGGGTCCTTCACCAAACGCGTTTCCGAACACGATAGACTTCGCCCGCTTCTCGAACTGGATGTCTCATGCGAAACCTGTTGATCGCGCGGCTCTGCGCCCTGCTCCTCCTCGTCTGCGCGATGCCGGCCGGGGCGAGCGGCACCATCGACGTCGACGACACGGCCGTGGAGGCCACGCCCTGGACCAGCCTGACGCCGAACGATGCCGACGACCTGTTCCACTTCGTCATCGTCGCCGACCGGACGGGTGGCGAGCGGCGGGGCGTGTTCCCGGCGGCGATGCCGAAGATCAACCTGCTCGAGCCGGCATTCGTGGTCAGCGTCGGCGACCTGATCGAGGGCTACACCGAGGACCAGGCACAACTCGACCGCGAGTGGGACGAGTTCGAGCGGTTCGTCGCTGAGCTCGAAACGCCGTTCTTCTACGCGGCCGGCAACCACGACATGAGCAACGCCCTGATGGCGGAGACCTGGCAGCGGCGGTTCGGCCCCTCGTATTACAGGTTCACGTACAAGGACGTGCTGTTCATGGTCCTCAATTCCGAACTGTTCGGCATGGTGAGCGACCCGGAGTCCGCCGTCCCGGGACCGTGGACGCAGGCGGAGCAACTCGCCTTCATCGAGCGGACCCTCGCCGAGTATCCCGACCCGCGCTGGACCATCGTGATCATCCACCAGCCGCTATGGGATTACGCAGAGGTGCGTGGCGACTGGCCGCTGGTGGAAGAGATGCTGGGAGATCGCGACTACACGGTGTTCGCTGGCCATTTCCACCGATACGTCAAGCATGTCCGAAACGATCGCAAGTACATCACCCTGGCCACCACAGGCGGCGGCAGTAGGCTGCGCGGTCCGGTCTACGGAGAGTTCGACCACATCGCCTGGATCACCATGACGGATAACGGACCCCGCATCGCAAACCTGCTCATCGACGGCATCCACGATGAGAACGTGTCCACCACGGCCACCCGCGCCACGATCGGGTCCTTGAGAAACGCCATCGTCTCGCTACCCGTGTTGGGTGAGGGGGACTACTTCGAAAGCGGATCCGTAGCGTTCCGGATAAGCAATCCTCACGATGCCGAACTTCGCCTCTCGCCCCTCGCACAGGGCGGGCCGCATCTGCGCGTCACGGGGGAAGTGAGCGAACTCGTTCTCGGCCCTGGCGAAGCGGAACGAATCGAAATCCAGCTCCAGGCGGACACGCCCGTGGCCTACGGTGCGCTCGCGCCGGGCCGGATCACCTGGTCCATGGAGACCGTCCTGGACGGGCGTCCACTGGCCGTCCAGTCCAAATTCGCCCTGCTTCCAGTAGCGCCGCTGCCGTTGCCCGCCGGAACCGCGCCCACCGTCGACGGCGACCTGACCGACTGGGACGACCTGCCATTCGTCGTCGACCGCCAGGGCGACATCGACTCGCGCAATACCAGGGCGGAAGACGTTTCCTACCGCTTCGGCGTGCGGGAGGCGGGAGGCGACGTCTACTTCGGCATCGCGGTCACCGACGACAAGATCGACGCCTCCGAGCACGACAGCCCGCGTTACCAGGATCACGCACTCATCACCGTGGATGCGCGGCCCGATCCCGAACGCTCCCGGAACTACCCGGTGTTCGAGGCCATGCGCGCAGGCCACCTCGAAAAGATCGCCCACGACTACATGACGCTGTCGGCCGCCCGGGAGGACAAGGTCATCGCCTTCCTCGACGATGCTCGCGCCGCGGTCGAGTGGCGAACGGTTCGCACGGAAGGCGGCTACAACGCCGAAGCAAAGGTCTCGGGAACGTTCCTGGATGACGTGCGCGGCGGGAGGTGGGATGTGCTGCGGATCGGCGTCGCCGTGGCCGACTTCGACCCGGACGAAACGGCGAGCGTTTACCTCAACTGGCAGCCATGGCGCATGGGCAATGCCCCGGTGGCGGCATCCGGGACGTTCGTGCGCGAGAGTGCGCCGCCGGAGTAATCAGGCCGCGTATCCCCAGTAGGTGAATCCCGCAAACCTGGGCGTCGACGGCAGGTACATCGTCTCAAGTTCCCTGACGACGAAACCGCCCTGGGCCAGCAGGCCGGGAATGTCCCGGTTCAGGTGACAGCCGCCGGCGATTCGGGACCAGAACGGGTCGAGGCGATCCTGCCACCGCCGCACCGCGGCGTCCGGCGCCCTGCCGTGTTCGCTGAACAGCAGCCTGCCGCCTGGCTTGAGCACGCGGCGCATCTGCGCGAGGGCGGTTCTCCATCCGGGGACGGTGCACAGGGTATAGATGACCACCACGGTGTCGGCGCTATCGTCTTCCAGCGGAATCTCCTCGGCGGGAAGCCCCAGCCAACGCACCTCGAACGGCGCGGCCTCGACCCGCGCCTTCGCCCTCCTGCGCATTCCGTCCGATGGCTCCAGGCCCCAGACAAGCTCGACCCTGTCCGCGTCATAGAAGGGGAGATTGAGGCCGGAGCCCATGCCGACCTCGAGGACCCGGCCATCGGCCCGCGGGACGACCTTTTCGCGCTGCCTGCTGACGGGCCCAACTGCGCAACCCCGATCAATGCAGTGCGGCAGGATGCGATCGCTGTAGAAGCCCATGCGTTGTCTCCCAGGTCCGGCCTATCCTGCCACACATCGACTTGTCCGCGCCGTGGCTTTGGTTGCCCCTCGCCCCAAGTTGCGGCACGATGGAACAGGTCGAACGCGGAGCGGAAGATGAGCGAAAAATCCACCGACTCAAGTCTGGGAATCGCCACCATCGGCTGGATTCTCTTCGCGGTGGGGCTTGTGGTCGTCGCGGTACTGGGATTCCAGGCTTTCCTGGAGGCACCCTTGCTGATCAAGTTGCTGCTGGCAGGAATCTACGGCGGCCTCGGGCTGTTGCTGGTATCGGTATTGCGACAGCGGCTCATCGAACGCAAGTCGGACAAGTACCTGGACGTGGATATCTGATCATGATCGTCGTTACATCCGAGACCATCACTGGCAAGCGCATCGTCAAGACGCTCGGACTGGTGCGCGGCAACACGGTTCGCGCACGCCACATCGGCCGCGACATCATGGCCGGGCTCAGGAACATCGTCGGCGGCGAGATTCACGAGTACGCGAAGCTCATCGCCGAGAGCCGCGAGCAGTCCCTGGACCGCATGATCGCCGAAGCCGCGAAACTCGGCGCCAACGCGGTGGTCGCCACGCGCTTCACCACGTCGATGATGATGGGTGGCGCCGCGGAACTGCTCGCGGTGGGGACCGCCGTGATCATCGAAGACGAATCGCCGGAGTAACACAATGCCCTACGACCTCGTCATCCGGAACGGCTCCATCGTCGACGGTTCGGGCGCGCCCGCATACCTGGCCGACCTGGGCGTGGTCGACGGCAGGATCGCCTGTATCGGCAGGATCCCCGAGAAGGGCGCCGACAACATCGACGCAGAGGGCCACGTCGTCGCGCCCGGATTCGTCGACGGCCACACACACATGGACGCCCAGGTGTTCTGGGACCCCATCGGTTCGTGCTCCTGCTACCACGGCATTACCAGCGTCGTCATGGGCAACTGCGGCTTCACGCTTGCGCCGTGCCGGGAATCCGAGGCCGACCTCGTATTCCGGAACCTGGAACGGGCCGAAGACATCTCCCGCAAGGCGATGCTGGCCGGCATACGCTGGCGCTGGGAAAGTTATCCGGAGTACCTGGATGTGCTCGAGACCCTGCCCAAGGGAATCAACTACGCCGGGTACATCGGGCATTCAGCCTTACGCACCTACGTCATGGGAGAGCGGGCATTCACCGAGTCCGCGAGCGACGACGACCTCGCCCGCATGTGCGCCACCGTCCAGCAGGCGGTGCGTGCCGGCGCCATCGGATTCTCCACCTCCCGTACGCCCAATCACGAGACTTCCGACCACAAGCCCGTGGCGAGCCGCATCGCGGAATGGAACGAAGTCCGCGCCATCGTCAACGCCATGCGCGAAACTGGCGCCGGTATGTTCGAGATCGCCGGCGAGCCGGACCCCGACAACACCGGAGACTACCAGCGCCGGCTGCAAGCGTTGTGTCTCGAGTCCGGCGCGCCGATTACCTGGGGCCTGTTCAGTTCCCGCCAGTCGCCCGACAGGTGGCGGCGCTCGCTCGCCCTGCTCGACACAACTGCCGCCGAGGGCGGGCAAATGTTTGCCCAGGTGCATTCGCGCGCATTGAACGTGCTGTACACCTTCGAGTCGTACACGCCCCTGGATCCGTGGTACGTCTGGCGCGACATTCGCGCGCTACCCCTCGCCGAACAGAAGGCGAAACTGCGGGACCCCGCCATCAAGGCGGAGCTGGTGGATGTCGCCGGACGTCCCAGCGAACGGCATGCGCGGCGTGGCGTCCACCTGCCACCACCCGACTGGGACTGGATCTTCATCATGGATTCGATGTCCTCGGAAAAGGAACGGCGCATGTCGGAGGTCGCCGCCGAGCGCGGCGTGCCGCCGGCCGAACTCATGATCAACCTGGGACTCGAGAGCGACTTCAAGGTCTTTTTCCGCAAGCCGCTCAACAACGATGTCGACGACCACGTCCTCGAGATGATGCTGCACCCGCAAACGGTCGTAACGTTTTCCGATTCCGGCGCCCACGTCTCCCAGATCATGGACAGCTCGCTGCAGACCCACGTCTTCAGCCACTGGGTGCGGGAGAAGCAGGCACTCACCGTCGAGCAGGCGGTGCGCATGGTGACCTCGGTGCCCGCAAGACGTTGGGGCCTCACGGACCGCGGCCTGCTGCGTCCGGGTCATGCCGCTGACGTCACCGTCTTTGATCCCGCCACGATCGCGCCCCGGATGCCCGAGGTAGTGCACGACCTGCCCGGCGGCGGCCGCCGCTTCAAACAGGTTGCGGACGGGATCAAGGCCACCGTCGTCAACGGCGAAGTCCTGTTGCGTGACAACGTCCACACGGGCGCTGCCTCAGGTCAACTATTGCGGGGACCCCTGGCAGCCGCCTGACCCGCCTTGGCAAGATAAGGGACGACCCTCAAGGCTCCTGCTACGCGGCCTCTTCCATGCTCGGGCTGTATTCGCCAAGCGTAGCTGCGCCATTGGCACGCGCTCTTAGCGCGAGCTGGCGCTGGGCCTCGGCTGCGTTGTCCGCGCTGCCGTTCCAGGTACGCAGGGCCGGATCCTGCAACGCCCGGCCGTAGGAGAAGCTCAACCGCCAGGGCAGGTCGGCGCCGCTCGCGTTCATCGAGTTCAGGCGTACCGTCGATTGCAGCGCCGTCTGGCCGCCGGAGAGGAACACGACGCCAGGAAGGGCCGCGGGTACCGTATCCCGAAGGCATTCGATCGTTTTCTCCGCGATCTCGCCGTCGCTTGCCTGGACCGGACAATCCGAGCCGGACAGCACCATTGACGCCTTGAGCACGGTCCCCTCGATGTGGACGTTCTGGCGGTAAAGCGCGGAAAACAGGGCGTTGAGCGTCGCCCTCGAAGCGAAGTCGCAGGTCTCGATGTCATGCGCCCCATCCATCAGTATCTCCGGTTCGACGATGGGCACGATGCCCGCGTCCTGACAGAACGATGCATACATCGCAAGCGCCCACATGTTCGCGTCGATGCATGCGCTCGACGGGATGCCGTCCCCGATGGTGATCACGGCCCGCCACTTGGCGAAACGCGCACCGAGATCCCGATACTCGATCAGCCGCTCGTCGAGCCCGTCGAGGCCGCGGGTGTACTTTTCGCCCGGATGCAAAGGCATGTCGATGGTGCCCGTGTCGACCTTGATGCCCGGAATGCTGCCTGACGACTCGATGAGATCGGGGAATCGGTCCCCCGCATCGGTGGACTGGCGAAGGGTTTCGTCGAAGAGAATGTACCCGGAGAGGTGCTCGGCGGCTCCCGGCGCCGTCACCAGTAGTCCGCGATAGGCGCGGCGGCTGTCCTCGTTGCAGTCGACGCCGATGGAATCGAACCGGCGCGTGCACGTAGGGTGGCTCTCATCCATGGCCAGAATGCCTCTTCCCGGGGCCACCATGGCGTTCGCAGTCTCTTCCAACGCCTGCCGGTTCATGTTCCGCTCCTCGTTCCGTGATAGGTTTCCATCAGTATATGACGGTGAGTCGCGCCAGACGCATGTAAATGTCCTGAAGGATCAGGGCTCGCGCGCCGGGATGGGACCGCTGGAATGCTATTGCTCGAGTTGCAGGATTGAACCCGCACGTGGAACCCGAAGCCATCAACATGACGACGGACAGGCAGGATGGTGTCGTGTCCGTTCGAGTGGCCGGCCGCATTGATGGCTCGAATGCCATCGCGTTCCAGGAAGCGGTCCGAACGGCGGTTGAGGACCGTGATCGAGCCATGATCATGGATGGCGCGGAACTCACCTACGTCAGCAGCGCGGGCCTCCGTGCCGTATTGGTGACTGCCAAGGCCCTGTCAAACCGCGACGTACGATTCGCCCTCTGTGCCCTGTCCGATCACGTCCTCGAGATTTTCGAGAAGAGCGGCTTCGACAAGATCATGGCAATACACCCGTCGAAGGCAGACGCGCTCGTCTTCCTGGAGAGCCATTAGCACCGACCGGTTCGATGCTTCCGGGTTAGTTCCTATTTCGCCGAAACCCTCTTGGCTCGGGTGACGGATCTCGACCGGGAAGTGGACGGTCCGGCGCAAATCGTCTCGTTCGCCCGACGCACAAGGTCTCGGCCCGCGCCCGCCGCCGCCTCGGAGAGCAGATCGATCCACAATTGCCCGTGGGCGGCAACACGATGGGCCAGGCCGATTCGCCGCGAGGGCTGGGGCGCCGAGAAGCGCAGGAAGCGCAAGCCCGGTGACGCCGCGTGCTCGCAGAGCGCCGCGGTCTCTGGAAGAAGCGCAAGTCCCGCGCCGCTTGCGACAAGTCTCGAGAGCGTGGCAAGGGATTCCGTTCCACGATGCACCTCCTGCATGCGCCACATGAGGCTGGCGCCCAGCACCTGGTCCGCGAAACAATGTCCGTTTCCAAGCGTGAGAAGGGGCCCGATGTCGGCCCGCGCGAGATCCGCTGGCCTTAGCTCGTCACCGAGCGCCCGGCGGATCGCCGCAAGACGTTCCGTCCGGCCGGCGAGCAGAAAGCAGTCCTCGAATAGCTCGCGCTCCGGAAGTTCCAGGATGCCGAGAGGCAGGGAAACGATGGCCGCGTCGAGCCGGCCGGCGAGAAGGCCGGAAACCAGTTCCTGGCCCGGTGCCTCGAGGACATCGAGTTCAACGCGGGGAGAAGAGGTTTGCAGGCGTTCGAGGATTCCCGGAACCAGGTACGGGGCAAGCGTGGAGACGATCCCCACCGCCACGCGAAGCGGCCCCTCCTCGAAGCGCTTCCCCATCGTCTCGAGAAGCAATGTCTCGTCAAGGATCCTGAGTGTTTGCTCGTGGGCGTCGCGTCCGAGAGGCGTCAGCAGGAAACCACGGCTCTCTCGCTCCACCAATCGCCCGCCCAGCGATGTCTCGAGTTCGCGGATCTGGAGCGAGAGCGCGGGCTGGGACACGTGAACGCTCTCAGCCGCCCGGCTGAATGACCCATGTTCGACCAGCGCCTGGAAATAGCGCAACTGACGTAACGTGACTGGCATACCCTCTTCCCCAACGGCCTGAATGCCGAATACCCGATGTACCAAACACTCTGCCAGCGACCAGCGATAATTTCCAATATCGTTTTCTTCAGCGAAGGATAAAATTTTTTTATTGAGTGTCCCTCTATTGAGGGAGGTGGAGGGCTACGGCGGATCCCCCACGCCTGGGGTCCCGGGTTTCTCCGGTGTCAACACCATGAAACCCGCCCAGGCCCACCTAGTGTCGTGACACGACACTAGCGCCCTGCGCCTTGATCGGCACTTGCGTGGCACTCTACGGCTCAGTGCACTAGCAGCTTCCCCGGGTTTATTACGCCGTTCGGATCGAATACGGCCTTCAACTGCCGCATCAGGGCGATTTCCTGGGGGCTACGGGAATAGTGCAGGAAATCGCGTTTCAGGAGACCGACGCCGTGTTCGGCGGAAATGCTGCCTCCCCGGTTGCCTATGGCCTCGAACAGCGCGGGGCTGATTCGATGGCAACGCTCGTAGAATGCGTCGCTGGCAAGGTTCTCGGGTTTCAGGATGTTGAGATGGAGGTTGCCGTCGCCGATGTGACCGAACCAGCACACCTCGAAGTCAGGATAGTGCGCGCTCACCAGCCGGTCGATGTCCTCGAGGAATGCGGGCACATCCGAGACGCGGACGGCGATGTCGTTCTTGTAGGGCGTATAGGGGGCGATACTCTCGGTGATGCCGTCTCTCAGGGTCCAGAGTGCCCGCGCCTGCGCATCCGACCGGCTGATCACGCCGTCACCCACCCAGCCGCGCTCCACGGCCCTTTCGAACGCGCCGAGCGCGGCCTCCTCGTCATCCGCGTCGAACTCGATCAACGCGTAGAAGTTCGCGGCCCGGGCGAACGGCCGCGATACCTCCCGGTGGCTCAGCACCTTGGTCAGGGCAAGCTCGGAAAAGAACTCGAAGGCGGACAGGGTCAGGGCGTCCCGGAAGCACTGCAGCACGTCCAGGATATCCGCGAAGCGGTCGATGGCGAGCACCATGACCCGCGCTGGCGCCGGCGCGGTCAGCAGGCGGATGTCGGCCTGAACGACGAAGCCGAGCGTACCCTCCGCGCCGATGAAGAGGTGACGGAGGTCATAGCCGGTCGCGTTCTTCACGAGGGCGTTGTTGCATTCGAGCACATCGCCCGCCCCGGTGACGACGGTCAGTCCCGCGACCCAGTCCCGCGTCAACCCGTAGCGGATCACCTTGATACCGCCAGCATTGGTCGAGATGTTCCCGCCGATCTGGCTGGACCCGCTGGACGCGAAATCCACCGGATAGAACAGGTTGCGCGCCGCGGCGTACTCCTGCAGGGCCTGTGTCACGACGCCGGCCTCGCATCGGACGACCCGGTCCGCCGCGTTGAAGTCGAGCATGCGGTTCATCCGGTCAAACGACACAACGATTTCGCCGTTCGATGCCACCGCGCCCCCGGACAGTCCCGTCCGCCCGCCCGATGGAACCAGGTGAAGGCCGCGGGTGTTCGCAAGCCGCGTCACCTCGACGACTTCGTCGATGGACCGGGGGAACACGATCGCGCCCGGGGCGACCTTGAACGCACGCGTCCAGTCTCCACCCCAGGTTGCCAGGTCCTCAGGAGCAGTCCTGACACGAGCAGGAGTGAAGATCTCCTCCAACGCCCGTTGCATGCCCCTTCTCATCGTGCGCCACCCTCCGACCGCAGGATAGCCCCGCGATCCGATACGGTGAAGGTTACAGGCGAGCGTCGAAAAAGCGCCACATCTGCCGTCGAATGGCTTCCGTCTCGTTGACCAGGTGGTGCCGGGCCTCCGGAATCTCCAGCAGTTCGACGTCGTAGATTCGCTGAAGCACGGGAATGTTGTAGGTACCGTCGACAGTCATGTCCCGTCCCCCCTGCACCACCAGGGGCCGCAGGGGCAATGGCTCGCTGGTCTCGAAGCGGTACATCCACTCGACCATGGCCGTCACCCATTGCACTGGCAGTCGGCGGCACTGGAGCGGGTCCCGGCGTAACAACTCGATGAACTCCGGGTTCTCCGTATTGTTGACCCAACCGCGGCCGACGCTGGCGACGGTGCGCTTCGCCACCATGTATACGAAACGGTTCCAGCGCCAGTTGGTTGGCCGCACCAGCGGGGCGAGCAGCGCGGTACCCTCGAACGTACGGGACCCCGGGCGCTTTCCGTATTGCATGACCACGGCCGCACCCATGCTCTGCGCAACCACGCACACGGGTTCGCACAGGTGGGGCTGCGCAATGTCCAGCACCGTTTCGAAGGCATCAGCGTAGTGATCGAAGGACTCGATGGTCGCCGCCGCGCCTGTAGACAGGCCGTGGCCCTGCTGGTCGTAGGCGAGCACACGGCGACCGGTGCCCAACAGGTATCGGATGAGGTGGCCGTAGAGACCAACGTGATCGTAGTAGCCATGCACCACCACCGCGGAACCCCTTGGCGGGCCGGCAGGTTCGAACACCTGCGCCGCAAGCCGGTGATCACCGTGGCAAACCAGAAAATAGTCCTGGCCCAGGTCAAGATCGTAGAAACGGCGGTAGGCGTCACCGAATCCCCACTCCGGGCGGTAATCGCCTTCACCGCGCACGGGTTTTCAGGATCTCGACGGCCGGAAGCGTTCCACGCTCGACGAATTCCAGGAATGCGCCGCCGCCCGTGGAGATGTAGGAAATGCCCTCGCGCACGCCATACTTGTCGATCGCGGCAATGGTGTCGCCACCGCCGGCGATGGAAAACGCCTCTGCCTCCGCCACCCCTTCCGCAATCAATCGGGTCCCTTCGCCAAACTGGTCGAATTCGAACACGCCAAGGGGTCCGTTCCAGATGATCGTGCCGGCCTCGGCGAGACCATCGCGCCAGGCGCGCGCCGTGCCCGGACCGATGTCGAGGATCATGTCCCGCTCCCCGACTTCGCCGGGACGACGCAGCACTGCGGGAACATTCGCATCGATCGCGGGGGCGGTCATGACGTCCACCGGCAACGGCACGTCCACGCGTTTCGCGATGCGCATCGCGGTCTCGGCAAGCGACGGCTCCACGAGCGATGCGCCGACAGGGTTTCCGGCCGCGAGGACAAACGTGTTGGCGATGCCGCCCCCGACGATGATCCGGTCCGCGATGCCTGCCAGCGATTCAAGCAACTCGAGTTTCGTCGACACCTTCGCGCCGCCGACGATCGCCACCAGCGGCCGTTGCGGAGCTTCGAGGGCACGGCCCAGCGCGTCCAGTTCCGCGGCCATCAACGGTCCTGCGCACACTGCCGGCGCAAATTTGGCGACGCCGTGGGTGGACGCGTGCGCCCGGTGGGCGGTGGCGAACGCATCCATCACGAAGAGGTCGCAGAGACTCGCCAGCGCCCGCGCCAGGCCGTCGTCGTTCGCCGCTTCCCCGGGCTCGAATCGGACGTTTTCCAGCAGGACCACCCCGCCCGGCGCCACGTCCACGCCGCCGCGCCAGTCCCGGACGAGCGGAACCGGGATGTCGAGCGCACGCGACAGGTGGTCCGCCACCGGCGCCAGGGACTGTTCGGGATCGAAATCGCCTTCCGTCGGACGGCCGAGGTGCGACACCAGGATGACCGCAGCCCCACCCTCGATGCATGTTCGAATCGTCGGCAACGCCGCTTCGATTCGCGCGTCGCTGGCCACCGCGCCATCGCTTAAGGGGACGTTGAAATCCTCGCGGACAAGCACCCGCTTCCCCGGCAGCGCGTGGTCGGAGAGCTGTGACGGAGCAATGTCCGTCATGCGGAGGGTTCCGGCCGGGGCAGATAGCGGTACGGGCTGCGGGCGTTCATTCGCGCCGTAGGATGCTCGGACGAGGGTCCGACCGCAAGACCGGTACAGTCATTGCTGACGTCAGATCGAGTCCAGGTAGCTTGTGGCGCAGACAGTAAACGTCAGGGAACCGTGGCGTATTCGGTACGGCCCGCTCTCCACGGGAGTCACGATGTAGTTTCCGCCGGCGGCGTATCGGGAACGGAACAGCGCCACCGGTTCGGGGTCGAGTGCGTACGGGTCGACGACCTCGCATTCGACCAGGTCGACGGCGCCGGTTTCCCGCCGGACCACGAAGTCGAGTTCCCGGCCGGACTTGTCCCGCCAGTAGAGGATGTCCTCTTCGGGGAACCTCGACCGCAACGCGTCGAGCACCAGGTGCTCCCACAGCCGGCCGCGGTCACTGTCGCGCCATCCGCGTTCGAAGGCCACGAAACCCGTGTCGAAGGCGTAGCACTTCGGACGGCTGACGATCTCCCGGTTGCCTTCGCCGTGGAAAGGCCGCACCAGGTGAATCGCATGGAGGCATCGAAGCGATTCCAGGTGGACGTTCACCGTGGGCCGGCTCTGGCCGCTGATGCCCGCCAGCCTGCCGAAGTCAAGCTGGCCGCCACTGTCGCCGAGCAACTCCTGAAACAGCGCGAGGAATCCCCGCCGGTTGCGGGTGTTGAACAGCGCGACCACGTCGCGCGCGTAGAAGGTCTCGATCCACTCGCTGAAGAACCCGGGGTCCCTCTCGGGGTCAAGCAGCGGTCCTGGCAGTCCCCCGCCCAGCAGTCGACGGTCCAGGTCCTCGATCCCGAACGTGCCAACGCACTCCTGCCATGACACCGGGGGGAGATGCAGTTCCGCCATGCGGCCGGCAAGCGCATCCGGGAGCGTGTCAGCGTCCCGGGGCATCGACGAGCTTGCAGCCATCAGCCGCAGGTCCGGATACTGTTGGACAGCCACGCTCAGCACGCGGCCAGGATCGTCCAGGCGATCGATTTCGTCGATGGCCACGAGCGCATCCTCCGCCAATCCGCCGAAGAAGGCCCGTGGATCGTCCTCTATCCCGCGACGCGTCGAAGGCAGGTCGCAGTTGAAGTGGTGGATGCCGGGAACCATCCGGGCAAGCGTCGTCTTGCCGGCACCGCGAACCCCCGATAGCCAGACGACGGATCGACGCGACCATGCGTCATGGACCTTGTGCAACCAATTGGGGCGCTGAATCACATATCTATTTTACATTTGGAAATCCAAATTAAAAATAGTCCTTCATACGGTTCTCTGTCGACTTGCCACAGGGGCCCGCACGGGGCTAGTAAGGTTCGACCACCGACGTGCCAGACCGGGGGGGACGGTGGAGCGTACCTGCCAACACTATGCGATAGAATGCGCGCCTCATTTCTCAATGGGCCTACCCCCGGAGCCTCCATGGCCGAGTTCAGCGTGTTCACGTCCGAGTCCGTGTCCGAAGGCCATCCGGACAAGGTGGCGGACCAGATTTCGGATGCCATCGTCGACGCCATGATCGAACAGGACGCCGACTCCCGCGTGGCCTGCGAGACGCTGATCAAGTCGGACCTCGTGGTCCTTGCCGGGGAGGTCCGCACGAACGCCTCCGTCGACGTCGAGCGCCTGGTCCGCGATGTCATCGCCGAGATCGGCTACAACGATCTCGCCTGCGGTTTCGACCCGGAAGCCTGCGACATCGTCAACGTGCTGGGGATGCAGTCGCCGGAGATCGCCATGGGGGTGGACGAGACGGACGACCACGACCAGGGCGCGGGCGACCAGGGCCTCATGTTCGGCTATGCCGTGAACGAGACCGACGTGCTGATGCCGGCACCCATCACCTACGCGCACCGACTCGTCGCCCGCCAGGCCCACGCCCGCCGCAATTCCCTCTCCTTCCTCCGTCCCGATGCAAAGAGCCAGCTTTCGTTCCGTTACGACCGTGGCAGACCGGTTGCGGTGGACGCGGTCGTGCTGTCCACACAACACACGCCGGACGTGCCCCGTGCGACGCTGACCGAGGCAGTGATGGAAGAGATCATAAAGCCCGTCGTGCCAGGCAACTGGATGACTTCGGACACCAAGGTGTTCATCAACCCCACCGGCAGTTTCTCGATCGGCGGCCCCGCCGCCGATGCCGGACTCACGGGCCGCAAGATCATAGTCGACACCTACGGGGGCATGGCGCGCCACGGCGGCGGCGCGTTCTCCGGCAAGGACCCCTCGAAGGTCGACCGGTCGGCCGCCTACGCCGGCCGGTACGTGGCGAAAAACATTGTCGCCGCCGGCATTGCCGAACGCTGCGAGATCCAGGTCAGCTACGCGATCGGCGTGGCGGAACCGACGTCGATCAGTGTCGACACGTTCGGCACCGGCAAGATCGACGATGCGACGATCGTTCATCTCGTGCGAGAGAATTTCGACTTGCGGCCCAGGGGCCTGATCGACATGCTGGACCTGAAGCGGCCGATCTATCGCCAGACGGCCGCGTACGGTCATTTCGGGCGCACGGAGGAGAGCTTCGCATGGGAACGCACCGACAGGGCGGAGGCGCTGGCGGAGGCGCTGTGACACCCGTCTCCCGCTCGGCGTGACATGCGCATTAGCTTCGAGTTCTTCCCGCCGCGCACCGCGCAGGGCCGGACAAACCTTGCGCGCACCGCAGCGCGATTGCACGCTGCCGGTCCCGAGTTCTTCTCCGTAACCTACGGTGCCGGCGGCTCCACGCGCGACCGCACATTCGAAACCGTCCAGACGCTGTGCGATGCCGGGTTCGGCACGGCGCCGCACCTGTCCTGGGGGGACGATGACGCGGCCGCCATCGACCGGCGTATCGCCGATTACCTCGAGATGGGCGTCAGTCGGCTCGTCGCACTGCGCGGCGATATCCCGCCCGGGCCCGGGAGCCAGCCGAAGGTACGTTATGCGGAAGAACTGGTGGCGCACGTCCGCGAGTGTTTCGGCGACGGCCTCCAGATCGAAGTGGGTTGCTACCCGGAGATCCATCCCAACGCCCCTTCACCCGATGCGGATATCGCCTTCCTGAAACGGAAGGTGGATGCCGGCGCGAATAGCTGCATCACCCAGTACTTCTACAACCCGGACAGCTACTTCTTCTTCGTCGACCAATGCCGGGAGCGCGGCATCGCGGTTCCCATCGTGGCAGGCATCATGCCGATCACGAACTACGAGGGCCTGACCCGCTTCTCCGACAACTGCGGGGCCGAGATCCCGCGCTGGATACGCCTGCGCCTCGAGGCATACCGCGACGACGCGGACTCGTTGCGCGCATTCGGAGAGGAGGTCGTGACGGACCTCTGCGCGAAGCTGCTCGGCGGGGGCGCACCGGGGCTGCATTTCTACACGCTGAACAGGGCGCCTCCCACGCTGGCCATCCTGCGGAGGCTGAACCTGTTGCAAGACACGCAGCCGGTCCAGCGCGTCGCCGAGACATGACGCCCATGACCCACTGCGGGGCTGGGCGGGAGGCGAGCCTGGGCACAACCGAGCGAATGGCGGGCCGGGCCCTGGGGCGCTGATCAACATGGTGCATATCGCTTTCCTGATGGACCCCATCGCTTCGGTGAACCTTAAGAAGGACAGCACGCTGGCGATGATCCGGGCCGCCCTGCGGCGCGGCTGGCGGGTCAGCTATCTCAAACAGCGGGACCTCGCCTGGAAGGACGACCGGCCGACGGCGGTGTTGCGCGACCTCGCCCTCGACGACGGCTTTCTCGACGACCTGGACCCCGCACGTGCCGGGGCCGACTGGTATCGGTTGGGAGAGCCAGCCGAGGCGGACCCCGAAACGGTGGACGTGCTCATGATGCGCAAGGACCCGCCGTTCGACATGGAGTACATCTACACCACCTACCTGCTCGAACGCATCGAAGCACGGGGCACCGTGGTGGTGAACGCACCGGGAAGCCTGCGGGACTGCAACGAGAAGTTCTTCGCCACCGAGTTCACCGACTGCATTCCCCCGCTCATGGTCAGCAAGCGGCCCGATCAACTTCTCGCCTTCCACTCGGAGCATGGCGATGTCGTATACAAACCCCTGGACGGCATGGGGGGCACCGACATCTTCCGTGTCCGCCGGGACGATCCCAACCTGCACGTCGTCATCGAGAGCCTGACAAGGCTGGGGCAGCGCCGGATCATGGCGCAGAAGTACATCCCCGAGATCGAGGACGGCGACAAGCGCATACTCCTCATCGATGGCGAACCGGTCGACTACGCACTGGCGCGAATACCGATGCCCGGCGAATTGCGCGGCAACCTCGCCGCTGGCGGTACCGGCGTCGGCCGGCCCCTCACGGACCGCGACCGGTTCATCGCAAGCCGCGTCGGGCCGGAACTGAAACGCCGGGGGCTGCTGTTCGCCGGTATCGACGTGATAGGCGACTACCTGACCGAAATCAACGTCACGTGTCCGACCTGCATCCGGGAACTTGACGCGCAGTTCTCGCTCGACATCGCGTCGATGCTGATGGACAAGGTGGAGGCGAGGCTCGCGCAACGATGAGCGCTCCCGCCATCAGGATCACCGCGCCTCCCGCCGTTGCTCCCCTCACCAGGCGGCGCAGGGGCATCGCCGTTGCGCTGCTGCTCTCACTGGGGCTGCACGCGATCGTGATACTGGGTCTCGTCGACTGGTTCCAGGATGCGCCGGACTCGCCATCCGTCGTCAAAGCGACGCTGACCCGTGTGAGCGCTCCACCTACTGCCTCCCCGAACCCGGCTGAATCGGTGCCGGACCGCCCGATTGCCCAGCCCCCCAACGACACACCCGGACCAAGTGAGGCGGCAGAGACGCTTCTGCAGCCCCCCGCCAACCCGGTCATCGCCAGCGAAGACAGCATCACCCCGCGCAAATCCCCGGATCTGAACCTGGACTACGCCGACACCGTGCGCCAGATCGCGAATCTCGACGCCAACAACCCCGGCGGTTCACTAAGGGTCCGCAGGATTGTCGAAGGGCGCACCCATACTGCCGAAGACACCTGGTACCTGGAATCCTGGCGGCGCAAGGTGGAGCGCATCGGCAGGCTCAACTATCCCGAGCAGGCCCGGGCGAACAGGCTCTACGGCAGCCTGCGCCTGCTGGTCGCCATCGAACCGGATGGGACATTGCGGGACGTGCAAGTTATTGAATCATCTGGACACCAAGTGCTGGACCAGGCGGCCGTGCGCATCGTTCGACTCGCCGCACCGTACGCACCGTTTCCGCCCGCCATGCGCGACGAGACGGATGTGCTCGAAATCGTGCGCACCTGGCAGTTCAGGAAGCGGGGTGACGCCTCGCCTGCATAGACGCATTCCACCCGTGGGCGGGTGGGCGGTATCGCACCCGATTCCGGGCACCTTTCTCAACCACCATCGCAGCGTTCTCTGCTGTGGTTCTCGAACCGGAGGGAGTATCCTTCCCACCTTCGACGTTTGCTTCGGCATGGCGGGAGAAAGAGACATCGACATCAATCTGGTCGCAGCAATCTTTCCGCCCGCAACGATCATTGCCGTCGTCATCTACCTGATGCGCGACCTCAAAGGCGATCTCCGTCATACGGAATCCTTGCTCATCGGGAGAATGGATCGGCTCCGCGACGATTACAGCCGCGAGATGTCCGAACTGAAGGGCATGCTCATCGAGAGAATGGACCGGCTCCGGGACGATCACGAAAGTCTGGCTCGTGAGATGTCCGAACTGAAGGGCATGCTGAGCAGGGACTGACTCCGCCCACCAAGGCCCTATCCGAATGGAACGGAGGGCTGGCACCCAGACCCAGCAGGGTAGACTGACTCCACGCCCGCTGTCCGTTCATCTTTACCAACACAGTTCGGCACACCGCACTTGACCCGACGCGGATTTCCTGATGAGTTAGGCAGACGCGGGCGCGTAGCTCAGTTGGTCAGAGCGCCGTCTTCACATGGCGGAAGTCGCTGGTTCGAATCCAGCCGCGCCCACCATCCGGCGATGGGTGCCGCCCTGGGGGAAGGGCGATACCTGTGCGCTTGACGAGCGCGAAACGATGCCACTGCGGGCCGCGCCGAACGCGATAAATGTCGCTGCAACATAAGACAGGTATACGAAATCCGAGCGTGGAAATCGGCCAGAACCGCACCACATGACACAAACAACGGACCTGACGCGCCGGCTGGCGGCGGAGTTCGTCGGCACGGCGCTGCTGCTGGCAGTGGTGGTGGGGTCGGGCATCATGGGCGAGCGCCTGGCGGACGGCAACGACGCCATCGCCCTGCTCGGCAATACGATCGCGACCGGCGCCATCCTGGTCGTACTGATCCTCGTTTTCGGTCCCGTCTCGGGCGGACACTTCAACCCCGCCGTGACCCTGAGTTTCGCGCTGCAGCGGGCGATCTCGCGGCTGGACGCGCTGGCTTTCGTCGCCGTCCAGGTGGCGGGAGCCGTGGCCGGCGTGTGGCTTGCGCACCTCATGTTCAGCGAACCGATCGTCATGGTCGGCACGAATGCGCGCACCGGACTCGGCCAATGGGTCGCGGAGGCGGTGGCGACGTTCGGCCTGGTAGCGACCATCATGGCCTGTGTGCGAACCCGGCCGCAGGTGGTCCCCTACGCGGTCGGACTCTTTATTACCGCCGGCTACTGGTTCACTTCATCCACGAGCTTTGCCAATCCCGCCGTGACTTTCGGGCGGAGTTTCACGGACACGTTCTCCGGTATCCAACCGATCGACATGCCCGCCTTCATCGCCTCCCAGGTCGCCGGCGCGATCATCGCAACGGCGTTCTGCGTCTGGCTGTTCGGACGTCTGGAATCGAACAGGGACAAGTAGCGACACTTCAGCGCCGCGCCGCGCCGGCGCGACAGCCAATGCGGAAGCGGTCTGCGGCTCTCGGATGGGCGCTCGCCTTCGTGCCCCTGGAACTGTCAGCGGACGATGCGCTGGTTGCGGCAGCCGCGAACTTCGCCGAGCCACTCACCAGGCTCGAACGCGCTTTCGAAGCATCGCACCCACATCGGCTGCGTGTCGCCGTGGGTTCCACCGGCAAGCTCTATGCCCAGGTTCTTCACGGGGCTCCGTTCGACATCCTGCTGGCCGCGGACCAGGAGCGTCCGACCCTGCTCGAGCGCGCCGGGCTGGCAGTGCCAGGTTCGCGGCGTACCTACGCCGTGGGACGCCTGGCGCTGTGGAGTGCCAACCCCGAGAGGATCCAGGGCGATGCCGCAGAACTACTCGAAGCCGGCAACTTCAGACGGCTCGCCATGGCGAATCCCGCGTTGGCGCCCTATGGCGCCGCTGCGCGGGAAGTGTTACAGGGGTTCGGGCTATACGCGACGTTGCGGGACAGGATCGTGACCGCCGAGAACATCGGGCAAACCTACGCCATGGTAGCCACCGGTAACGCCGAGATCGGTTTCGTTGCCGCATCGGGCATAAGGGAAAGCGACGAGGGCAGCCGGTGGGACGTCCCGCCCGATCTGCATGCGCCCATACGGCAGGATGCCGTACTGCTCGCGCACGGCGCCGACAACCCCGCCGCGCGGCAATTCCTCGAGTTCCTTCACGGCGAGCGGGCGCGCGCGATCATCTCCGACTTCGGTTACGGAGTGGACCCATAGTGCTCCGTCAATCCCAAATCTACGGGTATCTGCGGGTCTTTTTGGCCCCTGTTGGTTTTCATGCGAGAGGTACCCCCTCGCGCTCCCCGGCTGAAGGCTCCGTTGCTCCTCCTTGTGTGGTGCCTGCCACACCGCGTCGTCGCGCCTCGCCAGGAACCAAAAATCCCTCGCAGCTACACTCGCATCTTTGGGATTGACGGAACACTAGTGGAACTCGGCCCGATCTGGCTGACGGCAAAGCTGGCTGCAGTCACGACCCTGGTGCTGCTCGCGCTGGGAACGCCGCTCGCCTGGTGGCTGGCCCACACGCAGACCAGGGTCAAGCCCGCAATCGAAGCGCTTACCGCCCTGCCCCTGGTACTCCCACCTACCGTGCTTGGCTTCTACCTGCTAATCCTGTTGCATCCCGGGTCCGCCATCGGTTCGCTCTGGGTGCAGGCGACCGGCGATTCCCTGACGTTCTCGTTCTCGGGCCTGGTCATCGCGTCGGTGGTGTATTCGCTCCCGTTCATGGTGCAGCCGCTGCAAAGCGCCTTCGCGGCCGTCGGACGTGCGCCGCTCGAAGCTGCCGCAAGCCTGCGGGCGAGCCGGCTCGACGCCTTCGCGACCGTGGCGGTCCCCCTGTCGGCCAGGGGGTTCCTCACCGCCTCGGTCCTCACCTTTGCGCATACCGTCGGGGAGTTCGGCGTGGTGCTCATGGTCGGCGGCAATATCCCGGGCGAAACCCGGGTCGTGTCCATCGCCATCTACGAGCATGTCGAGACGCTTCAGTACGCGGACGCGCACGTGCTGTCGGCCGGCCTGCTGGCGTTCTCCTTCGTCGTCCTGCTCGTCGTGTACAGCCTCAACCGCCGGTTCCCCGTCCATGCCCTCTGAAGTACTCGAACTAGACCTAAACACGAGCCTCGGTGCATTCGACCTAGAGGCGTCGCTCGACCTGCCCCTCGACGGCATCACGGCCGTGTTCGGGCCAAGCGGTGGCGGCAAGACCACGCTGCTCAGAACGATCGCCGGATTCGAGAAGGCGAGCGGCCGCATCGCGCTGGCCGGAGAGCGGTGGCTCGACAGTCCTGGCCGCGTCGACATGCCCCCGCATCGGCGTTCCGTCGGTTGTGTCTTCCAGGACGCGCGCCTGTTCGGCCACCTGCACGTTGACGGCAACCTGCGCTACGCCGCGCGACGCGCCTGTCCCGGTGGCGCAACCGTCGACGAGGTCACCGCCGCGCTCGACCTCGGCTCCCTGCTCTCACGGCCCGTCTCCGAGCTATCCGGCGGCGAACGGCAGCGGGTGGCCCTCGCCCGCACCCTGCTGACGAATGCAAGGCTCCTGCTGCTGGACGAACCGCTGTCCGCCCTCGATACCGAGCGCAAGGCGGACATCCTGTCCTACCTTGAGAACCTGTCCGTGCCGATGCTGTACGTCAGCCACGCCGTCGACGAAGTCGCCCTGCTGGCGGAACGCACCCTGGTGCTGGCCGACGGCCGCGTGCGCGGCTTTGGCGCAACGCGGGAAATCCTGGAACGCCTCGACATCCAGTCCATCACCGGCCGCTTCGAAGCCGGCACCCTGGTGCGGGCACGCGTGGTAGCACATGACCCTCAGTATCACCTCACGACGCTGGATGTCGGGGGGCAGCACATCGTCATGCCCATGTCGACGCGGCTGGCCGCGGGCGACTTCGCCCGAGTGCGGGTACGGGCCCGGGATGTCGCACTGGCAACGGCCCGGCCACAGGCGTTGAGCATTCGCAATGTGCTGTCCGGAACCCTGATCGACCTGGTCACGGAGGAAGACTCGCCCTTCGCCGAAGCCCTCGTCGAGGTCGGCGATCAACACGTGCGGGCGCGCATCACTCGCGCTTCCGCCGACGACCTCGCGCTACGCGTCGGCCAGGGTGTCTACGCCCTGGTCAAGAGTGCGACCTTCGAGCAATAGAGTCCGGACCGTGTGCGGGCCGATCACTCGATGGGCGCGAGCAGCTCCGGCGCGGTGACGAGCTGGCGAACGCCGTGCGAGCGCGTCTCGTTGAACACGTTCCCCTGCTCCGCCCAGCGGTGCAGCGAGTTGACGTCGAGCTTCGCGCACTGCGGACGCACGTTCCACGTCACCCTCGCGGCCGAACACTTGCGCTGGTCGTATGACGGCCCGGTCGTTGAACCGCGGAACAGCACGGGCTCGCCCGTGGTCGACGGAATGGCCTTCGCCTGGTGCCGGCCATCGACGATGTTCCCGCCATACGTCATCGCGGTGAAATCCAGCGCGTCCGGATCGTTGACGACCAGGAATACCTGGGCTTCCACGCGCAACAGCGGGTCGCCGCAGCCTTCCGGAACGCACGCGCCGAGTCCTTCGCCGGGCGTCGTCTCGCAGGACGTGTGGACCCAGTGCACCTCGATGGTGTCGCCGGGCTCCACACCCCGGTAGGCCCCCGGTGCAGGGGCGAGTTCGCCTTCGCTGAGGTCCGGCGTCCCGTTACAGGCATGTCCGCCGTCATCGGCGCTGCTGACGAACATGCTGAAGCCCGGACCCTTGTGTTCGGCGTTCGTATGCGTGTGGATGTTGCAGAGGTTCAGTTCGCTCGCCGCCGGCGCCAACGGGAACGCCTCCGTGTTCAGCCCGACGCCGCTGGCGATGTCGCGCGGCGTCTGCGGCCCCATGTCGACGCAAAGCTCTACGCCTGCCGATTGCCCGCCAGCGTCGACGGACGAACCGGAGGCGAGCGCGTCCATTGCGCTGCCAACGCCGATCAGGAGAGCGAGCGCGACAGACCAATTGCTGCTGGAATGTTTCATGAGGGTGGTCTCCATTTGCTGCCAGTCAACCCGTGTCCCGAATCACGTCGACCTGGTCATTCGGAACATAGAAATACGATCCGGGCCGGAAATCGTAACCCAGATCACCCAGCAGCCGCCGCTGGCGCGGCGTGCAGCGTTCGAGGACGCAGGGGATGGCGTCGAAGTCGTAGCACCGGACCCAAAGCTGGCAGTAGTTGTACAGCAGGCACTTGCGCGCGCGGCTCGATTCGTTGCGCGCGGGGCCGTGCCACAACGCGTGCGGGAACAGGTAGACGTCCCCGGCTTTGCCGGTGAGTTGGGCTGCGCCGGGCGAATAGGGCGTCACCTGGCGCTCGCCTTCGTAGGGAATCTGGCGCAGGTGACTGCCCGGGAAGACGGTCAGGTTGCCGCAATTCTCTCCGGCCACATCGGTCAGGAGGTACATCGCCTTCATGGCGATCGGCGGACTTGACTCGCCGACGCGTATCCTTCGCAGGGACTCGCCACCATCGGTGTGCGTATATCCCTGGAAATCGCTCGCCGCCGCCCGGACCACCGCCTGCGTCATGCTGAGCAGGATGTATGGACCCATGATGTCGACGATGTATTCGAACACCGGCGAGCGATCCATCAGGTCGATGAACGCCTGGTCGTAGGTCAGCAGGTCGCGCCGGTCCATGAAACCGGACGGGTCCAGGTCCTCGGCGTGATCGAGCCAGCCGTAGTGTCCCCTCGGCAACTCCGGCCTACGGTCCGGTTCCCATCCCGGCACCGTGCGGATCCGGTCGATCTCACCCGAAAAGAACTCGACCTGATCGGCGTCAAGCACCCCTTCCAGGTGAAGGTAACCGTCCGTTGCCCATTGTCGGCGTTGCTCGGCAGTCAGTATGCGCATGGCTTCAGTGTCGTGTTCCGCCAGCCAGGGTGCAACTTTCGCGCGTTATGCCGAGCGAGTCCAGCCCCGCCCGGAAGGGTTCGGGCTAGTTGTCGTGCGCCTGGACGGGATTGGCCTTCAGGTACTCGAGCGCCTTCGGGAACCTTCTAGCCTGCGCGGACTCCCCACGTCTCGAACACCTCGTCGACCCGTTCGGCGCTTGCGAAGTCCTCCCGATCCGCCTCCGCGACGGCCTTCCGGACTTCATCCGCCTGCCAATCGTTCAAGTCGACGAAGTTCCGGATGGCCTCTGCAGCAAGGAACGACTTTGATCGTCGGGTGGTTTCGGCAAGTCGCTCAAGTCGCACCTTGAGATCAGGCGCCAGACGAATTGTCATTGCGGCCATCGCTGACTCCGATATACGGAACGTATTCATCCTATTACACCTGGATCCAGTGTTGGCCTCCATCATCGACTCGACCAATCGCCCAAGGGTAGCCTGACCAAGGCCGACAAGTACTGGCTAGGACCTGGGCCCGAGCCGCGCCGCCCACCGGCGCGCGTAGGTCCAGAGGGCGCGCAACGGGACACCGCACTCGTCGCGGACGGCGAGGAACTCGTGCGGCTCGAGTGGCCGCTCGAGATCCGCTCGCAAGCGCCCTTTCAACACGGACCACAATCGATTCTCCATGTCGTCGTCGAGGTCGGCGGGCCGCCCGACGCCGCTCTCGACATCGAGCACATGCCTGAGTTGGGTGTATTCTCGGCTCGCCATCCCGAACAGCGCGCGCATCATGTCCGAGGGCGCATCGGCTCGAATCAACGAGCGCTGAAGCTCCTCTTTTTTCCGCATGTCGGCCAGGAGATCTATCACGCGCCGAAACAGCGCGCCGTCGAGCCGGACCTCGAGGCAGTGCGCGGACAGCGCTCCAGCGCGCTGCACATCGCCAAGGTTCAGGGTCCCCAACGCTTCCAGCTCCAATGGCCCGAATCCCATGCCCCGCAGCGCGAGCAGATCCCCCTCGCCGAGACATCGGTTGGCGTAGAGCATGACCGCCGCCATCAATTCACCCTCTTTATTCGCGCTTCGCGTACCGGCCAACTTCCTCTCCCTCTCCGGCTAACGGTTATCGCCGTCCGTCACGAGCCGCGACAGGCGCGCCTGGAGTTCGAGCGCGACGGCCTGCGCCGACCGATCACCCCGCACGGCCATCTCCTCCACCAGCGCACGGCGCACGTCCGAGACCGCCCAGCCCGGTCCATCGTAGCGCGCGCATAGCGTGCGGAAGACCCTGTCGTACTCCTCGACCGCATCGATCGACCAGTCGCGCCACAGCGCCCGCGCCCCCCGGTCGAGAGTCCGCGTACTTTCGATATTGGAGCGGCTGAGTCCTTGTGCCGCGAGCGGCAGCGCCGGCGTCAGGCGCTCGACGACGTAGGTCGCCAGCGTGATCGTCGCGCAGTCGATCTCGAGACCCAGGGCTCCGAGCCGACGGGCAAGCCGACGCTCATCGAACGCCGTGCCCGCCTGGCGTTCCAGCATGGCCCTGAGGTTGGCCACGGCCACCGCAAGATCGACGAACGGGACCGCGCCGCGCAGCTCGTTCTCCTTCACGTGCGAGAGCAGCAACTCGGCCTCACCCCGCCAGGGCCGCAACAGGCATTGCGCTACGGCGAAGCGGGATTCGCCCGTCTCCGCCGCCAGCTCCTTCAGGATACGGAGCCGCGTGCTGCCTCCGCCCCACAACACGTAGCCAGCGGCACCCTGCCGCCGCGTCACTGCGAGCGGCTGCATCAGCCCTTCGCGGCGGATCGCCGCCTTGAGGCGCCCGTAGGCCGGATTCTCCGCGCTTCTCGGTTGGCGCTCATACCGGGAGATGCGGCAAACCTCGATGTGGCGAAACGCGAGATCACCATGCTCGCCTCCGGTATCGTCATGTCCAAGGTCAGCGTGGCGCGACCCGGGCAACCCGGCAGCAGTGTCTTTGGCGCGCAGCTTCATTCGGACACCGTGACGGTGAGGTCGCGGAGGCCCGGACGCAGATCGCAGATCTCCACGCCAAGCGCCGTCACACAGTAGGTCAGCGAGTAGGTATAGGATCCGGCGGCCTTGCCGACGTAGGCGTTGGCGAGCGACGGGCCTTGATAGCTGAGCGCGCCGTCCTCGAACAGCCGGTACGCCGAGGCACCAGCGATCGGCGTCCATTGCACTGCATAGGACCCGTCCGGCGATGGATTCGGAAGCGCCGTGAGCCCCGCCGACTCCACGGTGATCGACGGAACTGCGCAACCGGCACAGCAGAACAACAGTGCCAGTCCGGCCAGGCGTCCCGGTGCATCGCAAACGGCGCGAAGTCTCTGCGTGCCGCGAACCTTCCAGGTGCGTAGTCTCTGCGTGCCGCGAACCTTCCGGGTGCGTTGACCGTGCCGCCCGGGGCGCACTTCGGCGGACATCGTTGTCTCGGTGATGATCGGAGCGCGCGCCATGTCTCCAGTTTCACCGCCCGGGCATATCCATGCCAGCGAAAACCCCTGCAAGGCGCGTAGGGATATTCCTAGATGAGGACGCTGCAGTTTCCCCGATGCATACCAGGTCGACCCAAACCGTGGGCGCGGCTTTAGTCTGGTTGTCTTGCGTCCCCAGGGCATCACGCCGCGTCTCTGTCCGTCAGCGGCCGCCCGGTGGAGTCTTGCGGGATGAGTACGCCAATCCACTCGTCCCCCCCTTTTTGGCTATAGCTTCATTTTCTGTGTGATATTTGCCGTACTCCCGACGCGAATAGTACGGGCTACTGCCCTTAAACGCAACAAACCTATGGCGCTTAGAGGAAAATAAGGGCAATATCCCTTACATGAGAACCATCGAAGACATCCAACAGGTCATTGAAAGAGGACTGAGAGAAGCCGGGATCTCTGCTCGGAAGGCATCCTTGCTCGCCTGCGAAAGGGAGGATCTGATCAGGGATATCAGGCGCGGAAGAATGCCGTCCTATGACCGGGTCGCCAAGGTGCTGGAGGTGCTGGGGATGTCGATCAGGATCGCAGGCCACCCCATGGAGAACATCCCGGCGGATCTCTCCGCGCCCGATTCCCAGCCCGGATCGCGCGCGACGACCGAAGTGGCCGGCGCGCTGGGGTTACCGGCAGGGGCAACGCTGGCAGAGGCGATCGCGGAGATCGAGGCGCGGAGCAATCACGAGCCCGTGACGAAGCTGCGCGAGATGGCGCGGCTGCTCGATGAACTGGCCAGGCGACAAGCCGAGCTAGCCGGTCGCCTGGAGGAGGCCGGGAGATTCCCGCAGCCGGATTCCGGCGATGAGGCGCTGGCTCATCGCGAGATCCTGGACAATGTCGTCGATCTGCCGGGTACGCGTCACATCGAGATCCGCGAGGCGGACGTGGCGGCGGGCGGCGGCGCAGTCAATCTCGACGAGGCCCCCATCAGGGGGTATCTCGCGTTCCAGCGTGCGTGGCTGGATCGCCACGCACTCGACCCGACACAATGCGTCGTGATCGAAGTAAGGGGTGAGTCGATGGAGCCGACGCTACCGGAAGGCTGCTCGATCCTCGTCGACGGCATCAGAAGGCGATGGCGGAAGGGACGGATATTCGTGTTCCTGACCGGCGACGGCCTGATCGTCAAACGCGCCGACGAAGGCGAGGCGGGCGAGCGGCTGCTGGCGAGCGACCATCCCGCGTGGGCGCCGATCGCCCTTCCCAACGACGCAAGCATCCTGGGTGAGGTAGCGTGGACCGCGCGGACTCTGCGGTGACGAGGCTGATGGCCCGATAGGCCAGTCGCGCTTATTGAAGTAGAGCCTCCCGGACGGACCGTAGCGGAAGGTGTCTCGCGCCGGCGTGGCGTGCGGCTCGCGAACCAACCGTCGCTGGACCAAGCGTACGTGATGTACTGGATCTTCCCCCGCCGCGAATCGTGTCCATGTCGGTCAGGCGCCCGAATACGGAAGCCGTGCTCGCACACTAGGCCCGCGGACGCCATCATGTCCGCGCAAAGTCCACGAAGCGTCGCAACGTGGGCCGGGCCACCGTCATCGGTTACTTGCCCCTTAGCCTTTTCCGCGCATACGCCAATTTCATCCGCTCGGACTTCCGCAAGAAGTCCTCGTGCGGAGCAAACGCATCGATTACCTGCTGATAGCCACCTGTTGACCAGGCTTGGTTAGCAGCTTCACGAGCAGACCGGAGGCGGCGCTCCCGTTCGAACGCGTTGCACTCCACTTCATGCAGTTCCGCGAGTTTCTGGAACGCTTGCCAATCCCCCACGAGAAGTTCGGAACAATACAACCTTAGACTATCTGCGAGTTCGCCGGCGTCTTTCCGGAGTTTGGCTACGTCAATCGCCTGATACGAATACGGCAGCTCAGCGGGAGCGTTGCAGCTTCTCAGGGCCTTGCCCAAGCCGAACGATGGCAGTTCGTCTTCTTGGCCCAGGAAAAGCGCCAGTTCGCATGACCCGTTGAAGTCGTGGGAGATCGTCACAAAAACACCATTGCCGCAATAAGTGATGAGTCCCTGGGAACGCTTCGTCATTTGGTATCCGAAGTCGTCAATGAGATACCTGAAGACGTCGCATGCTGCTGATTCAAAAGCGGTCATCCCTAGATTGCGGGCGGGTCGTAGAGGCCGAGAGCATTTGGAGCTACCAAGAATCGGATCAAGGGTGCCAATCAGCCCAATTCCTGTTCCTCCCCTCCATCGTTCCTCGTTGAGCAAGTCAGCAAAGTCAATGGCATCCGACTCAATCTGGTCCAGGTTTGAGAAAATCGACCTTCCTTTGGCTAAGTCTGTAGCCGGGTGCCCCGCATGACGGGAAGCAGCCAAAAAATACTCGCGCTGTTTGCCTTCATAGACGAACGGCTCGTCAAGCCGAATCAGAACCCTTCGCTTGTCTCCAGCCAGGACGCTCGCCCGGTAAGGCTGCCAGCTCAAGGATTCTCCCAAATCCCACGGGTCGCTTATTCTCAACATTACTTCTCTGCCTGACCAAGCACTCATTTCGTCTAATCCAGCGCGGCCCCCGTCTCGCTCGACAACCACGCAACGTACGCTTTAGCATCGTCCCACCACACGTCGATCACCGGGCGATTCCACGTCGCCAGCATTCGTCGTCAACCTTGTTGTGCTGCCTGAAGCGGTCGAAGTTCTCGAGTGTCACCTCGTGCACAGACAGCGCAAACGGCGCGGGAATCGTCACTTCGTGCATCGGCTTCTCGTCGTCACGACATTCCAAACCCGAAAGACGCCCCATGCGAAACCGACCGACCGGAAACACGACCATCTCTGGTCCCTCGCCGCCGGAACGCAGACCGTCGCGGAAAGTCTGACCGGCCAGATGGGTGTTTCCGAGGGCTCCGACGGCGCCCGCTTCGACAGTGGCTGGTAACGCGCGAGCATCGACATCGGTGGTTGCCCGGGCGGGCGTTGGTGCCGAGGTGCGCCGGAGCGGCAGCCTCAACTCGATGTCCTCGAAGGGACGTCTTCCCGCTTCCTGTGAATCTCCCCCCATGCAATCGACTGAAGATCCTCTTTGCCAAGCCGATCAGATTTTGGCCGGACGTTTCCCGTGGGGGAAAACGTGAACAAACACGGGCCATTCTTGTATGGGACTGAGAGTTCGTTCGCTCCACCGAGACATCAGAACAACTTCGTTCACATCGTCACCGCCCAGGCCGAACTGCTGGCCGATCAGTGGTGGATCAATTGACACCAGGATATATCCGTCGGGATGCTCACCTGCATACCGCTTCAAGACGACACAGTTTCTGGGGTCTTCGAGCAAACAGGTGTCGCCCGAAGCGAGCACGAAGTCCGCTTCCTTAGTGTCAACAAAAGGACTGCAGACTTGCCGTAGTTCGGATTCCGTTTCGTCTTCAACAAACATCATTTCGAGGTGCTCGCGCGTCCCGAACATTCGGCGAAAAATCGATGCCGCCCCTTTCCGGATTTCGTCCTTGGCATCACTTTCCGTCGCAAAGAACAGCGCCACACTGAATGATCCACTATCGCCGTCACTGGGATAGGACACGCTGCAAAGATAGGCCCTTACCGGCTTGTCCAAAGGTTTCCACTCGACCAACTGTCTCAGGAAGACTGACAGCTCGCATTTGAAGTCGCGTTCCGGTTCGCCGTCCCGCTCGCCGACAAACCGAAGATCTTTGGGATTGATTTTTTCCATTCGCATTCGATCTCACATCCGGATCGCAGTCACTTCGATTCCCTTCAGCCCCTCCTTCAACAGCAGCCTGTACGTGGCGACCCATGATCATCAGCGGTTCCTTCCCGCGACCGCTGCCGAGTTCCAGATCGCGGCTAGGCGGAGTGTCGGAGTTCACCACCTGCGCCTTCGCCATGCGTCCGGCAACGGACGAGTCATCGCCCCGCAGGCCGCTCCCGTACCTTACGTCAATCAGGACGTCCTCGGAGAGCTGACTTTGCCATGTTTCGCCGCTGGTCGTCGGTCCATCGCCAGCTACAATCATTTGCGAGTTCGGCACTATCCGGCCATCCATATCCCTTTTCCACAGTCTGTTTGCTCCTGATATTCATCAACGAACACCGTGGGTACTGAGGGGTAAGGTCGCCACAACAGAAGAACTCAGTCTGAGGCCAGGACCGCATTCGGTGTGACGGCTATGCCACCTCAATGATTTTTCCAACAGCAATCACTCTAAACCCATCCATAAGTTCAATTAATTCTCCTTCCTTGATGAACTCTTTTAGTGGTTCACTTCCTCTTGGTCGAGCGAGTTCGACTTCTCCCGTCCATGTCTTCTGGTCGAACCGAAGGCCGCAAATTTGAATATCTCGGCCGGTCTCAAGCGATTCAGCAATGTGGCGCTGGAAACGGATCATCGGCCGTAAACCTTCAACAGGAGCATGAGTTCTTCCACCACACTCTTTTCGGATCCATGTAACAAAGGCTGTGAATTTCATTGCTCAAATGACCATTTTATGGATTGACCGGCTTAATGTATGGAAGCAGCTCTTCCGGTACAACAAATCCCGGCCCGGTATTGTCAATGTTTGGGTCCTTAAAGGCCCTGTCGTAGACTGATTTCGGAATTTGTCCCTCGACCACATGGTTGAGTTCGTCAAATTTCTCGGTGAAGGCATGCGCTCCTTCTTTGGTCTCAGAAAACCACTTGTCCTCCATTGAACGTCCTTGTGGATCTGGTCGGAAACGGCCGGTGTTTCGAATGTCCTGCAGTTCCGGCATCGGAAGTAGTAGCTATCGCCGTCTACGGCTGACAGCTTGTATCCGATGATGTCGTCCATGGGCGATCCGACCTACAGGCTAGGATGCTGTTCGAAGAAGTCCCGCGTCGAGTCCTTGTACTTCGCCCCGGGACCGCGGTAGAAGTCGCGCATCGCCTCCAGCCTTTCGCTGCGGCCAAATTCTCTCGGATTTCCCGAGCCCAAGCCGACTGCGCTGAACGTGACGGCTTGTCACGCTCCGATGCTTAATCTCGCCGCCCACACTTGGTCACGCTCAGCGAGTGTCCGCCTATGATCACGATGCCGCTTAGCCAAACAGAGCATCGAACTCGGCGATGATCGCCCTCACCTCCGCCTTCTCAAATCCCATTCGCGCGGAGAATTCCGCGTCGGGGTCCAGCTCTAGACATGTCTCCAACCCCAGTCGAATCATCTTCACTTCGTGTGTGGTCAATGAAAGCTGTTCACTATCACTATTGGTTCGATATATGGCGTTGAATTTGCGAATGTAATCATACGCTTCGTCGCCGGTTATCCCCATTCTGTTCTTCAACTCACCATCGTCGAGCAGTTCTGCAGACTCTCCCAGCGAACACTTTATGGCTCTTAGTTCCTCTTTGTTCACGGAAATCGTCGTAGTTCTTTCTGACACATTGACAATATCCAAGGTTTTGTCCTCCCTCAATCGATGTCCTCATCGAAATACCTCCGTCCCCGTTCCGGTCTGAACACGGTTCCACGATCGGCACGAGAAGGATCTCTGATCACCACAGTTTGCGTCCGTTCGTCCCAATACGCGGTCCTTCCCCTCTGAAGGTGCCTCGTTGCAGTTGGGTTGGCCATCACGCGCCTTATGTGCGCCGCCATTTCGGCCGGGGTCTTGAATCCCAATTCCGCGGCATGTTTCGTAAACGCATGCCCGCCCGCGATCCGGTGGGCTGTTGATTCTATCAGTCTCTCGGCTGTTCGATGCGCTGCTGCCGAGGCCGGCGCCTGCAGCTTCACTCCTGAGGCAGCACCGACCACGACTTTGCCGACTCCGGCGGCACCCAGCTGTCCCGTGGCCTCGCCGAACAGCGGGGCGAGGTCCTTGACTAGCGTCTCTTCACATCCCCCGACGCCGTGGATGCGCTCGCAGTCCGCCTTCATCTCCGCGTGTCTTCGTTCGACCAATCCTCGCCACCATCCCGCAATCGCCTCGCCGATGCTGGCGAGAACGCCCATGTCCGCCGGCTCGTCGGCGACCGACTGGTCCTCGAGCGCGATCGTGACGGTGACGTCCTGGCTGAACGGCAGGTGGATCTCGCCCCAGAAGTAGTCGTAGGTCTGGTGCAGGACGTAGCGGTCGAGGCTCGAATCCCAGACTTCCGTCCACGCCGGCGCCGCGTAGAGGTAGGGAATCGCCATGACGCCGTGCACCGTCACCGTCACGGTCGTGGTCCCCGTCGTCGAGCCGCCGCCCGCGCCGCCGCCGCCAAAGTGCATGCAACTCGAGTTCAGGACGCTGCACGGCCCCCTCTGAATCAGCCCCGTCGGGTCCACATAGCTCAGCGGGTTGTTGCCGACGTAGCTGTAGAGGTTCCAGGACTGGCTGGAGGTGGGGTCCCCGACGATCGGGTCCGGGCTCAGGAACCGGCCCAGGCGCGGGTCGTACATCCGCCCGTTCATGTGGATCAGTCCGGTGCGGTCCAGGTGCTCGTGCCGGGTGAATCCCCGCGACACCCGCTCGCCGTGGGCGCTCAGCAGGGACTCGATCTCCGTATCCGCCAGCTGCCCGGTCCAGTCCTTCTTGCGCCGCTCCCCGTAGGGGTCGTGGGCCAGCACGATCAGCTCGTTGCCGGCTTGGTCCGTCACCGCCTCCACCGAGCCCAGGTGGTCCCGGTGGACGTACTCGAACACCGGCGGCGGCGCGCTCGCCATCATGCTCGCGGGGGTGGTCCTGACATGCACCACCGAGTCGCCGATGCGCGTGCGCTCCACCGTCTCGCCGCCCGCCGTCACCGTCTTCTCGTACGCGCCCGCGTAGTACTTGCGCGACGTCTTCAGGGTCGCCGCGGCGCCGGAGCCGACCGTCCACTCGCTCTTCTTGAAGTAGCGCGCCCCGTCCGGGCCGTAGCGGAAGCTGTCCCGCGCCGCCGGCGTATCGGCGGTCTTGCTCTCGCCCACCGTCACCTTCTCGGCGAGTCCGCGCGCGTTCCAGTCGATGAACGTGTCGTCGACGTCGGCGCAGGGGTCGACCTCGTCGTTCTCGTCCGGGTCCTTGCACTCGTATTGCTCGATGTGGCCGCTGGTGTCGTGCGGGAACGTGTACGGCACGTCGCCGACGGTGGCGGAGGTGATCCAGTTCGACGTCGTCGTCGGATAGGCGCTCGTCACGTTGTCGTCCGCAGACACGTCGCTGGTCTTGGTCTTCAGGTTGCCTCGAAGGTCGTAGCCGAATGTCAGCGTCCGGCTCGCCGTCGACGAGTCCCCGATGCGCGTCGCCGCGCCCGTCAGCCGGTTCAGATAGTCGTAGTCCAGGAACTCGCGCCTGACCCCGCTCCCCGCGCGGGCCGCGCGCCTCTGCAGCGAGCCGTCGCTGCGCCAGGCGTAAGTGTTGTCCTGGATCTTCGTACCGCGGCGGACCGTGTCGATATCCTTCAGCCGCCCCAGCTTGTCGTAGTCCCGCCGGGTCCGAACGCCGTTGCCGTAGTTCTCCGACGACGGCTGGCCGTAGGCCGTCCGCGCCTTCACCTCCACCAGCGCCGTCTCGCCGTGCTTCAGCTTCGCCAGGTAGCCCCGGTTGTACTCGTAGCCGACCGTCACGGCGGTCATCGACGACGACGGATAGGTCGTCGAAGAAAGCCGCCCGTAGTCGTCGTACGCGTGCCTGCGCGTCAGCGTCGTGGTCGCGCTCGCGTCGTCGACGATCGATGTCGTCACCGTCTCGAGCCGCGCGTCGTCGTTGTAGGTATAGGTCTCCGCGAAGTCGTCGCCGAACGGGCAGTTCGAGGCGCTCGTCCGGACGGTGTCCCGGTCGTAGCCGCGGCGCTTCAGCAGGCCCCTGCCGTTGGTCTGGTCGTACTCCCAGGTCGCGGTGCCGCCGCGGTCCGCCGCGCACGTGCGCCGGCCCAGCTTGTCGTAGCCGTAGTACGTCGCGCCGCGCGCGTCGGTGCGTTCGGTCAGCTCCCCGTGGCCGTTGTAGGCGAACTTGACGCTCACCATAGCGTCGCCCGCAGTGACGGTCGTCCCGAGGTTCGGGTTGGCGACGCTTTCGCGGTTGCCCGCGGCGTCGTAGGCGAACGTGGTCGTCTGGCCGCCGGTGGTGACGGTCTTCAGCCGCCCCGCGCCGTCGTATACGTAGCTCGTGGTCACATGCCTGGGCCGCTCGGCGGTATGCGTCTGCTCCGCCCCCTCGACAGTCGACACCAGCTCTCCGAGCACGTTGTGCGTCCGCTTCGTCTTGCGCGCCGCCAGCGTCTCATTCCCGTTCGCGGCCTTCACGGTCTCCGTGACCGTCGCCGTCACACGGTTCGACGCCGCGGCGTACGCGATTGCCGTCGTCCCGCCGTCCGGCCGCGCCGCGCGCTTCAGCCGGTCGCGGATGTCGTAGGTGTAGCGCGTGTAGCGCGCCTCATCGCCCGCGTGATACGGCTCGCTCTCGCAGACCATCCGGCCGCGCGCGTCGTAGAACGCGTCCACCCGCCGGTCGGTTCCGTCGAAGCCTTCGACGGCCGTGCGTATCGCCCGCCCGAACATGTCCAGGTAGGCCGTCGAGTCCGGCATGTCCGGCGCCGACGTCGTCACCTTCATCGCCGGGGCCACCGAGTAGCGGGTGCCGCAGCCGGCGATCGTCGCCTCGACCGCGTCGCACGTGTTGTCGTCGTCGCACGGGGCGTAGGCGGTGGTGGTCTTCACGTCCTCCGTTGTCGTGACGCCGTCCTTCATCGTCGTCACGCTGTCCCAGTGGCGCGTGCGCGAGATCTCGCGGCCGAGGCCATCGTAGGCATTCGAGGTGCGCCGGTTGTTGGCGTCCGTGGTCGTCGCCGGAACGCCCAAGCCGACGTGGAGGCGACGGACGACCTTAACTCGCCGATCACGGCCCTGGCCTCAGGGCCAAAGGGAAGCATTGACCGTACGCGGGGACGCCGGAGTGACGGGCGTCACGGAGAACGGCGTCAAGAGCTACATCGCTACCCCATGGCAAAACTGAGGCGGGGATGCCAACCGCAGGAAGGCCGCCCGTAACCCGGCTGCGCCGTCGACGGGGACTGAACGAAGTGGAGCGGCCGGCACGAGCCGGAAGATTGCCCGAACGGTAGCAGGTATGGCTCAGTCGATTACGTCAGCAACCAATCCGCCTTGTGAAATCAAGACAGGATTCAAGCAGTGATGCCAGTGCATGGCCAGCTCGGTCACCCGCAGGTACAGCCGATCGCCGTTTGTATCGGCGACAGACTCGCGTTGCGGACCTGATCGAGAGACAACTTTGCCAAAGAGTCCACCTACTCCTCGCGACGCAAGACGGTGGGCCCAACTCTGCCTAGTCGCGATGTCGCTTGAGGCAGACTTTGGCGCGTGTCCGACACTGCTGCTCGCTCCCAAGCCTCATTGCAGCGTCACATCGTCGGGGTCCAGCCCCAGCCGCTCCACAACTTTGACGTACCAGCCGTGCATCTCGCTGCTCACGCCGCGGTTCTTGAACATTTTGATCGTATCGGCGGGCAAGTGGCCCATTTTGTTCTCCAGCGTCGAGTCGGCACCCTGTTCCAGCAGGTAGTACGCGATGTCGTACTTGTTGAGATACACCGCCCTATGCAGCGGCGTGATTGAGCCGCCCTCCGGCGCGTCGATGTCGGCGCCCGCCTCGACCAATAGCCGGACGTTTTCGATTCGATCACGCATTATCGCATCGTGGATGATCGTTCTGGACTCGTACACGTCGAGTGCATTCGGATCGCCCCCGTGTCGCAACAGCGACGCTAGGTACGCCGGGTCGTTCAAGCCCGCCGCCAATTCCATGACGGGCATCAGGAACAGCTGCTCGATCTTTCCCGTGTACTTCCCTGCTGGCGGGCGTTCGATGTCCGCCCCGCTCTCGAGCAGCGTGTCGAAGCACTCCAGGCAGAACCGGCCCAGGGACCACTTCAGCAGGTCCATCCCCTCGCGTCCCCGCGCATTCACGTCCAGGCCCCCGGCGATCATCCTTTCCAGGCTTTTCGCATCGCCTCGGCGGATCGCCCTGGCCGCCGCCACCGTCTCCGGCGTCGTGAAATAGTGGTGGGCACTCTCCGGGTGGACCGCGCAGCCCGTGTTCATCCCGACTCCTAGAGTGCCCGCCACGGCCAACCTGGCTAAAGTGAGCCGCATGAATGTCGCCCGCTGCATTCCCTCCATGGTGACAACGTGGGAACTAAACACCAACCCTACGTTCGGTCGTGAACCAGCCGGCGTATTGCCGATCCGTCAGCAATTGTAAAGTCGAAATGCGATGCTTCGAGAGCTTTGTCAAATTTCAAAAAGAGCAAAGCTTCGTCGCATGATTCTGGGGACGAATCAATACTGGAAAAATCTGCTACCAAGTAGTCAAGGATACGGGTTGCATCCTCCGTGATCTTGAATCCTTCGATTCCCAAAATGATCCAGCTTTGATCACGGCAGCATCCGATAAATACTTCGGCTGAAGACCTTTCAACACAGAACGAAGCATCGTGAGTGTTAAAAAACTGTACACCGGCCGCCTGGCATAGGGATTTGAATTCTGACTCACTTAATCCCATGGAGCTTTCCAGTTGGGTTTGTTTCGGTCGGAGATTTGAACGATATCTCCGGTTCTATCGTTCCTGACGACATAGCCGCCATGCCTGCTATAGTACACGGTCGCGGGATCATCAAGACGCCCTCCTCCAGGCAAGTGCCTTCTGTCTCTCCAGCGAACTGTTCGTACAGGATTGGCTATCGCTGATAGAACATCATCAGTTGTCCATCCGCGCCTTTCGAGTTGGGAGAGTATCTTTGGCCCAAAATGAGTAGCCCCTGGCCCGCGGACGAACAAGCTCCGAATCCAACTCCATGCGCTTCGCGCCAGAGCAGGCAACTTGCTCGCTGCGCTCCCGAAGCCACCTACCCAAGTCAATGGGTCCGTGAGAATGCCGCCCCATCCCTCGTCCAGCCCTGGCTCGTTCACCACTGCATAGTCGAACTCCTTATCCATGCTGTGCGCCAACTCGTCCGCAACACTCTGGTCGACGGTCTTTAGGGCCCTGAGCGCCTGTTCGACTATCGAGCGGATGATTTCATCGCTGTAGGAGTAGCCCTGCGAGCTACTGTAGTGGATCCACGACCCGTTCGACCAATACCACCATTCCAACCAATAGTTGATGTCCTCCCCGCACACCCAATCACACCGGGACGCAGTGACGATAATAATCTCCAACTCGGTCTTCCCAGTCGGATCGACGTAGCTCAAGGGGTTGTTTCTGACGTAGCTGTAGAGGTTCCAGGACTGGCTTGAGGTGGGATCCCCGACGATCGGGTCGGGGCTAAGGAACCGGCCCAAGCGCGGGTCGTACATGCGCCCGTTCATGTGGATCAGTCCGGTGCGGTCCAGGTGCTCGTGCCGCGTGAATCCCCGCGACACCCGCTCGCCCTGGGCGTTCAGCAGGGATTCGATCTCCGTATCCGTCAGCTGCCCGGTCCAGTCTTTCTTGCGCCGCTCCCCGTAGGGGTCGTGGGCCAGCACGATCAGCTCGTTGCCGGCTTGGTCCGTCACCGCCTCCACCGAGCCCAGGTGGTCCCGGTGGACGTACTCGAACACCGGCGGCGGCGCGCTCGCCATCATGCTCGCGGGGGTGGTCCTGACATGCACCACCGAGTCGCCGATGCGCGTGCGCTCCACCGTCTCGCCGCCCGCCGTCACCGTCTTCTCGTACGCGCCCGCGTAGTACTTGCGCGACGTCTTCAGGGTCGCCGCGGCGCCGGAGCCGACCGTCCACTCGCTCTTCTTGAAGTAGCGCGCCCCGTCCGGGCCGTAGCGGAAGCTGTCCCGCGCCGCCGGCGTATCGGCGGTCTTGCTCTCGCCCACCGTCACCTTCTCGGCGAGTCCGCGCGCGTTCCAGTCGATGAACGTGTCGTCGACGTCGGCGCAGGGGTCGACCTCGTCGTTCTCGTCCGGGTCCTTGCACTCGTATTGCTCGATGTGGCCGCTGGTGTCGTGCGGGAACGTGTACGGCACGTCGCCGACGGTGGCGGAGGTGAGCCGGTTCGACGTCTCCGGGTAGACGCTCGTCACGTCGTCGTCCGCCGACACGTCGCTGGCCCTGGTCTTCAGGTTGCCTCGAAGGTCGTAGCCGAACGTCAGGGTCCGGCTCGCCGTTGCCGAGCCCGCGATGAACGTCGCCGCCCGCGTCAGCCGGTTCAGGTAGTCGTAGGCGAAATGCTCGCGCCTGATCGAGCTCCCCGCCCGGGCCGTGCGCCTCTGCAGCGAGCCGTCGCTGCGCCAGGCGTAGGTGTTGTCCTGGAGCTTCGTCCCGCGGCGGACCGTGTCGATGTCGGTCAGCCGACCCAGCTTGTCGTAGTCCAGCCTGGTCCGAACGCCGTTGCCGTAGGTCTCCGCCTTCGACTGGCCGTAGGCCGTCTGCTTCTTCACCTCGACCAGCGCCGTGGAGCCGTGCTTCAGCTTCCACCGGTAGCCATGGCGGTTGTACTCGTAGTCGACCTTCACGGCGTCCGTCGCCGACGACGGATAGGTAGTAGACGCCAGCCGTCCGTAGTCGTCGTACGTGTGGCTGCGCGTCAGCGTCGTGGTCGCGTTCGCGTCGTCGACGATCGATGTCGTCACCGTCTCGAGCCGCGTCGTCGTTGTAGGCGTACGTCTCCGCGAAGTCGTCGCCGAACGGGCAGCTCGCCGTGGCCGTTGTAGGCGAACTTGACGCTCACCGGCACTCTGTTCGTGTCGTCGCCCGCGTTCACGGTCGCGCCCAGGTTCGGGTTCTTGACGCTCGCGCGGTTGCCCGCGGCGTCGTAGGCGAACGTCGTCGTCTGGTCGCCGGTCGTCCCGGTCTCAAGCCGCCCGGCGCCGTCGTGGTCGTATACGTAGCTCGTCGTCACATGCCTGGGCTGCTTGGCGGTATGCGTCCGCTCCGCCGCGATCCGCGTGCCCCCACACTCCAAGTAGAGTCCGGCGTCGGGTTGGCTGCGCCGCCGTCGCCACGATAGTGCTTGACCCGAGCCCGGCAGTTCAATCAACCGTCACGTCGTCGAAATCACACGACACGCACTCACCTCCAAAGCAGCAACCGTACGTCATCAATCCCCCCGTTCAGTGTGGCCGGTAGACCACGGTCTTGCACCCGGACACGTTGAACGTCTCGCTCGCCGTCATGCTGCAGCAACGGCGACAGCTACGCCAAATCTCTCCTCGACCAAGCCAGATGCACACAAGGCGGCAGCGAATCCGACCCTTACCATATTGGACCGCCACAACCAGCAACGTCGCCGATCATCCCCAGAGCAGTTGGTCCGTTTCCGATCCCCGTGCGAAGTTCGTCGCGGACGAACACAACAGCAGCGCGCATTTCCGGCTATTCGCCCAGAAACTCGAATTCCTGATGAGGTATATTTCAGGCTCTCGATTCAACGGCCGCGTTATCCTGCGGAGGCGTCTCGCTGCACCAGTCGTAGATGAAACTCGCAACGGCGATGACACCATACAGAAAGAGTATGCGTTGGCTGCCAAACGCCTGATCAATAATCTGCAAGACTCCTTTATCCGTAGTTGAAAGAAACTGTGCTACGTACCCAGGAACACTCAAAATAAAGAAAGCAGCCGCAGGCAATACCAACATACGAAGTCGGGATCGTGCACTCTTATATGTACCGAAGCCTTCCCAGAAAAGATAACCGATACATGTCAGGGAAAATATGATGTGACCTGTCAAATCAAGGCTGAATCCCTGTGACAACCACCACATTGCCAACACCCAAAGAGAGAACGTCGCCATACGTGCGGCCCGAATCAATACTGCTACGCCCACGGCCAATAGGACAGGTGACCAAATAAAGATGTAAATTGCGATTCTATCGAACAGACTGGTTCGATCTCCCTTTAGTAACTCATAGCCTTCGACCGCCACCCAGGTGCCCAAAAGACAAAACCCGATGCTGAAAATGTAACGTACCATGTCCCGGCCCATTGGTATTTCCCTACTTCCTTTTGTGTTCAATGTTTCCGAATTTATCAATACTAATGTACTTCAACTCCATCCTGATTTCAGGCACCCAAGGGATCTTCTGTGCTCCATCGATGTCTTTAAGGTTTTCTAACACCAGCTCTTCCGCGGACGATTTGAATGTTCCACCCATCTCCTTGCCTAGGATCAGTTTACTTCCACCCTCCTGTGGGATGATCGTTTCCACGGCGTTAGCATTCTCGAACGAACCGGTCGCTGTTGCGTCCGAGACAACAACCTCCGATAGTACTACGTCGCCACGCGCTCTCACCTGTTCGAGAGTCTCCTCGGAAGCCTTTTCCAACGCCTTCCCTAGTATGTCTTCCAAGGGAATACGTGTCGCACCATCCTTAATGGCTTCAAAGATCTTCTCCACAAAACTCCGCTCGTCATCAGCCGAATCCGTCGGTTCGTCCGCCACGCTCTGGTCCGTGACCCTGAGCGTCTTTCTCGCTTTGGAGCTGGTGCTTTCGTAGTGGGATGCGCTGTAGGGATCTGAACTGCTGTAGGGGCCCGACCCGCTGGCGGGAATGTCCCACCAGCTGTACACAAAGTTCAGCCAGTCCCACCACGCATCGATGTCGTCCGGGCACAGCCAGCCGCAGCCCCCTTCCACGCGATTCAGCCCGGTCGGGTCGACGTAGCTCAGCGGGTTGTTGCCGATGTAGCTGTAGAGGTTCCACGACTGGCTCGAGGTCGGGTCCCCGACGATCGGGTCCGGGCTCAGGAACCGGCCCAGGCGCGGGTCGTACATCCGCCCGTTCATGTGGATCAGTCCGGTGCGGTCCAGGTGCTCGTGCCGGGTGAATCCCCGCGACACCCGCTCGCCGTGGGCGCTCAGCAGGGACTCGATCTCCGTATCCGCCAGCTGCCCGGTCCAGTCCTTCTTGCGCCGCTCCCCGTAGGGGTCGTGGGCCAGCACGATCAGCTCGTTGCCGGCTTGGTCCGTCACCGCCTCCACCGAGCCCAGGTGGTCCCGGTGGACGTACTCGAACACCGGCGGCGGCGCGCTCGCCATCATGCTCGCGGGGGTGGTCCTGACATGCACCACCGAGTCGCCGATGCGCGTGCGCTCCACCGTCTCGCCGCCCGCCGTCACCGTCTTCTCGTACGCGCCCGCGTAGTACTTGCGCGACGTCTTCAGGGTCGCCGCGGCGCCGGAGCCGACCGTCCACTCGCTCTTCTTGAAGTAGCGCGCCCCGTCCGGGCCGTAGCGGAAGCTGTCCCGCGCCGCCGGCGTATCGGCGGTCTTGCTCTCGCCCACCGTCACCTTCTCGGCGAGTCCGCGCGCGTTCCAGTCGATGAACGTGTCGTCGACGTCGGCGCAGGGGTCGACCTCGTCGTTCTCGTCCGGGTCCTTGCACTCGTATTGCTCGATGTGGCCGCTGGTGTCGTGCGGGAACGTGTACGGCACGTCGCCGACGGTGGCCGAAATAAGCCGGTTCGACGTCTCCGGATAGGCGCTCGTCACGTTGTCGTCCCCCGACACGTCGCTGGTCCTGGTCTTCAGGTTGCCTCGAAGGTCGTAGCCGAACGCCAGCGTCCGGCTCGCCGTCGCCGCGCCCGCGATGTGCGTCGCCGCCCGCGTCAGCCGGTTCAGATAGTCGTAGGCGAAGTACTCGCGCCTGACCCGGCTCCCCGCGCGCGCCGTGCGCCGCTGCAGCGAGCCGTCGCTGCGCCAGGCGTAGGTGTTGTCCTGGATCTTCGTCCCGCGGCGGACCGTGTCGATGTCGGTCAGCCGACCCAGCTTGTCGTAGGACCGCCAGGTCCGCGCGCCGTTGCCGTAGGTCTCCGCCGCCGACTGGCCGCGGGCCGTCTGCTCCGTCACCTTCACCAGCTCGGTGGAGCCGTGCTTCAGCTTCGACCGGTAGCCGTGCTCGTTGTACTCGTAGCCGACCGTCACCGCGTTCATCGCCGACGACGGATAGGTCGTCGAAGAAAGCCGCCCGTAGTCGTCGTACGCGTGCCTGCGCGTCAGCGTCGTGGTCGCGCTCGCGTCGTCGACGATCGATGTCGTCACCGTCTCGAGCCGCGCGTCGTCGTTGTAGGTATAGGTCTCCGCGAAGTCGTCGCCGAACGGGCAGTTCGAGGCGCTCGTCCGGACGGTGTCCCGGTCGTAGCCGCGGCGCTTCAGCAGGCCCCTGCCGTTGGCCGGGTCGTACTCCCAGGTCGCGGTGCCGCCGCGGTCCGCCGCGCAGGTGCGCCGGCCCAGCTTGTCGTAGCCGTAGTGGGTCGCGCCGCGCGCGTCGGTGCGCTCGGTCAGCTCGCCGTGGCCGTTGTAGGCGAACTTGACGCTCACCGGCACTCTGTTCGTGTCGTCGCCCGCGTTCACGGTCGCGCCCAGGTTCGGGTTCTTGACGCTCGCGCGGTTGCCCGCGGCGTCGTAGGTGAAGGTCGTCACGGTCTCCAGCCGCCCGGCGCCGTCGTAGTTGGGTGGCCGGGAGGCCAGCTGAGGAGAACTAGTTGCGGGCTAACCGATTAAGCGCAGCCCGGTTGCCGTCTCGCTCCGCGATAGACTCATCGTGTGGACTTATTCGAGAGACAACCCTGCGAGAGTCCACCTCCCCTCGCCGCGCAAGGCGGAGTGCTAGCTCCTCGGTCTAGCCGCGATGACGCTTGCGACGACTTTGGCATGAGTCCGAATCGGCCACCCGCGCCTTCGACCTACTGCGTCAGCCAACAGGCCCGCCGTTGGCCCCAGTGCGCTTTCGGGCCTCATGGCAGCGTCACTTCGTCGGGATCCAGTTCCAGACGATCAACGAATTTCAAGTACCAATCATGCATTCTGCGATCCCAAATACCGGCGTTCTTGAACAGTTTGATCGTATCGACCACCGAGTTGCCCCATGCGTTCTCCAACATCGGGTCGGCGCCTTGCTCCAGCAGGTAATGCGCGATCTCGTATTCCTTGACCGCCACCGCCTCATGCAGCGGCGTCTCCAACGAGATGTCCCTCGGAGCGTTGATGTCGGCGCCCGCCTCCACCAACAGCCGGACGTTCTCGATCCGGGACAGCATTATCGCCTCGTGGATGATCGTCCTGGCGCCATATACGTTGAGTGCGTTCGGATTGCCCCCGTGTCGCAACAGCGACGCCAGGTACGCCGGGTCGTTTAAGTGTGCCGCCAAGTGCATAACCGGCATCAGAAACAGCTGCTCGATCTTCCCGGTGTATTCCCCGGCCGGCGGGCGTTCGATATCCGCCCCGCTCTCGAGCAGCGTCTCAAAGCACTTCAGGCAGAACCGGCCCATGGACCACTTCAGCAGGTCCATCCCCTCGCGTCCCTGCGCATTCACGTCCAGGCCCCCGGCGATCATCCTTTCCAGGCTTCTCGCATCGCCTCGGCGGATCGCCCTCGCCGCCGTCACCGTCTCCGGCGTCGTGAAGTAGTAGTCCGCACTCTCCGGGTGGACCGCGCAGCCCGCGTTCATCCCGACTCCCAGCGCGCCGGCCACGGCCAACCTCGCCATTGTACGCCGCATTTTTGTCACTCGCTGCATCCGTCTACCAGAGCGGGAAGGCCTTGTATGAGTGCCGCTCCCAAAACGGCCCATTGTACTGATAGGGGTGCTCGATGCGCGTCCCTGCAGCCTCCGGCAGGAACGGAACGAGATCCTGCACCACGCTCAGCGGGTCGCCCCGGATGTGGTGTGCGCGGATTTCGCCGGGTTCGTCCGTGCGGTACCGCGAGTGCAGGCCCGCTGCGTTGAACGTGATGGCCCGTGACCCTGCGATCGCAAACCTCGCGGCAGACGCCAGGCCACCGCCCAGCGAATGGCCTACAAAAGTCACATTGCCGCGCAACTTTTGGTATACCGCTTGGGCGAGTTCGATGGCCTGCTTGTACTGCGAGGAGGGAAAGCCCAACGCTTGGCGGAGGTTCGCCCACCAGTTGCGGAAACTTCCTCCTTGAGTACCCCGAAATACGAGATAGTAGTGGCCGTTTATCTTGTACAGCGCCGCCGCGAATCCACGCTGCGGATCATACGGTATCCCCTCCTTGTCCAAGAGCCCGCCGGTGTCATCGAAGTAGACCCTTATCGAAGCCCAAAGCGCGTCACGATCATGGTTTATCGGCTGGTCCGCGACGCTCTTGTCCAGTGCGTCGAGCGTGTTTTCCGCGTCGGCGCGGATGCTTTCGGCAAGATCGTAGCTGTCTTCGGAGTCCCACGGGCTGATGTCCCACGAGTCGCCCCGCCACCCATGCGACGCATCCCACCAATCCAACCAATAGTGAGTATCCTCCCAGCACACCCAATCACACCTGGACGCTGTGACGATGAGGATCTCCAACTCCCCGGTCGGATCGACGTAGCTAAAGGGGTTGTTCCTGACGTAGCTGTATAGGTTCCAGGACCGGCTTGAAGTGGGATCCCCGACGATCGGGTCCGGGCTCAGGAACCGGCCCAGGCGCGGGTCGTACATCCGCCCGTTCATGTGGATCAGTCCGGTGCGGTCCAGGTGCTCGTGCCGGGTGAATCCCCGCGACACCCGCTCGCCGTGGGCGCTCAGCAGGGACTCGATCTCCGTATCCGCCAGCTGCCCGGTCCAGTCCTTCTTGCGCCGCTCCCCGTAGGGGTCGTGGGCCAGCACGATCAGCTCGTTGCCGGCTTGGTCCGTCACCGCCTCCACCGAGCCCAGGTGGTCCCGGTGGACGTACTCGAACACCGGCGGCGGCGCGCTCGCCATCATGCTCGCGGGGGTGGTCCTGACATGCACCACCGAGTCGCCGATGCGCGTGCGCTCCACCGTCTCGCCGCCCGCCGTCACCGTCTTCTCGTACGCGCCCGCGTAGTACTTGCGCGACGTCTTCAGGGTCGCCGCGGCGCCGGAGCCGACCGTCCACTCGCTCTTCTTGAAGTAGCGCGCCCCGTCCGGGCCGTAGCGGAAGCTGTCCCGCGCCGCCGGCGTATCGGCGGTCTTGCTCTCGCCCACCGTCACCTTCTCGGCGAGTCCGCGCGCGTTCCAGTCGATGAACGTGTCGTCGACGTCGGCGCAGGGGTCGACCTCGTCGTTCTCGTCCGGGTCCTTGCACTCGTATTGCTCGATGTGGCCGCTGGTGTCGTGCGGGAACGTGTACGGCACGTCGCCGACGGTGGCCGAAATAAGCCGGTTCGACGTCTCCGGATAGGCGCTCGTCACGTTGTCGTCCCCCGACACGTCGCTGGTCCTGGTCTTCAGGTTGCCTCGAAGGTCGTAGCCGAACGTCAGCGTCCGGCTCGCCGTCGCCGAGCCCCCGATGCGCGTCGCCGCGCTCGTCAGCCGGTTCAGATAGTCGTAGTCCAGGAACTCGCGCTTGACCTGGCTGCCCGCGCGCGCCGCGCGCCGCTGCAGCGAGCCGTCGCTGCGCCAGGCGTAGGTGTTGTCCTGGATCGTCGCCCCGCCGCGGCGAATCGTGTCGGTATCCTTCAGCCGCCCCAGCTTGTCGTAGTCCCGCCTGGTCCGAACGCCGTTGCCGTAGTTCTCCGCCCTGGACTGGCCGTAGGCCGTCTGCGCCTTCACCTCCACCAGCGCCGTCTCACCGTGCTTCAGCTTCGACCGGTAGCCGTGCTCGTTGTACTCGTATCCGACCGTCACCGCGTCCATCGCCGACGACGGATAGGTCGTCGACGCCAGCCGTCCGTAGTCGTCGTACGCGTGCCTGCGCGTCAGCGTCGTGGTCGCGTTAGCGTCGTCGACGATCGATGTCGTCACCGTCTCGAGCCGCGCGTCGTCGTTGTAGGTATAGGTCTCCGCGAAGTCGTCGCCGAACGGGCAGTTCGAGGCGCTCGTCCGGACGGTGTCCCGGTCGTAGCCGCGGCGCTTCAGCAGGCCCCTGCCGTTGGCCGGGTCGTACTCCCAGGTCGCGGTGCCGCCGCGGTCCGCCGCGCAGGTGCGCCGGCCCAGCTTGTCGTAGCCGTAGTGGGTCGCGCCGCGCGCGTCGGTGCGCTCGGTCAGCTCGCCGTGGCCGTTGTAGGCGAACTTGACGCTCACCGGCACTCTGTTCGTGTCGTCGCCCGCGTTCACGGTCGCGCCCAGGTTCGGGTTCTTGACGCTCGCGCGGTTGCCCGCGGCGTCGTAGGCGAACGTCGTCGTCTGATCGCCGATCGTCACGGTCTCCAGCCGCCCGGCGCCGTCGTATACATAGCTCGTCGTCACCCGCTTCGACGCGGCCTCGGCCGCCCCCTCGACGGTCGACACGAGCTCTCCGAGCACGTTGTGCGTCCGCTTCGTCTTGCGCGTCGCCAGCGTCTCGTTCCCGTTCGTGGCCATCACGGTCTCCGTGACCGTCGCCGTCACCCGGTTCGACGCCGCCGCGTACATGATTCCGGTCGTCCCGCCGTCGGGCCGGGCCGCGCGCGTCAGCCGGTCGCGGATGTCGTAGGCGTAGCGCGTGTATCGCGCCTCATCGCCCGCGTGGTACGGCTCGCTCTCGCAAACCATCCGGCCGCGCGCGTCGTAGAACGCGTCCACACGCCGGTCGGTTCCGTCGAAGCCTTCGACGGCCGTGCGTATCGCCCGCCCGAACATGTCCAGGTAGGCGGTCGAGTCCGGCATGTCCGGCGCCGACGTCGTCACCTTCATCACCGGGGCCACCGAGTAGCGGGTGCCGCAGCCAGCGATCGTCGCCTCCACCGCGTCGCACGTGTTGTCGTCGTCGCACGGCGCATAGGCGGTGGTGGTCTTCACGTCCTCCGTTGTCGTGACGCCGTCCTTCGTCGTCGTCACGCTGTCCCAGTGGCGCGTGCGCGAGATCTCCCGGCCGAGGCCGTCGTAGGCGTACGAGGTGCGCCGGTTGTTGGCGTCCGTGGTCGTCGCCGGAACACCCAGGCCGACGTGGTGCGTCGCATACTCCCTGTGATTCAGCGGGTTCTTCCAGGACGTCGGGAAGCGGCCCGCGCCGAATCCCAGCACCTCCCAGATCCGCGCCGAGTCATCCGCCGTCTGCGACGATTGTCCTCCCGCATTTGAGGCCGGAACGCCCTCGGTCTCCGAGGCCGTCTTCCGATTGCCCTTGGTGTCGTAGCCGTAGTCCGTCCTGTGCTGGAGGTCGTCGCCCGGAAAACGCGTCACCACGTCCGGTGCCAGCGTGCCCGCGATCCGCGTGCGCCCCACCGTCTCGGTCCAGTTCAGCGTTCCGCGGGTGTCGCCGCTGTTGGGGCCGTAGTGGTTGACGCCGATGTTGTTGACGAACCCCAGCGCCCAGTTGGCCTCGTCGTTGTCGAACGACAGCGTCTGCTGCGTCGTCCGCTGGATCCCGGACAGCGTGTGCGACTGGCCGGCTCCCCAGTCCGAGCCGCCGTCGCCGTCGCCGGTCGCCGCGTGCCCGGTGCGCGTCTCGCGCACCACCTTGGTCACGAACCTGGAGGGCAGCGTCAGCGTCTCTGTGGTCCGCACCGCGCCGAGGGTGGACGTGCCCTCGTAGAGCCACTCCATGGTCTCCTCGGCGTACGGCAGCGTCGTCTTCACGGTAGATCCCGTGTGCGCCACCGACTTCTCCGCGTAGCGCACCGCGCGTTTCGACAGCGGCGTCTTTGCCTTCGTTGTGCTCGTGGGCCTGATGTAGTTGCCGTGGTACCGCACCACCTGCGCGGGGCGGCCGAAGTGCGGATGGTCGAGCCGGTACTGCGTGTAGGTCACGATGCCCGACGCGCCATCCGTCTCGCGGATCGCGTGGAATCCAAGGAAGCCCCAGTTGCGAGTGTTCTCGACGCCGCGGCCAAGATACGCGTAGCTGGTCCGGCGCGTGCCGCCGATGCCGTCGCTGCGCGTGATGCCGGTCACCACCGGCTTGACAGTGTCGTTCTTCGCCGGCAGCGCCCGCGTGTTGGCCGGCAGGCTGGTGGTGCCGAAAGGCGTGTCGTTCGCCGCTAACACGAAGCTGTGCGGATCGGACTCGCTCATCGTCTCGATCGCGAACGTCGTCTCCACCCCCATGGGATCCGTCAGTTGGTTGACCCAGGTTCCGCTGGCGGCACCCTGCCAGCCGATCGCCAGCGGCGACAGGCAGTGGTACGTACCGGACGGCTCGTACCCGCACGTCTGCAGCTCGTTCAGGCGCACCTGGCCGGTGCTCGTTCTCTTGTACGCCAGCCGGTAGTCGCGCACCAGCGAGCCGCCGAGCCGCAGATGGATGTAGGTCAATCGTTGCGGCTGGCCGAGGGAGAAGCTCCCTACCTGCGTCGAGTCAAGGTCGTCGCGCGGCTTGTAGACGAACTCGATCGTGGCGTCTTTAGCGTTGCCGTAGGTGATCTTCTTCGGATGCCGCGCCAGGTTGGTGTTGTCCTCGTAGTACTCGTACTGCATGAGGTTGCCGAACGCGTCCGTCTGCTTGTTGATCGACCACAGGAAAGGCGCCGCCGGCTCAGCCGGGTCGGACCCGCTCGCCTGCCGCGCCGGCTTCCAGAGCTGGCTGTCGAGTGTGCGGCCGTACTCGCGCACGGTGCCGTCCGGCAGGTGCACCTCGAACCAGTCGCCTGTCTCGTTGTCTATCAGCAGGACCTTCGCGAAGCTCTCCCGCGCCGTGCGGTACTCCGGGGGGACCTTCGGATTCTCCGTGCCTTCCTTGATCTTCTCCAACGGCTCGCCGTCCAGGCACAGCTCGTCAGTGTCATCGAACGAGATGCCGTCGCTATCGTCCGTTCCCTTCACGCAACGGCGGATGGCCGAGAACCCGCCGACGCGCCAGCCGTAGCCGATCATGTCCGCCGGCAGTTCCTGGTCGGACCGGTGCCGCTCGCGGCCGCCGCTGTAGTCGATCGACAGCCGCGGTGCGAGTCCGTTGACTCCCGGCACAGGTGCAATCGGCACGTTGACGTAGGCGTCGCCGCCCTTGGTCACTCCGGATCTGTAGGGCAGATTGCCGGGCGTGATGGGCAGCACGACCCGCGCCGTCACGCGGCCGTATTCCTCGCACATCTCGTCCCCCAGCCGCGAGTGGCAGCTCAACACCACGTAGCTGTATTCGCCCGCTGCCTTGCCGGTGTACTCCACGCTGGTCGTCGAGTGGTCGCTCCACAAGGGCTCGCCGCCCGGGACACTCTCCGAGACCCGGTACCTGTCTGCCTGCAGCGTTCCTTGCCAGGACAGCGTGTAGTTGCCCGTGGTGCTTGGGTTGGGCGTCACTTTCACGAAGCCCACCGTCACCTCGACCGTGCCGGTGTCAGTGGCGGTGCCGTCGTAGACCGTGTAGTCGAACGTATCCGAGCCGGGGTGCCTGCTCCCGGGCGTGTAGGTGACCAGCGTGTTGTTGCCGGCGTCATCACTGGTGATGGCCACCGTGCCGTTTCTCGGCGTCGTCACGGACATCACCGTCAGGTCATCGCCGTCCACGTCCGTGTCGTTTTCCAGAACGGCGATCTCGACCGGTGTGCCGAATGTCGTCTCCGCCGCGTCGTCCACGGCTAACGGTGGATTGTTGGGTGAGACGAGCGGCCGCTCCACCGTCACCGACTTCGTCGTCGACCAGGCGCCGCAGTTGCCGGTCCCGGCGCAGGCGCGCACCCGGTAGCTGTACGTGCCGTCGGCCTTGCCCGTGATGTCTGTTGAAGTGCCGCTTCCGCTATAGACGTTGGCGAAGCTGCCGCTAGCTGGCTTCTCCTCCAGTTCGTAGCTCGTCGCGCCCGAAAGGCTGGTCCACGTGACGGCGTAGCTTCCGTCGGCGTCCGTCGCCGGGACCGTCAGCGTCGGCATCCCGGGCGGCACCTTTATCGTCTTCGTCGAAGACCAGTCGCCGCAGTTGCCCGTTCCCGCACCTGCCTGAATCCGGTACATGTAGATACCGGCAGTCTTACTCGCAATTTCGTATGACGTGTCGTCGCCCTCGTATATGTGCGAGAACGATCCGCCCGGGGGCTTCTCCTCCAGCTTGTAGCTCGTCGCTCCGGGGACGCTCATCCACGAGATCGTGTAGTTGCCGTCGGCATCTGTGGCCGGGACCGTCAGCTTCGGTGCCGCCGGCGGCACTTTGGTGGTCCCGGTCGCCGACCAGTCGCCGCAGTTGTCCGTGCCCGCGCACGCGCGAACCCGGTACATGTAGATCGCCGGGGTCTTGCCCGTGTAGGTCTTCGTCGTCGCCATCAAGCTCTCCGACTCCGACCACATCCCCGATCCGACTTTCTCCTGCAGCTCGTAGCTCGTCGCTCCCGTCGGGCTCGTCCACATCGCGTCGTAGCTGCCGTCCGAATCCATGGCCGGGACCGTCAGCTTCGGCGCCGCCGGTGGCACTTTGGTGGTCCCGGTCGCCGACCAGTCGCCGCAGTTGTCCGTGCCCGCGCACGCGCGAACCCGGTACATGTAGATCGCCGGGGTCTTGCCCGTGTAGGTCTTCGTCGTCGCCATCAAGCTCTCCGACTCCGACCACATCCCCGATCCGACTTTCTCCTGCAGCTCGTAGCTCGTCGCTCCCGTCGGGCTGGTCCAAGTCGCGTCGTACCTGCCGTCCGCGTCCGTGGCCGGCACTGTCAGGGTCGGCGCCAGCGGCGGCGTCGTGACCGTTACGGTCAGTGCCGCGTACCCCGACCCTATGTCGCAAAGCTCCTCGTCGAAGATCAGTTCGCAGAACTCGAGGGTGTACGTGTAGCTGCCCGCGGCCTTGCCGCTGAAGGACCTCGTGGTCTCCGTACCGTGATACACCGACACGCCATCCTCGAATAGGTCGTAGGACTCCGCCGCGGGGATCGCCGACCAGGACACCGTGTAGCTGCCGTCATTCGACGGATTCGGGCTGGCGGTGAGATCCCCCCCTACGCGAACCGTCTTGGTGGAAGACCAGCCACCGCAGTTGCCCGCTCCAGCGCACGCCCGTACGCGGTAACCGTATGTGCCGTCGGTCTTGCCCGTGATGTTCTTTGAAGCGGCGCTTCCGTTGTGGACGTTGCCGAAGTTCCCGCTCCCGGACTTCTCTTCCAACTCGTAGCCCGTCGCTCCCGAGGGACTCGTCCACGTCACCGCGTAGCTGCCGCCTGAATTCGTCGCCGGAACTGTCAGCTTCGGTGTGCCGGGCGGCACCTTCGTGGTCTTGGTCTCCGACCAGTCACCACAGTTGTCCGATCCGGCGCACGCGCGCACCCGGTACATGTAGATCGCCGGAGTCTTGCCGGTGTAGTTCTTCGTCGTCGCCGTCAAGCTCTCCGACTCTGACCACATGCCCGATCCGACCTTCTGCTGAAGTTCGTATCTCGTCGCGCCCGTCGGGCTGGTCCAAGTCGCCTTGTAGGTGCCGTCGGCGTCTGTCGCGGGGACGGTCAGAGTCGGCACTCCCGGCGGCACTTTGGTGGTCTTGGTCTCCGACCAGTCGCCGCAATTGTCCGATCCGGCGCACGCCTGGACCCGATACATGTAGATTCCCACGGCCTTGCCCGAGATTCCGTGGGACCTGTTCGCGCCGTCATAGACGTTCGAGAACGACCCGCCGGCAGCCTTCTCCTCCAGCTTGTACGAGGTCGCCCCCGCCGACTCCGTCCAGCTCGCCGTGTAGCTGCCGTCGGCATCCGTGGCCGGGACCGTCAGCGTCGGCGCCAACGGTGGCGTCGTGACGGTCACCGTCAGTGACTCGTAGCCCGACGGAAGGTCGCAATGCTCCTCGTCGAAGATCAGTTCGCAGAACTCGAGGGTGTACTCGTAGCTGCCCGCCACCTTGCCGCTGAAGGACCACGTGGTCCCCGTGCTGTCATAGACCAGCGTGCCGTCCTCGTACAGCTGATAGCTCTCCGCGTTGGGAATCGGCGTCCAGGACACCGTGTAGCTGCCGTCCGCCGACGGGTTCGGACTGGCCCTGAGGTCGCTTACTACGTTAACGGTCGCGGTCGAAGACCAGTCGCCGCAGGTGCTGGTGCATGCACGCACCCGGTAGCTGTATGCGCCGTCGGCCTTGTCCGTGATACTCCTTGAAGTGTCGCTTCCGCTGTAGATGTTGGCGAAGCTCCCGCTCCCGGACTTCTCCTCCAGTTTGTAGCTCGTGGCTCCGGAAACGCTCGTCCACGACACCGTGTAGTCGCCATCCCGGTCGGTCGTCGGAACCGTCAGCGTCGGCGCCGCTGGTGGATGCTCCACGACCACCGATTTCGTAGACGACCAACTGCCGCATGTGCTGTTGCACGCCCGCACGCGGTAGCTGTACGTGCCGTCGGCCTTGCCCTTGATGTTCCTTGAAGTGTCGCTTCCGCTGTAGATGTTGGCGAAGTTTCCGCTCCCGGACTTCTCCTCCAGCTTGTAGCTAGTGGCTCCGGAGGGGCTCGTCCACGACACCGTGTAGTCGCCATCGGAGTCCGTGGCCGGTACCGTCAGCGTCGGCGCCGCTGGCGGATGCTCCACCACCACCGACTTCGTAGACGACCAACTGCCGCAGGTGCTGTTGCACGCGCGCACGCGGTAGCTGTACGTGCCGTCGGCCTTGTCCGAGATCGACGCCGAGGTGTTGGCGCCGCTGTAGACGTTGGCGAAATTCCCGCTCCCGGACTTCTCCTCCAGCTTGTAGCTCGTGGCCCCGGGCGGGCTGGTCCACGACACCGTGTAGTCGCCATCGGAGTCCGTGGCCGGAACCGTCAGCGTCGGCGCGCCCGGCGGGTGCTCCACGACCACGGACTCGGTCGATGACCAACTGCCGCATGTGCTCTTGCACGCGCGCACACGGTAGCTGTACGTGCCGTCGGCCTTGCCGGTGATCGTCTTGGATGTTTTGCCGCCATCATAGACGTTCGAGAACGATCCGCCGGCGGGCTTCTCCTCCAACTCGTAGCTTGTCGATCCAGACACGCTCGTCCACGACACCTTGTACCTGCCGTCGGAGTCCGTGGCCGGAACCGTCAGCGTCGGCGCGCCCGGCGGCCGCTCCACTGCTACCGACTCGGTCGACGACCAATCGCTGCAGTTTCCCGTCCCAGCGCACGCGCGAGCCCGGTAGCTGTACGTCCCATCGGGCTTGTCCGAGATCGACTCCGAAGTGCTGTCGCCGTCGTAGACGTTGGCGAACCTCCCGCCAGCCGGCTTCTCTTCCAGCTCGTAGCTCGTCGCTCCGGAGGGGGCCGTCCATGACACCGTATAGTCGCCGTCCGAGTCCGTCGCCGGCACCGTCAGCGTCGGCTTCCCCGGCGGCACCTTCGTCGTCTTCGTCGACGACCAGCGGCCACAGTTGCCCGATCCTGCACACGCCCGCACCCGGTATGTGTAGATCCCCGGCGTGTTGTCCTCGATCTCCTGCGACGTGCCGTCGCCGTCATAGGCGCTTGAGAACGATCCGCCAGCCGGCTTCTCCTCCAGCTCGTAGCTCGTCGCTCCGGAGGGGGCCGTCCATGACACCGTGTAGTCGCCGTCCGAGTCCGTCGCCGGCACCGTCAGCGTCGGCTTCCCCGGCGGCACCTTCGTCGTCTTCGTCGACGACCAGCGGCCACAGTTGCCCGATCCTGCACACGCCCGCACCCGGTATGTGTAGATCCCCGGCGTGTTGTCCTCGATCTCCTGCGACGTGCCGTCGCCGTCATAGGCGCTTGAGAACGATCCGCCAGCCGGCTTCTCCTCCAGCTCGTAGCTCGTCGCTCCGGAGGGGGCCGTCCATGACACCGTGTAGTCGCCGTCCGAGTCCGTCGCCGGCACCGTCAGCGTCGGCTTCCCCGGCGGCACCTTCGTCGTCTTCGTCGACGACCAGTCGCCGCAGTTGTCCGATCCTGCGCAAGCCTGGACCCGGTACTCGTAGATTCCTGCAGTCTTGCCCGTGATCTTGTGGGACCTTTTGGCACCGTCGTAGGCACTCGAGAACGACCCACCGGCGGGCTTCTCCTCCAGCTTGTAAGAACTCGCCCCCGTCGAGGCCGTCCAACTCACCGTGTAGCTTCCGTCCGCGTCCGTCGCCGGCGCCGTCAGCGTCGGCGCTCCCGGAGCCGGAGGCGACACGGTCACGGTCAGCGCCGTGTAACCTGACCCGAAGCACATCTCCTCGTCGAAGATGTACTCGCAGTAGCCGACGGTGTACTCGTAATCCCCGGCAGCCTTTCCGCTGGCCGACCACGAGGTCCCGGTACTGTCATAGACGAGGGTGCCGTCCTCGTACAACTGGTGGCTGTGCGCGTTGGGGACCGCCGACCACGAGATCGTGTAGCTGCCGTCGGTCGACGGGTTCTCACTCGACGTGATGCCTGCCCACGACGCTGTCGCGAACGCCATGCCGGCGACTGTTATCGCGAGGCCCGCGAAGCGGGCGATCCTGCTTGTTCTGTTGGGTTTTCCTGCCAAGGTCTTGCTCCGTCCGTTCGTCCGGCCCGCACCGCGCGGAGCCGGGGATCGGCGGGCATTCTGCGAAGGGCTTGAGCGTCGGAACCAGAGAAAACCCCTACATACTCGTGTTGGGTTTTGCGGCTTTTCGCCGTCGGAAACGCGAATGACGTATCGCGTCGGAATACGCTTTCAGAAAGAACGCGTCAGGGCTGTCCGGGGTTCGGACAGGCCCGGCCGTTTCAGCGCACTTGCCCGGCGGTCACCCCGCCAGGCGTGTCAGAACAGTTCCATCTGCCGGTCGTCGCCGATGGCCTGCTCGAACGACAGTCCGAACGTGTCGAGCACGGGTTCCGCTACCGGGCGCACCTGTCTTTGCACGTAGTGCTCGCGGTCGAGATCGGCGGTGATGTTGTCGAGGGGCTCAGGGCCGTTCCGGGTCATGACGTACGAGATCAGGCGTCCGGGGTCCGAGCGGGACTTGCGGGCGGCGGCAACGTGCGGCGGGGTATTCGCCGTGTAGTCCTGGAGTCTCTTTCGCAGTCCCTTCCGGTAGACCAGCGCCTCGTCGAAGCTGCCGGAGCGCAGGTCGCGCACGACCTGGGCCAGGTAGTCGTCCACCGGCGCATCGGCGAACAACCGTGCATACAGTTCCCGCTGCACCGTTTTTGCGAGATCCGTCCAGTCGCGGCGCACCACTTCCATGCCGACGAACTCGACCGTGTCGCCACCGTGTCGCACGCCGGTATAGCGCTTGCGCGCGCCGGCCGAACCGTGCCGCACGGACGGCAGGAACAACCGCGTGTAGAGCTTCTCGAACTCCAGTTCGAGCCGGCTCTCGACGTTCCACTTTTCACGCACGTAGTCCGCGATCGCCGCGTTGATCTCCCGCACGAGGTCCCCACCGCGATCCTGTGCCCCAATGGGGTCGGCGAGACCGGAAAATACGAACAGGCTGTCCGTATCGCCGTAAAGGACATCGAAACCCCGGTCCTCGAACCAGGTCTTGGACCACAGCAGGAAGTGCCGGCTTTGCCCGGTGATCGCGTTCGCGATGGCGGGATTGTGGAACCGGCAGGCGGGCGTTCCGAGAACGCCATAGAAGGAGTTCATGAGGATCTTGATCGCCTGCGAAGCGATGTCGTCGTCAGCGCCTTTCGCCACTTCGCGGGCCTCGGCCAGGCGGTCGAGCATCCGCGGGAGGATCGCGTCGTCACGGCGAAATGCGGCGCCGGTTACGGTCAGGATCACTTTTTCACCGGTACCGGTGCCCGCAACGAACCCGAGCGGGTCGATATTGAACGTGCGCATGACGCTCGGATACAGGCTCTTGAAGTCGAACACCCAGACGTTCCTGTGCAGGCCGGTCTTGGGTTCAAGCACATGGCCGCCCGCCTGGGAGGCCGAGACGCGCGCGTCTCCCGATCGCACGGAAGGCGCCACGATGTCCCGCTTGTGGAGTTCCGCCAGGTAGACGAAGTCGAACGAGGCGATGCTGGCGGAGACGCGATCCGGCTGCATCCCGGTGAGCCGGCTGCGAGCGAGGGCCAACGGGACCAGCCGCATCTGTTCGATGATTTCGAGGACGAGGCGGGCATCGGTGCGGGCATACAGCGCGAATCCCGGAAGGTCTGTCCGGTACCGGCGGATGATCTCCCCGGCACGGTCCCGGACATCGCCCTCGACGGCCTTGCCCTCGCCGAGAACCGAGCGGGAGACCGCATCGAGGGAGTAGTCGTCGAAGCGTGCGAACGCGCCGCGCACGAGGTCCATGCCGTCGAGCACGAGGCGTCCCGGAATCGTTGCCTGCCCGCTGCCGAAATAGCCCTGGGCGGGCCGGATCCTCACGTTGCCCGGTTCGCGTCCGAGGTCAAACGGTTGCTTCAACCGTGCGGCGATACGCGACAGGACGCGCAGGTCGAAGTCGACGACGTTCCAGCCCGTGAGGATGTCCGGGTCGAGTTCGGCGACGCGTCGGCAGAACGCTGCCAGGCCTTCGCTTTCGTCCGCGCAGGCGATGGCGTGTTCGGGCATCTCTCGGCCGCTGGAGTCGACGATGTAGACCTCGTCGACGCCGGCGGCGTAAAGCGAAATGGCCAACAGTCTCTGTGCCTTCGGATCGGTCTCGATGTCGAATGACAGGACTCCTGGCTCGACCTCGACCTCGGCGGGCCCGATCTCCGGATCGTCGAATATCCAGTCGACGCCCTCGCCGCGCTGGGCAACTCCCTCTATCTCGAGGCCGCCCCGGATGTTGTGGTCGATAAGGAACCGCACGGCGAAACGGACATCCGCCTCGAACGTATGGATGCCATTGGCGTGCAGGCGGTCTCGCAGGACCGGCGCGTCGGGCGGCGTCTGGACATCGATGCGCGTGACGGGAGCGCCTGCGAAGGTCCGCTTCGGCGTCTCGCACTGGCGCGTCGCGCCGAGTTCACGCGACCGCGCCGCATCCGACGCCGCGACGTAGAAGCTCGGGGTCCTGCGGTGGTCGCGCACGAGGAAGGTGCCGCCCCCTTCCAGGCGGCCGAACAGGTGTACGACGGGGACGCGCTCGCGAATCCGGTAGCTCGCCTGCAATATGAAGCCGCGTACCGCCATAGGCGAATACTAACGCCGACCCGGCCGGCCCCGCAGGCTGGTCGGCCCACGCGTGGGCTATGGCCACATATGCGTGCCGCCGCACACCGCGATGGCCTGGCCCGTGATGTAGGCGCTGGCATCGGACGCCAGGAAAACGGCGATGCCCTTCAGGTCTTCGGGTTCGCCGTATCGCCGCAACGGGACATTGGTCCGGGCGTTGCGTTGCGCGTCGGGGTTGTCCCACAGGGCCCTCGCAAAGTCCGTCTTGACGACGCCCGGACAGATCGCGTTCACACGCACGCCGGACGGTCCATATTCGAGCGCGAGATTGCGCACCAGGGCGATGTCGGCGAGTTTCGAGATGGCGTAGGTGCCGAGGTTCGCCGAGGCGGAGAACGCGCCGGTGGAGGAAGTGATCATCATGCTGCCCCCGCCGTTTCCGGCCATGTCGGGCGCAACCATCCGGCACAGCCAGTGGTTGGAGCGCACGTTGGTTTCCATGATCTTGTCGAACGCCGAGTCCGGAATCTCGGACATCGGACCGTAGAAGGGGTTTACGCCGGCGTTGGCGACCAGGATATCGATGGGGCCGAGACGGCCCCGGGTCTCGTCGACGAGCGCTTCCAGTTGATCCTTGTAGCCGACGTTGCAGGCGACGGCGATGGCCGACCCCTCCCCGCATTTGCCGTTGATCTGCTCCACCGCCGCTTCGCATTGCTCGATCTTGCGGCTCGACACGACAACCCTGGCGCCGTGCTGCGCCAGCCCCTCCGCCATGCTGAGGCCCATCCCCTTGGACGCGCCCGTCAAGAGCGCAACGCGGCCCGTCAAGTCAAACAGCGAAGTTTCCACGCCCATGGTCGGCTCCATTCCGGATCAAGCCGCGTAGGTTACGGCGTACCGACAATGGACCACAAATCGGCTAGTAATCGACCGGTCTCTCCATCAGCCAGACAGGCGTACGCATCAACTCATTCGCCTTCTCTTCGGGGACAACACCCAACGGGTCTTTTCGCCAGTATTGCCAGAACTCGTCCTCGTAATCCTGGTCGAGGATCGTGAAATCGCCTTGATCCTCCCGCTCTTCGAGGAAGTCGCGCACGGCGTCGAACGGTTCGAAACCCGCCTGCTGAAAGATCACACGACCGCCGTATTCCTCGTAGAGCGCGTTCAGTATCTTCCAGCGCTGGACCCACCGCACTGCGACCGACCGAACCACATCCGTATTCGCAGCCCATTGGGTCTGGGACATTGAGTCCAGAGCCGTCACGACGCTCTCAAGATGGGCTTCGGTCTCCTTGCGCTCTTCCGCACCCAGGGTCCCGTCAAGGGACTTTTCGAGTTCGGCCCTGCGGCTCTCCAACTCGGACAGGCTGTCCTGCTGCATGCCGAGCATCCCCTCAGCGAACTGGGTCAGTTCTTCTTCGGTGGGTTGAACGTCGTTGTCCTCGGCGAATTTCTCCATCAGCGGATCGCCAATCAGACTGGTTATGGGCGACCCCCTGGCATCTTCGACGGTGATTTCCTGGCCGAGGACCACGGCAATCACCTCGTCTGGATTCCGCACCTCGCCGTGTGCCGCGAACGCCACGAGCACACATGCGAATCCCACAGACGCCAATCTCATGCCATGCACCATAACAGCGCCCCACGGCCGGCGCCATCGGGGTCGCTCTCTCGTGCAGGGATGCCGCTCCCGGACCGTGGCTCGCTCGCCGTCAATGTCCGGAGGACCCGTCACCAAATGCCAGGCGGACGGGTTGAATTGACGGCATTCAAACCCCATATACGGAGCGTGGCAAACCGTTCCCCGGCACGGTTGCAAACGACCACCTGAACCAGGCGAATGTACCCATGACGCGACTCGACACAACAGGGCTTCACGGCAACCATCGCCGTCCGATGCGGCGTTTCGTCCATGATTTCTGGAACAGCGTGCAGCGGACGGGATCGCCGCGAGTGACGCCCAACACGCTTGCCCTCCCCCGCCCAAAGAGCCCAAAGATACGAGGGCCGCAGTCGTGTGGGTCAGGGACCGTGCATACTTCTGACGACTCTTGCACTCCGTGTACAGAAGCGCATGAATACGTCGCGAGCGACGACGACGAACAAATTCCGATCGCCGGTTGCCATGTGCTCTCCCCAGGGCATGCCTGCTGTCACGCGGTAACCTGACTCCGGTCTGCCAGTTCCAGGAAGGCCCTGGCCAACTTCGGCCCCGCCCCGGCGTCCTCGTGCTTGAAGAACGCGAATCCGTGGCGCGCCTCTGCCTCAACCTCAGCGGCCCGGGCCAGCCACTGCGCGAGCGCGACTTCATCGTAGGACTCCCGGCGCAGGCGAAAGTAAATCCAATCGGTCGTCGCGAGGACGGCCGGCAACGCCATCTTGCCATCGTCCGAGACGCATATCGCGGCGCCGTGCCCGCGCAATGCATCCATGACCTCTTCATCGAACCACGAGACGTGGCGGAACTCGAACGCGGCAGGAAGTTCTCTCGGCCACCCGGATAGGAACGTGTCGAGCCTTTCGACGTTCTTGCGCAGGTAGGGAGGCAACTGGAACAGCACGCAGCCCAGCCGGTCTTCGAGCTTCGCGACGCGTTCGGCAAGAAACGCGCCGTCGTCGTCGAGCCTGGCCTGGTGCGTGATTCGCCGCGACGCCTTGATGACGAAACGGAACTCTTCCGGAACGGCGTCGCGCCAGCTCTCCAGCACGTGGGTTCGCGGCATCCTGTAGAACGTGTTGTTTATCTCGACCGCGGGCAGTTGCCGGCCGTAGTAGGCCAACATGTCCGCCGGCGCGATCGTCTCCGGGTAGAAGACGCCTTTCCATTCCTTGTAGCTGTAGCCGCTGGTGCCCGCAAACCACCGCATGCCCGGGTCCCCAAAAACGTGACGGACAGAACATAGCAAAGAGGCACGTCGCATCGGCTGCGTTTTTTGGACAGAATTGACCGCCCTTCAGACACGACGATGGACCGCAGCAGTGGAAGCAAACATCGCCTGGCAAAGAGACGTGGTGTTCTCCGCCCGCGCGGACAGCGGCCACGAAGTCATCATCGATGGACCACCTGAACTGGGCGGTAAGAACGCCGGGGCGCGGCCGATGGAACTGATGCTCCTCGGCGTCGGAGGATGCACGGCGTTCGACGTAGTGCACATCCTGCGGCGGGGACGAGCCCGGGTGTCCAGGTGCGAGACGCGCGTGACAGCGGAGCGCGCCGAGGCGGACCCGAAAGTCTTCACGGATGTCCACATCCAGTTCACCCTGGCAGGCGAGGGACTGACGGAGCGCAAGGTCGCACGCGCCGTGGAGCTTTCCGCGACCAGGTATTGCTCCGCCTCGATCATGCTGCAGCGCGCCGGCGTCACGGTAACGCACGGGTTCGAACTCGAATGACCCCCGGAGGACGGCCACCACCCACGACGGGGCTGCGCCATGTAGCGCTCTTCGCGCGCAACTTCGAAGCGACGGTGCGGTTCTATACCGAGGTCATGGGCATGCGTGTCGAGTGGCAACCCGACGCCGACAACTGCTACCTCACGAACGGCAACGACAACCTGGCGTTACACCGGGGGACGCGCGAACCGGGAGAGGACCAGAGACTCGATCACATCGGGTTCATCCTCGACCGGATGGAAGACGTGGACACGTGGCACGCGTTCCTGGTCGCAAGGGAGGTTGAAATCGTCAATCCTCCGAAGACGCATCGGGACGGCGCGCGCAGCCTTTACTGCAGGGACCCGGAAGGCACCTCCGTGCAGCTCATCTATCACCCGCCGCTGAGCGCCGGCACGCCCGACCGCAGGACGCAGCCCTAGTGCTCCGTCTTTGGGGCCGGCGCTATATCCGGTAAGTGGACTCGGTCATGAGCTTCGAGGCCAGGGTCATGGCCTCCTTCACCGGTTCGGGAAACTCCACGCCCCCTTCCCGCCTCGCGTTTTCGCCGTGGCGCGACTCGTCGGCGCGCATCTCCTCAAGGATCGCCCGGCTGCGTTCATCCGATTCGGGCAGATCGCGGATGTGGCTGTCCAGATGCCGCTTGACCTGGTCTTCCGTGGCCTCGACAAACCCGAGGCTCACCTTGTCGCCCAAGACCCCTACGGCGGCACCCAGCGCGAACGAAGCTGCATAGAACACCGGGTCCAGCAGGCTGGGCCGGCCGTCCAGTTCGTCCAGGCGCTCGCGGCACCAGGCGAGATGATCGTTCTCTTCGCCGGCGGCCGTTCTCAGCGCTTCCCGCACTTCGGGGTCGCGCGCTGTCAATGCCTGCCCCTCGTACAGCGCCTGGGCGCAAATCTCCCCGGCGTGGTTCACGCGCATCAGGCCCGCCGCGTGCCTGCGTTCCGATTCGGTCAGTGAGCCTTCCTCCGCCTCCGGTGCCGGGCGCTCCGCAACGCCCCCGCCGGTCAGCGCGCGCAACGCGCGGTCGAATACGCCGATCAGGTCATCCGTTCCACTCATGGGAGTCCTCGAATCGCGTTCTCACCGGATTCCGAGGGTATACCCTCTCTGCGATGTTGCAAAGCGGTTCGGGCGGGCCAACGGCGGCTCGCCGGGCAACAGGTTCGTCGCCCTGGCCAATGGCAATGGCCCGCCGTCCAGGTGGCGCTTATTCCGCCATCGGCACCGCAGAGAATCCGAGGCGCGTCAGCGTGATCAGGGCGTAGGCGCGATCGCCTGCCGCACCGCCGCGAATGGCCACGCGGTGGGCGGGATCGAGCCTGCCCGCAGCTTCGCGAAGCGACCCGAGGGGCGTCTCGTCGAGATCCAGCGTTGCCTGGATATCGCCCGGTGCGTCCGCGAGCGGGTATTCGCCGATGAGCGCCCGGACAGAGTCGCCGGGGATCACGAGTACGGCGCAATTGCGCCTCACGCGGTATTCGCCGTCGCCTATCTTTCGTCCCGCAAACGCGACGTCCTCGCCGAAGTAATCGCCCGCCTCGTACGATGACCCGCCGCGCTCGACCGCACCCGACTTGACGAGATAGACGGCGTCTTCGGCAGAGAACCGTTCGCTGGCCATGAAGCGGCGTTCTTCCGCGCTGCGAAGCAGCCTTTGCCAGGAAACTGCGGGCAGCACCTTGACCAAGGGCGATGCGAGGAGCTGGTCGAGCCAGGGTTCTACCGGGTCCACGTCCGGCTCCGGAAGTCCGCTCGGCTGGAGCAGGAACTCGATGGGCGCCAGGTCGACGGACAGTACGCGCGTGTTGGCGCGCGTCTCGATGGCGACGTCGTCCCCCGGACGGTAGATCTCGCCTTTCACGCGCCGACGCTTCCCGCCGGGTTCGACTGCCTCGACCGCGCCTTCAAGCAGGTACAGGGTTCGATCGAGCCGCCGGCCACGCCTCAGCAGCCACCGGTTCGCCGGCAACTCGATCAGGCTTGCGTGCTTCGACGCGATGGCCAGCGCGTGATCGTCAAGCCGGGCGAAAGGTTCGAAGCGTTTGAGCAGGTGCGCGAGCATGGGCACATCTTCTCAAACCCGCGGTCTTTGCTCTGTCAGCCGTTTTCCCGATTTACTGCGCGATATCCGATGTCTTTTCTGTAGTACGCATCCTTCCAGACGATGCCGCCGGCACGCTCGTATGCCAACGTGCGCGCGGCGCTCACGGAGTCGCCGAGTGCAGTCACGCACAGGACCCGGCCGCCGGCAGTGACGACTTCGCCGTCCGACAGCGCGGTACCGGCGTGAAAGACCTTGGTATCCGGCTGGGGGGCACCGAGGCCAGTGATGGCATGGCCGCTCTCGTAGGCGAGCGGGTAGCCGCCCGCAGCCATGACGACGCCAACGGCGGCCCTGTCGTCCCACTGGAGCGCCACGTCGTGGAGAGTGCCTGAAAGTGCGCCGCGGCAAAGCGACACCAGGTCGCTCCCGAGCCGCATCAACACGGGCTGCGCCTCCGGGTCGCCGAAGCGGCAGTTGAACTCGATGACCCGGACCGACCCGTCCGGCATGACCATGAGTCCGGCGTACAGGAATCCCTGGTAGGGCGCGCCGTCGGACGCCATTCCCCGCACGGTGGGATGGATCACCTGGTCCATGATCCGGGCGTGAACTTCCGGCGTTACCACTGGCGCCGGCGAGTAAGCGCCCATTCCCCCGGTGTTGGGGCCGAGGTCACCATCGTCGCGTGCCTTGTGATCCTGGGATGTTGCGAACGGGACCACGTTCTCACCGTCCGTGAGGCAGATGAAGCTCGCCTCCTCGCCGTCGAGATATTCCTCGACGACGATCTCGCGGCCGGCATCTCCGAAGCTGTCTCCGGCCAACATGCCCTCGGCGGCGGTCAGGGCCTCGTCCTCGTTGAAGGCGACGGTCACGCCCTTCCCCGCGGCCAGCCCGCTTGCCTTGACGACGATGGGCGCACCGTGCCGGCGGATGTAGTCCCGCGCGGCTTCAGGCGCGGTGAAGGACTCGTAGCGGGCCGTGGGAATGCCGTGGCGGACGAGGAACTCCTTGGTGAAGACCTTCGATCCCTCAAGCTGCGCGGCCGCCTTCGACGGCCCGAAACAGGCAAGGCCGCGTGCGTCGAAATAATCCCGCACGCCATCGACCAGGGGCGCCTCGGGTCCGACGATGGTCAGCGCACAGCCGTTGCTCTCGGCGAAGTCGGCCAGTGCGGGGAAATCGTCGACGCCGATGTCGACATTCTCGGCCTTCGACTCGGTGGCGGTACCCGCATTGCCGGGCGCGACATAGACACGCTCGACCGTTTCCGACCGTGCGGCTGACCAAGCCAGGGCGTGCTCGCGTCCGCCGCTTCCTATGATCAGAACGTTCATGCGCTCTCCCGGGTCAGTGCCTGAAATGGCGAATCGACGTGAACACCATCGCGATGCCATGCTCGTCGGCGGCGGCGATCACCTCGTCATCACGGATTGATCCGCCGGGCTGTATGACGGCGACGATGCCAGCCTCGGCCGCGGCGTCGATACCGTCCCGGAACGGAAAGAAAGCATCCGATGCCATCACCGCCCCAGCCACCGGAATACCCTCGTCCTCCGCCTTCATCGCCGCGATCCTGGCGCTGACGACGCGGCTCATCTGCCCCGCGCCGACACCCACCGTGGCGCCATCACGCGCGAACACGATGGCATTCGACTTCACGAACCATGCGACCCGCCATGCGAACATGAGGTCCGACATCTCCCGGGCCGTGGGAGCGCGCTTTGTCACGGTATCCATGGCGGCTTCGTCGAGGCACAGGGTATCCGCGTCCTGCACGAGCACGCCGCCGCCGACACGCTTGAGACTGAGCTGCCCCAAGGTCTCCGCAAAGTCCCCGACTTCCAGCAATCGCAGGTTTTTCCTGGCCTTCGCGGCATCCGCCGCAGCCGTTTCCACCCGTGGCGCCACCACCACCTCCGCGAACTGCCTGTCCACGATGGTGACGAGGGTTTGCGCATCAAGGGTCCGATTGAAGGCAATGATCCCGCCAAAGGCCGATGTCGGGTCGGTAGCGAATGCGCGGTCGTAGGCGGCGCCGATGTCCTCCGCCACCGCCACGCCGCAGGGATTGCCATGCTTGACGATGACGCAGGCCGGCTCAACGAACGCCCGGACACACTCGAGCGCCGCGTCGGTATCCGCCAGGTTGTTGTACGACAGCGACCGCCCCTGGATCTGCGTCATCCGCGCGAGCGTTCCCTGGGCCGGATTCGCTTGCGCGTAGAAGGCCGCGCGCTGGTGCGGGTTCTCGCCGTAACGGAGGTCGCTCCGCTTCGTGAATCCGAATGTCAGCGTGTCGGGGAAGCCGTCGATTGCCGCCACCGGGTCGCGGGTGAAATACGAGGCGACCGCAGCGTCGTATCGCGCCGTGTGGGCAAAGGCCTGGGCGGCAAGCCGCGCGCGTTGCGGTAACGTCGAACCGCCGTTTTCCAGCGCTTCGATGACTTCCGGATAGTCGCCGGGATTCACTACCGCCAGCACTGCGGCGTGGTTCTTGGCGGCCGCACGCAGCATCGCCGGACCGCCTATGTCGATGTTCTCGATAGCGATTTCACGGGTACAGTCCTCGCGGGCAACCGTCGCCTCGAATGGATACAGGTTGACCACCACCAGGTCGATCCCCGGAATGTCCCGCTCGCGCATCACCTGTGCATCTTCTTCGCGCCTGCCGAGGATGCCCCCGTGCACCCTGGGATGCAGGGTCTTGACCCGGCCTTCCATGATCTCGGGAAAGCCCGTGTAGTCGGCGATTTCCGTCGCCTCGATACCCGCATCGGCGAGCGCCGCCCGCGTACCGCCGGTTGAGAGGAGTTCGACACCCAGGCCCGCGAGCGCGCGGGCAAATTCCACGATTCCGGTCTTGTCGGAGACGCTCAACAGCGCCCGTTCGACCTGCAACTTCGCGTTCATTCAAGAGTGGGGAAAGCGGCAAAAAACAATAGTAACGCGAGCACCGCCCACTAAGGAATCGGCATTGAGGTACCGCCGTCTGCGTGCTGTGCGATTCGCCCGACTCGCCCTCGCCAGTCTCGACCCGCTACACCAGCAGCTTCTCGCTGCGATAGCGCCAGACCGCGAGCAGGCCGAACAGAATGCCGACCGCCGCCGTGCTGGCGGCGGAAATGGCGAGGTAGAGCGGATCGACCGGATCGCCCTTGACAATGCCTGTGATCAGGAGGTGTTGCGAAAGGCTGGGGACCAGCATCAGGGGTGCCGTCGGTTGCATCGGGTTCAGGAGGACCAGGATGATCGGCAGCGTGGGCAGCAGGATGGCGATGCCGGTATAGCTCTGCGCCTCCTTGAAGCTCTTGGTAAACGACGCCACCGCGTTCAGGAGGCCAGCGCCCAGGACGGCGACAGGTACGAGCACGATGAACGCCATCGCGCACTCTTCGAGGCCGAAGTCCGCATCCATGCTCATCTCGGCAAGCGGCAGATAGTCAATGGCAATGGAGAACGCGGCAATGCCGATGCCCAGCGTGATCGCCATGAAGAACGCCGTCGCCGCGAACTTGCCCGCGACCAGCGCGGCGCGCGAAGCGGGCAGCGTGAGCAGCGGTTCGAGCGAGCCGCGTTCGCGCTCCCCCGCGGTGGCGTCGACGGCGACATGCACGCCACCGAGCAGGCAGGAGAAGAGAAGGAAGTAGGTGAACATGCCGAGGAGTACCACCGAACGCCCCGATGGGGTCGATACGTCATCGGAGAGAACCGCGATGGGACGGGCGATGGCGGGGTCCACACCCCGAAGCTGCAAGCGCAGGACACCCACCATCCTGCCGTAGCCGCCGAGCGCGTTGCGAACGCGCCGGACCGAGCTGTGCCCGGAAGCGTTTCCGCGGTCGGACACGACCCACACCCGGGCCGCTTTGCCTTCACCCAGCGCCGTTCCGAACCCCTCGTCGATGACCAGCCCGACGGCAGTCTCGCCGCGGCGCACGGACGCGCGCAATGCCTCACGACTCTCAAAGGCATCCACCTTCGCGTCGATCAGGTGCTGGGCGAAATGGGCGACAAGGTTGGGGGCTTCGGCCGCGTTCAGGACAGGAATCTCAAGCGTGTCCTCGCCTTCGTCTATGGTGCGGTCAACGGTGAAGTTCATGACGACGACGAACAGCAGGGGACCAAACAGCGCGCCCGAAAGACCTGAAATCACCGCGCGCCTGTCACGCAGCGTGTCGCGGACTTCCTTGGCGAGCACGGTGGTGACGGTGTTCAAACCGGGTCCTCATCCGGACCGATCGCGGCAACGAATGCGTCCTCGAGATCTTCCGAGCCGGTTCTGCGGCGAATCTCTTCCGGCGTTCCCGATATGGCGACGCGCCCGCCGGAGATGATCACGAGGTCGTCGCAGAGCATCGCGACTTCCTGCATGACGTGACTCGAAAACAGGATGCAGCGCCCCTCCCGCCTGAGGTCCCGGATTACGTCCCGCAGTGCACGAGCAGCCACCACGTCGAGACCGTTGGTCGGTTCGTCCAGGATGACCGTCTGCGGCCGATGCACCATGGAGCGCGCGAGCGCGACACGGATGCCCTCGCCATGCGAGAAACCCTTGGCGCGCCGGTCCGAGAGGTCGCCGATGCCGAGCCTCTCGATCACGGTGTCGACAGCCCGCTTTGCCTCGCGCCGGCGCAATCCCTGCATCGCGGCGTAGTAGGCGATGTTCTCGCGCCCCGTCAGGTTCGGATACAGCCCGGAAAGATGCGGCAGCGCGCCGATCTGCCGGCGGACGGCCAGCGGCTCGTCGGCGACATTGAAGCCGTCGACGCGGGCACGTCCGCTGTCTGCCCTGATGACAGTACAAAGCACGCGAAGCGTCGTTGACTTGCCGGCGCCGTTGGGACCGACCAGTCCCGTGACGCGTCCGTCGTCCGCGCGAAAGCTGACGTGGTCCATGGCAACCACGTCCTTGAATCGCTTGGTCAGGCCACGGGCCTCGATCACGGCGGCGGTCCCATCCGGGTGGTGAAGATCGGGAATTCGCCAACCGCCTCCAGGCACGGGTCGTCGAACGTTGCCGGGTCGCCGCTGCCTACGAACGCCGCCAACAGCCGGGGCACGCAACCGGTGGCGAGCTGCCCGTGGGCCTGGTGCGGCAGCGTCACGTGCCGGTAGTTGGTCAGACCCTCCAGCGACATGTCGGCGTAGGACGGCGGCGTGACCGGGTCGTCTTCCCCGGAAAGCAGAATCGCTGGCACCGCGCTTTCCAACGGACTGGCAAAGTCATCGTCCATGTATCCCCTGGGCCACGACTCGCAGATCCTTGCCAGCGCATCGACCTGGAACGGCCCAAGGAAGGTCCTTTCCAGGGCTTCCCGGTCCACCTGCCCCCAGAACGGGATGTCCTCCGTACATACGACGGCGAAGTGCATTCCATAGCTGATCGCGCCGTGGATGTTCTCGCTCACCATCAGCAATTGCGTCGCGAGCGGCCTGTAGTCGCCCTCCACCGCCGCACGCACCACGAGGGGAATCAGGGCCGCTGTCTGCGGCGAATACGTGAGCAACCGCACCATCCCGGCGGCCAGTTGACCGGTCAGGGTCAGTGTAGTGGGTGCTCCCGTGAGGGGATGCGGGACCTCGATGGTGGGCGGTGACTCTGTCAGGCGTTCAAGGAGTTCGCGGAGCAGTTCCCTGAGGTCGGGGTACTGTTCCGCGCAGGCGGGGTTCTCCGCGCAACGCGCGATCAACCTGTCCAGCGCACGTTGCGCATCGATGGCAATACCCGGGCCAAGGGCGAGGCCTGGGGGCACCACGCCATCCAGAATGACGGTGCGCACATGTTCCGGATACCGCTTGAGGTAATGCTGCGCAACCCGCGTACCGTAGGAGATCCCGTAGATATTGAGCGTCTGGTAGCCGAGGGCCTCGCGTACCGAGTCCAGATCCCGTACCGCCATGCTGGTGGTGAAGAACGCGGGGTCGTGATGCAGTCCGTCGACGCACTCGGCGCCAAGCCGGCTGAACTCCTCTTCATCAAGAAAGACCTCTTCGCGCTCGAGGTTGTCGCAACGCAATGGCGCGGACGATCCGGTGCCCCGCTGGTCGACCAGCACGATATCGCGCGTCTGCCGGATCCTTCTGAACGCCGCCTCCGCCTGCGTATAGAAGATCGTCGATGCCTGTCCCGGGCCGCCCGCGATCACCGTGAACGGATCCGGATCCGGCGTACCGGCCAGCGCCGAAATCCGCGCCACGAACAACTCCACTCGCTCGCCAGCAGGATCGTCGGGATCCAGGGGCACATCCAGCGCGCCACACTCGGCCACCACCTCGGAACGTTCGCCGATCGCGGTCAGGACGCAGGGTTCGAGGTCTATCGCCAAAGTACCCGGCGCGCAGAGCAACAGCGCCCCGACAGCGACTGCCCGCGCCGTGGCGGTAAAGGAGTTCAACGGGTTCCTCGAGGTGAGCAGATTGAGCGGACGATGCTCACCGCAAGCGCGCGCCCCTGTCAAGAATCGCCGGCCGGCCCATCGGTGCCGGGTTCGGGGAGTTCACAGCCAATGACGCCGCAGGCAAACTCGTAGATGGACCTAAGCTGCGGCTCCGATGCCCATCGGTCGAACCGGTAGGCAAATACCTGTACGACGAGCGCCAGGGCCACGATGATCGTGCCGGCCCAGAGAAGCAGAAGATGGCGCCAGCGGGATCGTTCGCCGGATGGCGCCGACGCCGACGAGGCGGGAGGCACGTCCGCCGGCTCGTCCACAACCGGCGAACGGGCCACTGGATCCCTGGTGGACCTGGAGTCGCCGGAATCGAACAGCGCCAGGCAAACGCCGCACCGCACGCGACCCCCGGCGGCAGCAACCTGGTCTTCGCGCGCCCGAAACCGCGTATGGCAGCGCGGGCACTCTACTATCGGAAGTTCCTGGTTGGACTCGGACACGTTCTCAGATGCGTTCGCCTTGCAGGAGCACCCACTCCTCCAACCTCTTTGGAGCGCGGAACTCGAAGGCCGGATACGCGTGTATCACCTCGCCGACCTGGTCCGGCAGGACACCGCATAGCACCAGGGCCCCTTCGGAGGCCACGCAACGGGACAGCCGCGGCGCCAGTTCGACAAGTGTACCGGAGACAATATTCGCCAGGACGATATCGAACGGCCCGGTGATACCTTGCGCCTCGCCACCCGGCTGACCGCCCCCGTGCCCGAATGTGTCGCTGTGTTCCACGGCGACGGATACGCCGTTGCGGTCCGCGTTTGCCCTGGCCGCCGTCAATGCCTGGGGGTCGTGATCGATACCTGCGCCGTATCCCGCACCCAGGAGCTTCGCGGCAATGGCCAGGATGCCGGAACCACACCCGTAATCCAGCACTGAACAGCCGCCGATGTCCCGTCCCGCGAGCCACTCGAGACATAGTCGAGTTGTCGGATGACTCCCCGTTCCGAAAGCGAGTCCCGGGTCGAGACGCATGACCACCGGAGCCTGTGGCGAAGCCCTTCCGTGGGGAACGGGCACGCCGTAGTCGCCCTCCTGCGTTTCGCCCGGCGCGGAAGGTACGATCATGAGGCGCCCGAACTTCCTCACGGTGGCAAACCTGCGCCAGGCGTTCATCCAGTCCTCTTCCGCCACGAACTCGACTTCCATCCGCTGACCGGGAAACGCCGAGCGCACCGCGCGAAGATCCACGTCCAGTTCGAACAGCCCGGCGACCCGTACCGCCGACCAGGCGTCAGGATCGGGGACTGCCCACGGAGCCGGCTCGAGAACAGGGCTATCGCCTTCGTCCAGGTACGTGACCGCCCGAGCGCCAAGGTCGGAGAGCTTCTCCCCTATGGTTTCGGCGGATCGACCCGGTGCACCGATCTCGATGCGAATCCAGGGCATGTCAGGCGACGCCGGCCAGCGCCCGGGCGGACATCGCCCGGCAGTCCCGGCCGCTATTCCGCATCCAGCATGACCACGGCGGCCCGCACCGCGCAGTCGTAACCGAAGGCCCCCAGGCCCGAAATCACGCCGCGCGCGATATCGGAGAAGTAGGATCTCTGGCGAAAGTCCTCACGCGCGTGCACGTTCGAAAGGTGGACCTCGATGAAAGGAATGTCCACGGCCAGCAGCGCGTCGCGCAGGGCGACGCTGGTGTGCGTAAACGCGGCGGGATTGACAACGATGAACTCCACGCCATCGCGCTTCGCCCGCTGCACCGCGTCCACCAGGTCGTGCTCGGCGTTGCTCTGGAAGGCGTCCACGGCGTGGCCGCGCGCTTCAGCGTACTGCCGCGCGCGGGCATTGATGTCGTCCAGGGTGTCGGCCCCATAGATGTCCGGCTCCCGCGTGCCCAGCAGGTTCAGGTTGGGGCCGTGCAACAGCAGAATACGCGACATGATGTGTATGCGGTTTCCTTATCGCGAGCGATGGATTCGCCAAAGGCGCGGGATTGCCATCAATCACGTTGGCGGCGCGATCATATCAGTTTGGGCCAAAGGCACCGGTGGGGGCGGCTTAGCCGATGAGGAAATCGAGCGATTTGATCCCTGCGACAGCCAATCCCACTGCGGTATAGAACTTGATGGTCATGCGCAGTTCAAGCTCCTTCATGTCGCCCTTGAGCTCGGCGCGGACACCATTGATCTTGGCGTCGACTTCGGTGCGGACTCCGTCGATTTGGGTGCGGACTCCGTCGATTTCAGTGCGGATTCCGCCGATATCGGCGCGGAGCACACCGATTTCGGTGCGGATTCCATCGACATCGGCGCGGAGCACGCCGATGTCACCCTTTGTGGCCAGTTCACCGGTCAGGGGAATAGCCCGAGCCGCTGCCGTCGCCAGTGCGTCCGAAACTCCGGCACTCCTGAAGGCATCGTAGACTTCCTTGACGATTGCGCTCATGTCGGCCTTGCACCCCGTTCGGCATGAGGATAACAAACTGACATTCGCAGGCTAACGGCCTATCTCGGCAAATGACGTGCGCCGTTCGCCCTACAGCACATGAGCGTCGGATCACGCGTACGGTCATTCTCCCGCCCCGATCTTGTGGCTCGCCAAGAACTTCCGCGCCATCCGGAGCATCGACTCCTCGCCTGTCAGCCGGGCGAGATCTCCGATTTCGACCCAGGCGAGATCGATCGACTCCGGGCTGACCCGCAGGGGTCCTGACGACGCAGCGCGGAAGGCGAAACGCACGTCGTAGTGCAGGTGGGCCGGTTCGCCTTTCGAGGCCGGAATGGTGTGAATGTCTACATCGAGCACGGCCTCGCTGATCGGCCGCACGACCAGGCCCGACTCCTCCCGCGCCTCCCGCAGGGCCACCGCCAGCGTGTCCGGCTCGCCGTCGCTGTGGCCGCCGAGTTGCAGCCACTTGCCGAGCTTTCGATGGTGCGTCAGCAGTACTCTTGACCCGTCCGAATCGACCACCCAGGCCGAACCCGTGACATGGCCGTCGTCAAAGCAGTCCCGCTCGAAACACCGCGGCTGCGTTTCGATGAAGCGGTGCAGGCGCGCGGCGTCGGTCTCTTCCGGGTAGCGCTCCCTATAGGCGTCGATCAGGCAAAGGATCTTTCCGGCACGCATCACCTTCCGTCCTCCAGGAAACGTCGCGCTCTCCTCTCGATGCGGTCCAGATCCGCGACCTGGCACTCCCAGATGACCATGACGCGCCAGCCGCGCGCGCGTAGCGCCCGTTCGTTTCGCCTGTCGCGCCTGCGATTGCCTTCCAGTTTGGGAACCCAGTAGGCCACCCGGGACTTTGGCATTCGGGCATGCTTGCAACCGTCGTGCAGGTGCCAGAAACAGCCGTGGACGAAGATGACGCTCGACCTTCCCGGGAATACCAGGTCCGGCGTGCCCGGCAGGTCGGAGCGATGCAACCGATAGCGATAGCCGATACCGTGGAGCAGTCTCCGCACGGCCATTTCCGCCTTGCTGTCCTTGTTCCTGATGCGGGACATCAAGGCGCTTCGTGCTTCGGGACTGAGCGTGTCAACCATTGCCCGATGTGGCCCAGATTCGAGGTGCGCGGGAACTCGTCACTCGTCGTCTCCCTGCAGCCATGCCAAAGACCTTTAACTTGCCAGGGGCGCCCCCCTTGAACTCCCCTGAAGGCCTTCAGTATCGAACAGCGCGGCGAGCTGTTCCGTCATCGCGCCGCCGAGTTGTTCGGCGTCGGTGATGGTCACGGCCCGGCGATAGTGGTGCGTCACGTCATGGCCGATGCCGATGGCGATCAGTTCGACGTGCGAGTGGTTCTCGATCTGGTCGATGGCGAATTTCAGGTGCTGTTCGAGGTAGCTGTTGGGATTCACCAGCAGCGTCGAGTTGTCCACCGGCAGGCCGTCCGAGATCACCATCAGCACGCGGCGCTGTTCGGGACGCACGACGAGGCGATTGTGGGCCCAGATAAGCGCTTCGCCGTCGATGTTCTCTTTCAGCAGTTCCTCGCGCATCATCAGCCCGAGGTTGCGGCGCGTGCGGCGCCACGGATCGTCCGCCCCCTTGTAGACGATGTGACGGAGATCGTTCAACCGGCCGGGACTGGCGGGTTTGCCGTTGTTGATCCATTCCTCCCGGGATTGCCCGCCGCGCCACGCCCGCGTCGTGAAGCCGAGTATCTCCACCGACACCGAACACCGTTCCAGCGTGCGGCCCAGGATATCCGCGCACATGGCGGCGATGGTGATCGAACGGCCGCGCATGGAGCCGGAGCTGTCGATCAGCATGGTGACGACCGTGTCGCGGAAGTTGGTTTCCTTCTCCTGCTTGTAGCTGAGGGGATTCATCGGATCGACGACGACCTGGGCGAGGCGCGAGGTGTCGAGGATGCCCTCGTCCAGGTCGAACTCCCACGCGCGAAGCTGCTTGGCGAGCAGGCGGCGCTGCAGCCGGTTGGCGAGTTTCGAGGTGGCATGCTGCAGCGGTACTAGCTGCTGATCCAGCAGCGTGCGAAGACGGGTGAGTTCCTCCAGGTCGCAGAGGTCTTCGGCCCGGATGACCTCGTCGAATTCCGTGGTATAGGGCTTGTAGTCGACGTTGATGCGGATCCGGCCCAGTTCGTCGGTCGCGGACTTGGGCGCGTCCTCGTCCTCCGCATCGGCGGCGAGGTCATCCATGTCCATGTCCTGGTCCATTTCGATGACCGTCGTTTCGCCATCGTCGTCTTCATCGCCGAGCATGTCGTCATCGAGCACGACATCTTCGGTCAACGCCTCGGAATCGGTGTCCGACGCGTCCTCGATGGTTTCCGGATCCGAATCGCCGTCGCCGAGTTCCTGGTCCTCGAACTCCGCCGTCAGGCCCAGGTCACGGAGCATCGAACGGCACTCGTCGGCGTACTCCGCCTGGTCGTGCAGCTTGTCCCGCAACGCCTCGATGTGCCTGCCGGCGCGTTCCTCGACGTAGTCGCGCCAGAAACGCACGACGTTCTCCGCCGACGGCGGCAATTCGCGGCCGGTAATCCGCTGCCGCACGAGCAGTCCCACGGCGACGCTCAACGGCGCTTCCGTCTCGGCGGTGATGGTGTCGAACGCCGCCTGCCGGCACAGGGCCTCCAGCGATGCGTCGAGGTTGCGCGCCACGCCTTCCATCCGAATCGTGCCGATGGACGCGATGCGCGCGTCCTCCACCCACTGGAACATCTCCTGGGCGGGTCCCCCGGTCGGCGCGCGCGCACGGTGGGTGGCGTCGTCATGATATCGGAGCTTGAGGGCGAATTCGTCGCTGACACCGCGCACCGCGTTCAGGTCCTCGTCGGCGCAGCCGACGTTGGGTAACGGCAACTGCACGGTGTGGCCGCGCATCGACGGGTTGCCCTTGCCGAAGCTGATCTCCAGCTCGTCGTTGTCCGCCAGCGCCCGCATCGTCGCCGCCGTCGCCCTTTTGAACGGCTCCAGGGGGCTCTCTTGTTCAGCCATCGTAAAAGCCGGTAAACGATACTTCGGTCACTGCCGCAGCGTCAGGCCCTGTGTCGCGTCCCCGAGGTCTTCGCCCATGCAGCGCTGGTAGTACTCCGCCACCACCGGGCGTTCGAGTTCGTCGCACTTGTTAAGGAAGGACACACGGAAGCCGAAGGCAACGTCGTTGAATATGTCCGCGTTCTCCGCCCAGGTGAGTACCGTCCTCGGTGACATGACGACCGAGATGTCGCCGTTGACGAATCCCTTTCGGGTCAGGTCCGCAACGGACACCATGCTGGAGATGATGCGTCTTCCGTCGTTATTGTCCTGCCAGGCCTTCGCCTTGCCATAGACGATCTCCACCTCCTGGTCGTGTTCCAGGTAGTTCAACGCCGTTACGATATTCCAGCGGTCCATCTGCCCCTGGTTGATCTGTTGCGTGCCGTGGTACAGGCCCGTGGCATCGCCGAGGCCGACCGTGTTGGTGGTCGAAAACAGCCTGAACGCCGGGTGGGGACGCACCACGCGGTTCTGGTCCAGCAGGGTGAGCTTGCCTTCGACTTCCAGCACGCGCTGGATGACGAACATGACGTCCGGACGGCCCGCATCATATTCGTCGAAACACAGCGCCGTCGGATGCTGCAATGCCCACGGCAGGATGCCTTCCTTGAACGCCGTGACCTGCAGGCCGTCTTCGATCACGATGGCATCCTTGCCGACGAGGTCGATGCGGCTGATGTGGCTATCGAGGTTGACCCGGATGCACGGCCAGTTGAGGCGCGCGGCCACCTGCTCCACGTGCGTCGACTTTCCCGTGCCGTGATACCCCTGGATCATCACCCGGCGGTTGTGGGCGAATCCCGCGAGGATCGCCAGCGTCGTGTCGTGGTCGAACTGGTAGGCGTCGTCGATGTCCGGCACGTAGTCAGTGCGCTCGCTGAAGGCAGGCACATTGAGATCCTGGTCCAATCCGAACACGTTGCTCACGTTGACCGTGGTATCCGGCATCATTTCGGGCGACAACCCCGATTCGTGAACATTCATTGGCGATGTGGGTCCTTGGGTTCGGGAGCGCGTATTTAATCACTTCCGTGGGACAAACGCCCTCGGGAGTACAGCGACCGAGGGCGATTGTTCCACGGACGACGAGTTGGGCCGGGCCGGAGCCTTCAGCCGGGGAGCGCGAGGGGCGTGCCCCTCGCAAGAAAGAGCAGCGCGAGGGGGTACCCCCCGCTGGAAACAATCCGAGCCGAAGGCGAGGATCGTGGGGCACTTCCGTGGAACAAACGCCCCCGGGAACCCCGGGAGCGCCAGCCACCGGGGGCGGGGCGGCATGGTACGCTGAACCGCAAGCGCGATTGATGGGAGGACCGACGATGGCTCCGACATATTCCTCCCTCAACTTCGGCTTGGGCGAGACCCTCGACCTGCTGCGCGACACGGTACAACGTTTCGCCAGCACCGAGATTGCGCCCCGGGCCGCCGCGATCGATTCCGACAACGTTTTTCCCCGTGAACTGTGGCCGCAACTCGGGGAACTTGGTCTGCTCGGCATCACTGCGGGGACGGACTCGGGCGGCGCCGGGATGGGTTATCTCGCGCACTGCATCGCGATGGAGGAAATCTCGAGGGCTTCGGCGTCCGTGGGGCTCTCCTACGGCGCCCACTCCAACCTCTGCGTCAACCAGATAGAACGGCACGGAACGCCGGATCAGAAACAGCGCTACCTGCCGGCGCTCATCAGCGGCGAGCACGTCGGGGCGCTGGCCATGAGCGAAGCGGGCGCCGGGTCCGACGTGGTATCCATGCGGCTCGCGGCGCGCAGGGCCGGCGATGTGTACGTGCTGAACGGTGCCAAGATGTGGATCACCAACGGCCCCGACGCGGATACGTACGTGGTTTACGCGAAAACGCGGCCCGACGCCGGCGCGCAGGGGATCACGGCATTCATCGTCGAACGCGAAACGCCGGGCTTCTCGCGGTCGCCCGGCTTAAGGAAACTGGGAATGCGCGGTTCAGGCACCTGTGAACTGGTCTTTGAAGACGCCGAAGTCCCAGCCACCAATGTCCTGGGCGACGAGAACGGCGGCGTTGGCGTCCTCATGAGCGGTCTCGATTTCGAGCGAGTCGTGCTGGCGGCGGGCCCCGTCGGCATCATGCAGGCATGTCTCGATACGGTCGTCCCCTACGTCCACGACCGCGAGCAGTTCGGCGAACCGATCGGCCGGTTCCAGCTCGTCCAGGCGAAGCTCGCCGACATGTACACGCGCACCAACGCGTGTCGTGCCTACCTCTATGCCGTCGCCGCCGCCTGCGACCGGGGCGAGACGACCCGCAAGGATGCGGCCGGCGCCATCCTGCACTGCGCCGAGACCGCCACCGCGCTGGCGCTGGATGCCATACAGCTACTCGGCGGCAACGGCTATATCGACGAATACCCCACCGGCCGCCTATTGCGCGATGCGAAGCTCTACGAGATCGGCGCCGGCACTTCGGAGATCCGGCGCTGGCTGATCGGCCGGGAGATCTTCGAAGAGTCGGTCTCGTAACGTTGGCGGCTACGCCTCCTCGATCGCTATCGCCCGGACCCACGTCCCTTCCATGCGCTCGACGTTGAGCGGAAGGCTCAGGAAGAAGCAGCGCTCCCGCCTGAGATTTTCGATGTTCACCAGCGGGTACACGATGGGGATGTTGTTGCCAGTCATCGCCCGGTGCGTGGGGCAGTTGTCCGGTTCCGGATCGAGCTGCCTGGTTTCCCAGCGGATTCCCGGCACTCCCACGCAGAGGGCCTTGATCTTCTTCTCCTCCGCGAGCCAGTAGGCGGTATCCCCCTCGATCCAGGGAATGTCGTCATCCCTGTTGGTGCTGCCCATGATCACGATATCGCCTTCCCGCACGTTGGACAGGTGCTCCGGCAGGATCGCTTCCCCTTTCAAATGGTCTAGCTGGCAGACGCAGGCCTCCCCGTAGTAGGTATCCACCGGCATCTCCCAGATGCCTTTCATTCCGTCCGGCAGTTCCGTCCAGTTGTCGTTGTGACCGATACCCAGTTGCACGTGCGAGCCCATGTGGCCACTGACGCCGCCTACGGGCCAGGCCGCGACGGTACCCACGTTGCAGGCGACCAGGTGCTCGATGGTGCCGTCCTTTTCGTTGTAGGTTTCCTCGACGATCCAGGGCATGTTGTAGACGTCTCGCTTGCCTTCTTCGACGGTCTGGTCCATGCGGGTCACGCGCGAGACGAGCTCCCAGCTCAGGTCGACGATTCGGTTTCCTTCAAGGCTGATCATCATCCGTCCTCCCTATTGTTCCTGTTCCAGGGCGATGGCCCTGATGAAACTGGCTTCCGACTTCACGAACCTGAGCGGCAAACCAACGTAGAACACCCGGTCCGCGGTCAGCTTGTCGATGTTGACCAACGGATGCGCGATGGGGACGTTGGCGCCGAGCAGCAGGCGCCGGATCGGCGAGTTGTCCGGTGCCGGCAGCTTGAGGTCGTATTGCCACTCGATGCCCGGCGCGCCAATGCCAAGCATCTTGATCCTGCGGTCATGGATCAGCCATTCGCAGGTCGCCGCGGACAGCCACGGCTGCTCGAGTCCGGTAAAGGGACTCGTCATCAGCACGATGTCTCCCGCCTGGACGTTGGAGAGATGTTCCGGCTTGATCTCCTGGCCCCGCACTTCTCCTTCCCGGCTTCTGACCCTCCATCCTTCGCCAAGGGGATATTCACTCGGGTCGGAGATGGCACGCGGCTCAAGATCCTTGAGATTGCATACCGCCGCCTCTCCCATGAAGGTCGTGAGCGGCATCTCCCACAGCCCTTTCATGTCGTCAGGAACGCCCGCCCAGTGACTGATGTGACCCTTGCCGCCCTGCACGTGGGCGCCATGGTGCGTGGTCATGCGTTCCTGGTGCCAGGCCTCGTCGCCGCCAGGCGGCGCCGAGTACAGGGTGAACAGCGAATTGTCCCCCGGGAACCTGCCCTCCTGCATCACCCACGGCCTGCCGTTGGGGTCGGTATTGCCTTCCTCCAACGAGCCATCCACCCGGTAGACCCGGGCCTTGAGGCGCGGACTCAGGTCCACCGGCCTGTAACCCTCAAAACTGAACATGGTGCTTCCTCATAGGTTTGCTCTTTGCCGACGCCAATCAGATATAGCGTCCGTAACTCACTTTCCGGGCGCGGTCGAAAAACTCGTCCCACTGCGCGCGGGTCAGACGATCAGGTTCCCCGTATTGACGTGCGAGCAGGTACTGCCGACACATGATCTCAAGACGCTGGGCCAATTCAACCGCCGCCTTCAGATTTCCCGACCGGCAGATCATGCCGTGGCTGCCCAGGAGGCAGGCGTTTCGGTCTTTCAACGCGGACGCGGCATCGCTGGCAAGTGTCTCGGTGCCAAACGTCGAGTACGGCACGCAGGGCACGTCGTCGCCACCGAAAGATCCCACCAGGTAGTGAAATCCCGGCAGCGGCTGGTTATGACAGGACAGGGCCACGCAATGGTCCGAATGCGTATGTACTACCGCCTGGGCTCTTTCGTGCTGCCGGTAGATCTCGGCGTGCATGCGCCATTCGGTCGACGGCTTGATGTCGCCTTCCCAGTCGCCGTCGAGCGATACACGCACGATGCGTTCCGGCGCGATGTTCGCCTCGGACGCACCACTCGGCGAAATCAGCATGCCGTCCTCGAAACGGCAGCTCAGATTACCCGACGCCAGCTCGTTCAACCCGAGGCTCGCCGCATAGCGATAACACGACGTGATCTCCTCCCGCACCTTCTGCTCGTTCTGCTCGTTCTGCTCGTTGTTCTGGTCACTCATCTTCAGGACTCCCCACCGTGTTCCGATCGTCTCATGCGCTCAAGGGCATAGTCGAAGAACGTCTCGTTCCCCAGGCCACCCGCCTTGGTGACCATTGCCAGCGGTCCCGGTGCGCGGCTGAAACAGTAACCGCCCGAAAGGTCGTCAAAGGAACCGACCTCTACCTGGCGAATACCGAGCGCGGAGAATACCTGGCCACTGGTTTCGCCACCTGCAATCACGAGCTTGCGCACACCGAGCTCGTAGAGGATTTTCGCGGCTTGCCCCAGCAGGCTATCCGCTCGCGCCGCCGCTCCGTCCCTGCCTAGTGCCGCCTGGGCGCGTTCCACGCCCGCCACATCCGCCGACGTGCTTACGGCCACCGGACCTCGGCGAAGGTGCTCCGCCGCCCAGGAACGAATCTCATCGAGCAGCCCGTCGCCCGATCGCGCGAGATCGATGCGGAACACCGCGTGGCGGGTCTCGAAATGATCAACCTGGCGGAGCGTCGATGGCGCACAGCTCCCGGCAATGACAGCCTCATATCCGGGTGCGGCGGGCAGGACGGTGCGGTCCCCCGGTGGGTGGTCCGCCGGCAGCCACTGACGCGCAAGGAAACCGGGCAACGCATCGCCACCAGTGGTCACCGCCCAGTCACTCACCAGTTCGGCAACCCTGGTGGCATCGTCGTCGTCGACGGAGTCAATCACGAATGCGTGTGTGCCGGACGCAACCTGCGCATCCACGTACTCTCGTGCCGCTTTCAGGCCTCCGTGCAACACGCGGTGGGAAATCAGCCCCACGTTTTGCGTCATCTGGGGCTTCAGCACTTCCCGGAGGTTGGCGTTGGTCATGGGAGTCACGGGGTCGTATTGCTTGAAGGACTCGGACAGCAAACGGTCGCCCACGAACAGCCGGCCCTGGAACACCGTGACGCTGTACTCCGGGAATGCGGGTGCAAAGATCACGCGATCGGCACCTGTCACATCCAGGAGCGCTTCGGCGGCGGTGCCGATGTTGCCTTCGTCGGTGCAATCGAACGTGGCGCAGTACTTGTAGTAGATGCGTTTGGTATCTATGGCCCGCAGCGCTCTGCCGATGGCGCTCACTTCTTTCCGGGCATCCGGAGCGGGGATCAGGCGGAGTTTCTTGCCCACCACCACCGCATCGCTTTCGGCATCGAGACCCTTAAGCGCCTCGGCCGAGGTGACCAGGGGACACCGGACACCCTCCCGCTCGAGGAGGCTCGCGACCATCATCCCGCCGGTGAGGTCGTCCGCTATGACTCCGAGTTCAAGCGCCATGCAAACCCTCCCATCAGTTACGTTCGCGTTTTCGGAGAATCCGACGCGTCAATCAATCCAGGACTTCAACACCGTGCCAGAACGCCACGCGGCCGTCGATCTGGCGCGCGGCCGCCTTCGGCTCGGGGTAGTACCACACGGCATCCACGTTGGTTTCTCCGTCTACGACGAGGTGATAGTAGTGCGCGGTTCCCTTCCAGGGGCAGAACGTCGTCGTGTCGCTCGGCGTGATCGCGTCTTTCCGCACGGCCGCGCTCGGGAAGTAGTGGTTTCCCTCCACGATCACGGTGTCGCCGCTCTCGGCGACGACCTGGCCATTCCAGACTGCTTTCATGTCCCCCTCCGTCGATGCATGTCAACCGGATGAGTTGTCATTGCGTGGTGTCCGGCCATCTTCCCTAAAGTTTGGAGCGCAGCATCCTGGCGATTTCGCCCTTGCCCTTCTCCACGGCGTCCGGGTCCGGTATCGGGATTCCGAACATCGAGGCGAAGTAGCCGGTGGTCGCTCGATCCAGTTCCGCTACGGACAGCGCGGTCGCACCGTCATTGTTCTTCGCATTCATGTCGGCGCCCGCGACGAGCAGTATCTTCGCGATGTCCACGCGTCCCAGGAACGCCGCAAGAATCAGCGCCGTGGTCCCGTTTCGGGGGTCCCGCGCATTGGGGTCCGCACCCTTCCCAAGGAGTTGCTTCAAAGCCCCCGCATCATCGTTAACGATCACCCCGGCCAGGGCTCCCCAGCCATCGATGGGCGTGCCGCCCAGCATGGCAATGATCTTCGCGCGGCCCGCTTCCACTTCGGCCCGCTCCACTGGCAATTTCAACATGGTGGCGATGTACTCGGTCGTCGCCCAGTCCAGCCTGGCGATGTCGAGCGCCGACTGTCCGGCGTCGTTGCGAATGGAAGTGTCGGCGCCGGCATCGATCAGCATCTTCGCCATCTCCGCCCGGCCCAGGAAAGCCGCCGTGCCGAGGACAGTGCCACCATCGCGGTTCGTGGCATTCGCGCCTGCACCGTTGGCCAGCAGCCACTTGACGGAGCCCCACTGGCCGGTAACGACTGCGACTGTCAGCGGGGTCACCTGGGCCGCTCCCGGCATCAGGCCATCAAGGTCCACGCCAGCACGCCTGTTCGCCGCAAGCTCGGTTGTGTCACCTTCGGCGGCGGCTTGCCAAACGTCCTTCGTCGGCGCCGGCAAGTCCACCTCGGGAACGGTCTGCGTTTGCGGAGCACAGGCCGAGAGTGAGAGCAGGGCCATCCAACCAAGTGCACTGGCAGTATTGCGCGAGGACGATGTCACGGTTGTCATTCGAGAATCCGGGGCAGAGGAGCATTATGCCCCGGCGCGTCGAATCGGCAGCAAGGGAATCACCCATTTGGCAACCCGGGGAACGGAAACCTCGGACCTACTGCTGTAAGCTGCGCCTCGCCGGGTCAAGTGAACAAAGGGGGTTCTGCATGCCACTGACCGTCACGCCAATCGATGCCACGCTTGGCGCCGTTGTGACGGGTGTGGATCTCGCCTCGCTCGACGACGCCACCTGGGAGGAGATCCACAGCGCCTTCCTCATCTACGGAGTCCTGGTCTTTCCGGGCCAATCACTCGACGCGGCGTCCCAGGGGGCCTTCGCACGGCGATTCGGCAAGATCGAGAAGCTGTCGCCGCGGCAAACCGACGATACGGTTCAGTTCTCCAACCAGAAACCGGACGGCACGCTCATACAACCGGACGAGGAGCGTTACCGCATCCTCAAGGGCAACGAGGGCTGGCACACGGACAGCACCTACATGCCACTCGCTGCCAAGGCGTCCATGCTGATGGCTCTCGTCGTGCCGCCCGAGGGCGGCGAGACCGAGTTCGCCGACATGCGCGCCGCGTACGATGCGCTGGACCGGGACACCCAGCACAAGCTCAACGGCCTGTCGGCATACCACTCCCTCTATTACTCGCAGGAGAAGGCAGGCTACCGGCATACGACCGACAACCTGTACGGCTTCCACGACAAGGGAGCGCCGCTCCGCCCGATCATCAAGACGCATCCCGAAACCGGCCGCAAGTCCATCTATACGGGCCGGCACGCCTACGGCATTCCGGGGCTGAGCGCGGCCGAATCGGAGTCGCTGCTCGATGGGCTGATGGCAGAGGCTTGCCAGCCGCCGCGCACCTACCTTCACCGCTGGACCGCGGGCGACCTGGCGGTCTGGGACAATCGCTGCCTGATGCACCGCGCCCGTCCCTACAACACGGACCATCCCCGGGTACTGCGCGCGTCGCGGATCTCCGGCGAACCAGAGACCGAGTTGGCACCCACGTTCGCCGATCCGCGGGCTGCAACGTTCCAGCCATCTCGCTCCAACGAGTCTTCGCTGACGGCGTTCTAGCGCCATGAAATCCGTCAGCCCTTCGGGCATGCCGCCTTTCACCCCCGCCCAAGCGCTGTTTTTCGCCCATCCCGCCCATCCCGGATACCGCGCCTTGATCGGCACTGACGTGCCGTTCTTCGGCGCACCCTCCTAGCTCCATGCACCTCCACCTTCTCGCCGTCGCCCTGGCCGAGATGCGCTCGGCGCGACGCCTGGTTCGCACCTGGCTGTTTTTCTTCCTCGCATCGGCAATGGGACTGGTCACGTACGTCTACTACGGCGTGATCCATGCGTTCGGCTCGGGCCATGTGGTCACGACAGGAATGATCGTCAGCCCGAAGATGCTCTCGGTAATCCTCGCCGGCTCGATGATATTCGTGTTGCAGGTATGCCTGGTCTTCCTGGCATTCGATGTCCGGGCGCGGGACCAGCGCGATCGAATCCACGAGGTGCTGGACTCACGGCCTGTCAGCAACCTCGAAGTGATCATCGGGCGCACCCTGGGCCTGACCGTGCTGGTCTGGATTCCCATATTGGCCATCGCCGCCGTGATACTGGCCCTGGGAGCCCTCGCCGTGGAACTCGGTTGGTGGATCAGCGACGTGGAGCCCGTGTCGTTCGCTGCGATGGCACTCGTCGATGTTCCCGTGTCGTTGCTGCAGTGGTGCGCGCTGATCGTCCTGCTATCCGTTACCCTGCGGAACCGCCTCGTCGTCGCGATCGCCGGACTTGCCCTGGCCGGACTCTTCAGTTGGGCTGTCACGGCTACGCCCCTGTACCTGACCCCGATCTTCGGATTCGGTCCGAACCTGCTGCCGTCGGACCTGGTACCGGTATTCCTCGATGGCACCGCCGTCGCCCAGCGGCTTGCATCGCTGGCCATCTCGGCGGGCCTACTGGTCGTCGCCGCCGTGATGTACCCGCGTCTGGACGGCACATCCAGATCCCTGCGGCTTGCAACCGGCGCCGCCCTCGTCGGGGCCGGCGCCGCCGGACTTGCCGGCATCGGCATGTCGGCCGCCGGCGACCTGAGCACCCGCGAGCAATGGGCGAACGTCCACCGGTCACTTGCCGATCAACCAAGGGCCGACGTGGAGCACCTGACCGCCAGCGTCATCATCGAACCGGGAGACTATCTGCGGCTGGATGTCGACCTGAAGCTGCGTCCCGCCAGCGGGGCGGCAAACGACCTGGTGTTCAGCTTCAATCCGGGCATGGACATCGAGACGCTGCGTCTCGACGGAAAGGAAGTTGACTTCAGCCACGAATCCGGCCTGCTTACGGTGCGACCGGATTCGCCCCTGGAAGGAACACTGACCCTTTCGCTCGCGGCCGCGGGAGTCCCGGATGGGCGATTCGCCTACCTTGACAGTGCCGTCGATGCGGGCAGGGTCAGCGGCAACGAGGCCTCGATCGCCCAGCTCGGCACGCAGGCCAGCCTGTTCGACGGCGACTACGTGGCGCTCATGCCGGGTGTCCGCTGGCTTCCCGTACCCGGGTCAAACTATGGCGACGACGATCCGTCCCGGGGCCGGGACTTCTTCACGGCGGACATCGAAGTGCAGGCCCCACCCGGATGGACAGTGGCGGGTCCCGGTGAACGCCGGGAGGTCGAAGGCAGCCAACGCGTTCGATTCCGGCCCCGCGCACCGGTTCCCGCCGTCGCCCTGTTTGCAGCGCCGTTCGAACGGCGCACCATCGGTGCGGGCGGCGTGTTGTTCGAACTGCTCATCCATCCCGCGCACAGCGACAACCTCGACTTCTTTGCCGACGCCACGGACGCGCTCACCCTGCGTCTTGAGGAGATGTTCCACGCCGCCGAAGAGGATGGCCTGCCATATCCCTACGATGCGCTGACCGTGGTGGAGATCCCGTCGCGGTTGCGCGGCTACGGCGGTGGCTGGCGCCTCGATACGGTGCTGGCGCAGCCCGGCATGTTGCTGCTGCGCGAATTCAGCCTGCCCATCGCCCGTTTCGATCTCATCGATACGGAGGAACTCAAAGACCAGGAGGGCGGCGTCGCCGCAGCCAAGATCGACATGCTGGCGCGTTCGCTCGCGAACGACTTCGCCGGCGGCAACGTGTTTCCGGGTGCCGCACGGAATTTCCTGCGCTTCCAGACCGGCGCTACAGGCCCTGGAGCGGTGGCGATGGACTTCGTCCTTGACAGTCTCGCCAACCAGGTGTTGACCGGCAGGCCGGGGTACTTCTCTGCCTATCGCATTGTCGCGGACTTCCAGTACGCCGCACCGGCGGCGGCCACGATCATCTTCGGCGGACAGGCCCAATCTGTCTCGGATGCCGTTTACCGTGCCGCAACCAGCCGGCCCTCCGTGTGGGACCGGGCGCTTGCCGAGCCGCTCTCGCAACTCGATGTCGACACCGACCCCGAGAGAGCCCTCAACGCCCTTATGCTCAAGGCGACGTCCATCGCCAATGTCCTCCATGACGGCCTCGGACCGGTACGCTCCGCTGCCCTGCTCGCCGAACTGCGAGACCGGTTCACGGGCCAGAACTTCACGGCCGAGGACCTGGTGCAGGTCGCCGCCGACCTTGCGATCGATCTCGATGGCCTGCTTGGGGCCTGGCTGGACGAGACGCATCTCCCCGGTTTCCTGCCTTCCGGCGCACAGGTACAGCGCCTCACCGACGATGCAGACGGGAGCCCGCGCTACCAGGTGCTCGTTCACGTGCGCAACGACGAACCCGCCCCGGGACTGTTCCGAATGGTCTGCATCACGGAAGAGCGCACGTCCTCCACCGAGCCGATTCGGGTCGCCGCCAACGCATCCGTGGAGGTGGGCATGATCACCTCCTCGCCACCCACCAACCTTGCCCTGCACCCCTACCTCTCACTCAATCGTCAGCGGGTCACCCTCCCGCTGCCAGAGGTCGATGCCAAGGAAGCGACCGATCTCGAACCCTTCGATGGCTCGCGGCCGAGTGACTGGCGTCCGCCGACCTCCGCCGGTCTGATCGTTGACGATCTCGATCCGGGATTCGCCATCGACTCCGACAACGAGGAGCAGGTCGACGCCGGCTTCCTCGCTGGCCTCGCGGGGATCCACACCGAGTACGACCAGGGCCTTCCCCTGTTCAATCCACCGTTCCACATGGGCGGACCCGGCTGGCTTCGGCAGGTAAGCAACAGGGGCTGGGGCAAGTACCGCCGCACCACCGCGCGCGCGGCGGGGAACGGAGATTCGCGGGCGATCTTCTCCGCGACCCTGCCATCCACCGGTACGTGGCGACTGGATTACCACCTGCCCGTTGATCCAACCGCACGCGGTCCGTTCGTTGATCGGCAGGGACAGTACGACACGAAGCTCGTCATCGGTGAGCGCGAGCAACCCGTTGAATTCGACGCGTCCATCGCCGGGCGGGGCTGGAACCACCTGGGCGATTTCGAAGTCGATACGCCCGATGTCCGATTCGTGGTATCGAACCTCGTCGGATCCGGCTCCGTCATCTACGCCGACGCAATCCGCTGGACACCGGTGAGCACCGAGTGACCGAAGGTTACCTGCCTTGGTTGGCCATCGTAATCGCCATGTTGGAAACCACAGCCCGTAACGCAAGAAACCGGTTCGGCCGACTCCTCGATGCAGCCCAACGCGCGCCTGTGCGCGTCACCAGGAACGGCCGCGCGGTTGCAGTGATGATGTCAGTCGAACACTACGAACGACTCTGCCGTGCCGCGTGGGAACGGTTACCGGCGACGATGGACGCCATGGGCGCGGAAGCGTCAGATCGAGGCTTGACCGACGCAAAGCTGCAAGCGCTTCTGGCGGATGAGAGCTAAGCGAGTTGTACTCGATACAAACGTTCTGAACAGGAATTTGCTGAACCGATCTCCAGGAACAACAACGCCCGCTACAATGGCCAATCACTAACGGGAGGCCGGAACTTGGGCGAAATCAGACACCGCGACGTCGAGACGAACGGCATCAACATGCACATCGCCGAAGCAGGGGAAGGCCCGCTGGTGATCCTCTGCCACGGTTTTCCGGAGTCCTGGTACTCCTGGCGCCACCAACTCCCGGCGCTCGCCGCGCGGGGCTATCACGCGGTCGCGCCAGACCAGCGTGGCTATGGACGCACGGATGCGCCCACCGACATTACCTCCTATACCCAGTTCCAACTCGTCGGAGACATCGTCGGCCTCGTGCACGCGCTCGGCGAAGACCAGGCCGTAATCGTCGGGCACGACTGGGGGGCACCTGTCGCCTGGAACGCCGCCATGTGGCGTCCGGACATCTTCCGCGCAGTCGTCGGGATGAGCGTGCCCGCCACCGCCCGGCCGCCGGGGGCACCCACGGCGTTCATGAAGCAGAGGTTCGGGGACACTTTCTTCTACATGCTCTACTTCCAGACGCCGGGCGTCGCCGAGCACGAACTGCAAAAGGATGTCAGGCGGACCCTGCGCATGCTGCTGTACTCCGCGTCTGGCGCCGGCATCGAAAACGCCTTTGGGCGCTTGCCAAAGACGGCGGGCTTCCTCGACCAGATGACGGAACCCGAGGCGTTGCCCGACTGGCTCACGGAGGAAGATCTCGACTATTTCACCGACGAATTCCTGCGCGCCGGTTTCCGGGGCGGCCTCAACTGGTATCGCAACATCGACCGCAACTGGGAACTCTCGGCACCGTTTGCAGGTAGACACATCGAACAGCGGGCCCTGTTCATCACCGGCGACCGCGACCTGACCCTCGCGATGCCGGGATACGAAGAGAGGATGCGAGCCGTGGTTCCCAACCTGGGAGAAGTGGTCAGTTTCACTGGTGTCGGCCACTGGACGCAGCAGGAGAATCCCGAGGGGACAAACGAGGCGATACTGGATTTCCTCGACTCGCTCGACGGACAGGAGAGCGCCACGACGTGAAACCCCGCGTAACCGGAATGGAGGTCCTCCCCATCACCGTCAGCGAGCGCACGACCTGGCGTTTTGTGCGCCTCACCACCAATGTCGGTGTCAGCGGACTCGGTGAAGCGTCCGCCGGCGACCCCGAAGTCTCCGACCTGGAATCGTTCTATGGCCTGCTTGGAGACTCGCTGTCCATTCAAGCCTATCGGCGTGCTGGTCTGCCACGAGCCGCAGCGGGTGGCGTTCGCTCGGCCTCCGCATTCAGCGCCATCGAACAGGCGCTCTGGGACATCCGCGGCAAGCTCCTCGGGGCGCCCGTGCATGAACTGCTGGGCGGGCGTGTCCGCGACGCCGTGCCCCTCTACGCCAACGTCAACCGAATGACGAGGCATCGGGTGCCGGAAGGGTTCGCAGAAAGCGCGGCACTTGCATGCGACGCGGGGTTCCAGGCAGTCAAGGCGGCGCCGTTCGACGGTTTCCCGCCCCCGGATGCCGGACGCGACGCCATCGAAATCGCGACAACTGCGGGAATCGACGCCATGCTGGCGATTCGTGCAGCCGTTGGAGGGGAAACAGCCGTGAAGGTCGACTGCCACAGCGCCTTCGACTTCTCGCGCGCGGTATCGGTCGCCGAAAGGCTGCGGCCGGTGGAACTCGACTGGTACGAAGAGCCGCTACCTGTCGATGACGTCGAAGGAATGCGGGAACTGCGCGGCACCGTCGACCAGCGCCTGGCGGGAGGAGAACGAAGGTTCGCGCTCGACGGCTTCCTCCCGCTCATCACGACTCGCGCCGTCGACGTCCTGATGCCCGACATCACGCTTTGCGGCGGTGTCCTGGAGATGCTGCACATCGCCCGTGCCGCGGAGACGCACGGAATCACGATTTCCCCGCACAACGCACGCGGTCCGGTGGCCACGGCGGTGGCGCTTTCGGTCTGCGCCGCCGCCGCCAACGTGGAGAGCCTGGAACTTCAGTGGGGCGAGGTGGATTGGCGCAGCACCCTCATCGAACCCCCGGAGCAGGTCGACGGAGGCATGCTCGCCGTGCACGACGGGCCCGGATTCGGGATCGAACTGCGCATCTGAACGCAATCCGACTCCGGATCGGCCGACGCCACGCCGGGTTCATCTCTCACACTACGCGGCGGTTTCTGCCACTGTTCCGCGCTCATCCCAACACAGCATCCTCAACATTGTTGTTGCGATAGCAATTTTGCTATGCAAGGAGGTTGTGGATGGGCTGGAGTGTCGAGACGCCCCGAAGGGAAATAGAACTGGCGTTGCGGCGCGCCAAGATGGTGAAGAGATGACCAAGGTCAACGACTTGCATGAGAAATGGAGCGCGGATGCCGACTATCGGGAGGCGTTCGACCGGCTTGGACCAGAGTTCGAACTGTCCCGTTGCCTCATCGAGGCACGTACGCGCGCGCGGCTTACCCAAGCCGAACTCGCTGCACGAATGAAGACAACGCAATCCGTAGTGGCACGTCTCGAGAGTGGGCGCAGCCATCCTTCCACCAAGACGCTTGAGAAGGTCGCGAAGGCAACCGACAACCGGCTTCGGATCAGTTTCGAGCCGATCTGAAGAACGTGTGATCGCCCTCGCGGGACCAAGACACTGAGAGCCGGGCGTTCGCTATCGAGTCTCGAGCGCCAGGATCCGGTCTACTCGGAACATCCGTTCCTCTCCCCGCATCCGGCAAAAGGCGCGCATGCCGAGAAACGATCGTCCACCGTATGACTGCCGACCGACGCTCAACGGCAGGACAAGCCGTTCACTCCTCGTATCGTCGGCCTTGAGGTAGGTCATCTCGATCTCGGCACCGTCCTCGATCGCACGCCGGATAAGCACCGCTTTCTCCGATGCCGGCATGGCCTGTTCGGCTTCCCGGTAGCGATACCCCGTAAGGAACTTCTGGATGCGCCAGTCCGCGCGAATCGAACTTCGCCTCACCGGCCGCCTCAGCACGATTCCCTCGAACGACGTGCACCGGCTCAGCGCAACATAGGTCTGCCCCGCAGCGAAAGCACCGCGCTCAAGGTCGATCACGACATTGTCGAAGGTCTTCCCCTGGCTCTTGTGGATGGTGACCGCCCAGGCCAGGCGAAACGGGAGCTGCGTGAAGCGGCCGACGGACTCGGAAGTGATTTCGCCCGCCTGCAGCACAAACCGGATCACCTCCCAGGTGTGCGGCTCGACATGCACCGCCCCGGCCTCTCCTCGCAAGCGGATCTTCACGCTTTGCCTGCCCTCCTCCCACGCCGCGACCGACTCGATGACGCCGAGGCTGCCGTTGACCCACCGGTCCACGGAGTCGTTGTTCAGCATCATGATCTGCGCGCCCGGCTTGAATGCGAGCTCCGGCGCCGTCGGGTAGTGCTCTCGGCCAAATTCCCCGGAGATCTCCGCAATCGAGGTCGACCCCCTCCCGGGCAGGGAGGCGAGCCGGTCGCCGTTGACGCGATCGGCATTGCGGTTGGTCGTCGTCAGGGTAATGGCGAACACATCGTCGGGCGGTTCGAAAGCCGGATCGACGCGTGCGTTCAGGTGTGCGACGCCGGCATCGTCCACCGAGTCGTTGCGAACGCTGTTGAGCAGCGCGACAAATTCCGCGTCTTCCTGCCGGTAGACCTTTTCGAGTTCGATGATCTCGAGATCGCTGTCCGCCAATGCCCCGGCACTGAAGAAGTACGGCGTCTCGTAGATGCTGCGGAAGATCTCCCTTTCGCCGCCGGTGACGACCGGTGGCAGTTGATAAAGGTCCCCGACAAACACCATCTGCACGCCGCCGAACGGCGCGCCGGGGCTCGGCCCGTGCTTGCGCAGGAACATGTCCACGCAGTCGAGCAGGTCCGCCCGGAGCATGGACGCCTCATCGATGATGACGGTCCTGAGTTTCTTGTAGATTCCCGGGTGGCGTGGCCTGCGCCGGCTGCTGCGCACCTTCTCCGGCGTGACGTCGATACCGAAACCGAAGAAGCGGTGCACGGTCTCGCCGCCAACGTTGAGCGCGGCGACTCCGGTGGGCGCAAGTATGACGGGCGTCTCTGCCGCGTGCTCCCGATAGTACTCGAGCAGGGTCGACTTGCCGGTTCCGGCCTTTCCCGTAATGAAGAGATTACCCCCGCCGCTGGCGATGCGTTCAAGCGCGAGGGCAAACTGGCGATTGATTTCTACGGCTGGCATCGCGCGCCTGCTGTTCCCCCGACCACAACGGAATTACGGCTCCCCAAGAACCGCGAAGCCAAGCGCGTCCGCCACGCCGGCTTGCCGCGCATCGAGGGTGGCAAACGAAAGACGGGGCCGGCCAGAAGAGACGTACAGGGCGGTGGCGAGATGCCACAGGTCGGCGCCGCGGAGATAGCCAGCGCGCAGGACGGTCTTGAATTCGGGGGCCAGGGTTCTATCGGGCAGAATCCAGTCGATGCCCAGAACGATGCTCTCCTGGAACTCCAGCCTCTCCCGCATGAACGCAGCGCGGAGTTCGGCTTCGAGCAGGTTGGAAGATATGAGGCGGTCGAATTCGTCCATCCGGCTGGCCAACTTCGAAGCGCGAGGCTCGTCGAAAGCGATGGCTGCCAGCGCAGAACTGTCCACATAGGCGACGCTCATTCGTGGCGCTCCGCGAGAAAGCGCGCCAACGCCCCTTCTCGCCGCTCCACAGGCCGAAGCGCGTGCCTGGCGCGTGAACGTACCAGCGCGCCCTGTCTTTCCAGGTCCTCCAGCCGATGCTCAAGTGTCGGCATCTGCTGGCGCTCGATGGGGCTGATTTCCGCCACCGGTTCGCCGCGATAAGAGACCGTTACTGTCTTGCCCTCGCGAACCTGCCGGATAACCTCGGAGAACCGCGCCTTTGCCTCGTAGACTGAGTAGATCACCTCCATGGAAAGAGCATATCTAGTCAGACTAGCCATATCAATCGGTGCGAGTCGTCGGTCTTCGATCACGCAACCGAATGAGGGTTCCCCGTCAACGGAGCGGATAGCGCAGGTACTCGGCCTCCTTTGCCAATGTGCGGGTGCGGCCACCCGCCAGTGCCACCAGGATTCGCTCGAGCGACTGCCAGGCGTCCCCGCGCAGCGCGCCCTTGGCCTGCATGTCGAGCAGCGCGCACTCGGACAGCGCGTGTTCCAGGCCACCGATGCCGAGGCGATCACGTAGGCCGTTCAGGGAGCGGAGACGTTGCCGCGGCACATAAACGCGCGCGCCCGTGGCGTGACGCAGCGCATTGCGGAGTTGGGAGTTGACCGCTCCGAGAACCATGAATACCGGCGTGCCCTCCTGGCGCAGCACGCGCACCATCTTCCGTACACGCGCAGGCTTGCCGTCGAAGGCCGCGTCGATCAGCTCAAACGTATTGAAGTGCGACGCGTCGTTCACCGCGGCCCGTAACGTCTCGGCATCCACAGGCGACTGAACGCCGGCGAGCTTGAGCTTCTCTATTTCCTGGGCGGCGGCGAGAAGGTTTCCCTCCACCCGGTCCGCAAGCAGTGCGATCGCATCGCGGGTCAACTCGATGTTCGCGGCGCGGCAACGGCTCCCGAGCCAGCCCGGCAACTCCCGTGCGGCAAGCGGCCAGACGAGCAGCACCGCACCGGCGGCATCGATGGCCTTGAACCAGGCGGCCGATCTTTGCCGCGCTTGTAGTCTCCCGGTCCGAATGAGCAGCAGCACGTCGTCGAACGGGCTTGCCAGGTAATGGCGCAGCGCATCCGAGGCGTTCCGGTCGAAGCCCCTTGGCGGGATCCGCAGGTCAAGCACGCGGCGTTCGGCGAACAGCGACTGGTTGGCGGTTTCAGCCAGTATCGCGTCCCAGTCCGTCGAGTTGCCTTCGTCGATCACCTTCCGCTCGGTGAACCCGCGCGCGGCAGCCGCCTCCACGATTGACGCGCAGGCTTCCTCCACCAGCAGCGTCTCGTCGCCGGTAACCAGGTAGACGGGCATCAGGCCGCCCGCCAGGTTCCGCTCCAGGTCTCTAGGTCTGATCTGCACGCGATACGGCGCTCAGGGTGAGCATGATCTGTTGCACCAGTTCGTTCTCGAGCTCCAGCGCTATGAGCGCCTGTTCCTCGCGCGTCGCCGCCGGGTTGTTCTGATCGAGGCGAAACGTCCGATCGGCGCTGATCCTGCGCTCGCTCACGACCTCATTGCCCTCGCCGTCCTGTGCGGCGAACACGAGGCTCAGCGTCATTTCGTATTCCGCCGTCCTGGCACCCCGGGTCGTGGAAACGCCCCGTCGCAGTTCACGCTGGTCGGACAACCGGATGACGGCGCCGGCATCGGACTGGTCGACCGCCAGCACGAGCCCGGCCTGTTCAAGCGCCCGGCGTAGCCCGGCATCGATGGTGACGCTGGCGTCGGCAGCGATATGCGCGCTCTGGAACGCAGACGGCAGGTCCCAGGAACGCAACTGGAAACCGCAGCCCGCAGCCAGGAACGCGACCATCAGCAGGACCGCCCGGGCGAGCCAATCATTCTTGCGCATCGCCTTCTGAGCCGGTCCGGTCCGCGCCAACGGCGTCACCCCACGACCAGGTTGAGCAGTTTGCCAGGAACGAATATCGCCTTGCGCACGGTTGCGGCCGCGAGGTGCCGAGCCACGTTCTCGTTCTCCCTCGCCGCCTTGAGCACGTCGTCCTCGGAAGCGTCGCGCGGCATTTCAATGACTCCGCGCAGCCTCCCGTTGACCTGCACGGGAATTTCCAATGTCTCCCCGACGAGCTTGCCCGGGTCGTAATCCGGCCACGCCGCGTTGCCGAAGATCCCGCCCGCATGACCCATGCGCGCGTAAAGCTCTTCCGCGACGTGTGGCGCATACGGCGCGAGCATGAGCAGCAGTGGTTCCAGTTCGCTTCTTGCCGGCGTCCGCCCTCTCGCTCTCACCGTATTCAGGTACCCCATCATCGCGGCGATGGCCGTGTTGAACTGAAGCGCAGGCGTCTGTTCCGTGACCTGCTTGATGGTCCTGTGGAGTTCCCGCTCGACTTCGCTGTCCGGCGGGCCTTCCTCGCTCGCGAGCACGCTCTGCCAGAGCCGGTTGAGGAAGCCGCGCGGACCCTGCAGGCCTTTCGACTGCCAGTCGCCGCCCTGCTCGTAGGGACCGAGGAACAGCAGGTAAAGGCGCATGGTGTCCGCACCGTAACGGTCGATGATGTCATTCGGCAACACGACGGCCCCGCGGCTCTTCGACATCTTGCGTCCTTCGCTCAGGACCAGCCCGTGGGCCCTGAAACGGGTGAACGGTTCGTCGAAGTCGAGCACGCCCACGTCGTTCAGGGCCATGGTGAGGAACCGTGCATACATGAGGTGCAGTACGGCATGCTCGTTGCCACCGATGTAGCTGTCCACCGGAAGCCACTTGCCGGTCAGTTCTGGATCCACCGCCAGGTCGTCCCGATCCGCACTTGGATAACGCAGGAAGTACCAGCCACTGCAGAGGAAGTTGTCGGTCACGTCGGTGTCGCGATGCGCCTTCGATCCGCAGTTCGGGCAGGTCGTCTCGTAGAATTCCGTTGCCCGGCGCAGCGGGCTGACACCCGAATCGTCCGGCCTGAAGTCCTTGAGATACGGCAACTCCACCGGCAGGTCTGACTCGGGCACGGGCACAGCGCCGCAAGACTCACAGTGAATGATGGGGATGGGCGGACCCCAGTATCGCTGGCGCGAGACGCACCAGTCGTGCAGGCGGTAGTTCACATGCGGGCGCGCCGCATCCTTTTCGTCCGCCAGCCAGTCGACGACGGCCCGTTTACCTTTCGCCACCGACAAGCCGTCGAAGCGACCGGAGTTGACCATTACCCCGTCGCCGACGTAGGCCTCGGCCAACGGACTCGAAGCGTCTTCTTCGGCGGGCGCGATCACACGCACGATGGGCAGGTCGAAGGTCTCGGCGAACTCGAAGTCCCGCGTATCGTGTCCGGGCACGGCCATGATCGCGCCCGCTCCGTACTCCATGAGCACGTAGTCCGCGATCCAGATCGGGATACGCGCATCCGTCGCCGGGTTGATGGCATAACTGCCGAGGAAGACCCCGGTCTTTTCCTTGTCGACTTTCTGCCGCTCGACGAGGTCGCGGGCCGTGACCTGTGTCCTGTATTCCTCGACATCCGCCCACCTGTCCCCCGTGGTCAGCGGATCCACCAGCGGATGCTCCGGCGCCAACACCATGTAGGTCGCACCGAAGAGGGTGTCGGGACGGGTGGTGAAGACGCTGATCTCGGCGTCGTGGTCCGCCACCGGGAAGTCGATTCGCGCGCCCTCGCTGCGACCGATCCAGTTGGTCTGCGCCTTCTTGGTGACTTCCGACCAGTCGAGGCCCTCGATGTTGTCGAGCAACCGCTCGGCATAGCGCGTGATCCTGAAGAACCATTGCGGCAGGGAGCGCTGCTCCACCGGCGAGTCGCAGCGCTCGCAGAGTCCCTGGATCACCTGCTCGTTGGCGAGCACGGTCTTGCAGGAAGGACACCAGTTCGCCGGCGCTTCGCGGCGTTCCACGAGGCCACCGTGGAAGAGCTTCAGGAAAACCCACTGCGTCCACCTGTAGTAGTCGACGCGCGTAGTGTTCACCTCGTGGTTCCAGTCGTACATGCCGCCGAATTGGCGCAGGACCCGGGTGAAGTTGGCGACGTTCTGCGGGATGAGATCGTTCGGATTGGCCCCCACCTTGAGCGCGTAGTTCTCCGAGTGGATGCCGAACGCGTCGAACCCGATCGGTTCGAACACGTCCTTGCCGCGCAGCCGCCAGTAGCGGCCGTTCACGTCCGCGCCGGTGTACGCGAAGATGTTGCCGATGTGCAGCCCATCCGCCGATGGATAGGGAAACATCATCAGGTTGTAGTAGGGGTCGCTGGCGTTGCGCAGATCCTCTTCAGTGAAGAGATTCACGCCACGCCGCTCCCATTCCTCCTGCCACTTGCGCTCGACCGCGCGGTGATCGTAGCGGTCCATCTGGACGGTCACGGTGCGTTGCCGTTACTGGAAAATCGGGCCGCAACCCTACCACCAACAACGGCGGCGAGAAACAGGATCAACGGTGTAACGACCAGCATCGAACCGAACCGGGCGAACGGCGTTGTACCGCTCATCCGATGGAACTCGCCGGCCAACACCCCCGGCTCGAACTGCGGCAGTGCAGCCGTGACCCGGCCCCTCCCGTCGACTATGGCGGTGACCCCGTTGTTTGTCGCCCGCAGCACGTAACGGCCGTTCTCCAGCGCCCGCATGCGGGCGATCTGTATGTGTTGCAGCGGCCCGATGGATTCTCCGAACCAGGTGTCGTTACTTATCGTGACCAGTGCATCCGCCCCTTTTGCCTGTTCCCGCACCAACTCCGGGTAGGCGATTTCGTAACAGATCGCCATGCCCAGCGCGATGCCGTTCGCGCCGCGCAGCGGTGGCTGTCCCGACTCGCCGGGGCTCAAGGACGACATGGGCAGATCGAAAAACCCGATAAGGCCACGCAGTACGCCCTGAAACGGTACGTAGTCTCCAAACGGCACCAGGCGCTGCTTCCGGTAAAGGCCGCTTCCCGCACCGGTGGCCATCGCCGCGTTGTAGTACATCGCGCCTCCGGGCTCTTCCTCCCGCGTCGCGACACCAAGCAGGAGAGCGCCCTCGGCGCGCGCCGACATCGCAGCAAGAAACTCCCGGGCGCCCCCGGTACCGGCGTATAGGACGGCTTCCGACCAGACAACGAGATCGCGGTCCCAGAACGGCCCTGACAACGACGCATAGCGCTCGAAGGTCATTCCCGCATCGGGCTGCCACTTTATTTCCTGGGGAATGTCGCCCTGCACCAGCGCGACCCGGTGCGCCTGGCCGGTTTCGGTCCAGGTCAGGCTGGCGATGAGCCAGGCGGCGATCCAGGGCACCGCGGCCAAGGTACAGGATATCCAGCTTCGCCAGGAGACCAGGCACGCCGCAGTCAGCACTGCCGCAAAGCTCACCAGCAGCACCCCGCCCACGGGGGCCAGCACCTCGAGCGGCGTATCGAGCATCGCGTAACCGGCGAACAGCCAGGGGAACCCCGTAAGGAACCAGGTAAGGAGCCACTCAAGCAGCACCCAGACCGTTGCGAACCAGACCGCGCCGACGGTCGCGTTCCGCGGACGCAGGCGCACGAAGAGCCATGCTGCCGCAGCGTGGAAGAGCGCCATGCCCGCGACGAACACGGCAACCAGGAATCCCGCCAACAGCGGCGCAGCATCCCCGTACACGTTTATGCTCACATAGATCCAGGAAGCGCCAAGCCCGTACTTCCCGACTCCGAACAGCCAGCCGTCGAGTAACGGCCTGGCGCTCTCGCGGGTCAGCACCCAATACAACCCGGCCGCGGAAACCAGTGTGAGCGGCCAGAGGTCGTAGGGGGCAAGCCCGAAAGGCAGCAGGGCACCCGCCGCAAGGCTCGCTGCGGGACGGGCATGGCGGGCGGCGGGACGGGTAAAGATCGCCTCGATGATTCTGGCGAGCGGGAATCTGCGGCCGCCCTCGCGTTTCTCCTGGTCCGTCGGGGTCGTCAGACCGGGCCCTGTTCTGGCTTGAAGCTGTTCAGCATGCGTCGACCGCAGCGCTGTAAGGGTCGCCAAAGCCGAATGCACGCAGGATTTCGATTTCGGCCGCCTCCATCTCCCGCGCCTGCGCCTCGGTACCGTGGTCCATGCCCCTGAGATGCAGTACGCCGTGGACGACCATGTGCGCGAAGTGCGCATCGACCGACTTGTGCTGCGCCTTCGCCTCGCGTGCGACCACAGGCGCACACACCGCGACATCCCCCAGGACATCGGGAAGTTCCGCCGGAAACGAAAGCACGTTCGTGGACTCGACGCGGTCGCGAAAACGCGCGTTCAGCTCCCGTGCCTCGTTCTCATCGACCACGCGAATACAGAGCCTGCGGCCGTCGTCCGCCAGGGCGGCCCTGGCCCAGGCCATCAAGGCGTTGCCGGAAGGCGACGGTGACGCCGCGACCTGTACATCGATCCGGGGCAACTCCGGAGCGTCACGCGTTGTGGCGGCATTCACGCCGCCCCGCCTCGCTTGTCCTGTCCGCCGTCCTGCCCACCGCGCTTTCTCGCGTCGTCCCGGGCGTACGCTTCGACGATACGCTGCACGACCGGATGGCGGACGACATCCTTCGATCCGAAACGAGTGAAGCTCAGGCCCTCCACCTCCTTCAGGACGTTCAGCACGTGCACCAGGCCGGAACGCTCTCCCGCCAGGTCGATCTGCGTAATGTCCCCGGTGATGACCGCAGTGGAGCCAAAACCGATTCGTGTCAGGAACATCTTCATCTGCTCGATGGTCGTGTTCTGGCTCTCGTCCAGGATGATGAAGGCGTTATTCAGGGTGCGTCCGCGCATGTAGGCAAGCGGGGCGACCTCGATGACGTTGCGCTCGATGTACCTGTCCACGCGATCCATCCCGAGCATCTCGTAGAGCGCGTCGTAGAGCGGCCGCAGGTACGGATCGATCTTCTGCGCGAGGTCTCCCGGTAGAAACCCGAGTTTCTCGCCCGCCTCCACCGCCGGTCTCACCAGCACTATGCGGCGCACTTCCTGGTTCTCCAGCGCCTCCACGGCGCAGGCGACAGCGAGATAGGTCTTGCCGGTGCCCGCCGGCCCGACGCCGAAGTTCACGTCGCACGACCGGATCAACTCGACGTAATTCTGCTGGTTGCCGCCCCGGGGCTTGACGGTGTTGCGCCGGGTACGGATGAGTGGGCGATGCTCGACGGCTTCGCCGTCCGCCAGGAGTTCCTCGACGCCGGACTCCTGAAGGTAGAGATGCACGGTGTCCGGCGCGATAACGTCCGATCCTTTCGTTTCGACGTAGAGTTCCGAAAGCAATGCGCGGGCGGCGCGAACCCGCATCCTGGGCCCACTGATCTGGAACTGGTTGCCGCGATTCTTGATCCGAATCCCGAGCCTCGTTTCCAGTTGCTTCAGGTTCTGGTCCAACGGACCGCACAAGGCCGCCAACCGGCGCGTATCGTTGGGTTCCAGGTTGACGTGCGTGGTGAGTGCCACCACCGGCGATGGATCGTCGCTCAAGAGTGCCTTATGTCCGTGCCCCGGGAGCAAGCATATCGGCCCGCCTCACCGTGTCAACGGACGCATGGACGAGGACGCCGCGGAGCGAGTTCGGCAGGGCTTCGTCGATGTGCACGTCGGTAAATTCGCCGGTCAAGGCGTCGGCGGCGCGGAAGTTCACGACGCGGTTGTTCTCTGTGCGCCCCTGGAGTTGGCCGGGATCGCGCTTTGACCGCCCGGTCACCAGCACGCGCTGTACGCTACCGACCATCGCCTGGGCATGCGCATGCGCCTGGCGGCGCAGGAGATCCTGGAGAATCGCCAGGCGATGCCGCTTGACGCTCGCCGGCGTCCCGTCCGGCAGACTCGCCGCAGGCGTCCCAGGCCGCGGGCTGTATATGAAGCTGAATGAGATGTCGTAGTTGAGTTCCTCGACTAGGGCGAGCGTCTGCTCGAAATCACGGTCGCTCTCGCCCGGAAACCCGACGATGAAGTCCGAGGACAGCGCGATGCCCGGACGCGCCTCTCGCAGGCGCCGAATCTTCTGCTTGTACTCAAGCACCGTGTGGCCCCGTTTCATCAATGCGAGGACCCGGTCCGACCCGGCCTGGACCGGCAGGTGAAGGTGGCTGACGAGTTCCGGAATGTCCCGGTAGGCTTCGATCAGCGTGTCACCGAACTCCACCGGGTGGGACGTCGTGAACCGGATGCGGTCGATGCCATCGATTTCAGATGCGTAAAGAATGAGTTCCGCCAGGTCGGCCGTGCCGCCCCCGATGGCACCACGGTACGCGTTGACGTTCTGGCCGAGGAAATTGATCTCGCGCACGCCCTGGCGGCTCAGTGCGATGACCTCGGTCATGACGTCTTCTACGGGACGGCTCACCTCCTCGCCGCGGGTGTACGGGACGACGCAGAAAGTGCAGTACTTGCTGCATCCTTCCATCACCGACACGAAGGCGGACGGGCCTTCCGCGCGGGGTTCCGGCAGGCGGTCGAACTTCTCGATCTCCGGAAAGCTGATGTCGACGACCGTCCGCTTCGAGCGCTCGGCGGCATCGAGAAGTTCAGGCAGCCGGTGCAGCGTCTGCGGGCCGAATACCACATCCACATACGGTGCCCGGGCACTAATGGCATCGCCCTCCTGGCTCGCGACGCAACCGCCCACGCCGATCAGCACGTGCGGCCGCCGGGCCTTGAGCTGTTTCCAGCGGCCAAGCTGGTGAAAGACCTTTTCCTGCGCCTTCTCCCGGATCGAGCAGGTGTTCAGCAGCAGCACGTCGGCCTCGCCCGGATCCTCCACCGCCACGGCGCCGTGGCTGTCGCGCAGCAGGTCGGCCATCCGCGACGAGTCGTAGACGTTCATCTGGCAGCCGTGGGTTTTGATGTGGAACTTGATGTCCCTCTCCACCATCGCTCGGATGCGGCATTGGAACACATCTTGAGCACTGGCGGAACAGCCCAAAGTGGCCAACCATACCGATTTCCTATAGCGCGGGCTGCGGCCTATGGCCGTCGCTACAATCAAGGAATATCAATCGCTTGGGGAGCGCGTCTATGTGCCGGATTGCTCAGGCTGTTGTGTTTTCCCTCGCTATCTCTCCTGCCCATGGCCAGGCACCCAACGGATCGGGCGAAGTGGCGATTGAGGAAGTGGTGGTCGTCGGGACCCGGCGCGCCTCGCGCGACGTTCACGGTCTGGCCGTTCCCGTCGATGTACTCGATGCCGAAAGGCTGAACGCCCAGGGTGATGGCGACATCCTCGACACGCTCGCCTCCCTGGTACCGTCCTACAACGTCGCCCGCGAACCCATCAGCGATGCCGCGACACTGATTCGGCCGGCCAATATGCGCGGACTGCCCGCGGACAACACGCTGGTTCTGGTCAACGGCAAGCGCCGTCACCGGGGGGCCGTCATCGGCGAGTTCGTGTCGGGCATCAACAAGGGCGCGCAGGCGGTCGATATCGTGCCGCTCGCGGGGATCGCGCTGAAACAGGTCGAAGTCTTGCGTAACGGCGCATCCGCGCAGTACGGCTCAGATGCCGTGGCTGGCGTAATGAACTTCGTTCTCGAAGACGATCCTGATGCCCGGCGCCTGCAGGCGCAGTACGGTTCGACCTTCGTCGGCGACGGCGACCAGATCATGCTCTCCGGTGCTTTCGGCACCAATGTCGGAAGCGATGGCTTCGCCACAATGAGCTTCGAACTCAAGGACAGCGCACCGACGAGCCGAGGCTCCCAGGATCCGCAGGCCACCTACCTGGTCGAAAACGGCTATACCGACATCGCGGATCCCGTCGTGATCTGGGGATCTCCAGACATCGAGGGCGACTTCAAGGTTCTCGTGAACGCCGCCATGCAGACTGGAATCGGCGACCTGTACGGCTTCGGAATCTGGTCGGCACGCGAAGTCGATGGCAGTTTCTACTACCGCAATCCGAATACCCGCAAGGGCGTGTTCGCAGATGCCTCCGGGGACAATCTGCTGGTCGCCGACCTGACGCCGGATGACGACATGCCCTGTCGAAAGGTACCCGTCGGTGGCGGCCTTGCAGACCCCGACGCTCGAAATGCCGTCATGGCTGATCCGAACTGCTTTGTGTTCACCCAATGGTTTCCCGGAGGGTTCACGCCCCGCTTCGGCGGCGAAGTCGGCGACGCATCCCTCGCCGCCGGCTGGCGCGGCACCCGTACGGGCGGCCTCAACTACGACTTCAGCGTATCCGCGGGACGCAACGAGATCGTCTATCGCATACGCAACACCGTCAACGCGTCATATGGCCCGAACACGCCAGTAGCGTTCGATCTCGGCTCGCAGATTCAGTTCGAACGCCTTGCCAATGCGGACTTTACGTGGCCGGTGGATGTCGGTGCGGCTTCCGACCTCAACGTGGCGTTCGGCGCGCAGCATCACAAGGAAGTCTTTGAGATGGTCGCCGGCGATACGGAATCCTGGGCGCCTGGTGGCTTCGAGAATCAGGGTTTCTCGGTCGGATCCAACGGCTTTCAGGGCTTCAGCGCCGACGTTGCCGGCAAGTTCAACCGGGAAAGCGTATCCGCATACGTCGATCTGTCGGTCGACATGACCGAGCTGTGGCTCGCGGACGCGGCACTACGATACGAGCGGTTCAGCGACTTCGGCAGCACGGCAAACGGCAAACTGGCGAGCCGTTTCGACGTTGCAGACGGCCTTGCCGTGCGGGTCGCGATCGGCACGGGTTTTCGCGCTCCGTCCATCGGGCAGAGCAGTCTTCGACGCGCCGCCACGGTGATCGTGGATGGTCAGTTGACGGAGTCTCTCACCCTGCCGCCGACAGATCCGTTGGCCATGCTCAAGGGCGGCCAGCAGTTGTCACCGGAAGAGTCTGTGCACTGGGGCATCGGGGCCCTCTTCTCGCTTGGCCAGGTAGACGTCACGCTGGACTGGTTCCGAATTGACGTGGACGGTCGGATCGCGCTGACCCAGCAGAGCCTGAGCGCCCAGGACCGGATGGATCTCATCGCGGCCGGGTTCGTCGGCGCCGGAACCGTTACCGCAGTGTCCTTCTTCGTGAACGACATCGATACGGAAACCACCGGCCTGGACCTGACGGCCCAGACGGGCTTCGACTGGATCGGGGGACGGGTCAACCTCGCTCTCGCGGGCAACGTGACGCGCACGGATGTCATCGACCGAGGCGCCACGCTGTCGCTTGCCAGCGAGAAAGAACTGGAAGACGGCCTGCCCGAAAACCGCGTGAGCGTCACCGTCGACTACGTCCGGGGCAACTGGCGTGGCTGGCTTCGGATGAACCATTACGGCGACGTGTACGAGCACCTGTTCAATAGCGAGTCCATCGGCATCACCACACCTTCGATGCGCGTCGTGGACGCGGAACTGACCCGGGCGTTTTCCGCTGCGTACGAGATTGCTTTCGGCGTCAGGAACCTGTTCGACGAACAACCCGCCATGCACCAGTTCGCTGGCCTGTCCGGCTACTATGGCGCCGACTTTCCGCTGAATCATCCGGCCGGTTTCAACGGCGGCAGCTATTATGTGCACCTTGGGGTGAACCTGTAGCAGCTGCCAGTGATGCCACGCATCAGCCGAAACGACGCCGGGTTGCGCGCCTGGGCACTTGTGCTTCCGTTGCTCGCGTTCATCGGCGTGACCTTCATCGCTCCCCTCGGTGCGATGTTGATGCGCAGCGTCCAGGAACCCGTGGTCGCGGACGCGATCCCTGAAACGATCCGCGCGCTGGCCGACTGGGACGGGGATGGGACGCCCGGCGAGCGCGTATTCCAGGCCGCCGCCCACGAGTTCGTGGCTGCGCGGGAGACCCGTGCGCTGGGACGGGTCGCAACCCGCATCAACCGGGTCCAGGGAGGGCTGCGCAGCGTCATCACGCGGAGTGCCCGCAGACTGGAGAATCTGGCCGAATCCGCCGGCGACCCCTGCTTCCTGACCGGTCCACCCGCAGCCGAAGCAGGGACGCCATGCCGCGACCTGATGGTCGGTCTCGATGATGCCTGGAGCGAGATCACAACCTGGCTCGCCATTCGCCGCGCCGGCGAGCGATATACGCCGAGACACTACCTGCACGCACTGGACCTCGATCGCGGGATCAAAGGCGAGATCGTTCCGCAACCACCTGAACTGCGCATCTACGTCCCGCTCCTGACACGCACGCTCATCGTCAGCCTCGGCATCACGGCGCTATGCCTGGTGCTCGGCTATCCCATCGCGTACTTCATCGCGCAGGCGCCGCCCGGGCGCGCGAATCTGCTGCTGCTGCTCGTGCTGGTCCCGTTCTGGACATCCCTGCTCGTGCGCACCACGTCCTGGATCGTCCTGCTGCAGTCCCAGGGGGTGGTGAACGACATCCTGGTGACGGTCGGGTTGATCGGCGACGACGAACGTCTCTCGATGATCTACAACATGACCGGCACGGTGGTCGCGATGACCCACGTACTGTTGCCGTTCATGGTGCTGCCGCTGTACTCGATCATGCGCACGATACCACCCCAGTACATGCGTGCCGCAGAGGCCCTGGGGGCGAGCTTCCCGCAGGCGTTCGTACGAGTTTACTGGCCCCAGACCCTTCCCGGGGTCAGCGCGGGATCGCTGCTCGTATTCATCCTCGCCATCGGCTACTACATCACGCCAGCCCTTGTCGGCGGCCGCACCGGTCAACTCATATCCAACATGATCGCCTACCACATGCAGCAGTCTCTCAACTGGGGACTCGCCGCGGCGCTCGGCGGAATCCTGCTCGTCTGCGTGATCGCGCTGTATTTCCTCTATGATCGACTGGTGGGTGTCGAGCGGATGCGGCTCGGTTGAGCCACCTGAACGCGACCCGCCGCGAGCGGAGATCCCTGGAAAAAGGAGTTACACCCCCATGACGGCAGGCATGCAGAAATTCGCCGTCTTCGCGGTCGCGATGATCGCGTCATTTTTGGTCGGCTTGCACGTCTCGCCCAACTGGACTGTGGAGGAAATCTCCATCGACGCGCATACGGACGACACCGGCGCGCTGTACTACCTGTTCGAAGGCAAACCTGCCTACTTCTACGCCGTGCCTGTGGCCGACTCCAGCCTGGACCCGATGCGGTTGCAGGAGTCCGGCGAGGCACCCCCGGTGAAGGAAGAGTTCGTCGCGAGCCAGGAGATGCGCGACGGGCAAATGCGGACCGTCTACCACCAGCGCATCGCAAAGGCGCACTGGGGGTTCTGGTCGCTATTGCCGCCGCTGGTCGCGGTGCTTCTGTGCTGGCTGACCCGGGAACCCGTGTCGTCGCTGCTCGGCGGCATCGCCTCCGGGGCGCTCATCCTCGGCCTCTATGACCTGACGGGAGAAGTGTTGATTCCGTCCCTTGCCACGACAAAGTCCGCCGCACTGCTGCTCCTCTATCTTTGGCTCCTGGGCGGCCTCATGGGAATCTGGTCGCGCACCGGCGCGGCGCAGGCTTTCGCGGAGTTCATCACCGTCCGTTTCGTCCGGGGTCCGCGCACCGCGAAGCTCGTCGCGTGGTTCCTCGGCGTCATCTTTTTCCAGGGCGGGACAGTGAGCACGGTGCTGGTCGGTACCACGGTGAAGCCCATCGCCGACAAGGAGCGCATCAGCCACGAGGAACTGGCCTACATCGTCGACTCAACCGCGTCACCCATCGCCTCGCAGCTCGCGTTCAACGCCTGGCCCGGCTACGTGCAGGCGTTCATCTTCGTTGGCGGGGTCACTTTTCTCGCCACCGAGGCGGACCGTATCGCTTTCTTTTTCTCAAGCGTTCCGTTCTGCTTCTACGCCATCTTCGCCGTGCTCGGCACGTTTTTGCTGAGCATCGAAAAGCCACCTTTCCTCGGCAAGCGCATGGCCGCGGCCATGGAGCGCTCGCGCACCACCGGGGCTCTGGACGCCGAAGGCGCCGAACCCCTGAGCGCAAGGGAACTGCAGGCCAGCAACATCCCGGAAGGCTACTCGCCGCATGTGCTCGAGTTCTTCCTGCCCCTGTTCACGCTCATCGGCATAGCCATCGTCACATTCCTCATCTACGACTCGCCCAACGTGCAATGGGCTTTCGGCGCCGCACTGCTACTCGCCGCCGGGATGGCCCTGGCCAAAGGGATGTCGCTTACCGCACTCGTCTCCGGGGTACACGATGGCCTCAAGGGCGTCGTCCTGGGTTCCGTCATTCTCCTGCTCGCCATCACCATCGGCGGCATCAGCCAGGAGACCGGCGGTGGCATCTACCTCGTGGAACTGCTGGGCCAGAGCATTCCGTGGTTCCTGCTGCCCGTGCTGCTCCAGGTGATGACCATGGTCATCGCCTTTTCCACTGGCACAAGCTGGGGGACCTATGCCGTGGCTTTCCCGCTCGCCATGCCGCTCGCCTGGGCCATCGCCACCGGCCAGGAACTCTCCCACCCCGAGCTCTTCATGACCCTCTGTTTCGCCGCCGTCATGGACGGCAGCGTGTACGGCGATCAATGTTCTCCCATCTCCGACACCACCGTGCTGAGTTCCGTATGCACAGGCTGCGACCTGATGGACCATGTCAAGACGCAGATACCCCAGGCCTCCGTCGCCGCCGGCCTCGCGGCGATTTGCTGGACAGTCGTCGCCTGGTTCACGGGCTGATAGGCTTGCCCGCTTCCCCGCAACAGGACAAGTAGGGAGGTTTGACCATGGCACCTGTTCCACGAGGTGGCACAATCGCCGTCACCGGCGCTGCAGGATTCATCGGCGGTTGGGTAGTCAGGGGCCTGCTGGACCGTGGCTACCGCGTCCGGGCCTGTGTGCGCGACGAAAGCGATGCGGTCAAGACCAGCTTCCTGAAGGCCATGCCCGGTTACGTTTCAGGCCGGCTGACCCTGCATTCGGCTGACCTCAACAACCCCGGGTGTTTCGATGACATCTTCAAGGGGTGCCATGGGGTCGCCCACGTCTCTCACGTCAACGACTATGGCAACGCGGAATACATCAAGGGGGTCTGCGATCACATTATCAAAAGCGTCAACGAGTCGGACTCCGTCAACCGGGTTGTTGTCACCTCCAGCATCGCAGCAGTCGTTTCCGAGCGGAACTTCGATGAAATGGTCAAACGGCCCGTCATCTACGAAGACCGCTATCCGGACCAGGGAGATCCGAGGCTCTCCGGCTACTCGCAGAGCAAGCAGCAGGCGGAACACACGTTCGCAGAAGCGGCGGAACAGAGCGGTATGTGGGACTCGATCACCTGCTGTCCCGCAGACAACGTGGGACCGATACAGTCGGCGCACCAGGGCGACAGAGGTCCCTGGCAGGGCTTGATGAAGCGGATGCTGCTGGGGGAATGCAACCCGGCCGTACACGGCTACCGGCCCTGGCACACGGTCGACGTTCGCGACACTGCGGCAGTCCAGATCGCCATCCTCGAAAGCGTCATGGTCGGCAACGGCGATCGCTACATCGCCTACAACGCGGAGAGAATCGATGTCGAGGAAGTGTGCGCGCGCATCGACCGGCTGTTGCCCGAACTCGGCTACGCCACACCCGACCTGACGGAAGACCTGGACGAAGCGGGGCTGGCCCGGAGACGAGAACGCAGGGCCGTCTATTTCGGCACCGACCTGCGCAACGACCGGACGCGGGCGCTGTTCGGCATTGACTACCGCGAACTCGACGACTCGCTTCGGGATATGGCGGAGTCGCTGATCAGCGTGGGCGGCGTGGAGCCGGTCCTGCGTCCCGGGTTCTCCCTGAAGAGGCCCTAGCAGCACCAGTGCGGATGCCCCGCGACCCGTGCATTCCCCGCGACTGGGAACCCGGGGAGCGCGCAACGCTGGTATACCTCCTGCACGGCGACTCGGTGCTCCTGATACGCAAGTTGCGCGGTCACGGAGCGGGGAAAATCAATGCGCCGGGAGGCCGGGTCGAGGCGGGCGAGTCGGTCGAGGCGGCGGCGATTCGCGAGGTCGCCGAAGAGGTCGGCGTCCGGGTCCAGGCGCTCGAACTCCGCGCGCTGCTGCGCTATGACGACCCGGCAGAGGGCTTGGCCATGGAGGGATTCGCATTCGTTTCTTCGGAATTTGACGGCACTCCCGCGCTCACGGCGGAAGCCGACCCCTTCTGGTGCCGCATCGACGAAGTTCCTTACGACGAAATGTGGGAGAACGATCGCATCTGGCTACCGACGGTCCTTCGCGGCGAGCGGATTCGCGCAGACTTCCGCTTCTGCCGGAACCGCCTGGTAGCGCATACGGTCGCTCCCGTTACGAACATCTCCGTGTAGGGGTCTCACGGGCTCCCGTATACTCGAATCGGCCCATCGCCCCTTCAAGGACCCCATGACCCGAAACGCCGAGCGCAACCAGCCATGACGCAGACGCTGGCCGTGAGACAACTGCTCGGGGACACCGTGCGCGCCTACGGCGCGATGGATTTTGATGTCAGCGAGGAAGGCATATCTCCCAGGCGCCTTCCGGGCTGGGCGCGCCCGCAGCTGCCGGCGCCGGTGGACGTGATGGCGCGCATGGCTTCCGGGGTGCGACTGCAGTTCAGCACAGACACGAGGCGACTGGGGCTATCGTTCCTTGCAACGACCAGGCACACGGCCGACCGCCCGCGGAGGCCCGTCACCTTCAACCTGGAGACGGGCGGACGGATCCATTCCGCGGAATCGAATCTCGGCAACGACATCATCCTCAGTTCCCGGACGCCGGGCGATTTTGAATTCGTTCCCGGCGAACCGGACACCATTTGGTTCGCCGACCTCGATGGCGCATCCAGCGACTGCGAGTTGTGGCTACCGCACAACGCCGCCATCGAGTTGCGCACGCTTATCGTTGACGACGGAGCAGAACTGGCGCCGATGGCTGCCGATGGCCGCGCCAGGTGGATCCATTACGGCAGTTCCATCAGCCAGTGCGGGGAAGCAGAAGAACCCGCATACATCTGGCCCGCGGTGGCGGCGCGCCGGGCGAACGTCGCCATGCAGAACCTCGGACTCTCCGGTCAATGCCACCTGGACCAGTTCGTCGCCCGCACCATCCGCGACGCCGACGCCGACATCGTCAGCATCAAGACCGGCATCAACATCGTCAATGCGGACTCCATGCGGGAGCGGGTTTTCGTGCCCGCCCTGCACGGCTTCCTCGATACGGTCCGCGAAGGCAAGCCCGAGACGCCCATCATCGCGGTTTCCCCTATCTTCTGCCCCGGTGCCGAGACGCGTCCCGGGCCGATGATGCGCCATGCGTCAACCGGAAAATTCGACGCCATCAAGGGCCATGACGAGATCCGAAACGGCTGCATGTCGCTACAGCGCGTCCGCGAGATCATCGCCGAAGTGGTCGATACGCGGCGAAGGTCGGGTGACGAGCACCTCTACTACCTCGACGGACTCACGCTGTTCGGGGCCGGGGACGCAGACGACCTGCCCGACGACCTGCATCCGAACGCGGCCGGCTACATCCGCATCGGCGAACGGTTCGCGCCGACGCTCAAGCGCCTGGCAAGGCTTGCCAGTCGTTGAGAAGCCCCTCTGCCGTCTGCTGGCTATTCCCCTTCGCGGCGGCCCTTGCCCCCGCCGCGGAAGAGCAGCCGCTTGAGTTTCGTCACGGCATTTCCCTCATCCACGAACTGAAGTATCCGGCGGATTTTCGGGGTTTCGACTACATGAACCCCGATGCGCCCAAGGGGGGCGTGCTGCGGCTCTCCACCAACGCCCCGATCCGGAACTTCTCCGATGTCTGGGACGAGGACGTGGTCCCCGCGCCGGGCATGAACCGCACCTACGATTACCTCCTGCACCGCGCGGGCGACGAGTTGGGCAGCTTTTACGGACACCTGGCGCAAGGCATGGCGCTCTCTCCCGACGGCCGTTCGCTGCACGTTCGACTGCATCCCGACGCCCGCTGGCACGATGGCGCGCCAATCACGCCGCTGGACGTGAAGTTCACGTTCGATCACGTGCTCGGCACAGTCCAGGGCAAGCTCTACATGGGCTGGCTCTCGGCGGTGGAGACCACCGGCCCCCGCGGGGTCGCGTTTCACCACAAGCACAGGTTTGGCACCACCGACCTGCAGTGGCTCGCCTACGTGAGCATACTTCCCGCACATTACTGGAAGGGCCGGAATCCGGCTGCCACGACCTCCATCCCGCCGCTCGGGAGTGGGCCGTATCGCGTGGCCGGCCATGATCGATCCCACGTGCGGTACGAACGCGTGCGGGACTACTGGGGACGCCACCTCCCCGTCAAGCTGGGCCGGCACAACTTCGACGAGATCCGCTACGACCTGTACCGGGACAACACGATCGCGCGCGAGGCCTTCCGCAAGGGACTGTTCGACTTTCGGCTTGAGGCGGACATCCAGCACTGGATTTCGTATGGCACCGCCGACCGGTTCAAGAGGGACACTATCCGCTGGCGGCTCCTCAGCGGGGCACAACGGGCCATCACGCTCAACACGCGCAGGCCCCAACTCTCGGATATTCGCGTGCGGGAAGCCCTGACGCTGGCGTTGGACTTCGACTGGCAGAACCGGGTGTATCACCACGGCCTGTACGAACGCGCGGAGAGCTATTTCGCCAATTCGCGATTCGCCGCACGAGGCGTCCCCACCGGTTCGGAACTGGAGATACTGCAACGCTTCCGGGGACAGGTCCCGGAGCGGGTATTCAACGATGTCTTTGAACTGCCGAGTTCCGGCGGCACTGGAGGCAATCGATCTGCGCTGCGGCGTGCGCGGCAACTTCTCCGAGCGGCGGGATGGCGAACGGCCAACGGTGCGCTGGTGGATGGCGAGGGCAAGCCTTTCACGCTGCGACTGCTCGTCCGGACGCCCGCCGACGAGCGCATGTTGCTGCCCTATGTCGACTCGCTCCGGCGATTGGGGATAGACGCGCGTATCCGTGTCGCCGACGACGCGCTTTTTTTCAACCTGACGGCCAAGCGGGAGTTCGACGCCGTGTTGCGGGAACACGGCTTCGTGTCGCCGCCCACGAGACAGCTCCGGAACTACTTCGCCTCCCACGGCGCAGGAGAGCCCGTGAGCGGCAACCTGGCGGGGATCAGCGATCCGGTGGTGGACACGTTGGTCGATCGCGCGGAAAGCGCCGAGACGCTCGCCGCGATCACGGACGCCTGCCGGGCCCTTGATCGAGTGCTGCTGTGGCGCTTCTACAACATACTGCTTGAGACCATGCACGAGCCGCGCATCGTGTACTGGGACAAGTTCGGGCGTCCCGAACGCGAAGACAGCGCCGTCTACAGTCCACCACAGCACGACGCATGGTGGTACGACACCGAAAAGGCGCGACAGATCACCGGAGGCACGAGATACCCTACCGGTCTCCCACCATGACGAACCGCAATGCTGATAAGGTTCGCAAGCCACGAGCAGAGCGGCGCCCCAACGACATCATGAGGGAGAATCATGCCAATAGATCCTGACGCGGTCGGTGCCAGCGGTGGGCCGGTGTCGCGCAGTTGGACCTCGAAGGACGCGCTCCTGTATGCGGTCGGGATCGGCGCCGGCGTCGACGAACTTTCCTTTACAACGGAGAACACGACGGATACGCCGCAGCGGGTATTCCCGACTTTCGCGGTCATCATCGGCGGCGGCGGCACGCCGCTGGGGGCAGCCGGAAGCTTCAATCCGGCGTTAATGGTGCATGGCGAACAGGGCATCGAGCTGTTCGACGAGATTCCACCCGACGGAGAACTGGAAAGCCGGGGGCGTATCGCCGCCATCTGGGACAAGCGCAATGCCGCCGTGATCGAGACGGAATCCGAGGCGGTCAACGCGGCGACGGGGAAACCACTGCTCAGGACGCGCTCAAGCCTGTTCTGCCGCGGCGAAGGCGGTTGGGGCGGCGACCGCGGGCCTTCCGGCAGGACCGCGTTTCCCGATTCTGAGCCGACCCACCAGGTCACCTACCGGACCCGCGAAGACCAGGCACTGACCTACCGGCTGTCGGGCGATCACAACCCGCTACATACCGACCCGTCGTTCGCGGCGCTAGGAGGCTTCGACCGGCCAATACTGCACGGTTTGTGCACCTACGGTTTCACCGGGCGCGCGTTGTTGCACTCGCTTTGCGGCGGCGATCCGGCCAGGTTCCGGTCCATGAACGCACGGTTCTCGAGGCCGGTCATCCCGGGCGATGCACTCACGGTGTCCATGTGGGCCGACGCCGGAAAGTCGATATTTCGAACCGCGAACCAGCACGGCGACATCGTTATCGACCAGGGGGTCTGTACATACGACTGAAGCGTCGAAGGCGGCGCGCACTGATAACAACGAAGGAGTTTCCAACCATGGCCAAAACCATCGCAGGCATCGGTCTGACGGCAATCGTGCTGTTCATATTCGGGTTCCTCTACTGGGGAATCAGCCCACTCCCCTACACGGCCTTGAATTCAGCCGCCGACCAGGAGGCGGCGCTCGCGGACATCAAGCGCCATTTCCCCGACACCGGTGCCTACATGGTGCCGGCGGCCGCCAACATGGAGCTTCTCGCCGAGGGCTCTCAAGCCGTGGTCTACGTGGATCATGAAATCCCCGCCTCGCAACCGGATCCCGCGAGCATGGCACTCGGCCTGGTACACAACATCCTCATGGCGCTCGTGGTGTTTCTGCTGCTGCGGCACCAGGAAGGCATGTCACAGCATCTGAAGACCGGCGCGCTGGTCGGTCTGGCCGCCGTTGTCGTCATCGAGGGTAGCGATACCCTGTGGTGGCTCTACCCACTGTCATGGAAGATCCACAGCGTCGTGTACCACTTCCTCTGTTTCGTCCTGGCCGCCGCGTTGCTGAGCAAGTTCATGCCGGCAAGGCAGGAATAGCGCCGCACAGGAGCTTTCGCCGTGAATAGAACACTGTCTTGCCTGGCGGCCGGAATGCTTGTCCTTTCGACAGCCGCCGCCGATGCGGAAGACCTCACGGCGGAAGAACTTGTGTCCGGCGCGCTGGACCTGATGCGGGGCGCCACTTCCCACGTCGAACTCACGATGAAGATCAAGCGCCCCGACTGGGAGCGTTCGACATCCGTCGTCTCCTGGAGCCAGGGCCGGGAAGACACGCTGATTCGTTTCACGGCGCCCGCCAAGGACGCAGGCAACGCATTGCTGAAGGTCGGCGACAACATGTGGACATACACGCCCAGGCTGAACCGGACGATCCGTCTGCCGTACAGCATGCGCGCGCAAAGCTGGGGCGGCTCCGACTTTTCCTACAACGACCTGTCCCGCAGCGACCAGGTGCTGCGCCACTACGATCTCGCCATCCTCGACAAAAGGCAGGACGGCGAACACACGATCTATACGATCGAAGCGGTGCCGCATGAAAACGCGCCGGTCGTCTGGGGCAAGGAAATCTGGGTGCTGCGCGACGACTACGTGATGCTGGAACAGGTGTTCTACGACCAGCTGCAGGTGGCATTGAAACGCATGACCACGCTCGAGATCGGTTCCATGGGAGGACGGACCCTGGCCACGCGGATGCGAATGGAACGACTGGACGAGTCGGACCACTGGACCGAAGTCGTGACCGACTCGGCCGAGTTCGACATCGAGTTGCCGGAACGCATGTTTACCCTCTTCACGCTGAAAGAGGCAACCTAGCAGGCTGCGCTACAGAGCGGCACGCAGTGCCGATCAAGGCGCAGTATGGTAGGTGGGCTTGGGCGGGGGTGAAATGCGACGCGCCCGAAGGGCCGGCGGATTTCATGGCGCTGACAGCCCCGGACAACGGCGCGTAGTGCCGGAGCGCGGGGCGGGTGAAACAGCCAGCCTGGGCGGAGGTGAGACACGGCGCATCCGCAGGGCCGTCGGGTTTCAGGGGGCAGACCCGCGCGGCGGCTGGCTGGCCACCGGGATCAGGAATCCGATGCAGGGACGGCGAACAGGAAGAAAAACCCCATGGCACCAAGCCACGCCTTGCGGAACTCGTCCGCGGCGTATTGCCGGGGCACACTGATGACGTCTTGTGCGACGGGATCGTGTACCACCACGCGCCTGTTCTGTATGCCGCGGACGATGACCATGTGTCCCAGGCTCGCTGGGATAGGGCTGCCTTCGAGATCGCCCTCGTCGAATGCGATGAGAGGCGCGAAAGGGTGTCCTTCGGCGACTGCCCGTTCGAGGACTTTCCAATCCGTTGTCGTTTCGATCGCGCCGACGACACCCCAACGGCTGGCCGCCCAGAGATTCTGGGGCCAGACGCCGTACCGATCTGCGGGGCGATGATAAGCGGCGATCACCAGGTCATGTAATGCATGATCCACACCCAGATAGTCCATCGCCATGGAGACGCAGGTCGCGGCGCAGATGCGCCTGCCGAACTCCCACTTCTTCGAGGACATGGCGTTCATGGGAGGAATGTCCAGCAGCGGCGTGTCCACGGTCGGGACGTCTTTGATCTTCCCGGGGATTGCACGCACGCTGACTGTGACCAGATAGTCCTGGGGCGGCTTGACCGTGTCGACGAGCAGGCGCAACCGGGCATTTGATATTGCCTGGGAAGTCGTGAAGTAGTCGGGCCGGGCGCGGACTCCCTGGGTGCCCTCGAAGTGGGCATATTGACCGGACTGCTGCCCGAAACTCGCGGTGAAGGACGATCCAGCGCCACAGTCCAGCCACCAGAGATGGTCGAAACCCTCCAGGCACGAGAAACTCGGTACGACGATATGCCCAGGGGGTAGCAAGGGCAACGGTATTTCCGCCTCCAGGACGCTGTGCACACGCCACTCGACTTCGCCGGATATGGGCAGCGGATACCTCCAACTGCGCGCATCGGGCGCATGGGCGACTCGCCATGTCGAATGGGTCGCCATGGCGACAGACTCCAGGTCTGTCCTGCGAGCGGAGATGGGTTCCGTGTTGTTAACTGGATGTTCGATCCATCTGCTCGGAAACGGTCCCGCAGGCGGCCGCTGGAGAGTGCGATCCCGAAGCACGGTCGCCCACGGCCCCGATCCTTCGGAGCCTGGCAGGATCGACAGCGAATGGACGGCTTGCACCACCTCGAATTGTCGCCTGACGCCGAGCTTGGAGAACGTGTGCTTGAGGTGACTGCGCACGGTGCCATATCCGCGCCCGGTTGCCTCGGCGATCTGGCGGACGGTGAGGCCCTCGGCGAGAAGTACCGCGATTTCCGCCTCGGCGGGCGTAAGTCCCAGCACAGCCTCCACGAATCTCTGGTCCAGCCGCATCTGGCTCACCGAGCTAACGATTCAGTACTCGCAGCCGCCCGCCGGGGCGATGGTTCAGACCCCAGACCTCCACGGGGTCCGCCAGGCGCAAACCTCGGCAACAACGATGGTCGCCCCGCCGTCATCGCGCTGCTTGCTACCTGCAACGGCTTGACCAGCAGATCATTGAGTTTGGAGTCGTGCTCCGTCCCAGTGGCGTACGGCGTTCACGAATGATTTCCAATGACAGTCATCCCGCCTTCCCCTCCCGTCCCGCGGCACACCGACGATCACTAGGAGTATTTATCAGTCAGGCGGTCTCTCGCATCCCTCAATTAGGGCATTTGAATATCACGACCACCGTCATTCCGGGGCCCAGGTGCTCCTAGTTTATCCCTCAAATGGGAGGCGCACCCGGTCCAAACGCTTCGCTATCGTCAGGCCGGGAAGCAGACGTCGCGGTCACATACCCGATGGGCAAGCGGTTCGTGGCGCGATTCAGGATTGGTCGCTGCTACATGGCGGACCAGCACGCTTCGGACACGACGGAAGGGTGGCTACTGGTCGTGTACCAGCTTTGATCCGGGGGCAGACCGAGAGAACTACTCGCGCGATCGGCGCTGATAGCCAACGACTATCGGAGGAATGGGAAGTGACAAGACCAAGGATGCCGATGACGCTGCCGAGCGCCGATGATGCAGAGGAATTCCGATTCGTGGCTATTGATGAAGCTGGGAACGCGTGGCGCTGGAACGAGGCTGAAGGAGTCTGGACGCTAATGACCGGCAGTACGCACTCCCGATCTGCAGACACACGGACACAAAGTGCGAGGAAATCCTTTTGGGGACGAGTCCAGACCGGATAGCTCAGTGTCCGTCAGCGGGATCAGCGAGCCATGGTCGCGACCCCGGTGCTTCGTGGCGATTGCGCTCGCGTTGCCGGACTTCCTGAAAGCGGCAGTGGCGGTCCCCTCACTTCCGCGAGACCTCGGCGAACGGGACGATCGTCAACAACCACTATGCAACGGCGCTCCTTCGGGATCATACTCATGAAGGTCTGAGCAAGGACTGCTCGCCTTCGCCAACACACAAGAGGACGACGAATCTGGCAACCCGTCATTGACGGCAATGCCAGATTCCGCTTCTCCCATGACAACGCTGTGGCGTCCGGATGCAGTAACGTAGGCACGGAAACCTGTACGATGGCTTGAAGAACGGAAGTCAAGGCGGGTAGTGAGGTGGCTAAGGACACTGTTTCTTGCTCTAGATCATCACAATCCTTTCAAACACCAATGTCTCCTAACGTTACATATTCGCTGAGATCGCGCACCACCCGATGACCGCTTCCGCCAATGCCACCCGGGGACTGTTCGCGGTGGTCGCGTGGCGGAACCTCTGGCGCAATCCCCGCCGCACATGGCTCACCGCCGGCGGCATCGCGTTCGCTACAGCGCTGGTCGTGTTCGCGACATCGATCCAGGTCGGCAGCTACGACGGCATGATCGACACGGCGACCCGCCTCGTCAGCAGCCACATACAGGTACAGCATCCCAAGTTCCACGACGACCCGCGCATGCGGTACGCGTTGCCGGACGGCATCGCGCTGGCCGAACGCCTGGCGAACCTGCCCGGCGTGGCCGGCGCCGCGCCGCGCGCCGAGGCGTTCGCCCTGCTTTCCACGGAGGAACGGAGCTTCGGCGGGCTGGTGCTCGGCGTCGATCCGGCCCGGGATCCGCAAGTATCCGATCTCTCGAAGGCGTTGGCCCAGGGCGAATACCTGCCCGGTCCGGACGATGCCTTCATCGGCGCCGCACTTGCCCGCAACCTCGATATCTCGCTGGGTGATGAACTTCTCGTGCTCGGTACGGGCAAGGAGGGCAGCGTTGGTGCCCTCGCCCTCAGGGTAGGCGGCATATTCGAAACGGGTCACGAGGACACCGACCGCTCGCTCATTCTTGTGCCCCTCACAACCCTTCAGGAGGGTTTCGATCTCGGCGACGAAGTGCACCGTATCCTGGTTGCAGCGGATTCGATCGGCGAAATCGACGATGTGGCGCGGAGCATCGAGCTGACACTCGACGAGGGCTACCGCACGCTCAAGTGGAACGAACTGATGCCGGAGATCGAGCAGGGCATACAGATCGACTGGGTGAGCGGGCAGTTGATGTACTGGCTGCTCCTGATCCTGGTGGCCTTTGCCATCGTCAACACTTTCATGATGACCGTCTTCGAGCGCACCCGGGAATTCGGCATGCTGCTGGCCATCGGCATGCGCCCCGCTTCGATCATGGGCATGCTGCAGGTCGAGGCGATCGCGATGTGGGCCATTGGCGCGAGCATAGGCCTCGCCATAGCCCTCAGCGTAATCGGCTGGCTCAGCCAGACAGGTATCGCATTCGGCGAGATCGCAGAGGGAATGGATGAGATTTCGGCCAACTATTTCATTCCCGAGCGGATGTACCCGGGGTTTTCGGTCGAGTCGATAGCCATGTCTCCGGCGGTGCTGGGTCTCGCCACCCTGGGGGCAGCGTTCGGTACGTCGCTGAGGCTGCGCAGGATTCGACCCGTCGATGCGCTGAGGACGGAGGATTAGTGCTCCGTCAAGCCAAATCTACGGGTAACTGCGGGTCTTTTTGGGCCTGACGGAACACTAGTGAAACTCACGCTCCTGGTGCAACTCAGTTGGCGCAACCTGTGGCGCCACCGGCGTCGGACCGTGATCCTTCTCACGACCATCTGTTTCGCCGTCGGCTCGGTCCTGGTCTTCAATGCACTGCTGCGCGGCATGCAGGTGAGCATGGCCGAGACGGCCATAGACAATCTGAACGGCCATTTCAAGGTCCTGGCACCCGGATATCTTGACGATCCGGGCATCGAGAAGAGTTTCGAGTTCGAACCGATCGGCCGGCCCGAACTTGCCGGCGACGCCATCCAGGGCTGGGCGCCACGCGTCCGCGTACCCGCGGTGATCCGAAGCGAGCGCGAAACCAGGGGGGTGCAGTTCGTCGGCGTCGTCCCGGGCAGCGAGGAGATTTCCTTCCTGGGGGATGTCGCGATAGACGGCGAATACCTCTCAGGCCCCGATGACAGGCGCATCCTCGTCGGCCAAGCCCTTGCACAACAGTTGGAAACCGGGGTCGGCCGGCGCGTCGTTCTGATCACGCAAGGTGTCGATGGCGGCAACCGGGAGTCCGGATACCGCATCGCGGGCGTCTACGATGCCGTCGGCGAGGGGATCGAAAAGGCTTTCGTGTTCACCGGCCTCGCCACGGTGCAGGAACTGCTGTCCGTCGACGCCGTGACGGAGGTATCCGTACGATTGGCGGAAGACGACCAGAACCCATCGGTATTGAACAGCCTGACGAGCACCTTCTCCGATCTCGACGTCAGGACCTGGCAGGATCTCGAGCCGCAGGCGGCGATGATGTACGAGATGGCCGACACGACCGTAGCCATCTGGTTCCTTATCGTCATGGGCGCGCTCATCTTCGGCATCGTCAACACGCTGGTCACGGCAGTGATGGAGCGGGTCCGGGAACTGGGCATGCTGCGAGCAATCGGCATGCGCCGTGGCGCCGTGATCGCGCAGGTGGTGATCGAGTCCATGCTCACCATGACGATCGGCATCTCGATTGGCGTCGTACTGGGCACCTTGAGCTACCTTTGGCTCGCCGACGGTATCGACCTCTCCGCGTTCGCCGAAGGCCTGGAAATGACCGGCGTCAAGCCGGAACTGGTTCCGAGGCTCTGGGCGCGGGATGTCTTCCTCGTGGTGGGCCTGAGCCTGGTGCTCGGTATCCTGGCCAGTATCTATCCGGCTCAGCGCGCAGTGAAAGTCCAGCCACTGGATGCCATGCGGGGATAAAGGAGCGTTCCATGTCCGATCTGGTTGTCGAGTGCCTGGGGCTGACGCGGGTATACGGCGACGATGCCGTGCCGGTACACGCGCTGCAGGGTGTGGACTTCCGCGTGACGAAGGGCGAGTGGACCGCGTTGGCCGGGCCGTCGGGATCCGGCAAGTCGACGCTACTGCATCTTGTTGGCGGCCTCGACCGGCCCACCGATGGCACGGTGGCGGTCGATGGTGAGAAACTCAACGACCTCTCGGAGTCGCAGCTTTCCGACCTGCGGCTCCGCAAGGTTGGCTTCGTCTTCCAGGCCTACAACCTGATCCCGGTACTGTCCGCGGTGGAGAACGTCGAGTTCATCATGCAACTGCAGGGCATCGAGCCCCCGGAACGGCACGAACGGGCGCTTTCCGTGCTCGACCAGCTGGGCCTCGGTGATATCGGCGAACGGCGTCCCGGAGAACTGTCCGGCGGTCAGCAGCAACGAGTGGCCGTGGCGCGCGCCATCGTGACGGAGCCTGTCCTGCTACTGGCGGACGAACCCAGCGCCAACCTGGATTCCGCCACGACGCTGGAACTGCTTGCGCTCCTGCGCACCATCAATGAACAGCGCGGCGTCACCATCGTGACGGCCACCCACGACCCCATCGTGATGGGACATGCCAGCCGGCGGGTCCTGCTGCGGGACGGCCGAATCGAGAGCGACGAGGTGGTGTCGTCGCCGGCGTAGCACGCTTGAAACACGTCATCCTCTGGACATCGGTCGTCACCGGAATCCTCGCCGGGATTGAAGCGCGTGCCGAGTCCGATCTCAGCGCCCGGTTCAAGTGGTTCTCCTCCGCCGCCGCGTTGCCTTCGGCTGACGTGCTACGCAGCGAGAAAGGGACACCGGCCTACGATCACAACGCCGACCTGCGCGTGTTGATGCGTGGCAGCGCCGGCAGACTGCGTTTCGCCGCCGACTATTCCGCCACCTGGGTCGCCGGAGACTCGTTCGCGTTCGGTGACTCCGCGCATCTCGACGAACGTCCGACGGAAGACGCCTCCCGGTTGATGAACCTGACGCAAACGATTGACGAGGGATCGCGTCACCTCTTCGTCCACCGCTTCGACCGGCTGGCCGTCGAATACCGCGACCCGCGCCTCGCGATCACGGTGGGGCGCCAGGCGGTCAGCTGGGGCAGCGGACATGTATTCCAGCCCATGGACCTGTTCAACCCCTTTGCGCCGACTGCAGTGGACCGGGACTACAAGCCGGGAGACGACATCGTGCTCATCGAACGCGCATTTGCGACGAGCGGCCTGCAACTGCTCCATGTTGCCCGCCGAGACGCTGGCGAACGCGCCGGCAGCGACAGCTACGCTGCCCTGTGGCACGGGTTCCTGGGGCCCGCCGAAGTGGAACTCATGGCAGCGCGCCACTACCGCGACGACCTGCTTGGAATGACACTCAAGCTCCCCCTGGGGCTCGCGATACTGCGCACCGACATCGTCGGCGCACGGCTCGACCATGATGGCGACCGGCGTATATCCGGCATCGTCAACCTCGACTTCGCCTTCCAGCTGTTTCAGCGAACAGGACTCGCTTTCGCCGAGTATTTCCACAACGACTTTGGCGTCGACACCTTGACGACAGAGCTTCCCGCACCACTGGGCGATCGCCTGGCCAAGGGGGAACTGTTCAACGTCATGCGCGACTACCTTGCCGCCGGCGCCTCCTACCAATGGCACCCGCTGTGGTCGCAAAGCCTGGTCTGGATCGGCAATCTCAATGACGGATCGAGCCTGGTGCAGACATCGCTGACATACGACCCTTCGGATTCTTCTCGTGTACAGGCCGGGTTCGTGGCTGCACTCGGGGAAGAGGGGAGCGAGTTCGGGGGCCGCCCGGTCGACGAGGGGGTCACTACCGGCGGAGGCACCCGCGCGTTCGTGCGCATGCTGTATTTCTGGTAGTCGGTGGTGACGCTAGTGTCGTGTCCTAACGCGCCTCGCCGTCGAGGGCCGCCAACCGCTCGACTGCCAGTTCATTGACGATCTTCTCGTAGGCGTCCCTCGGCGGCAATTCTATCGCTCGCTCAAGGAGGTCCTCCGCACGCTCGCGGGCCTTCCTTCGCTCCAGCAGCATGAGGCCCCATGCGTATTCGACCAGCACCACGTTCCTTTCGGGCGCAAGCGCCATTGCCCGCTCGAAGTGCGCATGCGCGGTCTTCCTGTTCGCCCCGAGCAACGCGCGCGCCATCATCCCTCCGCGTCCTATAGCTTCCGCATGCCAGGAAGCGAGGCTCAGGTGCGCTCCGAAATGATCCGGGTCCAACTCGAGCGCCCGTTCGATGGACGCCCGCACCTGCTTTGGATATCCCGCCTGCAATGCCTTCATCGGGCTGAACAACTGGGAGTAACGGCCCACGGCATGGGCTGACTGGAGATGCGCCTCGGCGCTCTCCGGATCCAGTTCGATGGCCTTTTCCGCGGCACGCATGGCGCGCTGGAGCAAAGGCTCCCGCTCCTCCTCTTCGGCAACGTAGTGGGCGAATATCGCCAGGGCTTCGGCCGCGAGCGCATTCCCTGCAACGGTTCCGAGCGCCTCGCCGAGATCCGCCGCTTCCGTGAACGCTCCTTCCGCGTAGGCGGCGCGCGCCGCCTCGATCGAATCCGCCCCCCAGGCGCTCACCGACAGGCACGTGACCAAGGCAGTCAGGCAAGCCAGACGCGAGGCCTTGTTCATGGAATCCCCCTCGGCGCGAATAAGAGACGAAAGTCGAACTCTGACGCAAGACATTGCTTGACGCAACGTGACCCGTGCTCGACCAGATCTAAGGATTTCGGGCCCGAACGACGGCTTGAGCCGCCATGTGGCCGGACCGGATCGCGCCTTCGATCGTGGCGGGCAGCCCGGTGTCCACCCAGTCCCCCGCCAGGTACACGTTGGTACATGCGCCCCGCATCGGCGGGCGGCGACGGATCTCCTCCGGCGTCTGTGCGAAGGTGGCTCGCCTTTCCTTGAGGATCCGATACGTGGGTAACGCAGCGCCTTCGAGATCGAGCGCGGCTGCCACGTCTTTCCAGGTTTTCCGGGCGATCGTTTCGGCCGGTTCGGCGGCGAGCCTGTCGGCCGCGCTGACGGTCACCGACGCGATGTCACTGCGAACGAAGAGCCACTGCGCGACCCCGCCGATCAGGCCGAGAAACGGCAGTTCCGGCGGCAGTCGGCCCGGTGCCGGCAAACGAAAGTGGGCATTGACGACGGTATGGCTTCGTCCGGGAACCGTCAGACCGGGCACCAGGCTCGAAGCTGCAGACGGCGGCACCGCCAACACCACGGAATCGCCCCGTCGCAGGGCCACCGTCTCCGTACCGAAATCCAGATCCGTCGCCCTGCCCTGCCAGGCTCCCATCGCGCGCAGCCGGCGGCCAAACCGGACCACGGCGCCCCGGTACCGAAGGAAATCGAGAGCGGGATCCACGAGCGCAGCCGAAAGCCCGGTTCGGGCTATCCGCGGACGACACGCCCTCTCGCCCCGAAGGAAAGTCTCGCGCAGGACAGGCCACAAAAGCCGTGCCGCTCCAGTGCACGCCGGTGTGTTCAATACTGCCACCGCAAGTGGCTCCCAGAACCTCTCGAACAGCACGCTGTCGTCCCCGACAAGGTCACGAACGGTATGGCCCAGACCCGCAGTGGCGAACGACATGGCTCCCAGGTAGCTCCAGGCCGTTGTTTCAGGGACGCGGCGGCCCTCGTCAAAGATCCACCAGGGCACCAGTCCGCGATTGGGACGCAGACACCAGCGTCGGCCCGAGCGCAGGTCCAGGAAAGGAAAACTGGCCGAGGCGGGACCGAGAAGTGCGTCGTCAGCGCCGATTTCTGCAAGGTAGCGCATGACCCCCCTGTTGCCGCTCAGCAGGAGGTGATTGCCGTTGTCGATGGCGCATCCGAGCTTGACATCGAAATACGACCGGCAACGTCCTCCCGCCTGGCCGCTCGCCTCGTAGAGCGTTACGGTGCGTCCCGAACGAACGAGGGATACGGCAGCGGCGAGACCCGCGACGCCCGCGCCGACGACGTGTGTTCTGGACTCCGACACTAGTGCTCCGTCGGCCTCCGACTACCAGGCCGCACTGGCCAGCGACATCGGAACAGGGAATGGTGTCCGGACCAGGCGCTCCGTCAACCAGCGCGGCGTGGAGGGAAGATGCTTCGGAACATGACCCGCCCGATGCCGTATCCGCAGCAGGCGGCGTATTGCATCTTGGTCAGGACCACGCGCTCCGCGAGGGGGTCTCGCCGCCGCAGCTCGGTGCTCAACTTCTGGGCAATCGCGATGATCACCGCCGCGTCCATGGCAAATCGGCGGTTCCGGAGCTTCCCCGGCAAACGGGCGGCGACATCCAGCAGCCCGTCCGTCGCATCGAGGCACAGATCGAACACCCGTCGCAACGCCTTTGTCGACTGCTTGCCGTCGAGTGCCTTCACGTCGACGCCCGCCTCGACCATCCAGTTGGCTGGCAGGTACACCCGGTTAAGCGCCCGGTAGTCGTCCTGGCAGTCCTGCACGTGGTTGAGCACCTGCAGCGCGTTGCAGAGCGCGTCGGAGTCCGGATACACCTTCTCCGATTCGCCGTGAAGGTCCACCAGGTAGCGGCCAACCGGCGCGGCGGAAAGATTGCAGTAGCCGATCAGGTCGTCCCAGTTGTCGTAGCGAAGCTTGGTCGCATCCTGCTTGAACGCCTCCACCAGGTCGACGCAGTGCCGGTCCGTGACGCGCGTCGCGGCCAGGCTGCGGCTCAGTTCGTAGGCCTTGCGGAAGGCCGGATTCATCGAGCCGACCCCGCTGACGGCCTTGGCGAAGCCATCCAGGCGCTGGATCTTGTCGCCGGGGTCGAGTTCCGGGTTGTCGGCGATGTCGTCGATGGCCCGCGCATAGGCATAGAACGTCGCGATATGCGACCGCAGCCGCGCCGGCAACAGCCGGGTGACGGGAAAGTTCTCGTCCGACGCGCTCTTTCCCGAGGGTGTCTCTACAGTACTGGCCTGGCTCATCACGCCCCCTTGACCCGACATTAGCGCGAAGGGACCCGATACCTCAACCATGACACCCACCCGATAAGAAATCAGTATCGGCGCGGTAAGAAATTCCACTAGCCGGGAAAAACGGTTCTCGCGGACACATTCCCGCGCAGGATCCTAGACATAATGTTTTGACCTGCCCGTCCTCAAGAGCGTGGATTATCTTGGGG
>JAPPGA010000042.1 GCA_028821515.1 Gammaproteobacteria bacterium | reverse complement strand
ATACTCGCCAAGATCGAAAGACTTTGCTCAGTTATTTCCGGGACACAACACTAGGTCCAGCGCTGCGTAGGTTTGCTTTGCGTCGTTTTGCGGACGGGCGCTGACTTCGGCCATCCGGGGAAATTCTACTCTCTTGTCCCGGACGCAGGCCACACTTCGGGGGCCGGAGACCCACTGGCCGGCCGGCTCGAGACACCCGGTCCGGAGGCCGTGCGGTAACATGGCGCGGATACCGGAGGGACACATGACGGAATTCCGCGATCGGGAGTTTCGCGACACAATGGGCCAGTTCTGTACCGGCGTCGTCATCGTCGCCGGCCTGGACGAGGGCGAAATGACTGGATTCGCAGCCCAGTCTTTCGTGTCGTTGTCGCTGGAACCACCGCTGATCGCGGTCTGCCCGGCCAAGTCGAGCACGAGCTGGCCACGAATCCGCAGCGCCGGTCATTTCTGCATCAACGTGCTGGCGGACGATCAACGCGGGGTCAGCGAGACCTTCGCCCGGAGCGGCGAGGTTGCGGACATCGGCTGGCGCGCGGGCGTGTCGGGCGCCCCGATACTCGATGGCGTGCTCGCCTACGTGGACTGCGCGCTGGACGCGGAGCACGACGCCGGCGATCACACCATCGCCGTCGGCCGCGTCCTGGACATCGACATCCTCGACGGATCGGGCGACCCGCTGCTGTTTTTCAGGGGCGCTTACGGCGGTTTTCTCGATACGCCGCCGCGATGACGGAGACGGCGGGCGGCTTGCGGGCCCGCCGACGGAAACGGTATTTTGCTTAATCCTTTGGGCAGCGATAGCGAGGCATCATGACGGAGCGGGTTCAGCGGGGCGGATTGCGGGTGGCGAAAGCGCTCGACGATCTCGTGGCGGAGAAGATGTTGCCGGGAACGGGAGTCGGGTTGGACGCGTTCTGGAAAGGCTTCGAGTCCATAGTCGACGACCTGACGCCGAAGAACCGCGCGTTGCTCGCGACGCGCGATGCGCTGCAGCAACAGATCGACGCGTGGCACCTGGCCCGCAGGGGACAACCCCACGATCCCGACGCCTACAAGGCGTTTCTTTCCGAAATCGGCTACATCGTTGCGGAGGGTGCCGACTTCGAGATCGGGACCGACAACGTCGACCCGGAGATCGCCTCGGTGGCCGGACCGCAACTCGTGGTCCCGGTGATGAACGCGCGGTACGCGCTGAACGCGGCCAATGCGCGGTGGGGAAGCCTCTACGACGCCTTCTACGGCACCGACATCATTGACGAGACCCCGGGGCGCGAGAAGGGGAACAGCTACAACCCGGCCCGGGGCGAACTGGTCGTGGAACGGACTGCCGGGGTGCTCGATGAGATCGTGCCGTTGGCGCAAGGCTCCCACGCGGACGTGTCGAGCTATGGCCTGGATGCCTCAGACGGGGATCTTGCGCTCGGCGTGACGCTGTCGTCCGGAGACCGGACAGGATTGGCCGATCCCTCGCAGTTCGCCGGGTTTGTCGGTGAAGGGGAACCATCGGTCGTTCTGCTTCGCCACAACAACCTGCATATCGAGATCCAGGTTGATCGGGACCACGGCGTGGGTGCCGTTCACGCGGCGGGAGTGAAGGACGTCGTATTCGAATCGGCCCTGACCGTAATCCAGGATTGCGAGGACTCCGTGGCCGCGGTCGATGCCGAGGACAAGGCGCTCGTCTACGGCAACTGGCTCGGCCTCATGCGAGGCGACCTGACGGAGACTTTCGAGAAAGGCGGCGAGACCATCGTCCGCCGACTGACGCCGGATCGAACGTACACGGCTCCGGATGGCACGTCGCTGACGTTGTCCGGGCGCAGCCTGATGCTCGTGCGCAACGTGGGCCATCTCATGACCAACGACGCCGTCCTCGACGGCCGCGGCGACGAGGTGTTCGAGGGAATCCTTGACGCGGCCATGACAGGCCTTGCGGCGGTGCACGACCTTCGGCGCAACGGAAGTTTCGTCAACAGCCGCGCGGGCAGCGTTTACATCGTCAAGCCCAAGATGCACGGGCCGGAAGAGACGGCCTTTACGTGCGAACTCTTCGATCGCGTGGAGGACCTCCTCGGCCTCGGCCGGAACACCCTGAAGGTCGGCGTGATGGACGAGGAACGGCGCACGAGCCTGAATCTTCGCGAGTGCATTCGCGTGGCGCGCGAGCGGGTGGTGTTCATCAACACGGGCTTCCTCGACCGCACGGGCGACGAGATACACACCAGCATGCAGGCTGGCGCCATGGTCCGAAAGGAACCGATGAAGCAGGAGACCTGGATCACGGCCTACGAGGACGCCAATGTCGACGCGGGGCTGGCCACCGGCTTCCCCGGCAGGGCGCAGATCGGCAAGGGCATGTGGCCGAAGCCCGACGAGATGAAGGAGATGCTGGAAGCAAAGTCCAACCATCCGTCCGCTGGCGCCGACTGCGCCTGGGTGCCGTCTCCGACCGCGGCGACGCTGCACGCGCTGCACTACCACGCGGTGGATGTCGCTGCCCGGCAGCGGGAACTGAGGTCCCGGCTGCGCGCTTCAGTGGACGACATCCTCAAGATTCCCCTGCTGATGGGCGAGAACCTGTCGCCGGACGACGTGCAGGCAGAACTGGACAACAACGCCCAGGGCATTCTCGGCTACGTCGTGCGCTGGGTTAACCACGGCGTCGGCTGTTCCAAGGTTCCCGACATCAATGACGTCGGGCTGATGGAAGACAGGGCCACCTGCCGGATCTCGAGCCAGCACATCGCGAACTGGCTGCACCACGGCATTGTCAGCCACGCCCAGGTACGATCGACCATGGAACGCATGGCGGCGGTCGTCGACGGGCAGAACGCCGACGATGACGAGTACATGGACATGGCGCCGGCCTTCGACGACAGCCTCGCCTTCCAGGCAGCCTGCGACCTCGTCTTCAAGGGACTGGACCAGCCCAACGGCTACACGGAACCGATCCTGCACGCGCGGCGACGGGAACTGAAGGCGCAGCAGGGCTAAAACAGCCTCTCTGCCACGGTGGACTCCCGGTCCTCCGCCAATCGGGACAACCTCAGCGTGGCTCTATCACCGTGAGGTCAATCCCTGCGAAGTCGCGCAGATTCATCGTGGCAAGCGAGAAGCCGTTGCTCCGGGCGATGCCGGCAATCTGCGAGTCGGCGAGACTCATGGGCAGGCCTTTCTGCTGACGCTGGCTACGAATCCCCGCACTTTCGATTGCTGCGTCCGTGTCGAACGTCAGGACTCGCCCGGAGAAAACACCGATGATCTCGGCGAAGATGCGCGCCAGGCGACTTCTCCGCCGCCCAGCGGGCAGAACTTCGATCCCGAAAATGATTTCGTCGACGGTAACGGCGGACAGAAACAGGGTTGATGCGGGTTGACGATCCATCCATCGTGTCACATTCGCATCGCCTTCTGCTCGCATGCTCGCCGAGATCACGTTTGTGTCGAGGAGGATCATCTCTGGTCTGGGCCGTAGTCGCCTGACGCGAAGTCAATCGGGCTGTAAACTTCGCGTTTCGGGAGTTTGAGGTCGATGCCATCTTTTCCGACGATTCGGCGGATCGCTGTGCCTAGAGGTGCCTCATCCACGACCGCAGCTCGCAGTATGCGTCGGACGGTTTCCTCCAGCGAAAGCGCCTCACGCTTCGCTCGGGCCTTCAGTCGTGCCAGGGTCTCGTCCTCCAAACGGCGTATGCTCAAGTTAGCCATCGTTGCGTTTTCGGCTCTGGTTCACTTAGGCACTATGCTAGCACTCTCCTTGAAATGCTGGCATGGGGGTAGAAGCCGTGATTGTCCCCCAGTTGACCGGCAATGTGGCGCAGGCAAGCCAACATCGCACGTCGTTTGCAGCCTGGTCCCCACGGGTCTATCGATGCCGAAAGTCAGCAAGCACCGATGAGCGTCACCTTGCGTGGAGCCGAGCTATTCGACAGCGATAGCCGTAGCCCACTCCGGCAACGCACCCGGGTCGATGTCGAACACAACGAGCCCCAGCGTGTAGACCACGCTCGCGATGACGAGCGCGCCGATCAGGTTGAGGAAGATACCCGCCCGTGCCATCTGCGCGATGCTGATCCGGTTGCTGCCGAAGACGATGGCGTTCGGCGGCGTCGCGACCGGCATCATGAACGCGCACGAGGCGGACATCGTTGCCGGAATCATCAGGACCAGCGGATGCGTACCGGAAACCACGGCCACGGCGGCCAGGATCGGCAGGATCATCTCGGTGGTGGCGGTGTTGCTTGTCAGTTCCGTCAGGAAGGTGAGCGACAGGCAGACCAGGAGGATAAGCAGGAAGACGGGCAGTTCGCCCGCCGCGCCGAACTGGCCTCCGATCATCTCGGCGAGGCCGGTCTGCTGAAAGCCGGTCGCCAGGGCGAAGCCGCCGCCGATCAGGAGCACGACATTCCACGGCAATCGAGGAATGACCCCGGCGTCCTGCAGGCGCGTCGGGCGTCCTTCGGAGTCGCGCGCCGGAATGAAGAACATGAGCGACGCCATGGCGATGGCGACGGTGCCGTCGTCGATGAGCTTCGGCCAGGGCAGGAGACCTGACCAGCCGGGAAGCGTGAACGCGCCGAGGTTGAGGTCGGCACGAAAGACCCAGAGGAGCGCAGTGGTGGTGAAGACGGTCAGGACGGCGCGTTCCTCGAATGACATCGGCCCCAGCCGAGCGCGCTCCCGGTCGATGACCGCGCGGTCGGCCGCGATCTCCACCGGTGCCCGATACAGTACCTGCGTGATCAACAGCCAGGCCGCGAGCAGCATGATGACGCCGATCGGGAAGGCGACGATCAGCCACTGGCCGAACGCGATCTCCGGCGCGTCGGGAAACATGATCTGGTAGATGCGTACGAACGACAGGTTGGGAGGCGTGCCCACGAGGGTGGTCATGCCGCCGGTCGAACAGCCGTAGGCGATGCCGAGCATGAGTCCGGTCGAGAATTGCCTCGCGCGGTCGCCGGCGCGTTCTTCCATCTGGGAGACGATGGCGAGGCCGATCGGCACCATCGTGACGGCCGTTGCGGTGTTCGATATCCACATGGAGAGGAACGCCGAGGCGACCATGAAGCCAAGCACGATGCGGGCAGGCCCGCCGCCGACGTAGTGGATGATGGCCAGCGCGATGCGCCGGTGCAGGTTCCACTTCTCCATGGTCAGGGCGATCATGAAACCGCCGATGAATAGCACGATGGTGCTGTTGATGTAGACAGGCGCCGTCTCGCGCCCGGCCATGATGCCGAGCAGGGGGAACAGGACCAGCGGCATCAGCGCGGTGGCGAACAGCGGGATGGCTTCGGTGATCCACCAGATCGCCATGAGCGCCGCCACCGCGGCGAGCCGGCTCGCAGCCAGGTTGCCCGGGTCCACGGGGAATATGAGCAACAGCGCGAACGCCGCGAGTCCCAGCCAGAAGCCGAATAGGCGCGCCTTGTCCCTCGTGGTTCGCTCGGTCATGGATTGACGGGTGTCTTCATCCGGTTTGTTTGGATGTTCGGCAGGCGACTCGAACCGCAGGTTCGATTCATCGTAGCACGCGGTCCGGATTCGCAAGGCCGTCGTCCGCAAGCCGTGCGCTACACTCGACGCGGCCGTTTCGACGCGAACCAGCGAGACCCATCATGCCAATCGTTGACATCGAAGTCGTGACAGGGCCGGCCGATCCCGAGGTGGTCGACAAGGAGACGCTTCAGCTTCTTGCCGACGACCTTGGGAGGTTGTTCGGTAGCGATCCCGGCGGAACGTGGGTCAGGCTGCGTTCGATCGACCAGGACGCGTATGCGGAAAACGGCGGCGTTACCGGATCGCAGGTCCAGCCCGTCTTTGTCAGCATCCTGCGGGCCGAATTGCCGGAACGCGCGGCGCTGGGGCGAGAAATGGCGGGCGTGGCGGAGATCGTTGCCCGAATGCTGGACCGTCCCCGAGAGAACATTCACGTGCTCTATGCGCCGGATGCGAGGGGCCGCATCGGCTTTGGCGGGACCCTGCTCGAGTGATCCGGTCAGCCGCTCTGTAGTTCGACGAAGTCGCGGTACGCACTGGCCGGTTTGGCCATGAGTTCGTCGTGGCTGCCCAGGTCCCTTATTTCGCCGTCTTCCAGGAAGACGATGCGATCGGCATGGCGGATGGTGGAAAGCCGATGCGCGATCACGATGACGAGCCGTTCCTCGGCAGCCGCCCGCAGCGAGGCTACGAGGGCGTTCTCGGTTTGCGGGTCGAGGGCTGCCGTCGGTTCGTCCAGGATCAGTATATTCGCGTCCCGGACGAGGCCTCTTGCGATGGATAGCCGTTGCTGCTGGCCGACCGACAGGCTGTCTCCGGAGCGCCCCAGCTTCGTGTCGATGCCATCGGGCAGATCGTTGATGAAGTCCATGCAGCCCGCCGTTTCAAGAGCCGCCATCATCTGCCCTTCAGTGGCTTCGGGATTGGCAAGCAGGAGGTTCTCTCGAATCGTCTCGGACAAGAGGACGTGTTCCTGGAAGACGTAGGTGACGTGATGCCGCAGGCTGTCGATATCCAGTTCGATGGCGTCCTGGCCGTCGATCAGCACCCGGCCGGTCGTGGGGATCAGGAGGGAGGGAACGAGATAGGCGAGGGTGGTCTTGCCCGCTCCTGTGGGGCCGACGATGGCGACCAGTTCTCCCATGGGCAGCTTGAGATCGATGCCGCGAAGCGCTTCCTGCCCGTCCGGGTAGGAGAACCCAACGCCTTCGAGTTCTACTCCGCGCCGGATGTCGTCGAGTACGACGCCGCCGAGACGGTCGTGTTCCGAGGGGTGGTCGAGGAAGAAAAAGACCCGGCGAACGGCGGCGATCGTCTCCTGCAGCTTGATCCACCAGGCGCCGAAATACCCCGCGGCACTGCTGATGCTCCAGTAGATTCCCAAAAGGACCGCGAAATCGCCGGGCGACATCGATTCTTCGATGACGCCGTCCGAGATGAGGATGGTTACGTAAAAGGCTGCGGCGCCGAAGACTCCGCCGACAATCGCTGACGCAACAATGATCACGAGGATGGCGTAGCGTTCCCGTAGAAAGGTCTCGCTGCTGCGTTCCGCGAAACGCCTGTTCTCCTCCTTGCCGGCGCCCAGACTCTGCACGGCCGCGACGTTGCTCATGGACTCCTCCATGGCGTTGGTCGTGGCGGACCCCGCGGCACGCTTGTTCTGGTTGGTTCGCCGCAGCGCCCCGGAAAACGGGAAGGTGGCGATGAATGCCGCAGGGACCGCGAGCCACGCGATCACGACCAGTTGCGGCGACACGTCGCCGTACGAGTATTGCAGGACGTAGAGGTTGATAAGTGCCGCGAGCAGCATGAAGAACGGCAGCAGTGTCGCGCGATACGCCAGGTCAGGCGCCAGTGGAGTGTCGTAGAGCACCCGAAAGACACTATCACCTGTGCGCTGATCGTCGAGCACCGTCATGGGCAGACGCGTAAGCCGGTCGAACAGGCGCGAACGCAGGCGATTCGCGATGGACTGGGTCAGCCGGACGTGCACCATGAACTCGGCCACGCCCATCAGCCCGCCACCTTCGCTGCCGCCAGCGCTGATCTGGTTTTCAGCCTGCGTCGCGGCATCGCGTCCCTGCAACAGACCGGCGCCTGTCTCCCCCGTCCGGCTGCCGGCAATCACCAGCATGACAAAGTAGAGGGTCGTGAGGGTGAGCATGATGCCTAGCGGTTCCTGTCCCTCGACCAGGTCGAGGATCGGATACATGAAAGGAGGATAAAGAACATCCGTCTGGCCGAATGGCTGCTGCAGCATCACGTTGTCGACGACGATCTTTGCCATCCAGGGCAACAGCAATCCCGGAAAGATCATCAGGAACTGCAGCAGGGCTTTCAGCATGAACAGCCATTTCACTTCGGCCAGCAGCTGTACCGACCGGCCGATGATGACTAGCGCGGCAGCCGTCCTGATGTCCGGCTGCGTGTCTATCCGGTCATCGAAACGGGGCTTGCCGAATACGTTCCTGAGGAACCCTGCGATCCTCCGCAGCCCGGATTTCCCGGGCGCGGGCGGGGTCCCCGAGGACGATCCCGGCGAGGCGGCCGGCAGGGCTCCTTCACTCATCTTCGCGTCCCGATTGGGAACCCGTCCGGGAACCCGACGGCTCCTCGGTTTCGGCACCGACAAAGGCACGATACCGTCCGTCCGGAATTGCCATCAGCGCGTCGTGGGCGCCTCGCTCGACGATGCGCCCGCCGTCGATCAGCGCGATCTGATCCGCGTTCCGGATGGTCGACAGCCGATGCGTGATGACGAAGATCACCCGGCCCCGGCCCCAGTCGGCCAGGTTCTTGAGCACCTGTTGCTCGGTGCGGGCATCCAGCGAGGCCGTGGGCTCATCCAGGATTAGGATCGGCGTGTCGCGCACGACGGCCCGCGCGATGGAGAGCCTTTGCCGCTGTCCCGACGAGAGCTTGCCGCCGCGTTCTCCCAACTCCGTGTCGTAGCCCTTCGGCATCGTCTCGATGAAGGTGTCGGCGCAGGCAATCCTGGCCGCGGCTTCGATATCGGCACGCTGCGCGCCCGGCGTGCCGAGACTGATGTTGTTGGCGACGGTGTCCGCGAACAGGACGTTCTTCTGCAGAGCAACCGTGACGTTGGCGCGGATGTCGTCGATGGCCATGCCCTTGAGGTCGACGCCGTTGATCGCGATGGAACCGGCTTCGGGATCGTATAGCCGCAGCAGGAGCGTCATCAGCGTGGATTTGCCGGTTCCCGTGGCGCCGACGATGGCGGTGACGGTTCCGGCGTTGGCATCCAGATCGATGTCGCGCAGCACGGGCTTGCCGGTTTCGTAGGCGAACTGGATGCCGCGCCAGGTCACGCGCCCGATCGGGCTCGGAAAGCGCACTGGATCGACCGGGTCCACGACTTCGGGCTCCTGGTCGAGCAGATAGAAAGCGCGCTCCAGGGCTATGAAGAGGTCCTGCATCCGCATCCAGACTTCGAGCAGGCGTCGGGCGCTGAAAGCGAGTCCTTCCATGCGTTCGGTCACTATCCGCACCGCCCCCACGTTCCAGACCACGAAACCGATAAACGCCGCGACCAGCGCTCCGAGGAAGGTCTCCCGCCCATCGATCACCCAGGAGACCGTGATGTACTCGATGGCAATGAACATGCCGCCACCCAGCAGTGCCACCGCCAGGACCAGTAGAACCATGTCGAGGCGGAGGAAGTACGCGGCGTTCAGCGCGCGGATGGAATCCTGGTCGAAGCGGTCGAAAATGCGGGCCTCGGCGCGATTCGCCTTGACCACCTTGATTGCGGCGAAGGCTTCCTGCAGACGGGAGGTCAAGTTGCTGTTGGCGATGCGGTTGGCCAATGCACGCCGGCGTATTCGGGGTGTGGAGGCGACCGCCAACCAGCCAATGGGTACGCCTACGAGCACGATGATCAGGGCGATCCAGGGATCGAAGGCGGTGGCGAACGCCAGCCCGAGAAGAATCCCATAGAGCGCGCGCAACGGGGCGATGACGCCTTGCTCAAGGAGGTTGATGATCATCGCGCTGTCCTGGTAGACGCGAAAGATGGCGTCTCCGACCCGCGAATCGTTGTGGAACCTGAGCGACAGTGACTCCGCGCGTTCGACCATCGCCACGCGCAGGTTCTGGTTGATGCTCTGCCAGACCCAGGTGCTGTAGTACCAGGCGGCCGCACCGAAAACCGCGATAAGCACCCCGCCGATCGCGCTCCATACCAGGAAGCGATTGCGCACCGTCTTGCGTTGTGCCTTGGTCAATTCCGGCTCGATATCGGCTGATTTGGAGTTGTTCTTATCGTCGGGTGTGGATTCCGTGGTGGATTTCTTGCCCAGCTTCAACGGATCCGTGGTGACGTATTCCTCCCCGAGGAACAGCACGGTCGCCTGAATGGGCTGCAGTTTCTCGCCGATCAGGACCTTGTTGTAGAACAGGTCCGTGCCGAAGAACGCTCCAACCAGGAAGGTGAGACCACCGGAGAACAGGAGCGCAAGCAGGACCAGCAGGTGCTTCAGCATGGGCCGCATGAAGGGCCAGGTCTTGAGCCCCAGGTGGAACATTCTCCGGAAGGTCATCGTCGGCGGAAGTTCCACGGCACCCTTGTCCGTGTAGCCGCCAATGAATCGGAGATCGTTCATGTCGCCGCCTTGCAGCGAGCCAGCGGCCCGCGTTGGTGTTCGCCCGGGAGCGTCCTGCCTGGGACGCCTACGGTATGGTTCCTCTTGGGACGGTCAAGGCGACGCTTCCCAAATTCACCCAGATTCACCCGCGCGGTTCCCGAATCCGGAATCACTGCCTGGATTGTTAACGGTCTGCGCGAAGCTGCCTGTTAACGCCCTTTGAAAACCGGATCGCGCCCCTCACGGGCTGCCGCGCGGGCTTCCTGCGTGTCCTCGGCCTTGCCAAGCACCGAGAGCGACAGTGTCTCGTAGCTCAACTGGGTCTCTATGTCGGATTGCAGCCCCTGCTTGAGACCCCGCTTGTTCAAGCGCACCGACATGGGTGAAAAGCCCGCGATGGTGGTCGCCATTTCCCACGACACCTGCGCCAGTTGATCGGCCGGCACGACCTGGTTCACCAACCCGATCTCCAAAGCCTCCTGCGCCTCGACGGTCTTTGACAACAGGATCATCTCGGACGCCTTCCCCTGACCGATCAGGCGGGGCAGCGTATAGGTCGATCCGAGTTCGGCGTGGATGCCGAGCCTCGTGAAGGGAAGCAGGAAACGCGCCTCTTCCGACGCGATGCGAAGGTCGCAGAGCAGGGTCATGGTGCAGCCGCCGCCGACGGCCCAGCCATTGATCGCGGCGATGACGGGCTTTTCGATGTCGTTGAAACACTGGAACATGCGCTCGGCAAGGCCGGGCGCGTTGCTGGCCCTGGGCTCGCTGGACCCTCCGCCCCGTTGATCGGCACCTGAACTGAATCCTCGGCCCGCGCCGGTGATGATGAATACCCGCGTGTCGTCGTCCTGGTCCTTCTCGTGCAGCGCGTCGAAGAGTTCGTTCGCAAGTTGCAGGTTCAATGCGTTCAGACGCTCGGGACGGTTCAGCGTGATCGTCGTCACGAAGTCCTTGTTGTCGACGATGATTGTTTCGTAGGCCATTCGAGTCTCCGGTTTTCAGTGGCGCAGTATATCCGGGGAGATTCATTGACGATGTCGGGGCGATCTGTGACCCGGTCGCGGAAATGTTGCGGCGTATCATTGACCCCGTGGGTGACGAAATGATCTGGATTCCCGAAGGGGAATTTCACATGGGTAGCGAGCGTTTCTATCCGGAGGAACGCCCCGTGGTTGATGTCCGGGTCGATGGTTTCTGGATGGATCCCGCGCCGGTGACCAACAGGGATTTCGCGCGCTTCGTCGAGGTGACGGGATACGTGACGGTGGCGGAGAGGGACCTGGTCGCCGAGGACTATCCCGGCCTCGACGAAGCGGATCTTGCGGCGGGTTCGCTTGTCTTCACCGCGACTCGCGGCCCGGTAGACCTGGAAAATCCCGGTAATTGGTGGCACTTCGTCAGGGGCGCCAATTGGAGAGAGGAGGCTGCCCGCCAGGACCATCCCGTGGTTCACGTCGCCTACGAAGATGCGAGCGCCTATGCCGACTGGTGCGGCAAGTCGTTGCCGACGGAAGCGGAGTGGGAATACGCGGCAAGAGGTGGCCTGGACGGGGCAACGTACCCCTGGGGCAATGACTTTTGCCCTGACGGCAAGGCCATGGCGAACACCTGGGAGGGTGATTTCCCGTGGCGCAATACCGAACGCGACGGATACACCCGTACTTCCCCCGTGGAAACCTATCCGCCGAACGGCTACGGCCTGTTCGACATGGTGGGCAATGTCTGGGAGTGGACGCAGGACTGGTGGAGCACATCGAACGAAGGGGCCGTATTCCCCTGTTGCGGACCAGTGGGCCAGGAAACCGCCCGGCGAGTCAATCCACGCGGTGGGCCGGAACGTGACAGCTTCGATCCATCGCAACCGGAGATAAGGATTCCGAGGAAGGTTCTCAAAGGAGGTTCGCATCTGTGCGCGCCGAGCTACTGCCTGCGCTATCGTCCTGCCGCACGTATCCCGCAGATGATTGATACGGCAACATCGCACATCGGCTTTCGCTGCGTCGTTCGCGACGGCTGATGTTGTCGGCGACTTTCGAGTGGTGCTCGCGCGCAACTCCTCATTGCGCGGACACATCGATCACGCAGATGGCTATCTTCCGACTCTGTTCTGTTGTGAGTGTCTCGAGAAGGCGCCTGCGTAGTTCCTTAGCATTGCTTGGCCGTTGTCCGGAAGGTGGTCTCGTGCACTCCTCAGGCCCATACCAGAAGACCAGGTAGATTCCGTTTCCGTCTGCGCCGGGATCGCGCGTGTACTTTGCGATTAGTTGATCGTGTATGGATGACCAGAGGTCACGATGAGTGCTTTTCTTGATTTCGACCGGCACATTGAAAGCTGTATCGGAGTTTTGAAAGGAGAGGCGCACATCAGCCCTCTTGTCGTCTGCGTAACGTCCCTCGGGTTGCCCGTCAATTGCCAACGGCGCGAGCCTGTGTTTCAAGTCCGACAATAGCCGATCTCTGCAAAGATCTTCGTGTTCGGGCTTTCCGGTTTTCGTGCTCCAGTACTGACGCCAATCGGACGTGTTCCCATCGCGAATCTCGTCTGCCAGTGAACTCAGGGTATCCAGCGTCAGCGCGGCGAGGTCACCGGAGTTGGCTGGCTGTAGGTTGTCTAAGGTTTGAAGCACCTGCCCGACTTCGGCATGGCGAAAATTCGCCTCTCGGCAAACCTCCCGCTGCCTGGCCTTCGCGTTCCGAAGCCTCTCTCGCCAAGGTCTCAAGGCGTCGTTCGTAGAAAGATCTTCCAACGCTTCCGACGCATCGGGTGACGGAATCGCCGAGAGCCTGTCGACGAGGACTTGCACCAGTTCGGCGGCTTCCATCTCCTGAGTCACGATGAATGCGCCAACTCCCGTCATGAGACTCGAGGGTCGGTAGGAGCTGCCGAGCGATTGGACCAGGAGGACCAGTGCGGGCACATCCAGTTTGTCGATCCGCGTGGCGTTACGAAGGAAGGAGGCGACATGTCGAACTCGCCTCTCACCCCCTCTCGCGAGCTCCTTCTGCAATCGGTTGGTGAACACCGCCGACTCCGCTAGGAGTCCAGCGCAGCACCAGTAAATCCGTTGCGCCACGTTCATGCTGCGAATTGCGAGTTTTCGATTGATGACTTGAACAAGTTCCTTCGTGGCACAATGCCGGATGGCCGCTCGGAGGATGTGTGTCAGCGCGGGAAGTTGTCTCGACGTGGCACGCGGCGGGAATGATCGAAGCAACTGTGGTGTCGCCAATGTGGCCACGGCAGCGTGTTGGTCATCGGCAAGTTCGACCAGGGCCGGGTGATCAACAATTCTTTGCGCCCAGCTTTGCCGAACTGTCCGGACGAGGATGTCCGCAACCAGGTCGGGTCGATGCGACACCATCGATGAGTACCACTCCATCTTCCCCAACGGACGCAACCGATTGAAATGGATGGTGAGAGCAAGGCGTATCTGTCCTTCTTCGAGTTCTGCGGGGTCGAGTTCTTCCAACCCTGCCATGAACGGACAACTCAGGTAGTGCACCTCACTCGCTGCTGCGAGCTGGACGATCTCGGACTCGTCTGGTAGATCGCTACGAATTGTGGTCAAACGAAAGGCCGCGATGACCGTATCGACGAGTTGGCCATCTCCTTCCAGCAGATTCAGAAGCCGGTCTCTCGGAGTGTCGCCCTCGACGTCGATGTAATCGCCGAAATACGCCGTTGCTAGGTAATGGAGCAACGGGGCCGGAGCACGATTCTCTCGCAGGGCGGATGCATGGGATTTGACCTCGTTGTACCGAGCTTCCCGCCGTTGTCTCTCTTGAGCATCGTATTCTTGATCCAGTTCGCTGATCTTGTCCGCCTGTTGTTCTCGAACTTGCAAGTGGTTTCTTGCCCGTTCCCTGAGTGCCGGGTGTTCGACCAGTCGCCCATCGACCGTCTCCCAAGAAAGCCTTTCTCGCGAATCGTTATCGCCGATGTGACGTATCGCTTGGTCGAGAAATGCGATGCCGACCTCGTCGGCATCGGCTTGAAGGGCCTGCTCAAGGCACCACGTACCGAAATCCGGTGGTGGAGGAGAGCCGAGCAGGCGGTCGCTTGGGAAGGCGAGGGGATCTTGTTCGACAGATTTCTTGAAGGTCGCCTTGTAGGTATCCGGATGGTTGGTCAGCCATTGGCGGATCTGGACCGTCTCCTTATCGCGTCGCCATTGGTCTCCGATGAGGGTGAGCCACGTCAGCAAGCGGTCGGGGTCGACTGTGGAAGCGTCCTTCAGGTAGCGAGCCAATACGCGTCTAGGAGTTGCGTGTAGCAGGTACGGAGGGGTTTTGTGGCTTGGTTCATACAATCGCTCTTTTGCATTTGACCTGACCATAGCGTCCAGCAATTCGCCAAGCTGTCGAGTGGTAGATTTGTGCTCGACATCGTAGGTCCAGAAATACCGATACTGCCCAGACAGCCCTTCGGATTTTGGCACTCTGAGATAGGAGGCGACCTTGGCCGGACTCAGGTGACCGGGATAGAGATTGCGAAGCAGGCGCCCGAGAAGTTCGTCTTCCGGGTCGGTCAAGGTTCCGGAATCCACCTCGTCCAACAGTGCGATCAGGTCTTTGGTTTGATTGCTGGATTGTTTGATGTATGCGTCCAGCGCCAGACACCTGATGCCCAGCGGTCGCCGTTCGTCTCGAACAATCCCCATCAGTAGCGTTTGAACGTTGGAGACCATTGCGCCGCGTTTCAGGGCCTCGAGCAACGCGCGAGCCACGGCCTGTTTTTCGTAGCTTCGGTCTGGGTCGGTAAGCACGTTCTGGAACGCCTTCTTCATGTCTGGCGTTGCGAGGTCTCCCCACCGAGCGTCTAACTCGTGGAATGATCGGAGGCTCCATGGATCCTTCTTTGCGCTATGTTCGAGGCAGTCGATGATGAGTTCCTTCTCAGAGACGGAGAAGTTCCGTACGTCCCCGTAGAGCACCGTGCCGATGGGGTCGCGCCGAACGAGTTCGTCCCGCGCGATCTTGCTGTGGGCAGCCAGCCACGCGGCGAGGCCGCGCAGTTCGGACACGACGACGCCATCGTCGCCAGTCATGAGGGCAAGCACCCTTCTCGGGGAAAGCCCTTGGCTGATGCGGGCGGCGAGGTAGTTCCCGCCGAGGAACTCTGCGATCTGGCGGTGGCTCGCGACAGCGAGGTTGTTTTCGACCTCGAAGAGCCTTGTGCTCGTCACTTCGCGGAGGATGTCCTGGCTTGGCGAGGGTATTCGAGAGAGAGGAATATCGTCGGGTTGCGGGCTTGACGGTACGAGGTAGTAACCGCCAATCCCTGACAGTAGCTGAATGGCGCAAAGACGCCCTGCGGCATGAAGCAGGTCAGACTCGTTGGGCCAGTCTTGATTGGCTTGCAGATGTGTGATGTTCGGATCACTTACAAGCACCCGGCAGGCGGATTCGAAGGTTTCCGTCCGACTCTCCGGCCAGCTTCCGGCCGTGACTGCATCGGCCAGCATCTTCAGGGTCTGCGGATTCCTCAGGAGGCCGTGAATGCCCCGTTGACGCACTGACCCAAGGAATTCCTCAATGTCGTCGATCTCGGGATAACTGCCAAGAATCTTCCGGATGTTCTCATCTGACAGTGGATTGAGGCGCAGCACAAGAACGCTTCCGCTCGACGAAACGGCGTCGAGACTGCTCCGGTCGGCGGCGCCGAACCAATCGACTTCTCGGCAAGAGATTCGGAAGTCCGGGCATCCCAGGTTGTAGAGCTTCGAACGAATGCGGTCGAGCGGCGTCTGCTGGTCGGAAGATCCCGCCCGACTCTCATCGAGTCCGTCGATAAATAGCGTCGTACCGTGCCACTCGGGCTTGTCATCGAAGGTGGTGAAGTCCCGCGCCGTGACGCGACAGCCTCCTTCCAACTCCGCCTCGCGTTTGAATTCTTCAGTCTTCCCGGCACCTGGTGCGCCGAGCAGAACGTAGGCTTTGCTTTCCCGGAAGCACTCCAACGACCGAGCCTTGCTGCTGGCTTCGTCGGAAACTGTTGTGCAGGTTCTGGGGACGATCAGTTCTCTCATGGGGCCCGCTCGAACCAGTGGCTTGCCGGAACCGACATGAACTCTTCGATGGAAATGCCTTCGCGGCCGACGAGCAGCGACCGTTCGGGATTGAAACTCTTCGCGAACTCCTTGCGGCCACCGAGGTTGATTCCGCGTCCGTTGCTCTTCACTTCTATGGACACGAGTCGTCGCCCGCGCTCCAGGACGAAATCCACTTCGTGGTTCCCGCGGCGCCAGTAGTAGAGACGGACTTCGGGCATGCCGGTGTTGTACAGGTGTGCGCCGACGGCGCTCTCCACCAGTCTTCCCCAGAAGGTTCGGTCCGCCTGCGCTTCGCTGAACGTGTATCCCGAATGCACAGCCATCAAGGCCGTGTTCAGTACATTCAGCTTCGGGCTTGACGACCGCTGCCGTCGCGCGAGACCTTCGTATTTCAAGAGTCCTGCCACCAGGCCAGCCCCTTCCAGCAATTGCAGGTAGCGCGCCAGAGTGGTGGTGTTGCCTGCGTCGTCGAGTTGGCCGACCATCTTGCTGTAGGCAAGGATCTCGCCGGAGAACTCGGCGCTCAGTTCGAAGAGCCGCTTGAGCAGCGCGGGCTTGTCGATTCGGTCCATGGCCACGATGTCGCGCTCGATATTCGGTTCCACCAGCGCGCTTGCGACGTAGTCGCGCCAGCGGGGCTCTTCGTGAATGAGCGGGGCAGCGCCCGGGTAGCCGCCAAAGTAGATGTACTGCGGGAAGTCGAAGCCGAATGCCGCTGCCATTTCCTGGAAGGACCAGTGTGCGAGTCTGATGGCTTCGAAGCGGCCAGCCAGGCTCTCGGTAATGCCTTTCTGCATCAGCAGGGGGCTGGAACCGAGCAACACGACATGCAGGGCTCTCTGTTCCCGGCGGTCGGCATCCCATAGGCCTTTTACAGTCTCCGACCAGTTTGGAATCTTCTGGATTTCGTCGAATACGAGGACGAATCCCTGCTTCGATCGGGCGGCGTGTATCCGCGCACGTTCCCAGGCCTGTACGACCCAGCGAGAGTCGCGTTCTCCGGCATACGTAGCTTCGGCGAGGCTCGGGATCCCGTCGTCAGGCAGGGTCCGAAGTTGAGGGAGGGCTGCCGACTCCGGTTCATCAACTGGCAGGTATAGACTGGGACGGGGTAGACGTTCGAGGGATTGGTCGACAACGGTGGTTTTGCCCGTCTGCCGGGGCCCGATGACGAATATCAGCCGTTGCGGTGCTTCATTGAGCCGGTTGAGGAGCGTAGAGACCTGTGTGCGCTCGAAACTCATCGCATTACGCTATTGAGTAAATTGACTCAGTATAGTAACAAGGAGATATGCAAGGTGCAATCTGGCCTTCATGCAGCGATCATCCATGCCAAGCAATAGTGTGGTGGCACACAGGGTCACAAGGGAACAGAACACGAGCGGAGACCCGAAGGCGGCCAGCCAGGGCTTCGATCGGATCGACCCTGCCCTGGCAGAGCATTTTGATCCGGAAGAGCAGCGGGACTCGGCGCTCGCCTTCTTCGGGGAATATGGGTTCCTCGTGCTGGATACGTGCCTGAGCCCGGCGGAAGTCGCGCACCTGAACGAGTTCTATGACCGCACGCAAATGGCGCGGCCCGACGCCTGGGGAATCTCCGGCGAAAGGAAGGGCTTCCACGAGAACGCGGCATCATGTTCTCGCAACCGCTGCTGGACTATCCCGAACTCGACCCCTACACCCAGCACCCGCGATCGTTTCAGATAGTCGCGCGAGTCCTGGGCGGCGAAGACCGCGTCCGCTTCAGCGAGTTCAACTTTCGCGAAGCGCCCGCCGAATCGGGCAAGGGCGCCATGAACTTTCATCACGACAGGGTCGCTCCCGACCGCTTCGATCGGGAGCCCTACAACCCCTGTGACTGGTTATGCGCGATCCACTACCTGACCGACGTGGACGAGACCACGCCGGCGTTCTGCGTCGTCCCGAAGAGCAACCGCTACGCAACGCTTCGAGATGCGTTCGAGGGACTCGGCACCGACTACCATGAGGTGCCCGTGTACGGTCCGGCCGGAACCTGCGTGCTGTACGACACCGCCATCTTCCACACTCGCCTCGACGGTGACGGCAGGAAGCGCCGCCGCACGTGGCACCAGTACTATGCGCGCGGGGGATGGATCAGGAGTTCGCGGCCGGGCGTCCGCGAATACGTGCGTCCGCCCGCGCCGGTCCTGACCGACTGGAACCTGTTTCCGGAACGCCTGGCCCTGCATCCGGATCCCCAAAAACGCCTGTTCTTTTCCCACTGGAACACCGCCCAGTGCGAGTGGGTCGCGTCCGGGTTTGATCCAGACGTGCGCCACGCGATGCCGCGCGGCGAGTATTGAAGAGCGGACTCCCTCGTCAGGTGTCGAGCGCGTAGCGGATCATCACGCGCGAACCGTCGACCAGGCCCTCATGGAAGCGCGGTCCCCACCTGCTCCATCCGGACTCCGCGTACTTGCCGCCCATTACGTCGAGGATGCGGGCATGTACGGTGGCGTCCGTCTCGATGGACGATGTCGCCATGAACTCGGGCGCGTCGCGGAAGGCGCCGTTGGAACGGGTCCAGTTGCCGAAGTCACCCACCCAGATTCGAGCCCTGTTGAGCCCCTGCCGCACGGCCTGGGCGCGCCACGCGTCCGGCGGCGTGACGACATAGACGTTGCCGGCCTCGTAGGCGAACCAGATTTCCGCCTTGCACTGGCTTTCATCGCCGTTGCTCTTGATTGGTGTGAGATACACAAGCCCGGACGTTTCGAGCTTGTCTTCGGCGGTTGCCACCTCCCCGGCCCAGGCGGCGCGAGTCAGCAACGGAACAGCCGGTGCCAGCGAGATGCCGGCGAGAATGGTTCGGCGCGTGATCATGGGGTCGTCACCTCCGTGGTGTCTTGTTCTGCAAGTCTAATCGGTGAATCCGGCGCAAGGGCAGAGGCAGTCTAGTTGAACGGCATTACCACCGACCTGTCGGCGTGGACCTGCTTCGGGGTGGCGTCGTAATAGGGGACGGGTTCCGCGATGGCCCGGGTCGCGCCGGCCGGATTCGAACCGGACCGTTCGGGGATTTCCGTTCCCCTCCTTGCAAGCCTTGCGGCCAATGAGATCCTCCCGTCCTTCATTGGCCAGGTCTCGGGCGCCTGTGCGCCGAAGAAGCCGGGGCGCCAGTCCTTTTCCGCGTGTCCGTAAGCCAGACTGCGATGGAGCACGGAGGAGTGAAATACCGCGAACTGGCCCCGCTTGAATGCCAGCGGCGTGATCCTGTCATGCACCACCTCGGGCAGTTCACCCGATATGCGGGGCATGTCGCGGTCGAAGCCATCGATCGGCAGATGCGATCCCCTCACGTACTCGAGCCTGCCCTGGTTCATCCCCAGGTCGGTCAGCGCGATGACGAAGGAGAAGTGATTGCTGGTGTCATAGATGTTGATCGGGTCGCTGCCGTTCTCGAACTGGCGGTCATGGTGCCACTTGTTCTCTCCAACACCTTCATATTTAAGGAAAAAGGTCGTCTGCCAGAGCAGTAGATCGGTGCCGAAACACTCGGCCACGACGGACTGCAGGTTGGCGTCCCGGAAGAGTTCGCCCATCGCGTCGAACGCCATGTGCCGGTTGATCAACGTGGTCCAGCGTTGTTGATCCGGTTGCCCTGCCAGTCTGGCCAAACGGTTCTGCTGGCGCTGCAGCGCCTTCAGTTCCAAGGCCACCTCGCAGACCGCGTCGAGTCCCGACTTGTCCGCCAGTTCGAACGGACCGGCCAGGCCATCCTGTTGCAACTGGGCGACTGGCATGGCTGTTCTCTCCCTCAAATGGAACTGGCTTCCGGCAGGCTGCTTGTCTGCACTACTCGATCCCGCGCTACCCGTTGGCCGCCCCCGCCGCGTCCAGGCGGTCAAGGATTTCGTCGGACAGGGTCAGATCGAAACCAATCAGGCTCTCACGTAGCTGGTGCGCCTTGCTGGCGCCCGATATTGGAATGACGCCGCGGCCGGTAAGCCAGGCGAGGATCACCTGGTTGGGTGTGGCACCGATCTCTTCGGCGATCTGAAACAGCGTTGCCTTGCGCACATCCGAATCGCGATGCCGATATTGCCGCTGGATGTCGCGGTCTTCCCGAATGTATGCACCGCCCAATAGAGGCGAGTAAGCGATCAATTGAAAGTCGCGCTCCCTGCAGTATTCAAGCAAATCGTCGTTGGTGGACTTCTGGAATCCAAAATCCGCATCCACCCGCGGCCGCAGATACGTATAGCGCTGCTGCACGCAGCAGAATGCAGTGATGTTGTTGGCCGCGCTCACCCCGGCGGCTTCCGCCAGGCGCCAGGCGCGGAAGTTGCTGGCACCCACGTAGCGCACCTTCCCTTCCCGGACGAGCTCGTCCATGGCGCCGAGCTGATCCCCGAGCGGCACGGAACGGTCGTCGCAATGGAAGTAGTACAAGTCAATGCGATCGGTTCGCAGCCGCTTGAGGCTGCGCTCGCACTCGCGGCGAATGTGTTCCGGTTTCGATGACATGGGGGCGTCCTTCGTGCGCCCGCCCATCTTGGTTGCAAGGACCATCCGGTCCCGATTGCCGCGATCGGCCAACCAGTTGCCCAGCATGGTTTCGCTTTCGCCGCCTTCCCCATTCCAGATGGCGTAATTGTTGGCGGTATCCAGAAAGTTGCCGCCACCCTCGACGAACTGGTCCAGCATGGCATAGGAGACAGTCTTGTCGTCGCGGGAACCGAAGCTCTGGCCGCCGAGGCAGAACATGCTGATGTGAAGGTCCGTATTCTTGATGGTGGTGGTTTTCATTTGCGATGGCTGGAATCTGGTGGGAGGTGGTGGGTCGTCGGCGGATAGAAGCTAACTCTCGTATACCTGACTCTGGGCAATGCGCTCCAGAATCCTGAGCCGCATTGCATCCGCGACGCTCCGGTACTCACTCAAGCCGGCGAGATTGTGTTCTTCGCCGGGGTCATTCCTGCGGTCGAATAGCATGTAGGTTTCGCCTTCTCCGTTGAGCGCGATCTTCCATTCGTCGTTCATCAGCATGAACTCGCCCTCGATCTCGGAGAGGGCGTCCTCACGATGCCGGCTGCCGTCAAGCGCGCCAGCCAGGGATATCCCGAACTGCCGATACCCCAGTTCGCCGCCGGCGAGTTCCACCAGTGTCGGTCCGAGGTCGACGGTTTCCGCCGGACTGTCGTTCACGACCCCCGAATACCGGGCGCCCGGCGTCCTGACGATCAGCGGCACCCGGACCGCGCCGTCATAGAAGTTGCTCTTGGCGATAAGGCCATGGTCGCCATTCATCTCCCCGTGATCCGAGGTGAAGGCGATGACCGTGGAGTCCATTTCTCCGCGGTCTTCGATGACGGCGAGGATCTCGCCGATCTGGTCGTCGATCAGGGAAACGCTGCCGGCGTAGTCGGCCCGCATCGCGCCCACTTCGCCCGCCTCGAAGGCCGGAAAGGTCCGTCTCTGCTCGAACATGCGGTCAATCCATCCCTTCGGCCGCGGCGGGTCACGTTCGTGCTTCGCAGGCTGCGGCATGGACTCGGGATCGTACATGCTCGCATAGGGTTCAGGTGTGTCCCAGGGCTGGTGCGGGCCGCCCCAACTGACCCAGCAGAACCAGGGCTCGTCCCTGTCGTAGGATGACAGGTACGCCTTGGCCTGCTGACCGACGTAGACGTCGTAATAGTCCGCGAGCGGCAGAACCGAGGGACGAACCACGTGTGGCTTGTTGGCAGCCCGCTCCCGAAAGTCCTCGCGGTACGCTTCGAGCAGGCCCTTTTTCTCCCAGATCGCGGTCATATGGCTCATCGCGGTCGTGGAGGCGCGAGGACCGCCGATCTCGTCCACATCGTCCAGGCCCAGGGCGTGCAGGAGATCCTCCTTGTCCCGGAGGTCCGAGGGGCCGTGCGGATGCAGATGCGTTTTGCCGAACAGGCTTGTTCTAAACCCAAGATTCCTGATTTCGCGAATCCAGTGATCGGCGTCCGCCGGGACGGAGTAGGGGATGTGACCCCAGACACCATTGCTGTGCGGGTACCTGCCGGTTGCCAGCGTCACCCGCGCCGGTACGCACAGCGGCGATGTCGTGACCGCACTGCTGAAGCTCACCCCTTGTCCTGCGATACGATCCAGGTTTGGCGTATTCACCCAGCCGCCGCTGGAACCCATCGCGTCCCAGCGCTGCTGGTCGGTCATCAGAAAGAGAATGTTGTGCATGGGGACCCAGTGCCGTGTCCCGTGAGCCTAAACGCTCGGCTCAAGCGGGTCATAGTCGGGGTGGTAGGACGGCAAGACCCGGTCCAACTCTCTATCCGTCCACTCCCAGCTTGTTGGCACCGGACGCCGTGGTGCGCCGATCAGGTGATTCAACTCCTTCAGTTCATCGTCCGTGAGTTCCCACTCGGCGGCCCCCACGTTGTCCTCGAACTGAGACAGCCTGCTGACACCGGCGATGACCGAACTGACCATGGGGCGGTGCAGCAGCCAGGCAATCGCGAGTTGTGCGGGCGTGTGACCGCGTGCCCGTGCAAATTCCTCCAGCGCTTCGATGGTGTCGTAGCCGGCCTTGGTGCCGTAGTAATCGAAATAACGCGTCGAACCGCCCCGCCCGGATCCTGCCCTGCTATCTTTCGGGGGTTCCTCTCCGCGTGTATATCTTCCAGCGAGGAGTCCGCAACCCAGCGGGAAAAAGGGCAATATGCCGACGCCGGCCCATTGGCAGTACTGGCTGACGTCCGACTCAACTTCCCGCTCGAACATGTGATAGTGCTGCTGCACGCTGATGGCCCTGTCCCAGCCATGGAACTCGGCCAGGTCGTTGCAGCGGCAGAGCTGCCAGCAATAGATGTTGGACAGGCCCACGTAGCGGACCTTGCCGCTGCGCACCATGTCGTTCAGCGTCTGCATCATCTCCTCCATGGGAAATGTTGCGTTGTACAGGACGTGCACCTGGTACAGGTCGACGTAGTCGGTATTCAACCGTTTCAGGCTGCTCTCGAGTTGCCTGGTGAGATTGACCCGGTTCGGGATGCCGTGGGCATGGTGTCCACCTTTTGTGGCGATCACGAACTCGTCCCGGCGGCCCGCGATGGCGCTGCCGATGAACTCTTCGGAATCTCCACCGCCGTACAGGTACGCGGTATCGATGAGCGTAATCCCCATATCACTGGCTGCGCCGATGATCTCGTTTACGGTTTGCTTGTCTACACGGCGGCGGCTGAAGGTGTCGGTACCAAGGCCGACGATAGAGACTTCAAGACCGGATGTTCCTAACGTGCGGTGCTTCATCTGAACCCCTGAAACTACTGTACTGGTCGTGTGACGCCATTATTGTGCGGGTGCCTGCCGGTTGCCAGTTGCGGCGCGAGAACCGCCGCTACTTCCCCGCCGGTGTCTGCCTGCGGGCCCGATCGGGATCGAACCACCAGCTATCCAGGATGCGCACGGCGCTGCCCACCAGGTACTCGTACTTCGCGACCGCCTCGTGCTCCGGCCTCGCGAACTTGTCCCAGCGTATGAACCGCTCCTCGTCGGGGACGTGCAACGGGATGTGGTAGAAGCCCCACAGCAACACTCGATCGAGCGCCCGGCAGGCGATCATCGCTTCCTCGATTGTCGCCGCCTCGTGCTCCGCCTTCTCGATGAGCGCATCGACGATGGGATCGCGTATCCCGGCCATATTCCCGCCAAACTCGAGGTCTGCGGTGCGGGAGCCAAAATAACTCTCGAGCTCCCCTAAAGGCGGATTCAGGAAGTCGTGCCCCCTGACGTAGGCATCGAAGTTGCGTATGCGCAGGTGGTTTACCCACGCAACGTTTTCCAGCAGCCGCAGTCTGGCGTCTATGCCGAGTGTCTTCAGGGACTCGATGTACGGCAGGAGGATGCGGCGCTGGGACGGGACCTGGGTCGTCAACTCCAGCGCGAACTGTTGCCCGGCGGCATTGACCAGGCGCCCGTCCCGTATCGCCCAGCCGGCTTCGGCGAACAGGTCGCGCGCCCGTTCTAGGGCCGAGCGGTGCATTCCGGCACCGTGCGAGACCGGCAGCTCGAATGCCTCGGTAAAGACCCGTTCCGGCAGACGGTCGCGGTAGGGGGCAAGCAGGGTGAGTTCGGCTTGCGTGGGCAGTCCGCTCGCGGCAAAAGCCGAGTTGGCGAAGTAGCTCAGCGCGCGCTCTTGTGATCCGTATTGAAAGACCCGGTTCTGCCACTCGAAATCCAGCGCCAGCGTCAGCGCTTCGCGAACCCGTACATCCTGGAGTCTCTCGCGATCCAGATTCAGTACGATCGCCGATGCGAGGCCGATGAATTTCTGCAGGGAACGCGTTTCCATGATGAGCGCTCCCGTTTCCAGCGCCGGGATGTCGTACGACGAGATCCAATGCCGAATGTCGGTCTCGAAGTAGATGTCGAACAGCCCCTTGCGAATGGCCTCCCTGGCCACCGTCGCATCGCGGTAGACGTCGTACTGGATGACATCGAAGTTGTATCGGCCGCGGTTAACCGGGATGTCCCGTCCCCAATAGTCCTTGACGCGTTCGTAACGGACAAAGTCGCTATCGAAGTCGGCCACCCGGTAGGGACCGCTACCCACCGGCGGTACGAGCGTGCGGGTGGAGTCCTTGCCCGCGTAGTAGTGTGCCGGCCGGATGGGGAACCAGGTCAGTGCCACCAGGTTCGAATTGGTAAACACCCCCCGATGATGGACGATCATCTCCCTGTCGTTGACTATCTCCAGAGACTCGATCCACGACTGCAGGTAGACCTTGCCAAAGGGGAGCTTCAGCAGTTCATCGTGGGAGAACTTCACGTCCCGGGTCGTCACCGGCACGCCATCGTGCCAGCGGGCGCTCTCGTGGATCCGGATATAGAGGGACTTCCCGTCGGCTGACAGTGCAACGCCGCCGGCAAGCTGGCCGTATAGGCCGGACAGTTCGTCCGCCGAGCGGATCATCAGCCGGTCGACCGTTCTGCCGAGGCCCTGTACGCCCGGGATACCCGTTCCCGGGACACCCGAGAAGTTCCGAACGGGCGAGGTCGCCGAAAGGCGCAGCTCGCCGCCTTTCGGCGCGTCGGGGTTGGCGTATTCGAAGTGCGCGAAGTCGGCGGGATACTTCAGTTCATGCAGCAGCGAGATGCCGTGCCGATAGGCCGGCTGTTCGGCCACGGACACGAGCGCATGCAGCAGAATCACGCCCGCCAGGCAACGCTTGTGCAGCCTGCCAAGCAGGTAGTTGATCGCGATCTTTCCCCGCATGCTCCTTCTTGTCAAAAAGTGGTCAATATACATGATAATCGTGAATATCGACAACATATTGGCCAGAGGAACGAGTACAATAGTTTTCGGTATTCACTAATTACGTGAAAAATGGGCATTAGGGCACAAAACGCCAGCTTGATCCTCGCGGATGATCTGGTCGCCGACGGAAAAATCCTCTTTACCTTCGAGGAAGCTCAACGACGCCTTGGACGATCTCGAGCGGCGACCGGCAACGTCCTCAAGCGCATGGTCACTGCAGGCCTCATTGATCGCGTCCGGCACGGTCACTACGTTGTCAGGCAACTGGGCGTGTTGGGAACGCCGTCGGTGGCCGAGGAAATTGCCTTGGCGGTGGCTGCGGCATTTGCCAGCATTCCACATCGAATGGCGTACCGCACGGCGTTGGATGAGCATGACCTCATCACCCACCCATCGCGATCGATCCAGGTTGCTAGCACAAAGCGAATTCGTGCCAGGACATTGTCGGGTCGACCCCTGCGCATCGTCAAGGAATCGGAGAACATGATCGGGGTTGGCGCAATCGTCAGTGGGGAGTCGTGCGTCTCTGATCTCGAACGGGCACTACTCGACGCTGCTAGACGCCCGATGCTTGTCGGTGGCGCCGCCGTGCTCGCGGAAGCGGTTGCCGCTGGCGGAGAGAGTATCGATCCCACTCGCCTCGCGAAGTACGCACAGACGCTTGGTTGGTCATCAGCGCTGCGTCGAGTTGGCTCGATCGCCGATGCCCTTGCGCTCCAAGGAGTGGCAGGGCGTCTCAGCCCCCTAAAGGCCATTTCAGCGGATCTTGACCTGGAGCCTGGGTCGTCGCAGACCTGCGCTTGGCGAGACGCGCGTTGGCGAATTCGGTGGCCGCAGCCCGTTGACGAAATAAAGGCCGTTGTTCTGCAGTGATTACCCGCGCGCACATCACCCGGCGAGCAGCAAGGGATGACGTGCCGGCCAGAACGGTCGAGCGGGACTATGTACTGGCGCATATCGTCGCCGGTTTCGCCGGTCTCGAGCGAAGCACCGGCTTAGTCTTCAAGGGTGGCACGGCACTCCGACTTTGCCACTTCAACGACTACCGCTACTCGGCTGATCTCGATTTCTCTATCGTCGCTGGTACGGTCGAAGATGCCTACTCAACCATTGAGGAAGCGCTTGCCGCCACAGGCGGTACGACTGAAGGATTGCACCTCACCGCCCATAAGCCGCCAAGAGTTGGTTACGTCGGTCCTTTGGGACGAGAACGAACACTCAAGCTCGATCTCGCCGCCGACGAATTGGTTTTGAACGTCGAACAACAGGCACTGTTGCCGCGCTGGGACGACCTACCAGACCATGTGACCCTCTCGGTCTACACGTTGCCGGAGATTGCCGGCGAGAAGCTCCGCTGCGTCCTGCAACGCCTGCAGTGCAGGGATCTGTTTGACTTGTCTGCTTTGCTGACCGAGGGCGGCGTCGACATCGTTGATGCTGCGGAGATATTTCGGTCCAAGGCGAAGCATCGCAATATCGACCCGAATGTGTTTGCGGCGAGATATGCCGAGCGCCTAGATCAGTACCGCGATCGGTGGGAGGGCGAACTCGGTGAACATGTCCCCGGCGAGATCCCCCGTTTTGACAACCTCGCGCGCAGGGTTTCGCGTCAGTTGCGGAAAGCGAATTTGCTCTAACGCCAAATGGTCTATCGTCCCGGCCTTCATGCGCCTGCCTGATGCCTTGCGGCGTGGCCTCTCAGCATCGCGACGCTGGCATCCACCTGGTCCTCGCTAAGCCCGTGAAGAATGACCGGCACGTCGAAGGGCAGGGCGCAGAGCAACGCGACGTAGTGTGCATAGTCCAGTTTGCCGGTTCCGGCCGCCAGGTGGCCCGCATCGCCGTCCCGATCGAGATCCTTGCCATGTGCGATGGCGATGTGGTCGCCCAGCAGCTCGAACGCTTCGTCGAGTATCTGCGTCATGCGCGGCAGATCGCCTTCGCCGAACAGGTTTGACGCATCCATGACCACGCCGAGACTTGGCGAGCCCATCTCGTCGATCAGTCGCCGGGCCTTCTTCGCCGTGTTGACGACATTGTTCACCTCCGGTTCGAAGGCGATGACGACACCGGCCGCTTCCGCGACCGGCAATACCTGTTCCAGCGTATTGTGCAACACCCGCCAGGTTTCTTCCGTCTCGTTGTCCGGATGCCTGCGCCACATGCTGTCGGGATCCCGGGACCCGGTGCACGTCGCGATCACCGAAGTGCCCATGGGGCCGCACGCGGATGTCAGGAGCTTCAGTTTCTCGATTGCCTGCTGGCGCTGGGCCTCATCGGGCGCCACCATGTTGGCGGGGCCGCCCACCGCCGAGATCGTCATGCCGCGCTTGTCCGTTTCCTCGCGGACCATCGGCGCCTTCGCGAGCTTGTCCGCCAGCGGTCCCTCCACGTTTACCGACCCCGGGTTGAATTGAAGATGACGGATGTCGTGCCCGAGAATCGCATCGAGTGCTTCCTCCAGGGTGGGTCGCTTGAAGTGACCCGACATGATTCCTACCTGCATGATGTGTCCCTTGGTTGTCGAGCCGCCTTTCGGGAGGCGACAATGGGTTGAGATCCCCTGCCTGGTATGGCCTTTGCGTGGCGCTAGTTGAAGGTCATTACAACTGACCTGTTGCCGCGGTCCTGGTCCGCGACGGCTTGGAAATAGGGGACCGGCTCCGCGATGGCGTGCGCCGCCCCGGCCGGATTCGAGCCCCATCTTTCGGGGATGACCGTGCCCTTCCTGGCGAGCCTTGCGGCCAACGAGATTCTCCCGGACCGTATGTCGGCATCCCTTCGGAGCTCCGGGTCGGGGGCGCCGAAGTAGCCGGGGCGCCAGTCCTCCTCGCTGTGTTCGTACGCCAGGCTGCGATGCAGCAAGGCGGAATGGAATACCGCGAACTCGCCTTTCCTGAACGTCAGTGGAGTGATCCTTTCATGGACCACCTCCGGCATCTCGTCGAACAGGCGTGGCATCTCCCTGTCGAAACCGTCGATGGGCAGATGCGATCCCCTTATGTACTCGATCCTGCCGTGTTCCATGCCGAGGTCGGACAGGGCCACGACAAAGGAGAAGTGGTTGCTGGTGTCATAGAGCCTGATCGGGTCATTGCCGTTTTCGATGATGCGATCATGGTGCCACCGGTTCTCTCCGACACCCGCGTACTTCGGAAAGAACTTGGTCTGCCAGAGCACGAGGTCCTTGCCGAAACAGTCGGACACGACGGACTGCAGGTTGGCGTCGAAAAAGAGGTCCCTTACCACGGTGAACGCCATGTGCCTGTTGATCAGCGTGGTGTGGCGGAGTTCGTCTTCCTGTCCAGCCAGCGTTGCCAGCGAATTCTGCGCCCGTTGCAGTGCCTGTAGTCCGATGGCCACTTCGGACACCGCGTCGAGTATCGACGTGTCGGCTAGCTCGAACGGCCCCGCGAGGCCATCCTTTTGCAACTGATTGATAAAGCTGGGCATTTCGACTACTCCTGTATCACCGTGATCTCAAATGTCGTCTCAAGGCTGTCGTGGTACCCGATCCTCGATACCACTGTCCTGAGGCGATGGCTGCCGGCGGGCAGACAGATAGGCGCCTTGTACAACTCCCAGGAGCCTTCAGCCGGGGGAGCTTCCAAGACCGCTGACGCGTGCGGAAGTGCCGGTTCTTCCCCCGTCGCCGGAGGCGTGCTTCCATGCAAGCGCTGGTCACCCTGATCCAGGGTGAAACAGATGCTGCATCCCTGGGTCGGGCTGAACAGTTGCAGCCGGTGTCGCCGTGGCAGGCTGAACGCATCCGGTGCCCGTTCCTCCCCGTACGAGTCGGCTGAAAAAACCAGGCATCTGGCCTCCGTGCAGACCGGTTTATCGCCATCCGGGTAGTGGATGGACTTCATGACCTTTTCATCGAGCAGACCAAGATCCCGGGTCTCTTCCTGCCAGGTGTCGAGTTCTTCGCGCATGCGGTCAAGCACCTCTTGGTAGCGATCATCTTCGGCGAGGTTGTGAACCTCCCAGGGGTCGGTCCGGGTGTCGTAAAGCTCTTCTACGGGCCGTTTTTCAGCGAACATGATCGACTGCGTCTCATTGAGCGTGCCCTCCATCCAGCAGCGGTACCACTCCTGCATGATGGGATGCCGGTTCCGGAAGGCATTCCATAGGAGGTATGGCTTCTCTGGAAAGCAGTTCTTGATGTACTTGTAGGTCCTGTCCCTGACCGCCCTGACCATGTCGTTGTCGGCATCGGAACGGTCGACCGATGCATGGACGTATTCCCTCTCGGGCGCCGTCTGCGCGCCCAGAAAGGCCCGCCCCTGCATATGCGGCGGGACGGTGATTCCGCAGGCGCTGAGCATGGTGGGACCCAGGTCAACGGTGCTCACCAACCTGTCGCTGGTCGTGCCCGGCTCGACCACCCCCGGCCAGCGAATGATCATCGGCGAATGTATGCCCTGGTCATAGGGGTGGCGCTTCCCCCTGGGCATCGGCCCGTGATCACTCCAGTGCACGACAATGGTGTTGTCGGCCAGGCCGTCTTCCTCAAGCTGCCCGAGCAGCGCTTCCATGACCTGGTCGCACAGGGCCATGTTGTCGTAGTTCCTGGCGATACTACTTCTGACCCGGGGCGTATCCGGAAAGTACGGCGGCACCTCGACGGAATCCGGATCGGTGGTTTCCTTCAGGCTCGGCACGATGTAGTTGAACGGCCATGTGCGCTGTTCCTCCCACATGCCGGACTCGTGGGTGTATTCGGGGTTGAAGACAGCGAAAAAAGGCGTCGCTGGATCTGGCCGGTTTCTCCAGTGGGCGGTGTTGGAGCAATCGTCCCAGGCGGCAAAAGGCGGTTCGAACTGGTAGTCCGTCTTGACGTTGTTGGTGCAGTAGTAACCCTCTCCTCTGAAGTACTCTCCAAGACACTTGGCGTAGTGGGGGACCGGTGCGTCGTAGGCCTTCCCCCGGGTCGTTCGCATATGGTGGGCGCCGATGCTGGTGGGATACATCCCGGTGATCACGGCGGCCCGCGCCGGGGCGCAGATCGGGGCGGTCGAGAACGCATTGGGATAGATGCACCCCTCTAATGCCAGCCGGTCGACCGCCGGCGTCCTCGCTATCTTGTCGCCGTAACAACCGTAAAGCGGCAGGCAGTCCTCAAAACTGATCCAGAGAACGTTGGGTTTTCTGGCCACTGATTGCATATGTCGTCCCGATGTTGCCACTAGTCGATCCAGGGAAACCGATAGGCGAAGGCACCTTCCCGCGTCGCATGGTCAAGCTGACCGCGACCGGTAACGGGAAGCCTGGATCCATCGAGCTCGGGGTCCACGTAGCTGGCGAACCAGTCGTCGAGTTCCCGGCGCAGGGCCCGAATGCGGCCGGCGTGGCCGCGCCGGCCGAACAGGTTGACACGTTCCTCCGGGTCTTCCGCGACATTGTAGAGTTCATGGGCTCCCGCGGGGTAGCGCCAGACCAGCTTCCACTCCTCGGAGCGAATCATGCGTACGGGTCCGTACTCGTCGAATACGTAGATGCTCTTCCGCTCGCCGATGGGCCGGTCGTCGAGCAGCGGTGAAAACGAACGTCCGGGCAACCCGCCGGGGACGCGCTTGGCCGCGCCGGTGTATTCCATGAGCGTCGGCAGCCAGTCGTACTGACTCAGGAGATCTGTGTTGACCTGGTTTTCCGGGACATGTCCCGGCCGGCTGATCAGGCAGGGCACCTTGACGCTGGTGTCGAACATGTTCTGCGGCCAGGTCGCGTTGCCCTTTCCGTAGAGGCCGTGATGGCCCATGTTCATGCCGTTGTCGCTCATGAACACGACCAGCGTATTACTTCTTAAGCTCTGGTCTTCGAGCCAGTCCAGCAGCCGGCCAACGTGCCGGTCCATCCCTTCGATCGCGGCGAAGTAGCCCGCAAGATGCTGCTTTCGCGTTTCGGCATCGACAGGACCAGCGTGGAAGCCGACCGGTAAAGGTTCGTCCGGGCCCGGGACCGAGTCGAAGGGGCAGCGGTCGTAGTAATCGTCCCACAACGACCGCGGATGGTGTTCGCGTCCCCAGGGCTTGTGCGGTGCCGTGTAGTGGACGGCGAGGCAGAACGGCCGTTCCTCGCCCGCCTGTTCCCCAAGGAACTTCAGCGCGTTGTCGGTGAACAGCTCCGTTGCATAGGTTGCATGCTTGTCGATGTGACCGTCTGCCACGACGGGCACGTTGAAATAGTTGGTGCCGCCGTAGGGCATGGGGTTCCATGTATCAAAACCGCATCGTGGCTCAAGGCCGTCGCCGAGATGCCACTTGCCTGAAAGGCAGGTGTCGTAGCCCATATCGCTAAGCAGTTCTGCGTAGGTCGGCATCCCGAGCAGGAATTGGACGCGGTCCGCCGGCACCTCGCAGTCGAGTCCGGCCTTGCTCGTGTCCGACTGCCACATCAGGGCGTCGTGCACTCCATGTTGGGATGGAATCCTGCCGGTCAGAATCGACGCACGGGCCGGGGAGCAGACCGGCGACGTGCAGAAGAAATTGTCGAAGCGGATCCCTTCCCGGGCCAGCCGGTCCAGGTTCGGCGACCTGATTTCCGCGTTGCCGGCGCAGCCCATGGCCCACGCGCCCTGGTCATCGCTCATCAGGAACAGGAGATTCGGTCGGTCGTGACTACGGCTGGCCATGGGGATCGTCGCCTGGCTGGTTCATCATCAACTCGGTGATCTCGCGCTGCTGCCTGGCATCGAGTTCCTGGTAGACGGGGCTCTCGTGCAGCCGCCCGCAGACCGGCCGGGTATCCCGCTTTGGCTTAACGTCCGCCGTCTGGAACGACATCAGCATGGCGGCACGTTTGCGGTCGCTGTGGTTGAAGCCGGCGCGGTGCCAGGTCCTGGCATCGTACAGGACGATGCTGCCGGCGGGCGCCTCGATCACGTCGGCGTCGGGACCGCTATACGGCCGCGCGGCAGGGTCCGGTCCATGACGGCCCGGATTCCACTCCGGCGGTGGCAACGTATCCGCGAGGTGCGAGCCCAGCTTGTACGCCGTGGCGCCGTTGCGCTTGCTGAAGTCGGATATGCAGACGTTGCGCTGGACGGCCTTGATGGGCCCCTTTCGGTCCGCGACGACGTTTCCACCCACGGAAGGGATATACGGGATGTCGGAGTGCCAGCCCTGGACCGGTCTCTTGCCGTCCCAGGGCGCAAGGCAGTTGCAGTTCGGCGGATGTCCAAGGTGCAGGTTCCGCGTCCCTACGTATTGCCTTATGAGCCAGAGCGAGACGGGTTCGCAGATGGCCCGGCCCACGGCGCTGTGCTGGCAGACCATCGGCATGTCTCTTGTCGTCGGCACGCCTTCGTGGCGGTCCGAACCCGCGACACGCTGGAGCCCGTCGACGATGTCCGGCGACAGAATGCAGGTGAGACATACCCAGCCCTCGCGCTTCAGGTGTTCGAGATACTCGGAGGGCAGTTTCTCCGGGCCGCGGGAGATCGTGAAAACGGTCTCATCCGAATTGACCGGCAGGGCGCACGTGTCTCGGGCGATCTCGGCTGCGAAGGCCCTGCCGGTGGCGACATGCCTGACGCCCCCCGGTGTCCGGTCCCAGATGACGCGATCATCCGCTTCGTCATACCGCGCAAGAGCGCCATCGTCGTCGAGGCCCAGCATGGTGCCATCGTGCGCGACCAGGAATGCGAAGTGGTGGTTCGGCCGCTCGAAGGTCACTGGCCGTTCCCGAAACTCCTGCTGCTGGCCCATTCATGCTCCTCGCAAAAAGACGAATCCCCTGATGACATCGCCTTGTGTGAGAGGTAGGGCGAAATCACCAGGGGACCGATGTTCGCCTGGACCCGTGCGGGTTGCCCCGTTCGTTTGCCTGGCGAACTGAACTCCAGGCGACACCGCCTCGCCAGGAGGCGATGTCGCAATGGAGAGGGGGGCTACAGCTTGTACCGCACGGCGAACTGGAACCGCCGCCCGGCGTTGATCGCGCTCGAGAAGTGGTCCTGCTGTCCCGATCCGACCCGGTTGTAGTAGAAAACGCTCTCATCCGTCAGGTTGATCCCTTCCAGGGCGAACGAGAAGTTGTCGTTCGGCGCATAGCCGAAGGACGCGTCGTACTGCTTGTACGGGTGGACGAAGTAGGGATGTGGTTGCCAGGCGACCCCGATGTTGTCCAGGAAGTCGTCGCGGGAGTTGTAGGAGATCCTGCCGCTCCAAGGACCCTTCTCGTAGAACACGGTGAAGTTGATCGTGTTCTCGGACAGCCCTGGAATGCTGTACGAGGCCATCGTCTTCGCGCTCTCGAAGTCAGCGCCGGAGTTGATGTAGGTGTAATTGGCGATCACGCCGAGCCCATCGAACGGCGCTGGGAGCAGACCTTCCATGGTCCGCTGGAACGCCATTTCCATGCCGACCAGGCCGGACTCTCCGGTGTTCAGCGGTCTGAAGGCCTCCAGGACCAGGGGCTGGTTCGTTTCCGGATCGACCACGCCCGGGAAGGGGACCAGTTCGATGTCGTTCTGCACGAACCCTTCTATGTCCTTGGCGAAGAGGCCGAAGGACGCGATCGAGTAGTCCGCGAAATACCATTCCAGCGCCAGGTCGAACTGCGTTCCGACAGTCGGGTTGAGCTGGCCGTTGCCGCCCGACATGGTGCGGTTGTTTGGCTGCACGCTGGCATTCGGATTCAGCTCCCGGAACGCCGGTCGGCTGAACACTTTTGCAAGGGCAACCCGCACAACGACATCGTCACGCGGATCGAATCGAAGATTCAGGGAAGGCAGAACTTCGGTGTACTCGTGACCCACCTCGAGATACGCCGGATCCGCCAGGATGAGTTCTGGCGCCGTTGGGTCGGAATAATCGATCGTGAGGGGTTGTACGATCAGACCCTCGGATCCGGTGCTGTTGTCCACGTAGCGCACCCCGACATTGCCGGAGTACGGCGTGCCGTTCAGGTCTCCGCTGAACGTGACCATGGCGTAGACGGCGTTGCCGTCGTCCTCGTGATTGATGTCCTCGTTGAAGCGGCCGGACGTGTATTCGTCCAGGGACTTGCCGGTTCCCGTGTTGAAGCCACCCCCTGCCCGAATCTCGTCGGCGCGGGTAATGAAGGTTTCCTGCAGCGCATGGAGGTTAGGGCTCAGGACAGGCGAAGGAAACTCGGCGCCCAGCGCGTCGAGGAAGTCCGACTCCGCCGGAAACGGAAGACCGCCGCCGAACTCCGTGATCGGCTTGTTGATGAAAGCCCTGCTGTTCAGGTATCTCGCCCGGTCACGGCGTTCCTGCCGGTAGGTCCGGACACCGGCCTGGACCGTGTCGAACCAGCCATCAAGCTCATAGGTCGCGTCGGCCCTGAACTGGACGTTCGAATCATCGACCACGTGCTCTTGTCGAGACTGTTTCACGACGCTCCAATGGTTGACGTCGGTCAACGGCGCAGACGAAGTCAGCGACGGAACCGCGCCCGGGCCGTTCTGGCGGTAAGTCATCTGGGTGCGGGTGTTGCGCATCAGGGCGTCCCGGTTCTCGATCGGAACTTCCGTATCGGACACCGCCACGTCGAAATTGAGGGAAAGGCGATCCGAGGCCTGGATCTGCAGGTTGGCGCCGTAGTTCACCGCCACGTTCTCGACCGTCTCGGTGGCGTGCTGGATGAACGCGCCCGCGCCGGAGGTGGAAAGCATGGTGAAGATGCCGGTTCCGTTGTCATCCGTAACCGCTGCGTCGGTGAGCCGGCCAAGCCCCTGCGATATCCGCATGGACCGCAGGTATTCGGTCTCGTCGGCCACGTTGCTGGCATGCAGCACGTCGAAAGTCAGGTCGACGCGGTCTGAGGGTCGAAACTGCAGGGATCCGGAAACATTCAGGCGATCGCGGTCCGTGTAATGCAAAACGCCATTGAGGTGATTCAGGGAGTAGCCGGTCATTGACACGCCGTTGACGTTGACGGTCCGGGGATCACGAATGTACCCGTTCTGGTGCAGGGAGTCGGACCGGAAGACCCGGTTGTCCCACTGCGCCGAAACCATCACGCCGACGTTGTCGGTCAGGACATCGCTGAAAAGCGCGAATACGCCGGGTGCCGTGTCGTTCGACAACTCGTTTCGCGTCGTGTCGAGGGAAAGTGCAACGCGCCGCTCGCCGATGTCGAAGGGCTTGCGCGGCTGGATGTCGACGAATCCACCGAGGCCGCCCTCGACGTGGTCAGCACGTGGCGACTTATGAATTTCCACCGCCTGCACCAGCCCGGACTGGAATGCGTGAAAGCCGACCGCGCGGGATTTCGGGTTCGAATTGCCCCTGCCGTCGTGGCTTCCTGGAGCGACGTTGGACGCAGAGACACGCCCGGCAATCGTCGCCTGCACGAATTGGGGACCAAGGCCGCGAACGCTCACGAACGCGCCTTCGCCGCTCTTGCGGTCGATGGCGACGCCGCTGATCCGCTGCAGGGCTTCGGCCAGGTTCTGGTCCGGAAACGCACCGATGTCTTCGGCGGTAATCGCGTCAACAAAGTGGTCGGCGTTTCTCTTGCGTTCCAGCGACTGCTGCATGCTGCCGCGGATGCCTCTCACGACGATCTCTTCGACGATGCCGTCATCATCCTCCGCAGCCTCCGCATCCGTTTCCTGGGCGAGCACCGTGCCGCTGACCAGCATGGCCGCGACAACCGGTACGATACGCCAGGGAGCGGACAGTACTTTCGTCTTCTCCAACATGAATGATCTCTCCTTGTTCATGGAACCTGGTGATGCCACGCGAAAGCCCGTGGCTGAAAAAAACCAATTTGAAAGTGGGTTTCGGCTCGTCGCGCCATGGTGACCAGTCGACAACCTCCCACGCCGGCCCGGTGCGGACATGCAGCCAAGGCTGGCCTCTCCAAAACATCGCCCCCCTGGGGGGCGCGAGGCTGGTTTCTAGCGCATATCCTGGTCGGCGGCAAGGCGGGCATTGTCAGGCGATCGGGCAAAGTCACCCAAAACTCCACGGCAAGGATTAGTCGGCGGAAAGTGAAGTGGCGCGTGGCTTCCCGCACGTGCTGAAATACCCGGTCCGGTACTCCAGAACGCGACCTGCGTCGGCTCCGGGAATACGTACATGCATCGATCAACCGGCTACTTCCTGATCCAGAATGCTGCTGGGGCATTGATCAATGTCATCGATGGCAGTCTCGCTGCGACGGCCCACGGCGACGACAGTTGCCTGTGGCGACGTGAAGGCAGTTGCCTTGTTCACCTGGAAGGTTCGGTGCGCCTGGTTCCCGGGCCAGGGAAGGGCGACGGGCTCAGTGGCCTGACACTTGAGGATGGCTCTGCGGTGGAAGGGCCTCCCTTTCGGGTCATCAAGGGGCCTGAACGGAGGCCGTCCTCGCATCTCGAGGAACTTCGGTCGCAGGGATTCACCGTTGTGCGAAACGTGATGGACGAGGTCCAGATCGCATGCCTCAAGGCTTGTATGCGCGAGGCTCGTGCCGAACGGCACGCCGACGAGAGCAGTCACGACGGTAACTTCTGGATGGTCGACGCGCTGGTCTGGAGTGTGGAGGTCGCGCGCGCCTCGAGTCACCCGGTGGCGCTCTGGATCATGCGGCAGTACATGGGCGCGGAAGAGATACATTTCTGCCATCAGCCGGTGATCACGACGGTAAAGCCGGCCGACCGGCTCCGGGGAACATTTCCGGAGAAGGGCTGGCACACGGACTATCCGTACCACCCGGGGATCTTCCCAGAGGACTCATGGCCGGAGCGCCCGATATTCGGTGTGCAGTTCAATGTCTGCGTGGATGCGTTTCGCGCCGACAATGCGGCCACGCAATACCTTCCCGGATCGCACCTCAAGCGGAAGCGGCCGACGCCTGAATTCAATGCCGGGGGTACGCGCATGGGTCATGGCCGGCACGCTCGCGTACGGCAGTGGCTGGCGCCCGCCGGCGCCGGGCTCATCTATGACGCGCGCATGTGGCACCGCGCCTGCAACGAATTGAATGCCAGCGGCCGGGACCGGGCCGCCATCCTGAACGCGGTGGCGCCGGCCTGGGTAGGGCCGATGCTGGACAAGAGGCCGTTGGCCAGGGCGTTCGCCGCTTCACCGGCCGCCCGTGGCCTGACCGCGCGGGAGCGGGCGGAGATTGAGCGTCTCTGCTGCACGCCGACGAAACCGACGCCAGTGGGAATGCCGCATTTGGAGAGGCCCCGGGAGGAGCGTCTCCTCAAACAGCCGGCCTGACGACGTGCCTTGCTCCCGGGAGACTCGGCCGAGAGGTCTTCGAACCCGTTTTGATACGCCGGAAGACGCCTACTTTGGCTTTTTTGACGCCGACCGGTCGCAAGACGCCGCCGCTTGGGCGGCGGTGATGAGCTACCCCCATGTGCGGGTCGCGGCTGCGGGCGAGACCGAGTATTTCGAATTGCCTCGCGACTATGCGGGGGCCGCCGACTGGACCGCGCGTGTGGCGACGGGCTGGATCAGGACGGCGGGCCGGCAACCAACCCGGTTGCACGAATCGCGTGACCGCGTACACCTGGTCGGCGGGTGGACGCGTTACAACGCCCGGGATGAACCGATACTATGGAATCGGGTCACCTACATACTCACCCGGCTCGCCGGTTCGTGGGGTGTCCAGGCTCGTTTTGCGGTCGGGGCGTACGACGGCCGCGACGACAGTGCGGTTGCAGCGGCGGCGGCCGACTCCGCGATCGGGCAGGTACGGCGGTATTACGATGCACTGGACCGAAACGATGGCAAGGCCTGTGCGGAACTCTGTCGGTTTCCCATGATCGAGGTCGGCGTCGGTGAAGTCACCCGCGTCGAAGACGGCCTGCAACTGGCGCGTCGGGTCAGCTGTGGGAGGCCTCGGATCAACGGTCTCACTGTTACGGCCGCGCAGTCCGGCGCCCGCGGTGCTATCGTGGCGGTGACTGCGGAATACGCGTCCGGCGGCGGTGAGCGGTCCGTTCTGGCGGTTGGCAGGAAAGCCGAGAGCTGGCGGATTGCCGGGATTTCAAGGATGGTGAAAGAGGCTTAACGGCACGCGACAGGAGAATCAACGATGTCCAGGGATCAATTGTCGAGAGACGGAATCACGGGCCCGCACGAGCTGGCGGACAAGTCGGGACTCGATGCGGTTTGCGAGGTGGTGCTGGAACTGAAGGCGCTGCAACGGCAGCAGAATATCGTCGCAAGGCTCACGGGCCTCCCGAACGAGGCCCCGAACCCGCTGATAGACCGGCACATGGACATCGACGTCATCCGGAACCTGTACTTCGACGACAACCTGCAGGCGGCCCTTGCGGAGCACTTCGGCAACGGTCTCTTCATCTGGCGGACCAACTTCTTCGTAAAGAGCGATGGCACCGGCCAGAACAAGTGGCACCACGACCGGCACTTCGAGAACGGCAATGTGCCGCTCAACCTGTTCGACACCAGCAATCACTTTTCGATCACCATCGCGCTGACCGATATCGACCTGAACGCCGGGCGAATCGAGTACGTGCGGGGATCGCACCTGCCGATCGACGGATGGGACCGGGACATCCCGCGGCACATCGACGAGGTGCCTGAGGTCGTTCAGGACCGGGTCACGCCGCTCCCCCTGAAACGGGGCCAGTTCGTGCTGTTTCACGGCCAGTTGCTGCATCGCAGCCTGGAGTTCGGGCATGGTGACCGGAGGATCTCAATGGCGGCAAGGGTACTGCGGGTCGGAACGCAGATTCCCGACTACGGTGTACCGAATCCGGCCGGCGGGGCGCACTCCGCCGCGGAGCCGGTCGCCGAATTCCGGAGATCCGGGATACTGCCTCTCAACTGAGGTCCCAAAGTAGCGAGGGCAAGGTACGTGAGCGTTGCGAAGATCGCGCTGGTAGGGTGCGGCAACCCGGCCCGGCGCTGGCACCTGCCGACACTCGCCGAACTGGCGAAGCGAGGGGCGATCGACTTCGTCGCCCTGTGCGACCTCGACGAGACGCTCGCCGCCGAGAGCGGCACGAAATACGGTGTTCCGCACTACACCGATATCGACGAGATGCTCGACCGTCACACAGACATCATGGCGGTTGACATCGTGACGGGCGACCCGACGCATCACGTGATCGCGAGGCAGATCGCCGAGCGTGGCAAGCACGTCATGGTCGAGAAGCCGATGGCCATAACACGCGGCTGCTGCGATGTGATCGTCGATGCGTGCCGCGAGAACGGCGTGCATTTTGAAGTGGCGGAGAACTACTTCCGCATGCCGAAGCAACGGGCCATCATCAACCTCATCGAGCAAGGTGTCCTGGGCGATATCGTGCGCGTCTACTACGTCGAGGAGAAGGCACGGAACCCGTTCGAGCCGAAGGTGACGCACCGGGGCCTGACCCGGCCCCTGTCGAAGTTCGGCAATTCTTCGGGCATGTGCATGGACATGGGGGCGCACCGGTTGTCGCAGTTGCGCCTCTTCGCCCAGAGCGATCCCAGCCAGATATCGGGGACGGTCAGGCGATACCGGTCGAGTCCCGAATTCGTTCACGAGGACTGGGCGCATGCCATGATCGACTTCGAGTCCGGCGCGGTCGGTGTCTACGAGACATCGCGTTTGGGCGAGTCGCTGCACTACTACCAGGTCACGGGAACCAGGGGCAGCATCTGCGATGACGACTGGAGAGGCCGGCGGATACCGTTGCGTCTGCAAGCTGCAGACGGGATGAAGGATGTCGCCGTCGAGTTCGAGCATCATCGGGTGGACGGCGTGGATGTCATTTCCAGGATCGTCGCGCATACGGACCCCAAGATCGTCTACGTCAATCCGTTCCGGGAGTACGCCATCGACGATTGGTGCGTCGGCCATGCCGACGAGGTCATGAGCCTCGCCAACGCTGCGCTCACCGGCGAGCCGCCGGAATACGGCCTCGCCGGACGAAAGGACGTCGAGATGGCGATGGCGATCTACGAGTCCTCGCTAAACGGGACGGCGCCGGTCAGGCTCCCCATCGACGGCATGACCTCCTACGAGCGGATGCTCCACGAGGACTACCACGCGCGCTTCGGCCGCGCCTACAACGCAGCGTAGCAACCTGACCGGGAGCAGCTTGCGGATCCTGGACAGTTGATAGTTCGAACTGGAAAACGCGGCAGACAACGAGGAACAGAATCCAGATGGCTGAAATGACCGGGCGCTGTCTTTGCGGTGCCATAACCTACACGGCCCGGGATGTCGAAACGGAATTCAGGGCGTGCCACTGCGGCATGTGCCGGCGCTGGTCCGGCGGCCCCGCTTTCGCGGTCCACGCGGGTGGCGTGGAGTTCCGGGGCGAGGAGCACATCCGCCGGTACGACTCTTCACCGTGGGCGGAGCGGGGGTTCTGCGCGCGGTGCGGCAGCAACCTGTTTTATCGACTGAAGCCCGGGGGCACGCCGATCCTCTGGCTGGGCACCCTCGACGACCAGGCCGGTTGCCGGCTCGTGGGCGAGATCTACGTCGATGCCAAGCCCGAGGGCTACGGCCTCGCCGGCGACCATCCCCGGCTCACGGAATCGGATCTGCAGAACCCGTAGGTTGCCCGCACCCTTCCAGGGGGCGATGCAAAGTGCCCGGCGCGACCTTAGACTTTGGGACATGGACCCCGCATGTCTCGACCATCGCCTCACGCCGGGGGAGCGCCGCGAGTTCGACGAACGCGGCTGCTTCGTCGTCAGGAACGTGCTGCCGCCGGACCTGGTGGCCCGACTGGAGGATGCCGCCGATCGGCTGGATGCTGAGAATCGACCTCCCGGAGACACGCGCCCGATCAATCATATCGACTGCATCGGCTACGACGACACGTTCCTCGAACTCCTTGAGTGGCCGAAGACCATTGCCCGGGTCATCGATATCCTCGGCTGGCACATCCAGCTCTATCACAGCCACGTCATGGTTACGCCGCCGCTGCCCGAGGGCTACCTGTCCAAGCCGAGGCGCATCGGCTGGCACCAGGACAGCGGCCGCCTGAATCTCGATCTTGAGGGGAACCCGAGAGTCTCCCTCAAGGTGGGTTTCTTTCTGACCGACACGTCGGACGTGGATCGCGGGAACTTTCACTACATCCCCGGCAGCCACCTGGAGGAGACGCTGGACTTCCCCGCCCCGGATGTCGAGGAGCACCCGGACGCGACACCCATTTGCGCGGCTGCGGGCGATGCCCTCTTTTTCGACCGCCGCCTGTGGCATGCGCGCGGACGCAACCGCTCCCGTGTCACGCGCAAGGTGGTCTTCTTCGGCTACAGCTACCGGTGGCTGCGTCCGCGGGACAACATGACCGTGGACCGCTACCTGGCCGGAGCCGATCCCATCCGGCGCCAGTTGCTGGGTGCAAGCCCGACGGGCGGATTCGGCTACACGTCGCCGAGCGAGGAGGATGTCCCCTTAAGGGCATGGCTCGCCCTGCATCTCGGCGAGGAAGCGGTCGCGCCCTGATAAATCCGGCAGTGACTGGCTTGCAGTCAGCATAAGTGATTCTTATGCGCTGGCCTGGCGGATGAGGGGAAGCCGCATAATCCTCTTGTCGCATCTTGCGTCGCGTAACGGGGAGAACGCTGATGATGAAGTGTTCCCTTTGCTTCGTTTGCGTGCCGGTTCTGTTCGCCATGCCCGTGAGTGGACAGGACATGGGAACCGCCCGGGAAACCGGGCGGAGCATCGAGGAGATCGTGGTCGTCGGCAGCCGCGCGCGCCTGGAAAGCCAGGCCGACGAGTTGCCGGTGCCGGTCGATGTGCAGCATGGCCTCGACCTCGCGCACACCGGAGAGATCGACCTCGGCGCGGCGCTCACGAAGCTTGCACCCTCGTTCAACTACACGCGCCTTTCCGTGGGCGATGGCGCCCTGCTGAACGCCGCCACGCTGCGGGGCCTGGCGCCGGACCAGACCCTCGTGCTGGTCAACGGCAAGCGCCGTCACAGCATGGCCTGGGTTCGTGTACTGGATGGCGTGATCGGCTATGGCACGGGCGGCACGGACCTGCGCGCCATCCCGTCAGCCGCCGTGGCCCGCGTCGAAGTGCTACGCGATGGTGCTGCGGCGCAGTACGGTTCCGATGCCATTGCCGGCGTCATCAATGTCGCGCTGAAGGAAGACACCGGGGGCGAAGTCATCGCACACGTTGGCCGCGCGGCAGGGGCCGACGCCACGCGCTTCGGCATGTCGTTCAACGCTGGCATGTCGCTGGGCGCGGACGGGTTCCTGAATGTCACTGGCGAGTGGTACGACAGCGACCCGCTGCAGCGCAACGGCGGCAATGGGGGGCACGACCCCGACTACCAGGACGAACTCATCACGTTCAGTTCGCCATCGCACGGCGGCAGCTTGTTGTTCGCGAACGCAGCCTTGCCCGTCGGCGACGCGGCGGAACTCTACGCGTTCGGCGGTGCATCGAGGCGGGAAGGGCGTTCCAGCGGTGCCTACCGGTTTCGCTACAACTACTGGCAAGGCGTCGAAACGGGTGATGCGACCTGGGACTTCGTGGTGCCGAACTTCATCAACTTCCACGAACGCAATACGCATCCCGTGTATCCGGACGGTTTTCTCCCGTATGAGGAATCGGAGATTCGCGACATTTCCGTTGTGGCCGGCTGGCGCGGTCGGTGGGGAGAATGGGACCTCGACCTGAGTGCCGGGTACGGCCGGAACAACTTCGACTTCGCGGCTTCCGACACGATCAACGCCTCGGTCGGCGCCCATTACCTGGAGCGCAACCCGGGCGCGAGCGTTGCTGACATCATCGCCAATGCCGGACCGCTCTCGGGTGATAGCGGCGGCATCGAGTTCGACCAGCTCACACTCAACCTGGACCTGCGCCGCACATTCGAATTGACCGCGGTCGGTATTGGCCTCGAGCGCCGGGCAGAAAGCTACGGCCAGAAGGCTGGCGACGAGGCCGCATGGTCCTGCGGGCTGCCGCACGTATCCAATTTCAGCGCTTTCGCTGTCGGCCCCGACGGCTCCCCGATCGAAGGCACCATCGCTGCCTGTGGATTCCAGGGCTATCCCGGCTACAGCCCGCGCAACGCCGAATTGAGCGAGGACGACAGGGAGAGCTGGGCTGCGTACGGGGAATTGGAGGTCCGGCCCGGCGACGCCCTGTCTCTCGGTCTCGCGCTTCGGTCGGAGAACTACAGCGATGCCGGCGCCAAGGTCACTGGCAAGCTCGCCGCACGGCTCGAGTTGACCGGCACCATTGCGTTGCGGGGCGCGATCTCCACGGGATTTCGGGCGCCGAGCCTCTCGCAGCGCCGCTTCAATTCGATCCTGTTCGTCGGAAGCGATGAGGGCCTGACCACGACTTTCTCAGCCAACGAGGGCCACGCGATCGCCCGGGCTTTCGGAGTCGAAGCGCTGCAGCACGAGACTTCCAGGAACTGGAGCGCCGGCATCGTGGGCCAGTGGCCGGAGAGCAACGTCAGGATCACGGCGGACGTCTACAGTACGGACATCGGGAATCGCGTGGTGCGCTCCCAGGGGATCGCTTGCGCTGGTATTCCCGCCTGCGACGCCGAACAGGCGGGCACCGCCGCGTTCTTTTTCAACGGCGTCAGCACCCGCACCCGGGGTTTCGATGTCTCCGCGTCCTGGGGTTTACCCGCAGCCGGCGGCTATCTTTGGATTTCGGCCAACGGCCATTCCAACAAGACCGAGATCACGGACGAGAACCTCCCCGCCGGCGCACCGGCGGGATTGAGTTTCGGCGATTATTTCGGCGGCTGGGCGGCGGACCTGCTGGAACGCGGACAGCCCCGCACGCAAGCGAACCTGAGCGCCGACTGGCGGCACGATACCTGGGGCGCGCTGCTACGCGTAAATCACTTCGGCGAGACGGTGCAGCACCCGATTGACACGGGCATGGTGACCGTCGAAGCCGACAACACCGTGGACGTGGAGGCATGGTTCGAACGGGGGCCGTTCCAGGCGGCGTTTGGCGTCAACAACCTGTTCGATGCGTTGCCGACCGAACTCGACAAGACGCACCTTTCCAACGTTCTCTGGGGGATTCGCTATCCCACGGATACGCCCTACGGGCTGGCTGGCCGGTTCGCGTACCTGCGGTTGATCTTTGGATTCGGCCGGTAAACGAGTTCCATCGAACGACGCGGACCGAAAGCCGCCATCCAGGGTTACCGGGCCGCCAGGCGCTCCTTGAGCCGCCGCATGCCGCGTAGCCAGCGGTCGTAGTCGTTCGCCTTGCGCTGGAAGTAGGTCGCGACCTCCGGGTGCGGCAGCACGAGGAACCGTTCCTCGCGGATCGCCTCGATGCACGCGTCGGCGACCTCGTCAGGTTCCAGCACGCCGTCGAGCAGGGCAGGGTGCGATCCGTCGTCCGCAGCCGGGAAGTTGGGAGAGATGTTGGTTCGCACCGCCTGCGGGCAGAGTACCGATACGCGGATACCGTCATCGTGGTAGTTGATGGCGATCCACTCCGCCAGCGCCACCGCGGCGTGCTTTGAAACGGAATAGGCGGCGGACTCCATCTGGGTCAGCAACCCGGCCGCCGAAGCGGTGCTCAGGAGGTATCCGCCGCCGCGACCGATCATGCCGGGCAGCGCCGCGCGTGCCGCTGCCAGGTGCGAGAAGGCATGCACCCGCATCATTCGCTCCCATTCCGGCGTGGGGAGTTCGAGGCCGCTGGGAAGTTCGTAACCCGCGTTGGACACCAGGAGGTCGATGCCTCCCTGGGTACGCTCCGTATCTGCAATGAGGGCATTGACCGCCGCTTCGTCGCTCACGTCCAGCACGGCCGCGGAGCCGGCGTCTCCGAGGCTGCGCGCGGTCGCCTCCGCGGTGTCGCCGTTCATGTCCGCGCATACGACCGCCCTCGCACCTTCTCTGGCCAACCGTTCCGCCAACGCACGCCCGATTCCGGAACCCGCGCCCGTCACCACCGCGATCTTGTCTCGGATGTCCATTGCTACCCCTGTTCCACTCGGTGCCTGTCACAATTTTGTCATGCGCGCGGCGTAACGTGTGCGAATTCCCCTACTGGAGATTTTCATGGGTCGCACACTTCGTTCGGGCGGAGTCGCCCTGTTCGTATCCGCAGTTTCGTTTTGGGGGTCCGCCTGGGCGGACGGCCGAATCGAGGGCCAGGTTTCGTCGTCGTCCGGCGGCGCCTACCTGAAGGGCGCGGTGGTCCGCATCGCGGCACTGGACCTCGAGGCAGTCACCCCGGCGGACGGAAGCTTCGTTTTCGCCTCGATGCCGGCCGGCAGCTACGAGTTGACGGTCGACTACATCGGGTTTTCTCCCCACAGCGCCAGTATCGAGGTGTGGGACGACGAGACGACCCGCCACGACGTGGCTTTCGAGAAACCCCTGGAGGAAATGGTCGTCTACGGCAAACAGACCGCGAGCACTGCGGCAGCGCTGAACCAGCAACGCGCGGCGGATGGCATCGTTTCCGTTGTGTCGGCCACGGACATCGGCCAGTTTCCGGACCGCAACGTCTCCGAGGCGCTGCAGCGCGTCTCCGGCGTGTTCCTGGAACGCGACCAGGGAGAAGGGCGGTTCGTCGGCATTCGTGGCATAGACCCGAACCTCATCGTCACCACCATCAACGGCGTCAACGTGCCGGCGCCGGAAAACGACAAGCGCTCGGTGGCGCTGGACGTCATCCCGTCCGAACTGTTGTCGGCCCTCGAGGTGAGCAAGTCCATCACTCCCGACATGGACGGGGATGGCATCGGCGGCTCGGTCAACATCAAGAGTGCCTCGGCCTTCGACTCCCGCGGCCGCAGGCTGAGCGCCAACGCGCACGCGAGCGCAAACCCGCTGCAGGGCGAGACGAGTCCGAAACTGTCGTTCATCTACTCCGACCTCTTCAATATAGGCGACGGTGAGGACAACTTCGGCGTTGCGGCGGCCGTGTCATGGTACGACCGCGACTTCGGGTCGGAGAACATCGAGACGGACGGTGGGTGGCTCGATGACCTGGAGCGCCAAGACGGCGTCGAATTCAAGGGCGCCGAAGAAATCGAGCAACGCGACTACGTCGTGAACCGGGAACGGCTTGGCGTGGCCGCGAACTTTGACTACCGGCCGGACAGCGAGAATCGTTGGTACGTGCAAACGTTGTTCAGCGCGTTCTCCGACCAGGAGTACCGCACGCGCAATGAGTTCAAGTTCGACAAGGGCGATGCGATCGAAGGGGGAGATGGCTTCGCGACCTGGAAGGACGCCAGGCTGCAGAAAGAACTGAAGGACCGCTACGAGGAGCAGGAGATCCTGAGCTTGAGCGCGGGTGGCGAGCAGGCGTTCGATCAGTGGAACCTGAAATACAGGGTCGGCTACTCGAAGGCGAGCGAGGCGGAACCCAACCGCCTGGACACCGTGTTCGAGATCAGGAACGTCGATCTCGGCTACACGCGCCATGGCGAGAATCCGGGGCTCTTCATGGATCCGGACACCCTCGACGCTGACGGCTACAAGCTCGACGAGATCACCGTCGAGGACAATTTCACCGAGGATGTGGAGCACAGCTTCAAGATCGACCTGAAACGCGATTTCGATACGGAACGGTTGCAGGGCTACGTCGAGGCGGGCGCCAAATTGCGCCGGCGCGACAAGTCCAACGATATCGATATCCGAGTCTTCGACGGGTTCCCGGGCGATCCGACCCTTGCGATGTTCGCGCTGGACAGCATCGACTACAGCGAGGGGGCTTTCGGACTCGGCGTGTCGGAAGACGCCATCGACCGTTTCATCGCCAGCAACCTGTCCGAGTTCGAACTGAACCACGACGACACCCTGGCCGCGTCCACCGGCGGCGACTACGACATGAACGAGGATGTCGACGCGGTTTACGTCAAGAACCGGCTGGACATCGACGCACTGCGCATCGTCTACGGCCTTCGCTACGAACGCACGGCGTACGGCGCCGAGGGTATGCGGGTCGTCTACGATGACATCGGCGCCGCCGGCGATCCGGCCCCGACGCGGGTGGCGTTCGAGAACGACTACGCGAGCGTTCTGCCGAGCATCAATCTGCGCTACGAGTTCGACGAGGACCTTCTGCTGCGAGCGGCTTTCTACCAGACCATGGCACGGCCGAAATTCGGAGACCTCGCGCCTGGGGGCGAGGTGTCATTCGAGGATGACGATGGCGAATACGTGCTGCAGGCCGAAGTGGGCAACCCGGGTCTCGAGCCCCTGCAGGCCCGGAACTTCGATCTGAGCATCGAGTACTACCGCGAAGACGTCGGGCTGCTTTCGGCGAGCGCCTACTACAAGGCCCTCAAGGATTTCGTCGTATTGGCGGACACCGCGGGCATCAGCGACTTCACCCAGTTCGTCGGCGCCAATCGCGTGGACGATGCCGAGATCATCCAGCCCATCAACGGCGATGACGCCAGCGTGCTGGGCCTGGAACTCGCCTGGGTGCAGCAGTTGTCGAACCTGCCGGGCCTGTTGCGGAACCTGCTGGTCAGCAGCAACGTGACGTTGACCACCGGCGAGGCGACGATTCCGTTCCGCGACGAGAAGATCCCGATGCCGCGCCAAGCCGACTTTGTGGCGAACTTCTCTCTGGGTTACGAGACCGAGCGCGTCAGCGCCAGGATCGCGCTGGCGCACAAGAGCGAGCGTCTGATCGGGCTCGAGGAACTCGACGACCCGGCATTCGACGTGTACCAGGACGCCCATACGCAGGTGGACCTGGGCGTGAAGTACTTCGTCACGAATCAGTGGCAGGTGTACTTTGACGCCAACAACCTGACCGACGAACCGTATTACGCCTACTTTGGTGAGCGGGCCTACAACGCGCAATACGAGACCTACGGCAGGACCTTTGCCCTGGGCATCCGCTATCAGCCCTAGATCGAAGGCGTCAGGCGTTCGCGTAGGGTGGCAGTCGAGACTTCTCTTCCCCGGACAGGCGTTGCGGCGCCGCGACCGGCTTGCCGGAACCGTCGAAGAATGGCGTGACCCTGTAGGCGCCGGTCAGGAGCGCACCGAGTATTCGCCGCACGCCGCCGATCAGGAATGGCAGGCCCCCTTCGGGCATGGCAAAGATGACGCTCGCGTCGCCGGTAGCGAACTTCTTGAACGCGCGTGACCGGACTGGCCCGAGCATCTTGTCGACGGGCACCTCCAGGTCGGAAAGGTCGAGGAAGACGTGGATGAGACCGAGGAAGTGCAGCTTGTACGAACCGGGAGTGTTGCCGATGGGCGTGCCGCAGCAGGCGGCGTACCAGCGCAGCAGGTTGCGGCCGGTGAGGCGTACGCAGGCAAGGTGCCGTTCGCCGTCCGTGATCGTCAGGCGACTGGGCGAGACCTGGAAGATGGTCGTCCCGCCATAGTCGTCGAGCACGGTGTCCGCGCGGCCCAGATGGTGCGCGAAGGCCTGGCAGTCGTCGCAGTAACAGACCGCCCGCACGACCCGGGACGGCGAAACCGCGTTCAGGGACCCGCGCACCGACCCGCATTCGCAACGAACGGGTATGTCAAACGTTCTCATCCTGCCGGGACCGTATCACGGTGTGTCGGGGCTGTCATAGCTTCCATGGAGCGTTCAGGATCACTTCTGGCCAGGTCGCGGCGCGGTTCGGTCTTTTTGGGGGAACTGTGGAGATGATCGTCGTATAAATAGTGGACAGAGTCTTGTTGTGGAGTGCGCCGATGGCGGGGTCTGGGCACGTGCGTCACGTGCGTAAGGAAAAGCAGCGTGCGGAGGTCGTCCAACTGTACGATCACGCGTTGCCGGACCTGCACCGCCTGCTCGCGCAGAAGCTCGGCAACGCCGAGGAAGCGCGCGAGGTGGCCCAGGACACCTTCGAAAGGCTGCTCCGTCAGGCCGAGCGTGAGGACATCAGGGACGTACGCCGGTTGGCCTTCACCGTGGCGAACCGGCTTGCGCTCGATGTGCTGCGCCGCCGCCGTGTGAAGGTCCGGTACCTGCACCAACAGGGCCTTGCCAGTGACGAAGCCGCAACCGGAGACGATCCGGAGCGGGTGTCGATGGGGCGCGAACAGTTGCTTGCGGTACAGCGGGCCCTGACGGCGCTGCCGGAGAAGACTCGCCACGTGTTTCTGCTACACAGGTTCGAATCGTATACGTACATCGAGATCGCGAGGCAGTTGGGACTGTCTCAGAAGTCCATCGAATACCACATGAACCGGGCGCTTACCGCGGTCACCGCGGCGGTCGATCAGCGCCCGTGAAGGATCAAGGCATGCCAGACGACATCGACGCACAAGCTATCCGTTGGTTCGTGCGGTTGCGTGCGCCGACCGCGACCGACGAGGACCGCCGCGCACACGCCGAGTGGTTGACAGAGAACGTCGACCACGAACTGGCTTATGCGCGAATCGAACAGCATTGGCACGACATGGGCGAGTTGGAATCCTGGGGGCGTACCGAACTTCGCCGAATGGGCCTGGCGTGGCGGACCCGGGCGGGACGGCATGTCCGCCTCTCGGTCGCCGGCATGTTGGCGGCGGCGGCTTCGCTGACGCTGGTGGCCGTCTGGTGGGGTATGTCCGGCGAGTCGCGGGGGGCCGCCGAGGTGATCCACATCGTCACCGAGAAAGCCGAACAGCGTCACCTGGCGCTCGATGACGGTTCCCGCCTGCATGTCAACACGGCTTCCGACCTGGAGGTCCGCTACACCGCGCAAATCCGGGAGATCGTCGTCAACACGGGTGAGAGCCTGTTCGACGTGAAGCACCATGGCGACCGCCCCTTCGTAGTGCGAGCGGGCAGGCACAGCGTGATCGCGGTCGGCACGCGTTTTGCGGTCCGGCTCAAGCATGACGGTGAGTGGGCGGTCACGGTGATCGAGGGCCGGGTTGCCGTCGTGCCGGGGACGCCCTCCAACCCGGAGGAGTTCGCAGCGCTGCTGTCGTCGTTGACTTCCAGCAGCCACGAGCATGGTGTCATTCTCGGCGCGGATGAGCGCGCCGAGATCGATCGGTCGGGGCAGGTCCTGACGGAGGAAGAGATGGACGCCGCGGCGGCCACCGCGTGGCATTCCGGAATGTTGAAGTTCCGTCAAACGCCACTGCGGGAAGTGGCCAGGGAGATATCCCGCTACACGCTTGGTGAGGTCCGCGTCGCCGAGAGCGTCCCCGACCATCCCGTCACCGGGATCATCCACATCCGCAACAGGGAAACCATGGTGGGTTACCTGATCGAGGTCGTGCCATTGACCGCTGTGGAGGGGGGTGCGGGAGTGACCGTGCTGCATGGGGCGCTCGATGCGGATGCATCCTCGTGAACGACGCGTTTCGGCAACGATAATTCCCGAATGTCGTCTCCGCATCAAAGGCGCACCAGTGCTCGCCTGATTTCGTTCGGCGACTTAGGGTATTGACGGCACCGTGCGTCGTTTTCCGTACATGGCGGTGATTCTGGCAGGGCTGGCCCTGGCGCCGGTCCATGCGAATACCGCCGGTGACGACGTATCCAGAACGGGGGAAGAAGTGGAGAGACATACTAACGAAGCGGCGGCGTGGCTGTTTCCGCAGGGGGAAGTACGGTTCGACATCGCGGAGCAGGACCTTGCCGACGCGCTGATCCAGTTCGGCGAACAGGCCGACCTTTCGGTGATGGTCCACCAGGACGTCATCGGGATCGAGACAGAGGGTCTTCGGGGTGAGTTCACGGTTGCCGACGCGCTCGACCGGTTGCTGGCCGACACGGGCCTCGAATACCGGACGAAAGGGGAGGCGGTCATCGTGTCTCGACCGGTGGCTGAACTTGTGCGGGCCGAACTGCCTGCGAGAAAGCCGCTGCTGGAACGGGTGGGCGCGGCGTTGGCCTCGGCCCTCCTCGCAGTGGCGATGCCGGCAGGCGCACAGGACGCCCAAAGCGACGACATGGGGCAGGACGAAGAGGAGGCCCGGGAGCTGGAGGTCATGACCGTGACCGGTAGCCGGTTGCGTACCGGCCCCGAGGCTTCTCCAATCACCGTAATCACCCGCCCCGAGATCGATGCCCGGGGGCTGACGAGTATCGAAGACATCGTGCGGTATCTGCCGCAGAACTTCTCCACGATTACCAACGGGGGCAGTTACGATGGCCGCTCTCCGCGGTTCCAGATAGGCTCGGTCACCATCAATCTCCGCGGCCTCGGAGAAGGATCCACGCTGGTCCTGGTAAACGGCAGGCGGCTCGCGGCCTCACCCTCTGAGCGGGGTACCTTCACCGACGTTTCCACGCTCCCCTTCAGCGCGATCGAGCGGGTCGAAGTGATGACCGACGGCGCCAGCGCCGTGTACGGCTCCGACGCCGTGGGAGGCGTGGTCAACTTCATCATGAAGAAGGACTACCGGGGATCGGAGACGTCGGTACGCTACGAAGACAGCAGTTCCGGCGGACACCGAAGGGTCCTTGAGCAGACCTTTGGATTCTCCTGGAACACGGGCAACGTGACTGCCTCCGCGAGTTATCGCGAGGACGACCCGGTATTCGCGCGCGAAGCGGGACTCGACACGGACGGGGATTACCGCGAGCAGGGTGGCAGGCTCTACCCCAACACGTTCGGGCAACCCGGCGTTATCCTGCGGTTTGGACTTCCCTCGATCGCACCGCCGAATACGACCTACGGGATCCTGCCAGCGGGCGACGGCACCAACTTCAGTCCCGAGGATGTCATATGGGTGTCCAACGAGGAAGTCGCGACCCAGACCGGGAACTTCAACCTCCTGCAAAAGGGGCTTTCGGCCAATGCGAACGGCGAGGCGATCCCCTATTCCGAACACTTGTCTGCCTACCTGAGCGTGACGCAGGACATCGGAGAGCGTCTGACGGTGAGCGTGTCCGGAACTTATGCGCGGCAGGACTCGGTCCAGGAAGCCGTGGGCGCATCGTTCAGCGATCGCGTTCCGGCGAGCAACTACTACAATCCATTTGGCGAGACCGTCTACATGGCCTACAGGTTTGAGCGCGAGATCGCCGATGGAAAACTCGCGGGTTTTGCGAGAACCACCGACCTGGACCGCGTGAATCTGAGCACGTCCGTGACATGGGAAACGCCAATCGAGGGCTGGACGGCCGTCCTGTCGGCCAACCGCGGCAAGGACAATCCGTACGGGGGATATCCAGGTTCCTTCAACTACAGGGGCGCCGCATTCCAGGCAGCGCTTGCCAGCAGCGATCCGGCGGAAGCGATCAACCCGTTCGGCGACGGCACCGTGCAGCGCGCCACGCTCAACGAGTTTTCGGAGTACGCCACGCGGGGAGCGCGAGAGGGACTGCAGGATGTCGTTGGCCTGAGCTTTTCCGGTCCGCTGCTCGAACTTGCCGGCGGGCCCGTCGAACTGGCGGTGGGAGGTGAATCCCGGACGGACACGCTCGACTTCGATTCGTTCCTGTTGAACCCGTTTACCTTCCGTGTTCCGGATGCGCCCGAAATCGTTCCGGAGTCGCAGAACATGGCCTGGTTTGCCGAACTTTCCGTGCCGTTGGTCGGAGACGCCAATTCCCGCCCCGGCATCCATCGATTGACGTTGTACGCAGCGGGCCGCTTCGACGAATACGAGATCGAAGGACCGTTCGAGGGCATTCTGCAACCCGCGAGCCAGCGAACTTTCGACGACTTCGTTGGCAAGTTTGGCGTGGTCTACTACCCGGCGGAGAGTCTCAAGCTGCGCGCTACATGGGGTCAGGCTTTCCTGGCGGCAACGTTGCCGGAACTGTTCGGGCCGGTAAACACCTACACCTTCTTCCGGTTTCTTGATCCACTCAACCCCGTTGAGAATGGCGGGCCGTTCGCGTCGGTGTTTCCCACTACCGTTCTTGGCGGGAATCCCGATCTGCAACCCCAGACTTCCGATACCACCACGGTCGGCTTCGAGTTCACCCCCGCCGACGTGCCCGGGCTGCATCTCTCCGCGACGTACAGCAAGACGGAGTTCGAGGGGCTGATCGGGAGCTTGAGCAGCGCCTTCGGCTGGCCGCCGGTGTATGCCTTTGAGAATTGGCAGAAGTTCCCCGATCACGTCAAGCGCGATGCGAACGGAGTCCTGACGTTCCTGTCCCTGCAGAGCATCAACCTGTCCTCCAGGACCAGTGAGGCGTTGGACTTCGATGTACGCTATGCATTCGACACAACGCTTGGTGACTTCGCGGTAGGTATTCTCGGGACCAATACGCTGGCGCTGGAAACGGTCTCGGGGCCAGGCGTCGATCCCGTGGAGCAGGAAGGCACGAACCAGGGCCCGGTCGAGCTGAAAGGCAGCGCATACATGGACTGGTCGCTCGGACCATGGGGCGCCAACCTGACGATCAACCGTGCTGGCGCCTACGAAAACATCAATACGGGTGTATCCCGGACCGATGTGGACGGCTACACGACGGTCGACCTGCAGGGAACGTACGCGCGTCCCCAGTCGCCCTGGCGTGTTACGGCGGGTGTGCAGAATGTGTTCGACGCGGACTTCCCCTTCTTCGACGGCTACTACGGCGTGGATTCCGCGCACATTGATTTTCGCCGCCGCATCGCCTTCGTCGATTTCGTGATGGAGTTGTCCTTTTAGGAGTGTTCCTGGTGAATCGCGCTTTCAGTCGCTCGGTCCTGGCGGCCGTTTGCCTGCTCGCAGCGCTTGGCAGTGCATTGGACGATGAGGTTGCCACCACCGGAAGCGCGGCCGCTTACGTCAACGACGAGAACTTCCGCCAGGAGGTGTTCGAGTCGGCCTTGCCGGTGCTGGTCGACTTCACCGCCACCTGGTGCGTGCCCTGCAAGGAAGTCGACCCCATCGTGGACGAACTGGCGTCCGAGATGGCCGGGAAGGCCAAGGTCGTCAAGCTGGACATCGACGATTCTCCCGAGATTTACAAGCAGCTTCGGGTCAATGGGGTTCCCACCGTCATCTTCTTCAACGAGGGGCGGGAAGAGGACCGTATAGGCGGCCCGCAGAGGCGGGAAATCTACGAGCAATACCTGACCACCATGGTCGAGGGCGGGGACATGCTCGATACCCGCCTCGAGATGCTGTTGCAGGACAAATACCGGCAGCACTTCATCGTCTCGCGTGAACTTGCGGACATCGAGGCCATCCTTCCCCACCGGCCCGATCTCCTGGTCGAGCCTTTCGCCGATGGCCGCACGCCGCTGTCCGTCGCGATCAAGCGTCCGAGCGTCCGCCAGAAAGCGCTGATCGAACTGATCCTTATCCACGATCCCCACATCGCCCTGCATGACCTGATGGGCATCGGACGCTGCGACGAGTTCCTGGCGGCGGTGGAGGCTGATCCCGACCTCGCCAACCAACCCGATCCGGACGGCGCGACGCCGCTCTGGCTGGGGTTGATGGGGAGCGTCAAGGAACGTGACGGCCAATGCGCCAGCGCGCTCCTGGACGCGGGCGCACAACCGGTCAGCAGCGCATCCTTCTACCTGCCGAGGGCGGTGATCTTCTACGAGGATCCCGATCTCTTGCGGACATTCCTGGACCGCGGGATGGACCCGGGCGAGACCGACGAACAGGGGATGAATACGCTGCACCTGACGACCATGTACGGCTATCTCCCACTCGTCGAAGTTCTCCTGGAACACGGCATGGACCCGTCGACGACCAACGGCAAGGGCGAGACCGCCGTGGAAATGGTGCGCAACCAGCAGCAGCGGCGCGAAGAACTCTGGAACGAGCGCGGGATGCTCGATACGCCGGAACAGCAGGCGGCGTTTCGCGAATACCAAGAGGAATCGAACAGGTTGCTGGCGATGCTCGAAGGCGCGCGAACCTGACTTTGTCGCCGGCTACATTGATCCGTATGGATTCAACGACAGGAGCGTGCATGTGCTCACCAGGAAAATAGTATTCGCCACGCTCATCGTTGCGAGCAGTTGTCTTGCTGCGACGCCTCGCGCGCAGGAAGTCGGCAACGACGAACCGTCGAGTAGGGCTGCTGCCGCGTCCGAGGCCAGCTATGTCGAGGGTGAGCGGGCCTATGGGGAGCGAAACTTCGCCGACGCCGTCGCGCACTTCCGGACCGCAATCGAACTCAATCCCAACAACACCAAGGCGCATCAGCAGTTCATCTGGGCGTTTCAGGGCCTCGGCAGATCTGAAATCAGCGCCGAACTGGATGAAGACGCGCGAGATGCGGCAATGAAGGCCGCCGGCGATGCGTCCTACGAGAACCTGCTCGCCGTCTACCAGGAGTGGTCACAGGATTCGCCCGAAGTCGCAGCCTACAAGTGGGCGCTTGGCCAGCTTTACATGTATCGGGACTATGACAAGGTCAGGCAGTACACGAACGAGGCGCTAGCCCTGGATCCGGGCCTTGCCGACGGCTACAGCACCTTGGCGCTCCTGGCCGATGTGAGCGGAGACAGGGAGCGCGAACTGGAGCTCTTGAGGAAGGCGGTCGAGACAGCGCCAGAGAGTCCTGACAAAGCGTTCTACTACGCGGCAACACTGAACAAGACCGACCCGGCGTTGGGGCGAATTGCGACCCTCGGAGTTGCCGAACGGTTTCCCGAGAGCGAGCGCGGCGCGCAGGCGCTGTATTGGCTCGCATACCGAACCGAGGATCGCGACGAGCAGATTGCACTGTATGAGCGGCTGCGCACGACCTACCCGCCCGAGGACTTCAGCTGGTCCGCGTCCGGGATGACCCTGCTGGCGGATCTGTATTCCGAGTCGCAGCCGGAAAAGGCCCTCGCCCTTGCCGAGCAGATGGTTGCGGCAACCGCCGAAGAACCGGATGGCTGGAGCGCAGGGATCTGGAACGACCGGCTGACGTTTCAACGAAACGTGATGAAGGGCAATGAACTGATCGCCGACGGACAGTATGAGCAGGCCGTGGAGTTGCTGGAGGACACCACGATTCCACGTTACGTCAATGCCGGTGTCTTCCATGAGACCAGGGCCAGGGCGCTGGACGGGGCTGGCCAGACCGTCGAAGCCTACGGGTATCTGCTTCGGCTGGCGGCGAGGGAGCCGACGGACAGGGTCAGGGCGGCGACACGGGTCTACGCCGGGAAACTCGGAAAGGACGGCAAGACAGTCAGGGCGGAGATCAGGGATACGCTGGGAGAGGACGCGGAGCAGATCGAGGACTACTCCTTTGAGCGTTACGACAACGGCGAGCGGGTGTCACTGTCGGACTTCCACGGCAAGGTCGTGCTCCTGAACTTCTGGTACCCGTTCTGCGGGCCCTGTCGAGGCGAAAACCCCGAGTTGCAGAAGGTCCTGGAGAAGTACGGCCCCAGGGGGTTCGAGATTCTTGCGCTCAACGTACACCCGGAAGAAGATCAATTCGTCCTGCCTTATGCCAGGGGCAACGGGTTCGATTTCATCCAGCTGCGAAGCGATATGGAGTTTGCGAAAGCCGAGTTCCAGGCCCGTGGCATGCCGACGAATTTCCTCCTGGACGTAGCGGGGCGGAAAGTCCTCAGGCTCCCGCCGATATCGGGAACGAAAGTCAGGACGCTGGAACTGCAGATAAAATCGCTGTTGCCTGAAGAGAGCGAGGCAAGCGAACTCGGTTCCAACATTGTTGGTCCGGATCCTGAGCGAGCGGGAGACGGGGAACCGCCTCTTACCGGTGTAATCGCGTCTGTCAGCCCCAGGAAGCTGGCCGCCGGGGCGCAAGCGGTCATGGAGATCGAGTTGGACCTGGATCCCGGCACGCACGCAAACTCGGACTCGCCGACGGATTCCGCGTATATCCCGACGACGTTTTTCCCCGATTCGGTTGACGGCGTCGTGTGGGAGCAGGTGAGTTATCCGCAACCGACCGAGGTGATTGAGTGGTACTCCGAGGATCCGCTATCGGTGTTTGAGGATGGTGCTGTGATACAGGCTCGCCTGACCGTCGAAGAGGATGCCGGTCCCGGGGTACTTGACGTATCGGGACAACTGCGCATTCAGGTGTGTGACGCTGACTACTGCTATCCGCCGGAGCGTTTGCCGGTCACGGTTGCCGTTACCGTGATTGACGAGGAGGTTCTTGGCCTCGACACTCGGGGAAGTCGAGGAAGGACTGCCATTGATCCTGGGGATCAAGCGGAGCCCGCCGAGCGTGCTTTGCTTGACAAGCCTAGGGAACATGGGCATGTTCGGGGGTTCTTGGGCGTATACAACCCCATCCATGGCGGTGGTGTGCGTCACCGTCAGTGATCGGATTCCGATCCTGTTGAGTCACATCTGACGGCATCGCATCGTCCGTCCTGGCGGGGTCACATGTATACCGAGCAATGCCTTGGGGCGGGGGCGAAATGATCTCACTCGAGAAGGCGCAGCGGCGTCTATTTACAGGTCTGGTACGGCCAGACGGGTACGAAGCCTCGGCGCGAGTGGTCCGGGCCAAGGCCTGGGGCCGTGTGTGCGGGGTCGCGATTGTTCTGGCCGGCGTGGCCGCTCCGGTACCGAGCGAAGCCGGCACCATCGATGTGCCGATGCGTCGCGGGCAGGCGACGACTCCCGTGGCCGCGCCCGATTCGACGTGGGGCGAGGCTGCGTCCGCTGCCGCAACAGTGCTGCGCGAGATCGAGGTTCTGCGCGTCGAACTCGGTGTAGGCGACGAGCCGCCGGAAGCCGAACTGCAACTGGACCGCCTTCCCGCACACGTGTACGTGAAATCTCTGGAGGTCATGGCCAAGGTGGCTTCCGTCCAGCGCCGATTCGGCGTTCCAACGGGTTCGTCGCGCGAGATGCCCCTGACGGAACCCTCTGCGGTTGACGTGCTCGCGTCGGTCACCGACATACTCGACGGTATTCGTGCGATCAAGTCGCAGATGATCATCGAAACCGAAGTAGATCCCGCGGTCTTGTCCAGATTTCCCACGCTGTCGGGGGTGTACAAGAATCTGGCGGACTCCTCGTATCTCCTCGATGGACTGATCGGGTATCCGCTGAACAGCGGTGACGTCTTTGGCAACACATCTGCCATTGTCGAAGAACTGAGTCTGATCGGTACGAAGCTTCAGGTCGTGCTGGATAGCGAAACGCCTGAGGTCGATGCTCCCAAGCGGACGATCGATATCGCGCAACAGTTGCTCCGGGCGATCTACAAGACGGTGTCGCTGCAGGGGAGGCTGGGCATGGAAGCCTCCATGGTGCCAACCCTGACGATGGTTCGGGTGACGCCCACGGAGACATATGACCTGTCCGGCCTGCTGTGGACCGAAGTGTCGAGAATCAAGTGGCATCTCGGTGTCAACGTTCCGGTCGTCCTGGACCAGCCTCCAGCGCGCAGCAACAGAACGGATCTGTTCGCGCAGACGCTGTTGATCATCCGGAATCTGGACCAACTCACGGCCGGTGCCGGGAGCTAGCATGTCTCAACAGAGCGAACTACCAGACGCGGGCCGCTTTCGGGAGAAACGGATGACACCCACCAAGACCATGCGAACGGCGGTCGCCGTCGCGCTGTCCATGGGTACGATGCCGGTGTTCGGCCAGGCGCTGGACAGCGGTGATACGGCGTGGGTGACTACTGCCAGCGCCCTGGTGCTGTTCATGACCATACCCGGCCTGGCGCTGCTCTACGGCGGTCTGGTGAGGGCGAACAGCGTGCTTTCGGTCTTGCTCCAGTGCTTCTCGATCGCTTGCCTGGTCAGCGTCCTGTGGCTTGTCGCGGGTTACAGCCTGGCGTTTGGCGGCTTCGATTCTCGGTTCATCGGGGATTTCAGCAGGGTCCTTTACCAGGGCATGGGCGAGAACGTATTGATCGGCACCGTCCCCGAATCGATTTTCGCGACCTTTCAACTCACCTTCGCGATCATCGCGCCAGCGCTCATCGTCGGCGCTTTCGTCGAGCGCGTGCGTTTTTCCTCGGTACTGTGGTTCACGGCCGGGTGGTCGCTGCTGGTCTATGCACCCGTTGCCCACTGGATCTGGGGCGGAGGCTGGCTCGGGCAAATGGGGCTGCTTGACTACGCCGGCGGCACGGTCGTCCATGTGACCGCGGGGACAGGGGCGCTCGTCGCCGCGATGGTGCTCGGGCCGCGCCAGGGTTTCCCTCACGCGACGAAGCCTCCCCACAGTACCGTGCTCGCACTTGTTGGCGGGGCGATGCTGTGGGTCGGCTGGTTCGGGTTCAATGGCGGCAGCGCACTGGCCGCCAACGGTGACGCGACGATGGCCATCGTCGCGACGCAAACCGCGGCGTCGGTGGGTGCGCTCGTCTGGATGGGCCTGGAGTGGATGCGGGACGGCAAGCCTACGGTGGTCGGTGCCGTCCTGGGCATGATTGCCGGCCTCGCCATCGTCACGCCCGCATCCGGTTTCGTGGGTCCGGGCGGGGCCCTTGTCATGGGGATGATCGGCGGCATCGCGTGTTTCACGGCGATGGGGATCATCAAACGCTCGCTCAAGATAGACGATTCGCTGGACGTCTTTCCCATCCATGCCGTCGGAGGCGGGATCGGAACGGTACTGGTCGGGGTTTTCGCGAGCGACACGCTCGGCATGTTTGCGGGCCAGCACAACATAGAGATTGCCGACCAGGTGAGCGTGCAGGCGATCGGCGTCCTTGCTGCCGCGAGCTACACCGCCGCTGTAACGTGGGTGCTCCTGAAGGTGGTGGGCCTTTTCGCTCCGCCCCGCGTGTCGGAGGAAGAAGAGGCGGAAGGGCTCGACGTGGCGTTTCACGGCGAGCGCGGCTACGTGATTCCGGAAGAAGACCTGCCGGAAGATACAACGCAGGCCACATGAAGAAAGAGACGAGGGCTGGCCGGTTGAATCCGATGTCGACTATTGCGCGCATCCTGCTCGCCTGCGGCGTGGTGGCGGGCAGCGCCGCGCACGCGGAATACCTGGCCTACGCGGTCGTTGACGGCGCAAGGTCGCCCTTGCCCGAATCAATCGGCGCTATCGAAGCAGGCTATCTCGTAGACCTGGAGTGGGACTATCGGGGCGGACGCTCGATGATCGAGATCCAGCCCGTCGAGAACGTGGGCGGTGGCGACACGGGGGACGTATCCCTTGCCGGTATCGGCGAGGCCGTCGCCGAAGCGATTCGACGGACCGGACGGTTCGTTGTGGATGACAGTGGCACCGCGACGGAGAGTGGTGCGGACGGGTATGTCCTGCATGTCGCACTTGCCGATTACGCCGTGCAGGTTGCCGAATCGGTGACCAACCCCCGCGCGGTGCGCAGCCGCTCACGGCCAACGGAGCGCGGTCGATTCGCGATTGATCTGCGGCTGGTGGACGCGGCGGGAAGGGCCGTGGTCACGGGCCAGTTCGAGGCGGCCGTATCTGAACCCCGGCCGGGTGTTGCGGGTTTCGGTGAGGTGGAAGGACTCGGGAGCGATATCTGGACGGAGTCGATCGGCCAGGCCATCCTGGCAGCCGTGAACAAGGGCGCCTTCGAGATTGTCAGGGCCGTCGGGCCGCTGCCACTGTCCGGCCGCGTCGTGAGGGCAGATGGCGACCGGGTGTGGATCAACCTCGGCAGAGGCTCGGTATCGGTTGGTGACACGCTCGAGGTGACATCAGCCGGGGAATCCCTCGTAGATCCGGAAACGGGCCTGGACCTGGGCGTCCTGGAGGAGACGGTCGGCACCGTGCAGGTGTCCCGGGTTGAAGACAGGTTCAGTATCGCCGAGGCCTTGTCGATAATGACGCCACCGAACAGAGGCGACTCCGTGCGGTCGGTCTCACCCCAGGCCGAGTTCATGTTCGCGACCGATTGGAATCCTCCCTGATCCAGCCATGAACCCGTTCCTCGAAAGACGGGAGGTCGGGCGCACCGGGTTGCGGACCGCCCGCCTCGGAATCGGCTCGACCTTCGATGCGCCGGCCAGCGCCATTGAGGAAGCCTTCGAGCGGGGCATCAACTACCTCTATTGGGGCACCGTCCGCCGGCCTGCATTCGCTCGGGCGATGGTCAACCTGTCGACGCGGCATCGCGACGAGTTGATCCTGACCATACAGTCCTACTCCAGGGATCCCGGCTCCATCGAGGGCGAGATCGAGGAAGCGCTCGCAAGCGCGGGCGTCGAACATTTCGATTTCCTGTTGCTGGGGAACCGCAGCGAGGTGCCGGATGACGCCTATGTCGAGGTCTTCGAGCGGTTGCGGGAGCGCGGCAAGGTCCGCTTCATGTCCATCAGCAGCCATAACCGGCCAATGCTGCCGAAGCTGCTCGACGGCTACGGGTCGGGCGAGAGCCCCTACGAACTCCTGATGCTGCGCTACAACGCGGTGCATCGGGGCGCAGAGAAGGACGTGTTCCCTTTCGTGCCCGACGCAGGCCCCAAACCGCTGATCGTTGCCTATACGGCGACGCGCTGGAAGCACTTGCTGGATCCCGACAGGATGCCGCCGGGCGAGGAACCGCTCAGGGCACGGGACTGCTATCGCTATTCGCTCTCCCACCCGGCCGTGGACATGGTGTTGTGCGGGCCTGCGAGCACCGGTCAGATGCGTGAGGCACTGCTCGCGTTGGAGCTTGGTTCGCTCGCGACCGACGAGCGCGAGCGGATCGAACGCATCGGCGCACACATCTATGGCCGATACCCGGCAAGCCATCCTGATGCAGGTGACGCCGAGGACATATCGGCCGGCGGGGTGCATGACAAATTTGTTGGATTCTAGGCGACACGGTGTTGTTGACGTTTCC
>JAPPGA010000001.1 GCA_028821515.1 Gammaproteobacteria bacterium | reverse complement strand
ACCTGCTACAGCCGCGTGAACTAATGAAACCGTTCAAAGAGTTGTTCCATGGAAGGCGAGCGGGGCCGGGCCACAGACGACGCCGAAGGCGCCGGCTTTGGGGCACTGCTGGGGCGCCTGATCTGGACCGAGACCGAGGATGGACACCTGTCCGATGAGGAGTTGCTGAGTTTCTGCCGGCTGCTGCTGATCGCGGGGAATGAAACGACCACCGGTCTCATTACCGGATGTGTCCGCGTATTCGACGAGATGCCGGAGACGTTCGAGGCGCTCAAGGGAGACCGCGGTCTCATTCCCCGATTTGTCGAGGAGACGCTTCGGTTCTATTCCCCGTTCTCGGCGACTGTGCGCCGCACGACTCGCGCGACGGAGCTTGCCGGGGTCGCGATACCGGAAGGCGTGATCGTATTGCCGCTCATGGCGTCCGCCAACCGCGACGAGTCCGTCTTCGATCGCGCGGACGAGTTTGTCATCGACCGGGACCCGAATCCGCACCTGGCATTCGGATACGGGATCCACAACTGTCTTGGGGCTCACCTCGCGAGGCTCGAAGGCAGGATCGCCGTGGCCGGCATGGTGAGCGCATTGGAGAAAATCGAGATTTCGGAGACCGCGGACCGCACGCAGTTCGACCGTCTCGGTGGTCCGTCAACACTACCTGTAAGGATTGCGCGAGCTACCTGATGGCGAACCCGATGACGAAGAAGAAACCCAACATCGTATTCATCTTTAGCGATCAGCAGCGGGCCGACACGATGGGCTACGCCGACGATCCGGTGGCGATCACGCCGCATACGGATCGTCTGGCTTCCGAGGGCGTCGTGTTCCGGCGCTGTTGCACCAACTCGCCGGTGTGCATGCCAGCCAGGGCGAGCCTGATTACCGGCAAGCAGGTCCACCAGCATGGGGTCTGGGGGTTCGCCAATCCAGATCTTCGCCACGGCCCAAGCCATGTGCGCAACGTGCGGGATGCGGGGTATCGGACGGCTGTCGTAGGCAAGACGCACCTGTGGCCGCACGGCAAGGGTCATACGCGGGATCACGTCGAGGGATTGCGCGAATGGGGATACGTGGATTCGGTGGAGGCCACCGGGCCGGTGGAAACCGCCAGCACGGAGTCCTGCTATACGGATCACCTGCGGGACAAGGGCCTGTTGGACACCCACCTGGAATACCTGCGCGCGCATCTGACGGGAAAGCACCTCCATGTCGCCATGCCCTGGGAATTGCCGCCGACGAATCTGCCCACCGAAGATCACCTGGACATGTTCATTGCCATTCAGGCGGAGAAGTGGCTCGACTCCTACGACCACGAGAGTCCCTTCTACCTCCAGGTGTGTTTCGGCGGTCCGCACGATCCCTGGGACTCGCCGGCGGAGTATCGGCGCTTGTACGATGCTGACGCCATGTCGCTGTCCATCACCGACGCGTCAACCGGCCCCGTATCGCCCCAGGTGGAGATGCTTCTGAAGGGTGCGCCGCAGAAGCTGGATCACATGAGCGAGGCCGAGAACCGGGTAATGAAGAGTTACTACTACGCCAAGGTCACACTGATCGACGACTGCGTCGGGCGGGTTGTGGCGGCGCTCGAGAACAGGGGGTGGATGGACGATACCTGGATCGTGTTCTCATCCGATCACGGCGAGATGCTGGGAGACCACGGCCTGATGGCGAAGAAGGTCTTCTATGACGGCGCCGTGAACGTGCCCTGCATCTTCCGGCCACCGGGCGGGTTGGCTGGGTGGAAGAGTGGTGGGGCCGGGTGGACGGGCGGGGGGGCCGGGTGGACTAGCAATGGCTTGACAGATCACTTGGACATCGCCGCAACGCTGCTCGACGTTGCCGGGGCGGATGCCCTCGAGGATTCGTATGGATCGTCCCTGCTGGGGCTCATCGGGGCCGGCAAGGACGCCACCGGCGCACACACGCACAAGGACGCGGTGCTGAGCGAACTGGGGGTGCCACCGGCGGCCTTTTCCATGCTGCGGACGGATCGCTACAAGATGTCCTTGAGAGCTACGACGCGTGAACCGCTGGAACTCTACGACATGGTCGAGGATCCGCGGGAACTGCACAATCGGGTGGACGACCCCGCGATGCGGGCCGTGCGGGAAGAACTGGTCGAGTCGGACTTGGCGCGCCTAGCGCCGAGCGGCCCTTGAGGGCGCGCGCCACTGCATCACGGCGCCTGCCGCTATGGCGAGGAAGCCACCGAGCGCCCACACGGGCAGGGGCACGCCGAGGAATACATCTTCGGCCCCTTCCGCCCCGCATTCAGCGGTTCCGAACGTCATGCTGGCCAGCGCTTTCTCCCATTCCCCCCACTCAATCAGGTCCTCGAAGGGAGCGAGGCAGGCCGGCACGGCATCCGGCGGTAGGGTGAGAATCCAGATGTGCCGTGCCGCGAAGATGCCCCCGACCAGGGCGGCAAGCAGCGTCAGCAGCGGATAGATGCCCCTCTCGGGATGATCGAGCAGGCCGATCAGGACGAACAGCCCGGCGATGATGAACCACGCCCGCTGCATCAGGCACAGGGGACACGGCGCCATGTCGAACGCGTGCTCCATCACGAGTGCGCCGACGAGCAGCGCCGCGATCCAGGCGACGAGGACGAGCGCCCAATCAACCTTGGTCAACGAATTCACTGACACTCTGCTCTCCGCTCCACGACGCTTGGGATTCTATCCGGTTTCGTCAGTGGATCACCCCGCCTTGCCTGAGCCGGTCAATGGATTCGTCCGCATAGCCCAGGTTGCGAAGGATCTCCTCCGTGTGTTCCCCCAATCCGGGCGCGACCCGGTTGGGCGAGCCATTGATGTCGCCGTCCACCTGGAACGGCGAGCGAACCTCGAGAAGTTCGCCGACCCGTGGGTCGTTGATACGGTTGAAGAGCTCCGCCTCAAGGAGATGCGGATCGGTCATCAGGTCCTCTAGCGAAGAGACATCCGAACACGGAATGTCCTGCGCACTGAGCGCCTCCAGCCACTCCTTCGTCGTGCGCGTGGCCGCGAGTTCAGAGATCTTCCCGTAGAGTTCATCGATGTGAATCGACCGCTGGACCGGATTGACGACCTTCTCCGCCGTCGCCCAGTCCGGCAGCCCGCAGATTTCGAAGAACCGGACCCAGTGCTTGGTGCTGTACGGCAGGATCACGGCGTAGCCATCCCTGGTTCGATGCGGCTTGCGATTCGGCGTCATGAGCCGGTCGTATCCGAGTTCGCCCTCGGCAGGAACGAGGGAGTGACCCGCCAGGTGCTCCAGCAGGAGGAACGAAGCCATGCTTTCCAGCATGGGCGCCTCGATACACACACCCCGGCCCGTGCGCTGCCGTTGCACGACGCCAGAGACGACTGCGAGCGCCAGGTGCAGCCCCACGATCTTGTCGCACGCGATGGTGCGAAGGAACTTCGGTTCGCCCGATGCGTCCGCGTTGAGGGCCGCGAGGCCCGATCGCGCCTGGATGATGTCGTCGTAGGCGGGATCATCGCGGCTCGCACCACGTTCGCCGAATCCCGGCGAATAACAGTAGACGAGCGCCGGATTGGCCTCGGAGAGGGTCTCGTAGGATGCGCCCAGGTTCGCAGCGGAGGCCTTGCGCATGTTGTGAACGAACACGTCCGCCTGTCCGGCGAGCCGTTTGAGAATCGCCTGGCCCTCCGGCTGCTTCAAGTCGATGACGATCGAGCGCTTGTTGCGGTTGTAGTTGACGAACGCGACGCCCAGGTCGTCGCGTCGACCGGGCCTGACGGCGCGGAATACGTCTCCGCCGGGCGACTCGACCTTGATCACGTCCGCGCCCATGTCTCCCAGCAACTGTGTCGCGTACGGACCGAGGGCGATCGTCGACAGATCGATGACCTTCAACCCGTTGAGCAGATCGAACATGTAGTAACTCGTTGCCGGTTCAAGAAATTTCGGGCAGCCTTCGCGCAGTCGCACGGTCGTCGCTGGGCTGCGACCGAAGCGTGGTAATACTGCCACAGCCGTAACCCGACTGATGGCGCAAGAGGGCGGATGTCTAAGGCGTTGAATCAAATTCTTGGGACAGTTTCGTTGCTGGTCGCCACTTCCCTTGCTGGCGCGGAGCTCCCGCCCGAGCCAGACGGAGAGCGAAACGTGTTCGCGGATGCGCTCAAGTCGGGCGGCCAGGGTCCCGCAATGGTGGTGATTCCGGCGGGGCGGTTCAGCATGGGCTGCAGATCGGAATCGGACTGCCGGTATAGCGAGGAGCCGGTTCACGACGTGGTGATTCCCGCAGCATTCGCCCTGTCGGTCCACGAGGTGACGTTCGAGGACTACGACCGGTTCAAGCGTCGAGACGGGGTAGCCGACGAGTCCTGGGGCCGTGGCCGGCGGCCGGTGATCAACGTGTCGTGGGACGATGCCATGGAATATGTCGTGTGGCTGTCGTCCCAGACAGGAGCCGAGTACCGTCTGCCGAGCGAGGCGGAGTGGGAGTACGCGGCGCGGGCAGGCTCTGTGGCGAAGTACGCCTGGGGCAACGAGGTGGGAAGCGGCAAGGCGAACTGTGCCGGCTGTGGAAGCCGTTGGGACGGCCGCGTGACCGCGCCTGTTGGCTCCTTTGCGCCTAACGGCTGGGGCCTGCATGACATGCACGGCAACGTGTTCGAATGGGTCGAGGACTGCTGGAACGACAGCTACGAAGGGGCGCCCTCGGACGGGAGCGCATGGCTTGAGGGCGAATGCGTCCTGCGCGTCTCGCGCGGCGGCTCCTGGGGCGCTCCACCGAGGGCCCTCCGAGCCGCATACCGGGGCGGGAGCACCACCGGCTACCGCAGCAGCTATCTCGGGTTCCGCGTGGCCCGGACCCTCAACCGTTGAGTCCCGACGTAACGGGAGACAGCCGCGCTACCGGTAGCGGGCCGCCTGGGTGGAGAACATCGCCGCGTACTTGCCGTCGCGGGCCAACAGTTCTTCGTGGCTGCCGACCTCTATGGCCTGGCCGTTCTCAATTACCACGATGACATCCGCCATGCGCACCGTCGAGAACCGGTGCGAGATGAACACCACGGTCTTGTCCCGGGCCATCTGTGCGAACTGTTCGTAGAGCCGGTGCTCGCGGAAGGCGTCTATTGTGGCCGTAGGCTCGTCCAGAATGAGGATCTGCGCGTCGCTCATGAAGGCGCGGGCAATGGCGAGGTGCTGCCACTCGCCCCCGGAGAGACCCCCCCTTAATTCTAATGTGTGGCCCATACTGGTCGGTTCCCCTTTGGCCCCGCTTTGTTTCCGGGGGTGGGCGCGCCTTTCGCGGCCCCCCCCGCGCCGCGCGGCCGCTCGTCGATGGCTTCGACCTGGCCCAGTCCGACATTGTCTGAAGCGGACATGTCGTAGCGGAAAAAGTCCTGGTATACGACACTGACGCTGCGACGATAGTCTCGAAGGTCGTAGTCGCGCAGATCCCGGCCGTCCAGCAGGACGCTACCTTCGCTCGGGTCGTACAGCCTGCACAGCAGCTTGACGAGCGTGGTCTTGCCGGCACCGTTCTCGCCGACGATCGCCGTCTTCTTTCCGGCCGGAATCGTGAACGAGACCCGTTCCAGGATCCGGGCATCCGACGCGGGGTATTTGAAGGAGACGTCGCGAAGTTCGATTCCGCGCTTGATTGCCCGGGGCAGCCTCGCGGGCGTTTGCGTTCCAGGCGGTGAGAGGGCGCCTTCGATCGACTGGGGATCGAGGTCCATGAGGTCGAAGAAGCGGGTTGCGAACAGGGCGTTCTCGTAGACCTGGCCCCCCGAAGAGATAAGGGCTGCGAGACTCGCGCGGCTGTTCTGGGCGGCCTGGAATACCAGCGCGAGATCGCCGACCGTAATGCGTGCCAACACCGCCTGGAACACGGCGTAAGCCCAGATCGATGCGACGCCTGCGAGGGACAGCAGGTTAAGCGCCATGTTGAGTCGGAGGAAATGGAGCAATAGCCGCCGCAACTTGGTGATGTAGATGTCGCGATAGCGTTGAAACCTTGAAACGAACAGGTCTCTCAATCGGAAAGTACGGATCTCCTTGACGCTGTCGCGATCGGTCAGCAATCGCTTCATGTAGTCGATCAGGCGGTCGTTGCGGATGAGTTCAGCGTTCAGGTCGAATCGCTTCCGGGCGACGTGGCCTTCCATGAAGATGCGGGGCAGGGCCGTCGCGATCAGCACCACTATCGCCAGGGGATGGAGCACCAGCAGGAGACTGACCATGGCCATCAGCGAAAACGACTGCTGAATGAGGCCCATAGACGCGTAGGAGATTGCCGACATCCGGTGAATCTGCTGGTTCGCGTGGTGGAGTTGATCGTAGAAGCGGGGAGTCTCGTAGAACGCGACATCCAGGGCGCCAGCCTTGTCGAGGATGCGTTGATAGGCGGAGTACCAGACCTTCTCGCTGAAGATATGGTTGGTGAACCCGGAAACCGCATCGCATAGAGCCTGAAGAATCCACAATGCGAATATCACTGCCACCGGAATGAATACGGCCGTCCACGCCATCTCGTCACCGGCGGCGCCTACCACCGCGTCGATGATGACCTTGGTCATCCACACGATAGCCGCGGGAATGACGGCCGTGACGAACATGAGCACGCATTGGATCGACAACAGCGCCGGCGCAACTTCCCACAGGTACCGGAAGATGCGTGGAACGATCAGCGCGATGTCCCGCAGGGCGAGCCACGCGTTCTTTTCCGGGGGGCGGTAATCCTGGCTCATGGTTCGGGAGTCGCGGGGGCGCGTGACCCTACCGGGTTGCCCGATCGTTTTCAATGCGTGGCGCGGGGAAGCGACGGACGCCCGCAGGCCCGGGAATTTGGTCGTGTTTGCGGATGGAGCAGCTCTGGCTTGAAGGCGAATACGTCGGGCGCGTCTCGCTTGTCGGCTCCTAGGTCGCTCCGCTGAGGGCTATCCGTGCCACGACCGAGGCGGTAGCACCACCGACTACCGCAGCAGCTATCTCAGGTCCTGCGTGGCTCGAACGTTCAGACCGAAGGACGCGCCTTCCTATGCGGCTGGTCTTTTGGTGGTCGTTCGGGTCTGGACGACCACCGTACGGTTTTTGGTGATGTTCGAACGACTATCGCTCTTCGCGGATGTGAAGGTGATGCCTTGTGAAGCACCGGAAGTTGATCGAACAATGTGGCTGGCGTCAGTTTGGGAACGGCGAGTCATCATTGCTGCCTCCTCCACCCTTCGAAATTGCGGGTGTCATTGATACCAGTTTGGGGCCCAGCCGGCGTGTTGACAGTGACCCGTGACAGGGTTCCTTCACTTTGGAAATAGTCCGAACCCCCGTCGAGACTCTCAGCTATCACTCGCTTTACTTCGTAGTCCTTTGACTGATCTTGACCCAAATACGCCTCACTATCAAAGGCCTGATTGAGGCGAAGTTCATTCCTGAAGTCGTCATACAAGGCTTTGACACGCAAGTATAGTCCATCATCTGGTGATTCGATGTGGAGGCCTAAATCACGCCCCTCTCGCCGACTGATTGTGTAGTCGTGACTTCCTGACTCCGACGTCAAGAAACTGACTACCTCCTCAATCTTCTTTTCGTCGGTCACCTGATTCACGATCAGACGCCGAGCGAGCATCTGAATCTGTCCTCGGGCTCGAATTACTTGACCCAATACCAATGGATGCACTTGCTTCGAAAGCTCAACGAGAACTTCCGATAAACCGACCTCGTCCTTGATCCCCAGTTCTTCTCGTGCCAACGTGATGAAGCCTTGGATTCCTTCAACGCTCACCGAAACCCGTGAATCTGGTGGGGCTCCTTCAACGTGCGGATTCAACGGAGTATTTACGCTTGGATCGATGGGGCCGAGCGTCGCTTGTTTCGTCATGACAATTCGGTTTGCCCCGAGGGCTATCAGTGTTCCTGCGCTGTGGCATTTGTGGGGAATGATGACCTCAAACTCGCGGCAGAACTGTCTGATGAGATTCACGAGACTCCACCCCGCTAGCGTATCTCCCCCACGTGTATAGAGGACTAGGCTAATTCTCTCGACGACACCAATCGTATCGAGATGATCGACAAAGGGGTCGAAGGCCTCCGAAGAGATTTGAGTTTCCCATCCTGGTCGATCGCCTGTGACATAGAGAAGGACCTTCGAGTTTCGCGCCTTCTCCAACTCGCTGATGAGCGCTTTTCGATCAACGTACATTGTGTCCGCGTCGGCTGTGGCCGGCGAGCGATCATACGTCCTTCGGCTGGATGAATCACGTTAAGGTCTGCGTGAACGATGAGGGAGAGGCTCCTGCTCGCGCTAGTGAACTTGAGCAGGATGGAGGCAGATTACAACGGGTCTCGCTAGGAAACCCATTCGACAGCGCCTTGCCCCTACGGATAGCATTCGCGCCTTCGGTTTTTCGAGGTGGTGCCGGTGGACGGTCCGGATTTCGAAAAGACGCCGCTGATTCCCGCGATCGCGCAGGACGCGGCAAGCGGCAAGGTGCTGATGCTTGCCTACATGAACGAGGAGGCTTACGTGGAAACCCTGGCCACGCGCCGGGCCTGCTACTTCAGCCGCAGCCGCGGTCGGCTCTGGCGCAAGGGCGAGGAGAGCGGCCACGTGCAGCATGTGAAGCAGCTGTTTTACGACTGTGATGCCGACACGGTGCTTGTCAAGGTGGACCAGGTCGGCGGTGCCGCCTGCCATGAGGGTTACGAAAGCTGCTTCTTTCGCGAGATCGAACTCGGCACCGGAGCGAGCAGGATCGTGGCTGAGCGGGTTTTCGATCCGGCCGAGGTATACAAGCGATGAGCACGTTGCTGAAGCTCGGGATCCCCGCGGGCAGTCTGCGTGAGCCGACGGTCGATCTGTTCCAGCGAGCCGGATACCGCATCACCGCATCAGGCCGTTCCTACTACCCGGAAATCGACGATGACGAGATCGAGTGCCTGATGGTGCGTGCCCAGGAAATGGCGCGCTACGTCGAACAGGGCGTGCTCGATGCCGGGATCACGGGACACGATTGGGTCAGGGAGACGGGCGCGGATGTGCACGAGGTCTGCGAACTCATCTTTTCGAAGGTCAGCCGTGGCCCGGCGCGCTGGGTGCTGTGCGTGCCAAACGATGCGCCGGTCCAGTCGGTGGCCGACCTCGAAGGCAAGCGAATCGCAACCGAGATCGTCAACATTACCCGGGCGTATCTCAAGCGTCACGGCGTGAACGCGCAGGTCGAGTTTTCCTGGGGCGCAACGGAAGCCAAACCTCCGCGACTCGTCGACGCCATCGTCGAACTCACGGAGACGGGCAGTTCGATCCGGGCCAACAACCTGCGCATTGTCGACGAGATCCTGCAGAGCACGCCTCGCATCATCGCCAATCACGCCGCGATGGCCGATCCCGGGAAGGCCCGAAAGCTCGACAACATTGCCCTGATGCTGCGTTCCTGCCTCGCCGCGGAAGGCAGGGTGGGTCTGATGATGAATGCGAGGCGCGACGACCTCGATGACATCCTCGCGCTGTTGCCGGCATTGCAGAAACCCACGGTATCGGCGCTCTCCGACGACGAGTGGATCGCCGTACATACGATCATCGAGGAGTCGGTGGTTCGGACGCTGATCCCGAGGCTCAAGGATGCGGGCGCCCGCGGCATCGTCGAGTACGGGATCAACAAGATCATCGACTGAGCGTGTTCGCGAAAGTACGGCTGGCGGCTCTCGGTTTGCTGGCCACGCTCATGACTACCGCAGCGGCGGCCGATTGCGACGCGACGCCCGGGGTCGAGCGCTTCGCGAGATCCGGCTGGGGTTTCGGCGAACGCAACTTGCGCTTCCAGCCAGATACCGGCATCGACCGCAGCAATGTCCAGACGCTCGAACTCGCCTGGGCGATCGCGCTGGATGGCGGCATGTCGCCGCACTCCTATCCCCTGGTGACGGAAGACACCGTCTTCATCGGCACCCCTGCGGGCACGCTCTTCGCCCTGGAACGGGATTCGGGGTGCGTCCGGTGGAAACGGGAGTTCAGAAACGCCATCCGGACCGCCGTGATTCATGCAGAAATCGGAGACGAGGCAAGGCTTGTTTTCGGCACCGGCGACGGCTGGGTGATAGCTGCCGACGCCATCACGGGCGAACAGCTCTGGGAGACGGAGGTCAGGGACCATCCCCATGGCATCGTCACGGGCACGCCCCTGTACCACGAGGGCCGCGTATACGCGCCGGTTTCCTCCTACGAACTCGCCGTCGCGATGGACGCGATGTACGAATGCTGCACGTTTCGCGGGTCCCTCGTGGCGCTCGACGCCGCCGCCGGCACCATGCTCTGGCGCCGCCATACGATAGCCGAGGCGCCTGAGGTGACCGGCCGCCATTACGTGGTGGTCAAGGAATGGGGACCCTCGGGTACGCCCATCTGGTCGGCGCCAACCATCGATGCGGCAACGGGACTCCTCTACGTCGGGACTGGAGAGAACTACACGGCACCTGCAACGCCTACAAGCGATGCGATCATGGCGATGCGCAACGACGACGGCGAGATTGTCTGGACGGAGCAGTTCACCGCCAACGACACCTTCAACATGGCGTGCCTCATACCCGATCACCCAAGTTGTCCGGAGGAAGTCGGCCCCGACTACGACTTCGGTGCACCACCTGTCCTTGCGCGCACGACGGGCGGCGAGCAGATTCTGCTCGCGGGTCAAAAATCCGGCGGTGTCTATGCCATGAAGCCGGAGTCCGGCGAGCGCCTGTGGACACTGCAACTTGGACGCGGCGGACACCTTGGCGGCGTGCATTGGGGCATGGCGGTGAACGAGTCTCTCGGGCTCCTGTACGTGCCGATCAGCGACAGGCCGCTTGGCCCCGCCGCAAGCGACGAGTCGTTGCCCGGTCTGCATGCCCTGGAAATCCAGACCGGGGCCGTGCGCTGGTCCGTGATCAATCCGGATCGATGCAAGGGTCGCCAGGGTTGCGACCCGGGAATCTCCGCAGCCATTGTCGCAACGCCCGATCTCGTTTTCGCCGGCAGTCTCGATGGCCTCGTTTCGGCCTACGATGCACGGACTGGCGAAGTCGCCTGGTCCTACGACACCTGGCGCAGGTTCAACAGCGTCAACGGGGCAATGGCGGGGGGTGGATCCATCGACGTGCACGGCCCGATGGTCGCAGGCGACATGCTGCTGGTTCAGAGTGGATACGGACAACACGGCCAGGCTGGCGGCAACGCCCTGCTCGCTTTTCGCTTGCCGAACTTGGCCGCGGATGCACAAAGGGTCTCGCCGGAGTAAATTGTCCCGACCGGAACTCTTTAGGCCTCGACATGCCCGCACTCGATGGATTGCGAATCCTTGACCTGACGCAGTACGAAGCGGGGACGTCCTGCACCCAGGCGCTCGCCTGGCTCGGCGCCGATGTGGTGAAAGTGGAGGCACCGGAACATGGGGACCCGGGACGTGCCGTGGGACGAAGCCCGAACAAGGAGTACTCGGCCTACTTCTGCAACTGGAATGCGAACAAGCGCAGCGTTGCACTGAACCTGCGTTCAGTCGAAGGCCGGGACTTGCTGCTACGTCTGCTGCCCAGGTTCGACGTCTTCGTCGAGAACTACGGTCCCGGCGTGATGGAGCGCCTCGATCTCGAATACGAGACCCTGAAGGCTGTCCATCCGCCGTTGATATACGCATGCATCAAGGGGTTCGGTTCGTCCGGGCCCTATGCGGACTACAAGTGCTACGACATGGTCGCGCAAGCTGCTGCGGGCGCGATGTCAGTGACCGGCGAACCGGACGGTCCTCCCTTGATCCCGGGACCGACAACGGGGGACTCGGGCACGGGAGTGCAGATGGCGATGGCGATTCTCGCCGCTTACGTGCAGTGCTTGCGCACCGGCGAAGGCCAACGGATCGAGATCTCGATGCAGGAAGCGATGACCTACTTCATGCGGACCCGCATCGCCCTGGGCGGGGCCTGGGGGCGGACTGCCAGCGAGCGGCGGGGAAGGTCCGGCGGATGGCCGCCGGTCGATCTCTATCCCTGCAAGCCCTTCGGGCACAACGACTGGGTTTACATCATGCCGGTCACCGCGGAGCATTGGGACGGACTGTGCGCCGCCAGCGAGCGTCCCGACCTGCTGGTCGATCCGCGTTTCGAGACCAACCGCCTGCGCTTTGCCAATGGCGAAGCACTGTACGGGGAGTTCGCCTCCTGGACCCGAAAGCACACGAAGTACGAAGTCATGGAGATTCTCGGTCCCGCGGGCATTCCTTGCGCCGCGTGCCTTGACACCGGCGAACTGCACAATGACCCGCACCTGCTGGCCAGAGATTTCGTCAAGCATCTCGATCACCCGATGCATGGGGAAGTGCCTTTGCTCGGCTTCGCCCCGAGGATGTCGAATTCCGATGTGCCCCTGCGGGTCGCGCCACAACTCGGGGAGCACACGGAGTCGGTACTGGGCGAGGAACTCGGTCTTGACGCGGCGGAACTATCCTCCCTGAGGGAAGCGGGTTTCATCAGGTAGGCAGTGTTGCGAAGGCGTCACGCCCTCACGCCGCCGGTCCAGGCGCATCGACCCGAATGGTCACGATGTCCATGTCGTAGTACTGCTGATGCAGCACGGAGGACGCGACGTGCCGCAATAGCCGGAGTGAGACCTCCTGTTCCGCCGGTGCACCGGCCGTGCGCTCGCCGAGCAGCGCGATCCGGTCCTGGAGGTTCTCCTCGCCCGTTGCAGCCACGAATTCGAGTACCGCCTGGTCATTCTCCTTGCGCGCGACGATCCGCAGGCGCCGACGGTGTCTCTCGGTGGATTCGTCCCTTTCGATGAGCGTCAGCAGCGTTTCTTCGCTGGCCGCCTCGAGTCGGCTCACCATCGCCGCGTCCCACCTGCTGCGGGCTGCGAAGGTGCCCAGGAACTCCCTGATCGTGGGCAGTGCCGAGACATCGAACTCCGTCTCTATCCGGGCGCGCCGTGGCGCCGTCAGTTCCAGGAACAGGGAAAGGATGATCGCGACCAGCCCGCCGGCCGTCATGCCGTTCTGCAGCAGGCCACCGGCGAATTCGGAGAAGTACTCGGGAAAAATCACGCCGTTCTGGAAGCCGACCCCGGTCCAGAACGCCAGGCCGGCGACCAGCCCATTGCGGTAGTCGATACCGTTCTGGATGACGACTCGCATGCCGACCACGAACAGCATCGCCATGAGCACGGTGACATAGGCGGCTGCTACCGGCCCCGGGATCGCCAGGACTATTGCAAGCGCCTTGGGGAGGAACGCCAGCGCGATGAAGATTGCGCCAACGGCAATGCCGACGCGGCGCGCGCCCACCCCGGTGAGTTCCGTCACCGAGACGCTCGTCGAGTAGGTCGTGTTCGGCACGGTTCCGGCCAGGCCGGACAACAGGTTGCCCAACCCGTCCGCTGCCACCGCACCCTGCACCGCGCGGAAGTCCACCGCGCGAGGCCTCCGCCAGGACACGTGCTGTATGGCGATGGCGTCTCCGACGGTCTCTATGGCGCCGACCAGTGTTACGAACACGAAGGCGGGTAGCAGCGCCCAGAACACGGGGCTGAAACTGAGGTCGATGCCGGGCCAATCGCCGGTGGGAAGGCCGATCCACGCGGCTTCGACCACGAGGAAGGTCTGGTAGAGGCCGTAATACCCTGCAACCGCAGAGCCCGCAAAGACTCCTATGACCGGCGCCCAGAGGCGCAGCGTACCCTTTGCCTTCAAGGCGATTCCGGCGATGACGAGCAGGGTCGCGAGGGCGCTGACCGCTGCGGACTCCGTCGAGGCGCCCTCGGGTACCTCCTTCAGCATGTCGAAGATGATGGGCATTACGGTGACGGGTATCAGCATGATCACCGTGCCGGCTACGGCTGGGGTCAGGATCTGACGGAGCAGGGAGAGCCGCGTCGACAGGACGAACTGGAAGAGCGACGAAATGACAACCAGGATGGCGAGCATGGCCGGTCCACCCTCGGCGATCGCGGTGATGCAGACCGCGATGAAGGCGCCTGAGGTGCCCATCATCAGGACGTATCCGGCACCGACGCGGCCCACCCGGACCGCCTGCACAACCGTCGTGATGCCGCTGACCGCGACGGCAGCGAAAACGGCCCAGGACAGGAAGCTCTCGCTTCCGCCGGCCGCCCGGATCACGATCGCCGGGGTCAGCACCACGCCCGCAATGGTGAGAATGGCGAGTTGAAGGCCGAGGCCGAAAGCGAGCGGCGCCGGAGGTTTTTCGTCGGCTTCGTAGCGAACGCTCGTGCGATCAGTCTGGTCGGCTTGCATGTTGCGAACTCTAGGCGCGGGAATGCCCCATTATGCGGGTAGCCTCGACCCGGTTTCCAATCCCGAGACGGGTCAGACGTGACGGGCGGGTTGTTGCGACGCCGATCCGGTCGCAACGTACTTGACGCGAAAACGGATGTCGTGAAAGGTGCCGCATCCCCTTTCGGAGTCTGATGCGGCATGGCAAGAGACCTCGCAATACTCCTCCTGTGGACCATCGCATTCGCGGATGTCGCGCGCGCGGACGTCGTGCACTTCGTGAACGGCGACCGGCTGACGGGTCGCCTCGTCGAGGCCGAGACGGGCTACATCGCGCTTGATGTGGCGAATATCGGTGTGGTTACGGTGCCGGTGGAAGTGGTCGAGCAAATCGACGAAGAAATCCCCGCAAAAGACGACGCGGCCACCTCCGCGGATGCGGAAACCGCCGCCACGCGTGGTGCCGCGTGGGAGGCAACGGCAGATGCCGGTGCCACGGTGTCCCGAGGCAATACCGATGCGGTTGATGTGGCGCTGGTGTTCGCGGCGAAACGTTCCGGTCAGCGCTTCGATCACATATTCGATGTGAACACCGCGAAATCGTCAGCCCGGGGCGACGTGACGCGGGACCACCTCGACATCGAGTACGACCTGCGCCGAAAGTACGGCGACAGGTGGTATGCCGTCGGCAGCTTTGAGATTTTTCGAGATGCGATCAAGGACATCGACCAGCGCTACACGGCCGGCATAGGCGGCGGATACGCAATATTCGCAGGCGAGCGAGGCGCATTGACGACCGATATTGGGATCAGCCAGGTGCTGGAGGAGTCGATATCGGCTCGAGAGAGCAGTCCGGCGCTCCGCTGGGGCGTGGACTTCAACCGCTGGATCGTGCCGGAGCAGCTTGAAGTGTTCCACACGCACCAGTTGCTCGGCGTTCTGGATTCGGACCGGGGTCTCTTCTGGGATTCGGGCACGGGCGTTCGCCTGTACCTGAGCGAACACTGGAACATGAGCGTCCGCCTGGACGTGCAGCACGAAACGCAACCGACGCCCGGCCGGCGGAAGACCGATGCGACGTCGATGATCGCCATCGGCGCCAAGTTCTAGGCCCTGATAGTCCCCTGGCGCCTGAAGATCACTTCTCCGCCGAGAATCGTCGCCGCGACGTGTTCATGGCGTAGCGACCTCCGCGCCTCCTTCCAGCTACGGTCCAGCAGGCACATATCGGCCGTTTCGCCGACGGCGATACGGCGGGGAGCGCCGCCGGGATCCCCGGCGGGTGTCGTGAAAAGCGCAAGCGCCCTCTCCGGCGACAGCGCTTCGTTCGGGCCGATCACCTGTCCGTCCCCGGTCCTTCGCGTCACTGACGCCCGTATCGCCGTCCAGGGGTCCGGCTCGCCGAACGGTGCGTCGGTCCCGCCGCCCAGGGGTACGCCGGCATCGAGGAAGCCGCGGCAGCGATACAGGTAGGGATGATCGGCCGGTTCGACGTCCGCGAGGTACTGCTCGCCGCGTTCCAGGATGAAATTGGGTTGGGTGACCACACAGACGCCCGCCTCGACCACCAACCCCATCGTCGCGTCATCGGTGACCGACGCGTGTTCGATTCGATCCCCGGGCATCGTTCCGGCTTCCATCAGCGCGGACAGCGCGAACACGAGCTCGGCGCGCGTTACACAGTGCGTCGCGGTGGGCCGTCCGTGCCCGTGCGCTTCGGCGATCCGTGATCGCAACGCGTCGAAGTCCGGCAGCTCGTGCTCGTCGAGCATGATCTTCAGCGTCCCCCGCGACAGGTGTTCCCCTCCCATTGCACATACGCGCTGTCGGACCCCGGCGGCGGTGATCTTTGCGGCGGTTTCATCGTCGTTGGACGGAGTGGCGTCCGTTACGCCGGTGACGCCGTAGCTTGCGAGCTCTCGTGACACGGCGGCGAGATCGACATCGGTAGCGACGTGTTCGCGCAACCACGTGTCCTGGCGGAACAGGCGGCCGTCGAAATGCGCGTCGAGTCCCAGGATCTGCACTGCGGCCGAGTTCAGAAACCACATCTTGCCGGAGCGATGCTGTATGCGGACCGGACGCTCGGGGACCATTGCGTCCAGCGCCTGACGGTCGAGCATTCCGGCGACGGATTCGTGGTAGCCGACACCGCGGATCCACTCGCTGGTTGCCGCGCCGGCAAGGACTGCGGCAAGCCCGTCTCGGTCGATGACCTCGGGAGGTCCGCATTTGACAGATGCGCGCGCAGCGCCGAGAGCGAACAGGTGAATGTGATGATCGTGAAGTCCGGGAAGCAGGGCGCCGCCCCGTGCCTCGATGACATCTTCGTCGCCGGATGCGACGAGGCCGGTGCCGATCTCGGCGATGCGGCCATCGCGACAGCGCACGTCGGCGCGATCTGCGTCTACTTCTGCGTCGCGAATCAGCAGCGCGCGTTCAGGCGACGGACAGGAGCGCTTCGACACGGGTAACATCCAACTTTCACGCTTAGGGCGAGGATTGACGAATGTGCCGCAACATCAGGCCTCTGTTCAACTTCGAACCGCCGGTAACCGCAACGGAAGTGGAGGCGGCGGCCATGCAGTACGTGCGCAAGGTGAGCGGTTTCAGAAAGCCATCCCAGGCCAATCGGGAGGCGTTCGATGAGGCGGTGGCCGCCGTTGCCGCCGCGACTACCACGTTGCTCACTTCTCTTGTCACGAGTGCCCCGAGCCGAAACCGCGAGCTTGAAGCCGCCCGAGCCATGGCCCGGGCGAAGGCGCGATTTGGTTGACCTGGCGGTCGGCGAGAACGCACTTGGACAGCCTTTTGTCGATCCCCGAGCTGGTGGCGAGGCTGACGTCGCCTGCAGCGGCGGAGGCGTTCTCGCCACTCTGTGGAAGGCCGTACGCGCTGGTCGCAATCGATGACGATGATTCGGCTGCTGCTGCATACCGGCCCAACTGTCCGGTGATCGGGATCGGCGATGTCGATGACCTGGATGCGGTGCCCGAACTGGTGGACGTGGCTGTCGAGTCGGACGAGCGGGCGGAGTTGGTAGCCGAAGCGATCGAACACAATCCGATTGCCTCGATGACGCTCGTGGGCCTCCTGCGACACAACGAACGCATCGCGACCGAGGATGCACTGCTCGCCGAGTCTCTTGCCTATTCAACCCTGCAGCATGGTGCGGAGTTCCAGTCGTGGCTTGCTTCGCGCCCGGCCCGTCGGATACCGCCCGACCCGGAGCCGCCCGTCATCGTTGAACGGGTGCACGATGTACTCCACATCACGCTGAACCGGCCGCAGAGGCGCAATGCCTATTCGTCCGGTTTGCGCGATGGCCTGTGCGAAGCGCTGTACCTCGTGGGAGACGATCCCGGCATCGAGAAGGCGGTCCTTCGCGGTGCGGGTGTCTGCTTCAGTGCCGGGGGCGACCTCGACGAGTTTGGCGAAGGGTCCGATGCGGGTCTCGCGCATGCGTCGCGTCTCACGCGCAGCGCAGGTGCCACGTTGCATGCGCTGCGCGATCGCGTGGAAGCACGACTGCACGGCGCCTGCATCGGGGCTGGTATCGAATTGCCGGCGTTCGTGAACCACGTCGTTGCGCGGGAAGACGCGTTTTTTCAGCTCCCCGAGGTTTCCATGGGGCTCGTGCCCGGTGCCGGGGGGACAGCCAGCATCCTGCCCCGGATCGGCCGCCGCCGGCTGGCGTACATGGCGTTGACGGGGGAACGCGTCGATGCCCGGACGGCGCTCCAGTGGGGTCTCGTGGACGAGATCGAGTCTGGTTGAGTCCGGGACGAGATGGATCGTGTTCTGGAAATCGGCGGGTTCGCCGCCGGATATTGCGGGCGGATGTTCGTGCAGGCGGGTTGCGAGGTCGTTCGCGTGGCGGCGGCGTCCCTGGCGCCGAGCGAGCACAGTTCCGAGGCACTTGACGTTTATCTCCATGCCGGCAAGCGCCGGGTCCAGACAGATGACCTCAAGATCATCGGCGAACTCGCAGACAGGGCCGATGTCGTTGTTGCTGAAACACCTACTGCCCAGGGTGTCAGGGACCTGGGCTTCGATGACTGGCGCGCGCCGGTAAAGGCGGCGATCACGCCCTTCGGCCGGACGGGACCGAAAAGAAACTGGAGCGCCACGCCCGGCACGCTTCTCGCGATGGGGGGATACACCTACCTCATGGGCGATGAGGACCGCGCACCCCTGACCCTGCCGGGCCACTACGCGGAGTTCCAGAGCGGCGGCTTTGCCTATATCGCGGCGAATGCGAGTCGACTGGCCGGCGAAGAAAACGTCATCGACGTCGGCATGTTCGAGTCCGTCATGGCCTTGAGCCAGTTCACGACGGTGATGTGGACCTGCGCGGGCGAGATACGCTCCCGCCACGGCAGCGACTTCGTTTACGTCTCGCCGAGCAATCTCTATCGCTGCGCGGACGGCTGGGTCTATATCAACATCACCCTGCATTTCTGGGACGCCCTTGCCACGGCCGTCGATCGCCCGGAGCTCGTAGTCGACCCGCGCTTCGAGACGAATGCAGACCGCATCGCCAATCGAGAGGCGCTGCACGAGATCCTGGCCGAGGCCTTCGCGCCGATGTCGACATCGGAGGTGCTCGCGCGCGCGACGGAACACCGTTTCCCTTGCGGTGAACTCAAGACCTTCGACGAGGTGTTGCGCGACCCGCACCTGGCTGAGCGCGACTTCTGGCAGCAGGTGGAGAGCGCACATGGCCGCCTCGCCTCGCCTCGTATCGGATGGCGGATGGGCGGGACATCCCCGCGACCTGCCGTTCTATCGGTGCAGGAGCAACAGGGTGGCTGACGGTCCGCTGCGGGGCGTGCGCATTCTGGACCTGACCCATGTCTGGGCGGGTCCGCTCGCTACGCGTTTCCTCGCGGATCTCGGTGCCGAGACGGTCAAGATCGAGTCGCCGATGGGCAGGGGGCCGAGAGATTACCCCGTGAACGAGGTCGCTTACGGCTGGCTTGGCAGCGATCCCGGCGACGAGCCGTGGAACCGGAACGCGATCTTCGTAAAGCAGCAGCGCAACAAGCAGAGCGTTGCCATTGACCTGAAGACCGACGCGGGCAAGGAAACGTTCCTGGGTCTGGTGCGGGAGGCCGACGTGGTGATCGAGAACTTTCACTCTGTCACCATGCCGAAACTCGGTCTCTCCTACGATGTCCTTAGCACAGAGAATCCATCCATCATCTACGTCGCCATGCCTGGCTACGGACTCGAAGGGCCGTACAGCCAGCGCGTGGCGTTCGGTCCCGCGGTCGAGGCGATGAGCGGACTGTCGGACGTGATGGGTTATGGACCGGACGAGCCGCGCAATACCGCCATGGCGTTGATGGACCCGGTGGCCGCCGTCAGCGCGGCGGCGGGCGTCGTGACCGCGCTGCGCCGGCGCAGGAAGACGGGCAAGGGGGCCTTCATCGAAATGTCCCTGCACGATGCCGCCGTTTCCTTTTGCGGCGCCTGGTTGGTTGACCGCCAACTCGGAAACCCGCTTGAGCGGCTCGCCAACGGCCATCCCGAAATGGCGCCCCACGGTGTCTATCCGAGCGCGGGAGAAGACCAATGGATCGCCATCGCATGCCGTGACGACGGCGAGTGGAGGGCGCTTTGCTCCGTCGTCCCGGGACTTGACCCCGATGCCGATTTCGCGACCCGACAGCGTGACCGCTCGGAAATCGATGCGCTGATCTCTCGCTGGACCGCATGTCGCGACAAGCAGACCGCCGCTGGGGCACTACAGGTGGTGGGCATCCCCGCCGGTCCAGTCAACGCGACGCCGGACATGCTGAGCGACCCGCAATCACGCGAACGGGGCTTTTTCGTGCCCATCGAAGCCGGGCCGACGCCGATGCCGGGCAATCCCATGAAGATGAAGGGACTATCGAGCGCGGACTGGACGCCGTGCCCGAAGCTCGGCGCGGACAACGCGGCCGTACTCAAGGGCTGGCTCGACTATTCGGATGACCAGGTCGCAGAACTCGAGCGCGCGGGCGTGATCGTGGATCGGCCGCCGCGATAGCCATGTCGCCTTGTTCGCTCTCCGGCACCTGCTTACAATGCACGCCGCTCGCGACCAGGGTCGTTAGCTCAGTTGGTAGAGCAGCGGGCTTTTAACCCGTTGGTCCTGGGTTCGAGTCCCAGACGGCCCACCAAACACACTCCCTTGAAGCAAGTCACGCGCTTAGTGCACGCGCAGCGTGTAGAGCAGTTGCTTCAGATCGGCCCAGTCCGAGCTGGGTCCTTTGGTCAATCGAACCGATACGCGTTGATCGCCGATCACGATGCTGAGACTCGTGCTTCGCAGCAAGCGCTCAGTCCCCGCGTGACGCCAGTCCACCACGATTTCAGTAGCGTCGGTGACACCATCCTGCAGGATCGACTGTTTCGACGCGACGACTTCGCCCTTCAGGGACTTTGCGAGTGCCTCCGCGAGCGAGTTCGCTGTGGCGGAGGTTTCGTTCTTCGTGACGCTGACTGCGATGTAGGGGACGTCCTCGATGTAGGAAATGTCCTTCGGGCTCTCGGCGAATGCGAGATTGCTCCCGTCGCCAGACCGTTCAAGCCTCGCGGGATACAGGAATGAGAATCCGCGCTCGCGATCCTCGTAGACGCGCAGGTCCCAGTCCGGTGCCAGAGCGACCGCGACGTCCAGGTCCCTGGCTACGCGGAAGCCGAGGGTGTCGAACAGCGCATCTACCGGATCGTCGCTGCGGTCCGCAGAACGCAGGCTCGACAGGTCATAGCTCCAGGAACCGCCGCGGAGGCTTCTTGCTTCGCAGGAATCGGCAAGCAGGGCTGACCCGTCCGTCGGCGCATTGGCGTAGCTTGGTTCATAACAGTCCGCAAGCCATTCCCATACGTTGCCGGTCATGTCGTATATGCCAAAGGCATTCGGTTGGAACTGGCCGACGGGCGCGAGCGTTGCGTAACCGTCGTCGCACTGCAGTGTGGGCACGCCGGGATAGATCGTATTGAACGATGCATCCCGCACATTCCCGAACCGACACAAGTCCTCCTGATCGTCGCCGAAATGGTAGCGGGTGGACGAACCCGCACGTAGCGCATACTCGAACTCGGACTCGGTCGGAAGTCGATACGAAGCCCCCGTCCTGAGTGACAACCATCTTGCGTATGCGCGGGCGGCGTCCCAATGGATGCAGGAAGCCGGTTCGGCGTCTTCGAATGGGCGGCCAAGGTTCTTCCACGTGGCCTCCGGGTAACGGTTCCACGTGCCGTCCCCGTACAGGAGCGCCCAACAGCCGCCCGGCATCTCGTAACCAGAGTCTTCGACGAATGCCTGAAATTCCCGATTGGTGATCTCGAAGACGCCGAGGGCGAACCGGCGAACCGAGACTTGGACCTGCGATCCCCCGGGTCCCTCCAGATCGTCTTCGTCATGATTTCTCCGGTCATCGCTTCGTCCGGGTTCATCCTGGGGGGACCCCTTCATGAACGTGCCGGCCGGGATCACGAGCATCTCGGGACAGGTGCGGCAGTCGCGAAATGTCGACCCGTCCGTCAGCGACTCGTGATCTTGAGCCGATGTGACAATTGCCGACGACGCTACGAAACCGAGCAAGGACAGGAATTTGATGGATCGCATGCCACGTCCCCCCCAAGAAAGCGCGGCACTATACGCGCCGAAATGGCGAATGCAAGCCATACGCCTGTTGGCGCTTCTTCAGGTATCAGGCTTGATATTCGGTCGCATCCGGGACGCCAGCCGAGGCGAACCCCTCGCGGCGGATGCGGCAACTATCACACTTGCCGCAGGCGCGGCCGTCCTTGTCCGGTTGGTAGCAGGATATCGTCTTGCCGTAATCGACACCGAGCGCGATTCCGCGCTGGATGATCTCCGCCTTGGAAAGGTCGATGAGCGGCGTGTGAATCACGAATCTCTCGCCCTCGACCCCTGTTCTTGTAGCCAGGTTGGCGAGTTCGGTGAACGCCTCGACGAAAGCCGGGCGGCAGTCGGGGTAGCCGGAATAGTCCACGGCATTGACGCCGATGAAGATGTCGCGGGCGCCGAGCGTTTCCGCCCACGCCAGTGCGAGAGACAGGAACACGGTGTTTCGCGCGGGGACGTAGGTGATGGGGATCCCGCTGGTTGGAACCTCGGGCACGGCGATATCCGGGTCGGTAAGCGCCGAGCCGCCGAAGGACGACAGGTCGACGGTGACCACCCTGTGTTCGCAAGCGCCCTGTGCCTTGGCGATGGTCTTCGCCGCGTCGAGTTCAACATCGTGGCGTTGACCGTAGGCGACGGATAGCGCGTAGCAGTCGAATCCCTGGTTTCGGGCGATGGCGAGGGCGGTGGCGGAGTCGAGACCGCCCGAGACGAGGACGACCGCGCGCGTCATCGGCCGGGCTGATCGCCCCAAAGCGCCTTGTGCAACTGGATCTGCATGCGCACGTCCAGCCCGTCACGCAGGATCCACTCTGCGAGCGCCTGGGCCGAGAGTTCGGTTGCGGAAGGCGAGAACAGTACTTCGCCCACCCGCTCGCCCAGGCGCAGCTCCTCGCACTTGCGCTTGGCCCATTCGTAGTCGCGGTCGTCGCAGATGACGAACTTGACCTCGTCGGAGTTTCTCAACCGCTCGATGTTCCGGTAGTCGTTGCGGTGGGCTTCCAGAGACCCGGGTGTCTTCAGATCCATGACGATGGTGACGCGGTCGTCGACGCCAGAAATGTCCATGGCTCCACTGGTTTCCAGTGAAACCCGATAGCCGCGATCGCACAGGGCGGCCATCAGCGGACGGACCCCTGGCTGCGCGAGCGGTTCGCCGCCCGTGACGGTGACGAAGCGGGCGGGAAAGTCGCTCACCCGTTGGACCACGGCCTCCATGGTCATGACTTCGCCGCCGGTGAAGGCGTAAGCCGTGTCGCAGTATTGGCATCGCAGCGGACAACCCGTGAGCCGGACGAAAGTCGTCGGCCTGCCCATGGATGACGACTCCCCCTGGATAGAGTGGAAGATCTCGGTGATGCGCAACGAAGTAGACAACGAGGCGTTCATTCCGCTGAACCTCTGGGGGCGAGGGACGCGCTCCGGGCAAGCTCGGGCTAACGCAACTCGGCGGCATGTTGCTCCGCCAGACCGGCCGCGGTGGAATCCGGATATTCGCTCAACACGCGGTCCAGGTACTCGAGGGCGAGTGCCGGTTCATCCAGTTGCGCGTAGACGACGCCGAGCTTGTAAAGGGCGTCCGGCACCTTGCTGTGGTCCGGATAGAGAGTCACGACTTGTACGAAGGACTGGCGGGCGGATTCGGGATCGCCGTTCTTGCGGTGCAACTCGCCCAGCCAGTAGAACGCGTTCGGCGTGAACTGACCGTTCGGGTATTCCTCGATCAGCCGCTGGAAACCCTCGCCGGCGGCTTCGTATTCGCGAAGCTCCATCTTCTGGTATGCGGATTCGTAGGCGGCCCTCTCCGTGGGTACCCCACCAGGTTGTTGTGTCTGCGGGTCGGTACCGGCATCCGGCCGGTTGAACCTGTCATCGGCGGAGGCGTCCGGGGACGCCCCCCCGGTCAACTCCACGATCCTTCTGTCCAGGCCCAGGTAGCGTTCATGCTGCTCTCTCGCCAGCCGCTCCAGCCGGTGCTGTTGCTCTTCCAGCGCACCGTTGAGGCGTTGCACCTCGTCCTGCAATAGCTGCAGCTGGTAGAACAGTTGTCCGAGCTGACTTGCTGGCTGGTTCGTGCCAGCGGGCGTTTCATCGGTCGTCCCGACGGGGGAAACACCCCTTTGCCGAACGGAAACCCGGTCCGGGGACTGCTCCTCGGCAACCGACTCTTCCACGGGTGCCGCCGCGTGGGCGAAGCTGAGTAGTGACAGGGCGACGGCACCCGTTAGCCACCGCCAGTGGCGCAGGGCCAAGGCACCCGCAATTCGCGTGTGGAACCTGTGCTTGCTCCGTCTCACCAGCGCGACAGGAAGCCTTCTGGTCGGAGCCCCCTGCCGTTTCGCGGTGGCTCCGGCCGGGGCCACCCTACTGGTAGACGATGACCGCCCTCCGGTTCTTTGCCCAGGCTTCCTCATTGGAACCGACGTCGACAGGCTGTTCTTCTCCATAGCTCACGACATCCGCTATCTGCGATTGGCGTACGCCCGAAGTAGTCAGAAACTCGACCACGGCGTTGGCCCGTCTTTCGCCAAGCGCGAGGTTGTAGTCCCGCGTTCCGCGTTCATCGCAGTGGCCTTCTACTGCGATCGAACGGTCCCGGGCGGTGGAGAGGAAGGCCGCGTGCTGTTCCAGAACGCGTATGTCCGCAGGCCGCAGCACTGCCAGGTCGAAGTCGAAGTGCACGACTCGTGACAGCGGACGTCCGGTGTCTTCATCATACGGGACACCCTCGTCATCCACGCGCGGCTTCACCTCGACGGGTGCCGGCGGCTCCACCTCTGGCGGAGGCGCGTCCTCGATAACTTCCACGGGCTCGGGTTGGCCGGCGCAGCTTGCACAACCGGCCAACACGCAACCGGCAAGCACCGCGACGACGAAGCCCATCACGCGATTCCCCCACAAAGTCCCGCTCTCTGCTAAAAAATGCCTCACTTCGCTTCTCCTGTATTGTCGATCTCGATTCCCCGACCTTCGCTGAGCGAGGGCTAGGTTCCGGGCGAAAACGTGTCCATGTACGGTGACCACGCAGGTTCCCTCACGTCGCCTTCGGCGGAGGGCAGCCGGTACTTGACGCGTCCGTCTATCGAAACAACGGCTAGTATACCCCTACCCCCGACTTGCGTGGCATAGATCAACATCCTTCCATTTGGCGCGATGGAAGGTGATTCGTCGAGGGGCGTGGCAGTGAGCACGCGTACGCCGTCATCGCGCACCAGGTTCTGCCAGGCGATGTGATAGGTGCTCCCGCGCCTGTGAACGTAGACCAGGTTTTCTCCGTCCGGCAGGAGCCGCGGCCGGGCATTGTAGTCGCCCTCGAAGGTCAGACGTTCGACCATGGAATTGGTCAGGTCCATCCGGTATATCTGCGGCCGGCCACCTCGATCGGAAGTGAAGATCAGCCCGGTGCCGTCGCGTGTCCAGGTCGGCTCCGTATCGATGGCGCTCGGGTAACGGGTGATGCGCCGGAGCTCACCGGACACCAGGTCCTTCACGTAGATTTCCGCGTTTCCATCCCGCGAAAGTACCAGCGCGAGACGATTGCCGTCGGGCGAGAATACCGGTGCGCTGTTGAGCCCCTTGTATTCCGCGACCCGGGAGCGGGACCCGGTGGCGATGTCCTGGATGATTATTGCCGGTCTTCCGCTTTCGAACGAGACATAGGCCACCCGTTTCCCGTCCGGTGCCCAGCTCGACGACAGCAGGGGCTCGGTGGACTCGAACAGCGTGCGCGGGCGGGCGCCGTCGGAGTCCGCCAGTTTCAGTTCGTAGGTCGCGTACGAGGTTCCGGCGTTTTTTGCGAGCACGTAGAGAAGCTTGGTGGAGAAAGCCCCGCGTATCCCGGTAATGTGCTCGTACACGTCGTCGGAGATGCTGTGGGCGACATCCCGCAGCTCCGATGCCCGTGCCCCGACGATCCGGCGCGTCGTCAACTCCCGTTCGTTGAACACGTCCAATAGATGGTAGGCGACGGACAAATCCCCGTTCGGCTGTTTTCGGAGCCGCCCGATGACCACGTACTCTATTCCGAGGATGCGCCAGTCGCGGAAGAAGACATCCTCGGCCCGGGCCGGGAACGACAGCATGTTCTCTCTCGGTAGCGGATCGAACTGGCCGCTGCGCGCCAGGTCGAAGGAAACGATTTCGGCAATCCCGGCATCGGTCGAGTCCAGGGTTTCGAAAGGAACGACGGCGATCCTGGTGGGATCGTCATAGCCCTGATCGATGATGATCGTGTCGAGCCCTGACGCAGGTGACGCGATCACCGATGCGGCCACGCATGCCGACAGCCAGCGTCTTGTAGGCGATTTGGGGATATTCAAAGTAACAGGTCCTGTGGCTTGAATAACAAGACGAACGAGCGGAAGTGCCGCTCGAACAGTCGTATTTCGCTCGGCACCTCGAATCGTCTCGCCTTGCGAACCGCAGCCTCGGCGGAGCGGTCGAAGGCGCTGTTGCCGCTCGAAGAAATCACGGTAACCGACACAACCTCGCCGGTGGGTATCAGCTCCACGCGCAACTGCGTCTCCATGTCGTTGCGAGCGGACGGAGGCCTTGACCAGTTGGCCACCACGGCGCGATAGATGCCGTCGACGTAGGACATTGAGGCGTCGTCGAGACCATCGCTCCCGATTTCCATCGCCTCCTGCTCGAGCGCCTGCTCGAAAGCGCTCTCCGCGAGCGCTTCCAGCCGTTCTTTCCGTGCCTGCTCTTCGCGCAGCCGCTCACGTTCGGCCTCCTCTTCCCTGCGCCGCTGCTCGGCGAGGGGATCCTTCGGTGTCGGAACCTCCGCGACGCGGGGTTCCGGCTTCGGTTCCGGTTTCGGTGAGGGTGGAGGTGGCGCGGGACGTGGCGCAGGTTTGGGCTTGGGCCGCTCGAGCACGAGCAGGGCCGCATTGACGATGTCAGGCCTGATGGCTTGGGGTTCGTTCGGGGGAGGCTTCCATTCCTGGGCCAGCGCGAGCACGGCCGCGGCGTGAATGCCGACCGCCAGCAGCAGGGGCAGGCTGTAGTCGCGAAACACGTCCATCAACCGTTATCCGCCGCCGCGCTGATGTCTGGCGGGTCGGTGATCAGCCCGACGCTTTCCGCACCCGCCTTCTGCAGTACGGTCATGATGCTCACAACGACGCCGTAGTCGAGCGCGTGATCAGCGCGAATGTACACGGGCAGGTTCGGACGTGCGCCGATGATTCTCGACACCTCGTCCTCCAGAGAGTAGATGGTGACGCGCCGGCCCCGGTCCGTATCCCTGCGCACACCGGTGTTGACGAACACGGCGCCTTCGCGATTCACGGTGACCACCAGCGGGTCAGGCTCATCATCGGGCAGAGGATCCGAAGGTGCCTGCGGCAGGTCGACATCGACGCCCTGGTTCAGTAGCGGCGCCGTAGCCATGAAGATGACGAGCAGAACCAGCATCACGTCGACGTACGGCACGATGTTGATCTCGGAGATGGGTTTCCGCCGTTCGTCCATGGCGCGGAGATCAGGTCTTGTGAGACGCGCGGTAGAGGATGTTGGTCAACTCTTCGGCAAAGGTGTCGTAGCGTTTGACCAGGACGTCGACCCGGGCGGAGAAACGGTTGTAGCCGACCATGGCGGGAATGGCGGCGACGAGACCCATCGCGGTGGCGATCAGGGCTTCTGAAATCCCCGGAGCCACCGACGCAAGCGTCGCCTGGCTCATGTTGGCGAGGCTGCGGAAGGAGTTCATGATGCCCCAGACGGTACCCAGGAGACCCACGTAGACAGCCGTGGAGCCAACGGTCGCCAGGAACCCCAGGTGGCGTTCCAGGAATTCCTCTTCACGGACTCGGGCAACGCGCATCGCCCGTTCGACTCCCTGCATGATGGCATCCGGATCTACGCCCGGCTGCTCGGAGAGGCGGATGTACTCCCGGAAACCCGCCGCGAAGATCATCTCGCTGCCGTTCAGGTTGTCCGCATCCTCCTGCAGTTCGCCGTACAACTCCCGGAGATCAACGCCGGACCAGAATTGATCCTCGAACTCGTCCATCTGGCGGTGCGCGCGACTGAGGGCGAACCAGCGCTGGAAGATCATCATCCAGGAGATGACGGATGCCGCTGCCAGTAGCGCCATGACGATCTGGACGGGCAGGCTCGCGTTGACTATCAGGTCGAATATGGGGATTTGTTGTGGCATTTGGGGCGATGCTATCTACTGGTACTTTCTACTCTTAATCTGGTGCGTCGGGCGCGTTCTCGCCGTCGTCGAATCCGAGGTCAAGCGGGCTTTGCTGCCCGTGCGCCGCGCTTCCCGATGGCCGGAGGCCAAAGTGGCGATAGGCCTTTTCGGTGGCCATGCGGCCCCGGGGCGTGCGCATGAGGAATCCCTCACGGATCAGGTACGGTTCGAGCACATCCTCGATGGTATCTTTTTCTTCGCTGATCGCGACGGCAAGGGAGTCGAGTCCCACCGGTCCGCCACCGAAGTGGCGGATCACGGTGTCCAGCAACTTGCGGTCCAGTTGATCGAACCCTTCCTGGTCGACATCGAGTTGATCAAGCCATTTGCGGGCGGACTGCCTCGTGATTCTGCCGTCTCCGCGCACTTGCACGTAGTCACGTACGCGGCGCGTGAGGCGGTTGGCGATTCGGGGTGTACCCCGCGACCGGCTGGCAATCTCCCGCGCGCCATCCCTGTTCACCGAAACCTCCATCTTGGCCGCTGACGCTTCCACGATCATGGCCAGTTCATCGACGGAGTAGAACTCCAGGCGCTGTACGATTCCGAACCGGTCGCGAAACGGCGATGTCAGGAGCCCCGCGCGGGTAGTGGCGCCCACCAGGGTGAACTGCGGCAAGCGAAACTTGATCGACTTGGCCGCGGGGCCCTCGCCTACGGGGATGTCGATTTCGGCGTCTTCCATGGCTGGATAGAGACGCTCCTCCACTACAGGCGACAGGCGGTGAATCTCGTCGACAAACAGGACATCGCCAGGCTCGAGATTGGTGATCATTGCCGCCAGGCGTCCGGGAATCTCGATGACGGGTCCCGAAGTCGCCTTGATCGCAACGTCCAGTTCGTTCGCGATGATGTGCGCGAGCGTGGTCTTGCCTAGGCCCGGCGGACCGCAGATCAGGGTATGGTCAAGCGATTCGCCACGATGTCGCGCCGCTTCGATGGCGATGCCTATCTGCTCCTTGACCTTCACCTGGCCGACATAGTCGGAAAGGCTCGTCGGTCGCAAGGAGCGTTCAAGGGATGCTTCTCGGGAACTGGCCTCGCTCGAGGTGATCCGGTCGCGTTCGATGCTCACGCTTCGCCGCCCAATCGTCGAAGGGCGGCGCGGATCAGGTCTTCCGTCGACTCGCCGTCCACATGCACGCCGGCAACCACGTCGCGCACCTCTGCCGCGCGCCAACCCAACCCAACCAGCGCGCGGATGGCCTCCTCGACGGCATGGTCTTCCACGACTCCATCGCTTTCGACGGTGCCGATGGGCAAGGCGTCCAGGCGGTCCTTCAACTCCACGATGACGCGTTCCGCGGTTCTCTTGCCGACACCGGGAACCTTGGTCAGCAGGCCTGTTTCACCATCTGCGATGCAGCGAGTGAGCGCCTGTGCCGGGAGCGTTCCCAACATCGCCATGGCGACCCGGGGCCCGATCCCGCTGACCTTGATCAGCAGGCGAAACAGGGACCGCTCATCGCGGGAAAGAAACCCGAACAGCGTGATGGCGTCGTCGCGCACTGCCTGGTGAGTGAAGAGTTCCACCGAATCGGTTGCGTCGAGTTTCTCCAGCGTGGATTGGGTAACGGTAACCTCGTATCCGACGCCACGGACGTCGATCAACAGCACGTCCTCTTCCGCCGCCACCACGTCGCCCGATATCCAGCCGATCACCTGGCGTTCCTCGCGTCGAAATGGCACAGCGCCACGGCGAGCGCGTCAGCCGCATCGGCCGCGGGACTGTCGCTCAAGGATAGTGCGGTCGTCACCATGTACTGCACCTGGTCCTTGGTCGCGCCGCCCGTTCCCACCACGGCGAGCTTGACCTGCCTCGCCGGATATCCGGTGACGGCGATGTCGTGCGCGGCGGCAGCGGCGATAGCGACCCCCCGCGCCTGGCCGAGCTTCAGGGCCGACGATGGATTCCTGGCGACGAACACCTCCTCGACAGCGATCTCGTCCGGTGAGTACTCCCCTATCACGGTGTCGATACCGCGAAAAATGTCCACCAGCCTGTCACTGAAATCCGCGCCCGCATCGCTCCTGATGCAGCCACTCGCGACATACCTGGCCCGGCCGCCGTCATCGTCTATCAGGCCGTAGCCCGTCACCCGCGATCCCGGATCGACACCGAGGATCCGCATCAGCCGGCGGAACCTTCCAACGCGTCGACGGGAAAGGACGCGTTGCTGAACACATTCTGCACATCGTCGATATCTTCCAGCGCGTCGATGAGCCGCAGGACCCTCTGCGCTCCGTGGGCATCACAGTCGCAATAGCTCGACGGCACCATCGTCACTTCGGCGTGGTCGGGAACGAATCCGGCGGCAGACAACGCATCGACGACACCGCCGAACGTCTCGGGGGGCGTCGTGATGGACATGGAGCCGTCCTCGTCGCTGTCCACGTCTTCGGCGCCGGCGTCCAGTGCGGCATCGAGCACGGCATCCTCGTCGGCGCCCGGAGCGAACGACGCGACGCCGAGTTTATTGAACAGGTAGGCGACCGAACCGTTGGTGCCGAGATTGCCTCCATGCTTGCTGAACGCGTGTCTGACGGCGGCGACGGAACGGTTTCGGTTGTCGGTCATCACTTCGACGAGAATCGCGACACCGCCGGGCGCGTAGCCCTCGTAGACGATCTCCTCGACATCGGCACCTTCGCCACCGCCGGCGCCTCGCTGTATCGCACGGTCGATGGTGTCCTTTGGCACGTTGGCTGCCAGCGCGGCGTCCGATGCCGCTCTCAGGCGCGGATTGTCGGCGATGGAGCCGCCACCGAGCCGGGCGGCGACAGTGATTTCGCGAATCAGCTTGGACCAGAGCCGGCCGCGCTTGGCATCCTGCGCGGCCTTGCGGTGCTTGATGTTGGCCCATTTCGAGTGGCCAGCCATCAGCTACCCTGCCCGCGTATCCGAAGGTGGAGGTCGCGCAACTGGTTCGCGTCAACCGGCGCGGGGGCTGCGGTCAACGGACACGCAGCGCTCTGCGTTTTGGGGAAGGCGAGGACATCCCGAATCGCCTCGGTGCCAACCATCACCATCACCAGACGGTCGAGACCGAGCGCGATGCCGCCGTGCGGTGGACATCCGAATCTCAGGGCGTCCAGCAAATGTCCGAACCTTTCGTCTTCGACATTCAACGCCGCGAATACCTGCCGTTGCATTGCGTGATCGTGAATACGAATAGAACCGCCGCCTACTTCGACGCCGTTCAGGACGACATCGTACGCCTTTGCGAATGCGTCGGCGGGATTATCGCGCATTTCAGCAATGGAACAGGCGGGCATGGTGAAGGGATGGTGCGCGGGCGTCAGCGCGCCAGCCTCGTTCTGTTCGAACATGGGCCATTCCGTCACCCAGAGCGGCGCCCACCTGTCTTCGACGATGTCGAGGTCCGTCCCCAGCTTCAGCCGAAACGCTGCCATGGACAGGTTGACGACATCCGAGTGATCAGCGCCGAAGAACACGATGTCGCCGTTCTCGGCACCCACGCGCTCCAGCACCCGTTCGATTGTGCGGGCCTCGAGAAACTTGATGATCGGCGATTGCAATCCCTCGATGCCGGCGGCACGGTCGTTGACCTTGATGTAGGCGAGACCCTTCGCGCCGAGGGTGCCGACGAAAGCCACGTAGTCGTCGAGGGCCCTGCGCGGCAGTACACCGGCACCAGGTGCCCGGAGTGCTACCACCCGGCCTTTGGGATCGGTTGCGGGTGCCCGGAACACGTTGAACCGCACATCCGACATCAGGTCGGCGACGTCCACCAGTTCCAGCGGGTTGCGCAGGTCGGGCCTGTCGCTGCCGAACCGGCGCATGGCTTCGCTCCAGGTAAGGACGGGAAAGTCCGGAAGGGTGACGTCCATGACCTCCAAGAAGAGCGACTTCAGCATGCCCTCGGTCAGCCGCATCACGTCCGACTCGTCGACGAACGCCGCTTCGATGTCGATCTGCGTGAACTCCGGCTGGCGGTCGGCGCGCAGGTCTTCGTCGCGGTAGCAGCGGGCGATCTGATAGTACCTGTCGAACCCGGACGCCATCAGGAGTTGCTTGAAGACCTGGGGTGACTGCGGCAAGGCGTAGAACCCGCCGGCGTGTATGCGGCTCGGGACCAGGTAGTCCCGCGCCCCCTCCGGTGTCGCCCGCGTCAGGGTAGGCGTCTCGATCTCGACGTAGTCCTGGCCTTCCAGGTAACGGCGCACATGGCTTGCGGTCCGTGCCCGGAGCCGCAAACGCTCCTGCATGGCAGGACGACGCAGGTCCAGGTACCGATACCTGAGACGCACATCCTCGCCCGCCCTCGAGTACTCGTCGAGCTGAAAAGGCAGGGTCTCGGAAACATTGAGGACTTCGAGGGATGTACCCAGGACCTCGATTTCGCCGGTGGCGAGATCGGGATTCACCATGCCCTCGGGGCGCCTTCGCACGCGGCCCGTCGCACGCAGAACGAACTCGTTTCGCACCCGGTCGGCGACCGCGAAACTCTCCCTGGCGTCCGGGTCATAGACGACCTGCACCATGCCGGTGTGGTCGCGCAGGTCGATGAAGATGACCCCGCCGTGGTCGCGCCGCCGGTGGGCCCAGCCCGTAAGCTCGACGTCTTCGCCGATGTTCGCCGCGGAAAGATCCGTGCAATGATGGGTGCGCATGGTCAGGTGCCGGTAAGGGTTTCGCAACGTCCGGTGCGGGCGTTGACGAATCGTTTGAGTTTCAAGACTTCGGTTCGGAAGCCTTCGCGCCGCTGGAGTCGCCGTTGGATGATGCGGCCTTCGATGCGTCGCTGCCGTTCGCGTTGCCCGAGCCGGACGCGTCCTTCGTCGTGCTCCCTGCGTCGCCCGAAGCGTCCGGCTTGGCCCGTTCGCCGTGCAGGTTCTTCTTGTCGCCGGACTTGAAGTCGGTCTCGTACCATCCACCGCCCTTCAGACGGAACGCGACGGCGGAGATCTTCTTTTTCAGTTGCGGTTCGCCGCACTCCGGGCAGTCGACCAGCGGTGGCTCGCTGATCTTCTGGATACTCTCGAATCCATGCCGGCAGGCCTTGCACTCGTATTCGTAGATCGGCACCTCGAGATTCCCGCGCCAGGGTTCAAACGGGAAATCATAGCAACGAGCACAGTGATCAACCACCCGCCGCACTGTCCAACGCGAAGTGAGGGTGAAGCGAAGGTGCGATTCCAACGCGAAGTGAGGGTGAACGGGATGTTCTGCGCATCATTCCGGGATGATCGTGGACATTCAGACGCGGCTGCTACGCACTATCGGTCAGCTTCGCGCCTTCATGGAAGGCAATGAGGCGATGGACTTCCAACCAAAGGATCGGGAACGCCCACCCCTCCGTGCGCCTAGGCTACACCAGCGAGTACGCCTTCAAGATCCTGAATGTCGCGAGACCGTCGATCACGCAGTACTTGCGCCTCGAGCCACCAGGGTAGACCACGAGACTTCGCAGCGTCTGGCGCACAGTAGGCCCGATCTGATGGCAGTGCTGTACGATCGACAGGTCCGCCTGCGTGCCCACCATTCGATGTATCTGGTCCGCCCGTTTTCCGCACATCTCCAAAGTCATCTCGCGGAAACCGTTGCCCGGCCCCTTGAACATGAAGGACGCAGTCCTGCGCGCCCCGCCAACGGTTACGTTTCCGGAGTAGTGGTCATCCTGTTCTCCGCCCCAGTCCTCCTTGGGCGTCTCGGCCAACAGACCCACGATCAACGACTTGACTCGGTCCTCCGACAATGTGCGCATCGCGCCCATCCACTCGTCATCCCTTGTGACTTCAACGTCACTCATCCTGGCAAACTGCTCAATGTCCTCAGGTAAGATTTCGCCAAAGTCATAGCCCGCGAACATCAGGTAGTTGTCATCGCCATTTCGTGGGTGGTCGAGCCATGGGGCGCCAATCACCAACGGCTCGATCTCGTAGTAGTCCTTTCTGTAGTTGAGCACTCCGACAATCGAACTCGCGCCGCCTTCCTTGGCTCCCCGCGCCAACTCCATCTTGCCTGTGTCGCTTACCAAATGGCTCGTGTGATACGCGATCCTCACCGGCTTGCCGACGTCAACGTCCAACTGCACGTTGTGTGACACCCGTTCAACCTCGTAGATTTCCGGGCATGGTGCGAGCCGTTCGGTGCTCCGAAACAGGCGCCTGGGCCCACCCAGTCGGATCGCCTCCAGCAACGTTGGCGCACCGACCGCCTCGCAGCAGTCAAGCAACGCAGTCACGAGTAGATGACCGTTTACCATTCGGTCGAGGTTGTTCTGCTCTGGACGAAATCGAGGCACGAGAGCCTCGCGAACCCTAGCATCCAACGCTCCCAAGCAGAGCCGCTGATTGATGAAACCCAGGTCGATGTGGTGGAATTTATCTGACGTCCTCAGGCTCTCGGACAAGTCATCAACCGCCATTCCTCACCTCGATAAACTCCGCCGGTTAGTCGTCAGACACAATCGCGACGATGCACAACCGCTAAAGGCGCGTCGAATCCGTCGGTGTTATCACAAAGTCCAACCACGATGTCGGTTGGCCAGTTCCACGAAGTGCTCGGATGGCCGATCGCGACGGTCCGGGGGCAGTAGAATCAAGGGTCGCAACTCGACCTCAAAACGTTCAAGCTCCGCAGCTAGGTTTTCGGCCTTCAACGAGTCGATCATCTCATCGTTCAGATGTGTCTCGAAGCCCGCGTCGAAGGTGACTAACCCGTTGTCGTAGCTTCGGTGATGCAGCGCACACAGGGCGATCCCGTTGTGTGTCTCATCGGTGCTGTCGGGATGCTTGGCAGGGAGAATGTGTGCACCATCCAAGAGTTTCAATTGAATGCCGCACATCGCGCAGCGGTGTCCGTAGGCTGTAAGAACTCGGTGACGGAAGCTGCCGTCGCGTAAGGCGCGCTTCGTGGAAAGCACAGCGAAGCGTCGACGCTCATCGCCGATCTGTGCTGCAACTTCGTCATCGCCTACCCCTTCTGGGTCTTGCGCCACGCGAGTCAACATCTCGAAGTCCGACGGCAAACGGCCGCAGGCGTGAAGCGACTCAAGACTGTCCAAATACGCGGCTAGCAAATCGGGTCTGAATGCGATGGCGAGTTCGCCACTTCCCTTGTTCGAAGCGGCGAGCCCGTCCACGGCTGCCTCCTTGAGAGCAGCCTCGCGAAGCTGAAGCGACGGAGACGATCCTAGCTTCTGACGGTGGCGGGCCACGTCAAATCCTGCGAACACGCCAAGATCGCTTCGCCAACCCAGAATCAGAGTTTTCCAGCCCGGCTCCTGCAAGAACCTCTGCACCCCAGTTGCCTGAATCCGCCACTCATCTTCAGCACGACTCCGCCCACCATGGGTCAGGTTCCAGATGTAGACGCGAACCGCGTAGCTACGGTCTCCTCGATAGACTTGGTAGCGGGCCGGATGATGCCCCCGCTCAGAGACGTGCAGGTAGTTCCACCCACTATCTCGGATCGCTGTTTCGACGACACCCAGCAGCTGAGCTTTGTTGAGTCGCGTCGGCAAGCCACGTCACCTACGGCTCACCACGAAGGTCTTGGGCTATTCGCGGCTTCGGGTCGCGCTTGATGCCACCATGTTCCACCAGTGGCACGTCTTTCTCGGTTACGGGTACCCGACAGGGGGGCTGAATCGAGTAGCTGACTGACTTGCTCCGATTCAGTGCGTTCGGTGCGGGATCGAAGCGACCCATCGCACCATGGAGATACTCCTCATTCAGTTCGCAGCACACCCATCGCCGGCCGAGAACCTCTGCGACTGCGCCGGTAACGCAGGAACCAGCGAACGGATCAAGAACCAGGTCCTCCGGATCCGTGAGCATCCTGATGAAGTACTCCGGCACCTCCTCTGGAAACCGCGCCGGATGAATGGGATACCCGTGTCGCCGACAGTAGTCCTGATAGGCACCGTTCGACTCCGTGTTGGCGACAGCCAGCAGGTTCGGAGGCACCGAGCCGCCATTATCCTTGCCAAACTTGCTCGAGATGTCGTGCCCGGACGGACGCAGCTTGGCCTGATAGCCGTTCTTGAGCAGATCCCGCATCGACGCGCTGTACGGCGCTAGCACTCGTCGGTTACTCGCCTTCGGCCATGGCGTTGGCGACAGCCACCAAATGCAGTTCACCGCGTCCTTGACACGCACTCTCCGGACATTCACCCACTCAGCGGGCGTGGGCAGCTTGGACGGGTTCCACCAGTAGTGCTCCTGACACAGGTGGAAGTCGTACTGCTCGCAAAGCATCAGCAGCAGTTCGAAGTGGTACAACGAGCGCGTCGGCTGCCCAGCCTTCCAGGCTCCGCCAATGTCGATCACCAAGCTGCCGCTGTCCTTCAGGACGCGCCGGAATCCTTCGGCGAAGGGCCGGAACCAGTCGCAGTAGAGATGGGCGTCTTCGTTGCCGTAGGTCTTCTTTCGCACCAAACCAAACGGCGGAGACGTCACGATGAGATCGACTGACGACTCATCCGCTCCGTTGAACAGGTGCCCGAGAGAATCGCCCCAGAGCATCGCACCCAGACGCGTGCTGTGGTACGTCTGCGCCAAGTCCGCCGGGTAGGCATCGCGTGACTCGACGCCGCTTCCCCGGTCGGTGGTCTCTTTGGCTTGGCGATGTAGATGGCGAAGATAGTCGCTGACCGTGCGGAATCCGCTTTGCTCGACCATCTCCTCCATTTCGGCGCGCTCTTCGGAAGTCATCCGAATGCTGACAAACGCCTTCTTGGGATTCGAGACCTTCGGCCGAGCCACCGGTTGCTGAACGCAAGCACCGTCGCGATGCGAAGTTCAAAGCATACGCGACGGGTTTTCGTGTGACAAGTTCTCGCACTGCCCAACGCGAAGTGAGGGTGAACGAGGTGTCCTGCGCATCATTCGGGAATCTGGGCGGGGCATCAACTTGCTATGCTTTTGGGCATGCGTGCCAGCCGGACCCTGATACCCACCCTGAAGGAAACCCCCGCGGAAGCGGAGGTCGCGAGCCACGTGCTTCTGCTCCGGGCGGGCTTCATCCGCCGGGTCGCCGGGGGACTGTATACCTGGCTGCCGCTCGGACTGCGGGTCATGCGCAAGATCGAGATGATCGTGAGGGAGGAACTGGATCGTTTCGGCGCCCAGGAAATCCAGATGCCGGTGGTGCAGCCTGCGGAACTGTGGCGCGAGAGCGGCCGTTGGGACGTGATGGGCGCCGAACTGTTGCGCATGCGGGACCGCCACGAACGCGATTACGCCATGGGCCCGACCCACGAGGAAGTTGTCACCGACCTCGTTCGCCGGACAGTGGACAGCTACAAGGAAATCCCCCTCAACGTGTACCAGATCCAGACCAAGTTCCGGGACGAGATCCGGCCGCGTTTCGGCCTGCTGCGCGCGCGCGAATTCCTGATGAAGGATGCCTATTCCTTCCACCTTGGCGAAGAGTCCCTGGAACGTACCTACCGGGACATGTACGACGCCTACACGGCGATCCTCACGCGCATTGGCGTCGACTTTCGCGTTGTCGAGGCGGATTCCGGAACGATCGGAGATGGTGAATCGCACGAGTTCCAGGTGCTCGCCGAATCCGGGGAGGATCTCATGGCGTACTGTCCGGACAGCGGTTACGCGGCGAATGTGGAGAAGGCGGAAGCGCTTGCGCCGGAGCTGTCGGACGAGTCGCCGAACCCGATTGAGAAAGTCGAGACGCCGGGTGTCAGGACCATAGCGGATGTGGCCTCCTTCCTGGGTCTCGAGTCCGCCCGCTGCGTCAAGACGTTGATCGTGCGCGGGGACCAGGTGCCATTCGTCGCGCTGGTCCTGCGCGGCGACCACGAGCTGAACGAAACCAAGGCGGGGAGGCTCGACGCCGTGGCGGCACCGGTGACGTTCGCCGGCGACGAAGAGGTCAGGGCGGCAACCGGTTGCTCCGTCGGGTCCATCGGGCCGGTCGGACTGGACTTGCCGGTGTACGCGGATCGATCCGCAGCCGCGGCCGTCAACTGCATATGCGGCGCCAACGAGGAAGGATTCCACCTGACGGGGGTCAATCAGTCACGTGACTTCCCGGATGCCCGGGTCGTCGATATCCGCAACGTCGTCGAGGGCGATCCATCGCCGGACGGCGGCGGCAAGCTCGCGTTCGCCCGTGGTATCGAGGTCGGCCACATCTTCAAGCTCGGTGACAAGTACAGCGTCCCGATGAGACTCGCCCTGCAGGACGGGGCCGGTACCGAGGCCTCGTTGATCATGGGTTGCTATGGTCTCGGCATATCGAGACTGGTAGCGGCCGTGGCAGAGCAATGCCATGACGACAACGGCATCATCTGGCCGGCCCCGATCGCCCCGTTCGATGCCCACATCCTGGCGCTCGACTATTCCCGGTCCGACGTGGCAGAGGTGGTTGAGTCGCTGTACGAGGAATGTCTGGATGCGGGCATCGATGTCCTGCTCGACGATCGTGACGAGCGCCCTGGTGTCAAGTTCGCCGAATCCGACCTGCTTGGGATTCCGCACCGCATCACGGTGGGTGTGCGCAATCTCGCGAAGGGTCTCGTCGAGTACGGGCGCCGGGGGGAGTCGGCGCGCGAACTGCTGGCACCGGCGGAAGCGGTTGATCGAATCAGGTCGGGTTGATTCGTCAGGCGCGGGTTCGAATCCGTGCCGATTCCGGTGCCGCGTGCAGCAGGCTTTCCTGCGTCTGGGGCCCTACCAGGATCTCATGGACCTTGTGGTCGGGACCGATGATCACGGTGGTGGGAAGCACGTCCGGCAAGTCGTAGCCGAAGCGTTGGAACGGGTCTGAAACGAGTACGGGGAACTCGATCCCCATCTCCTCGATCAGCGCGACAAGCGACTCACCGGAGATCCCGTCATAGTTCACCCCGAGTATCAGCAGGCCGGTTGCCTCCTGCTCGTGGTGCAGTGCATTGAGTTCCGGTATCTCCTGCCGGCAAGGGACGCACCATTCGGCCCAGTAGTTGATGGCCACGTACTTCCCCGGGGACAGGACGGCGGTGCTACCGTCCGCGAGCCGGAACGGAACGTCCGCACAAGCCGCCAGGACCAGCAGCGCGATACAGCCGAGGTGTCTCCTTCGGAAGTGCATTTGCGTAGAGAGGAGACGTGCGGGCGTTCTGGAGCTAATGTCGCGGCGCGGGTACGGGCGCCTTGCCCCGACCGGGGGACCTGGTTCCGGAGAAACCGGAGCTCCTGCCGCCACGGCCAACCCCTGGTTGGCGTGCCGCGGCGACGGGCGGGGCGGGCTCCAGCACGGTCGGTGGCGGCTTCAGGCGCAGCAACTCGCGATAGGTGTCAGAACCTCTTGGGATGCGCCGGTGCCTCGCGTAGAAATCGACGGCTCGCCGCCACGCCTCGTCGAGGCCATGCAGCCTGATGGAGACAGTCGTATTCACGACGTTGCCGCTCAGTAGCGACGTGATGCCCACCTGGAACAACGGCGTTTTCCTGCCGTTTCTTCCCTTCTTCCAGCGGAACAGGATGCCGCGGACGTGGCCGTCGGCATCCACATGCACTTCGCGCATCGCCCGTTCCCGGGCGGCGCGTTGTGTCATTGCCAGCTCCGCATCCCGATCTTCGGCCTGCCGCCGCACCTCTGCGCGGGCGGCCCCGTGCATGAGACGCCCCCCTCTCTTCAGGGAGAAGTACTCCTGGTATGTCTCGTTGTCGATCTGCCGGCGAACGCGGTAACCGTGGAAGCGTCGCAGGTTCAGGAGTTCCACGCTCATCGCGTTTGCTCCCACGGAAGTACGCTACCAGCGACGGCGGGCGTCTCACCACTTCCTTGCGCGTCAATGGTCGGGGATGGCCGATCAGGCGGCGGATACGACATGCTTTCTCTGCAACGCTTCGAGTTCGCCGTCACTGAAACCGGCGTCCCGCAGCACCGCGAGGGTGTCTTCGCCGGGCATCCGCGGACCGTGCGAGATTTCCGCGTCCGTTCGGCTGAAACGTGGCGCGGGCGCGGGCTGCACCACACCGTCGACATCGACGAATGTTGCGCGGTCCCTGTTGTGCGGATGTTCCGGCGCTTCGAATATCGACAGGACGGGAGCGAAGCAGACATCCGTGCCTTCCATGATTTCGCACCACTCGTCGCGGGTCCTGGTCTTGAAGATGGCGCCGAGCTCCTCCTTGAGTCCTTCCCATCCGCCGGCGTCCATCTGTTTGGCGAATCGGTCCGGATCGACGTCCGCCTTTTCCACCAGGAGCGAATAGAACTGCGGCTCGATGGCGCCCACCGAGACATGCTTCCCGTCCCGTGTCTCGTAGGTGCCGTAGAAGTGCGCGCCGCCGTCGAGCAGGTTGGTGCCGCGTCGGTCGGTGAAGTGCTTCCCCATGGAAAAGAACGCGGCCATCAGCGCCGCGGATCCGTCGACCATCGCCGCATCGATGACCTGGCCCTTGCCGGAGCGGCTCGCCTCCAATATGCCGCAGACGAGGCCGAACGCCAGCAGCATGCCGCCGCCGCCGAAGTCTCCGATGAGGTTGAGGGGCGGCACTGGGCTGCCGCCTTTCTCGCCGATGGCATGCAGGACGCCGGCCAGGCCGATGTAGTTGATGTCGTGGCCGGCGGCCAGGGCAAGCGGTCCGTCCTGGCCCCACCCGGTCATGCGCCCGTAGACAAGCCGTTCGTTGCGCGCCATGCACTCGTTCGGTCCCAGCCCCAGCCGTTCCGTGACGCCGGGCCGAAATCCCTCGAACAGCGCGTCAGCCGATTCGCAGAGCCTGAGAACGATGTCGACACCTTCCGGTGTCTTGAGGTCGATGACGATCGAACGGCGGTTGCGCGTGAGGACATCGCGGGGACGAGAGCCTTCAGCCGGGGGGGCTTCCCCGACTGCTGACGCGTAAGGAGGTCCCGGCGATTTCTCGGTAGGCGGATGCGTACTTCGATAAGAGCGCCGCCCGGGACCGGGACGGTCGACGCGAATGACCTCCGCCCCCATGTCCGAGAGCATCATGCCGCAGAACGGACCAGGCCCGATACCCGCCAACTCGATGACGCGAAACCCCGCCAGCGGTCCCACTGCCGTGTCCTCCTCCTCTGGCCGTCCCCACGGCCGTTGTCCTCTGGCCGTCTCCGCGGCCATTCCCGGAGTTTATGGGCTCTGCTCGATTAACGCACGTCCGCGCCGTTCACCCGTTGGATTTCTGCGAACTCGCGGTACAGCCCGTTTTCGCGCAGGAGGGAATCGTGGCTGCCTTCCGCGATGACCCGGCCCTCCTCCAGGACGACGATACGGTCCGCGACGGCGGCGGTAGACAGCCGGTGCGCAACGATAAGGACCGTGCATCGGCCCTTGATCGAGGCCAGTGTGCGGCAGATCGTCTCTTCGCTTTGGGCATCCAGGGCGCTGGTCGGTTCATCCATCAGCAGGATTCGCGGAGATGTGAGGAGGGCGCGGGCTATCGCGAGGCGTTGCCGCTGACCGCCCGAGAGGCCCTGACCGTCTTCTCCAACGTGCGTATGCAAGCCATCTGCCAGCGCATCCACAAACTCCAGGGCGTTCGCGTGCTTGAGCGCATTCCTGATTTCTCCTTCTTTCGCATCCGGCGCGCCGTAGAGGACGTTCACCATGATCGAGCCGGCGAAGACGACGGGATTCTGCGGTACGAAGCCTACATGTCCCCTCAGCACCGCCGACGAGAGCCTGCGCGCATCGACCCCGCTCACCGAGACCACCCCCTCGGTCGGATCGTAGAAGCGTTGGACCAGGTCGAGAATCGAACTCTTTCCGGAGCCGGAGGGTCCCACCAGCGCCACCATTTCTCCCGGCGCCACGCGGAGGTTGACACCGTTCAGGGCGACCTCATCGCTCCTCGCGGGATACCGTAGAGAGACGTTGTCGAACCTGATAACGCCAGGTTCGGTTGGGGTTTCGGGACACTCCGGTTCGGCCAGCAAGGAGTTCACCGTCAACAGCTCCAGCAGCCTTTCCGCAGCACCGGCAGCGCGTTGCACATCGGCCCAGACTTCGCTGATCGCAGTAGCCGAACCGGCCACGACAAGCGCGTAGAAGATGAACGCGATCAACTCGCCAGCCGTCGTCCGGCCGGCAAGCACATCGGTTCCTCCGACCCAGAGCATGGCGGCGATGGCCGCGGGTGTCAGTACCATTACGGACGCAATCAGCACGGCGCGTTGTCGAATTCGCTGCACGGCGACATCGAAAGCGTCGGTCACGCGTCCTGCGAACGCCTCGATATCACGTGCCTCGTGAGTAAACGCCTGCACCACCTTGATGTGGCGCAACGACTCTCCGGCATAGCTGCCGACGTCGGCGATCGCCGTCTGACTGGTGCGCGAAAGCCGCCGAACCCGGCGGCCGAACAGGACGATGGGAGAGATGACGACTGGAGCGCTTGCCAGGACGACCGCGGAGAGTTTCGGATTCGTCACGAACAGCATCACTATGCCACCGACAAGTATCAGCGCGTTACGCAGGGCAATCGAAGCGGACGTGCCGAGTACCGTTTGCAGCAGTGTCGTATCGGTGGTGATGCGCGACATGATCTCGGTGGGCCGGTTGGTCTCGAAGAAACCGGGATGCAGGCGGACCAGGTTTGCGTAGACCGCTTTCCGGATGTCCGCGCTTACCCGTTCGCCGACCCACGACACGAAGTAGTACCGCGCATAGGTGCCCGCCGCGAGCAGCAGGACCAGGGCGGCGAAAACGCCAATGCTGACGAGGAGCACGTCCTGCGTACGCGTCGTGAGTACATCGTCGATCAGGAGCCTGAGCCCCTGGCCAACCGAAAGCGTCACCGTGGCCGTCGCGACCAGCGCGGTTGCCGCCGCGATCAGTTGCGGCCCGTAGGGTCGCAGGAACGACAGCATCTGCTTCAGGCTGGCGATGTTGCGGCTGCTCTGGCGTTCGGGCATCTCTTCCATGGACGGGATTCTACTCGTTGTATTCTCGCGGGACGCGCGGGGCGCCTCCCTTTCAAGACTATGGATTCGACACTTGCAGTAGCGACCGGAGACCGTTGGCTACAGACGGTGCTCGCGGACTTCCCATCGTTCCTGCAGGACCATGCGTCCTGTGAGAGGAAAGCTTCGGGCGCGGCACTCTCACTGGCCGCCCACTATCCGGACCGTCCCGCGCTGGTCGATGCGATGGCGAACCTGGCGGTCGAGGAACTCGGTCACTATCGGGATGTCATACGGCTGTTGATCGATCGGGGCATTCAACCGGCGCCCGATACCAGGGATGCCTACGTGAACGCCCTCAGCGCGGTCGTTCGCGGGGGGCGGGACAACTATTTGGTTGACCGGCTGCTGGTTGCCTCGGTCATCGAATGCCGGGGCCAGGAGCGGTTTTCGATGATCGCCCACGCCCTTGAGGACGATCATCTCGCGCGGTTCTACCGGCGTATCGCCGCCAGCGAGGATCGCCACTGGCAGCTCTTTCTCGAACTCGCGCACCACGAGTGTCCCGATGCGGACATCGACGGGCGCTGGGAGGAGATCGTTGCCCGCGAAGCGGACGTCGTCCAGTCCCTCAAGCTCCGACCCGCGTTGCATTGAAACGTCTGACGGCGCTCTTCGGGACGTGTGATCCATGAAGGATGTTGCAGGCCTGTACCTCGGGCGTTACGCGGAACCCGAAGCACGGAGTGCCGCATTCGCGACGAGGACCTATCGGCACGTGATTTCGATACCGGCATTCGATGAACCCCACGACTTCCTCCAGCGCGTGCTGCACCACGGGGTTTCCGACGTGCTCGTCATCGTGGTTGCGAATGTGCCGGACCACGTCAGCCGCGATGATGCAGCCTTCGCCCGGACGCGGCGTCTTCTGGAACTCGAAGGCCCATTCGATCGTGCACGCAATGTCGATGTCGTAGTTGTGGATCGGGTGAACGCGCCGGTGCCGAGGCGCCAGGGCGTCGGACTCGCGCGCAAGATCGGCGCCGATATCGCGTTGCGCCTGATCGTCGAACGGGAGATCGAAACCCCGGTCATCTTCGTGACGGACGCCGACGCCGCACTTCCTCCAGGGTACTTCGAGGCTGCCGGGGGAGAGGCAGCGGGTTGGGTCTATCCGTTCGTTCATACGAGCGCCGATGGGGATCTCTCGCGCCGGGCGCTGATGTATGAGCTTTCGCTCCGCTATTACGTCAATCGCCTGGAGTACGCGGGATCGCCTTACGCCTTCCATACCGTGGGGAGTTGCCTGGCGGTGGACTCGACGAGCTACGCGATGGTGCGGGGATTCCCGCGGCGCAACGCGGCGGAGGACTTCTACCTCCTCAACAAGCTGGCGAAGGTGGGCCGGATTCGCCGCCTGAGCACTCCGGTAATCGAGGTCGAGGCGCGCGCCTCGACCCGCGTGCCGTTTGGCACGGGACCCGCTCTCGCCAGGATTCCAGGCGATCCGACCGCCGTGCCGGGATATGCCCCCGAGACGTTCGAAGCGCTCAGGGCCTTCCATGCCAGTGTTGCCGCGGGAACGACACCCGGCCAACCTGTTCCCGAGTTACTCGACGCAATCGGATACCAACCCGGACGCGACCCGCGTGCGACCCACACCTGGTTCGATGCGTTCAGAACCCTGAAGTTTGTCCACGCCGCACGAAATGCGTTTCCCGATGTGCCGTTGCTCAAGACGCTGAAGACGTTGTATCCGGGTTCGCGCAACCCCGCGGACCTGAACGCGTCGTTGCGCGCCGACGAAGCTCGACTGACGGACCCCAAAGGGCTCGGCTAAGCCGGTTGTCCTGGCACTATACGGGCTGTCCCGGCGCGTCGAATACGCGCAGGTTGATCACGCTGTCGATGGCGTTGATTCGCTCGGTCATCGAAGGAGTCGGCGGCTGCTCGATATCGATCAGGTTGTAGGCGACGTTCTCGCGGCTCTTGTTGATCATGTCGATCACGTTGACGTTGTCGTCGGCCAGGACCGAGAGAACCTGTCCAAGAGTGCCCGCCACGTTGCGATTGGCCACCGCCAGCCGGTACCCGAAGCTGAGTTCAAGGTTCACGTCCGGGAAGTTGACGGAGTTCCTGATGTTGCCGAAGCTTAAGAAATCCCGCAGTTGCTCCGCTGCCATGACGGCGCAGTTCTCTTCGGCCTCGACCGTGCTCGCACCGAGATGGGGCGTGGCGTGGGCGTTGTCAAGCTTCGCGAGCTTCGTGCTGGGGAAGTCGGAGAAGTATGCGGAAAGCGTACCGTCAACCAGCGCAGCTGCGATGTCGTCTTCGTCCACGACTTCCTGGCGCGCGAAGTTGAGCAGGACGGCTCCACGCCGGAACGCGCGCAGCGCATCGTCATTGATAAGGCGTTGTGTCGTCGGCAGCGACGGGATGTGCACGGTAACGTAGTCCGACTGGCTGAACAGGCTCCTAGCATCTTCCATGCGCTGTATTTCGCTGGGAATGCGCCAGGCCGCGTCGACGGAAAGAGCGGGATCGAACCCGATCACGCGCATACCCAGGTCGAGTGCCGCGCGGGCGACCTGCGAGCCAACGTTGCCGAGGCCCAGCACGCCCAATGTCCGGGCGAAGAGTTCCTGCCCCTTGAAGCGTCTTTTTTCCCCTTCCACCAGGTCGTGCATCGTCTGGTCGTCGGCGACGTTCGACAGGGTCTTCACGTAGTCCATGCTGCCTATCACGTCGCGGGAGCCGAGCAGGAGCGCGGCGATGGTCAGTTCCTTGACGGAGTTTGCGTTGGCGCCGGGGGTATTGAAGACGACCACGCCCCGCTCCGTGCAATCGCCGACGGGAATGTTGTTCACGCCGGCCCCGGCGCGTGCAACGGCTCGAACTCCCTGACCGAGGTCGCCGGGCGTCAGGACATGGCTGCGCAGCAGAATGGCGTCCGGGGCCGCCACTTCGGCGCCGACCCGGAACGCATCGGCGGGAAAAAGCTCGAGTCCGCGCGCCGCGATCTGGTTGTAGGTCTTGACCCTGTACATTGCGATGCCGGAGCAAGGGAGCCTTTGGCCCGGGGAGTATGAGCGGTACCACTCGCACGAAATGGTAGCGCGAGGGAGATACCTCTCACGCGAATATAGTAGCGCGAGGGAGCACGGCTCGCATGAATAAAGCAGCGCGAGGGGAAACCCCTCACGACAATCATCGCTCCGGACGGCCTTTCAACGCCGCCTCGAGTTCTGCGACGATCAGGCTGGTGCTGTCCGGTGCCTGGAACGCTTCCAGCCGTGCTTGCCAGGAAACGGAATCACTGTGCAGCGCATTGACCCTTTCCACCAGCACTTCGGGCGTCAGGTCGGGTTCCTGAACGACCATGCTGAATCCTTGAGACTCCGCGTAAGCGGCGTTCTCGATCTGGTCGCCCCGGCTCGCTGACGCCGGAAGCGGGACCAGCAGGTTCGGCTTCCTTAAGGCCAGCAGTTCGCAGAGCGAGTTCGCACCGGAGCGAGACACGACCAGGTCCACCGCAGCGAGCATGTCGCCCCACTCGTCCCCAATGAACTCCCGCTGCTCGTATCCCTGAGTGCCGCAGTAAGTGTCATCGACCTTTCCCGCGCCGCAAACGTGCAGAACGTCGAACCTTGCGGTCAGGGCCGGCACCGATTCGCGGACGATGAGATTCAGGCGTTCTGCGCCCAGGCTGCCTCCGACAATGGCGAGAATCGGCCGTTCGCCGGAGAATCCGGCTGCCGTGAGGCCCCGCGCACGGTCGCCGTGAACGAGGGATGGGCGCACGGGCGTGCCCGTGTGGATCACTCGCCTCGCATTGATGCGCGTGGCGTCGAAGTTGACGCAGAGGGATGTAATGAAGGGCAGGCTCAGCCGGTTGGCGAGTCCGGGGGAAAGGTCTGATTCGTGCGCCACCACCGGGGTTCCTCGCAGCCACGCGGCCACCACCACGGGAAACGCGACGAACCCGCCCTTCGAGAACACCACATGCGGCCGAACCCGGCCGAGTATTCCGAACGCCTGAAGTATGGAGAGTGGAACCCGGAAGGCATCGACGAGGTTCTCGATGGACCAGTAACGGCGTAACTTGCCCGGCCTCACGCCGAAGTATCGGACCCCGGGGGTTGTCACGAGCCGTTCTTCGAGCCCCGAATCGGAGCCGACATAGGCGACTTCCCAGTCCCGTGCCTGCAGCGCTTCGACGACGGGCAACGTCGGTACGACGTGGCCGGCACTGCCGCCGCCGGTGACGACTGCCCGAATCAAAGCCCGAGCACCTGCTTGACGAAAGGAACCGTCACCCGCCGTTTGGTGGAAAGGGACTCTACATCGATAGTTTCGAGCAACCCGAGCAGGTCCTTGAGGTCGCGGCCGGTACGACGCAGGAGAAACGAAACCACGCTCTCATCCAGATCGAAGCCACGGTCCCTGGCGACGCGCTGGAGCACTGCGGCTGCGGCTTCGTCGTTCGGTGGCGAAAGCTCGAAACATGCAGCCGAGCGCAGGCGGGAAGCGAGGTCGGGAAGCGCGAAACACAGCTGCGCGGGCGGCTTGCGCGCCGTCACGACGAGCGCGTGGCCGCGCTCGAACCTGTTGTGGTAAAGCCGCAGCAATGACTCCTCGGGACGACGATCGCCGATCCACGCGTGGATGTCGTCGATCAGCACCCGGTCGAAGACTTCGTAGCCATCCGCCGTGGGAAGCTCCGTCGCGGGGACAAACGTCCCGCCTGTCTCGTGGGAGACGGCCTGAAGCAAGTGGCTCTTGCCCGCCCCGGAACGTCCCCAGACCCAGGCGCAGAAGAAATCATCGACGGGCCGGAACACGCTCTCGACAAGTTCGGTGTTGCCGCCAACCAGGAAACGGTCGACCGTGAACCGCTCCCGGAGCGCGAACGCCAGTGGCATTTGACGGGCGTTTCGGTTTGCCGTTGGGCAGACCAAGAGCACCTACTCCCTTTCCTGGAGCGCGCGGCGACTCCAGGTATAGACGTAGTCGACGCCCGAAGAGACGCCGAGCGTGGCGACGACCACGAAGCCCCAGGGATCGAGGACAGCGACCGCGAACCCGGACAGCGGTCCTGCGTCGACCAACCCGATCAGCACCAGGATCAGCATGGTGATCTGCATCGCGGTGTTCAGCTTGCTTATGAAGCTCGGGTTCAGTTCGATTCTCTCGAATATGAGCCGATATGCGCCGGCGCCAAGCATGATGATGACGTCCCGCGAAATGACCACGGTCGCGAGCCAGAGCGGCACATGGGCCTGCCAGACGAGGATCACGAACATCGTGGTGACCAGCAGCTTGTCCGCCAGTGGGTCCGCGTACGCACCGAAGGAACTCGCCCAGGAAAACCGGCGCGCCAGGGCGCCGTCGAGCGCGTCGCTCAGGCCCGCTATCGCCATGAGGACCAGGCTCGCCAGGTAGCGCTCTTCCAGCAAAAGCCACGCTGTCGGCACGATCAACACGATGCGCACGAGCGTGATGATGTTCGGAATGCTGCGAAGCATCAGCTCTTGCCGCTCCACAACAGTATCAGCGGTGCAGCGGACCTGTCTTCAGTCACGTCGGAAAGGTCAATGCCGCCCAAACCGGGCATCGGCGGAAGGCGTCGAAACGCGCCGTCTTTCGACAGGAGTTCGGCAAGGCGCTCGAGAGTGGATCGGGTTACGACCCGAAGAGTCAGCGTCTCCTGCTCGGCTGCGGTGAGATGCACGCGCTCGATGTATTCGAGGTTTGAGAGATGACGCATCAGGTCAGCGTATCGCCCTATGGAACCTGCCCCACGCACCGCAATCTCGATCGCCGTTGCATCGCGGCCGAAAACGGCTAGGCGTTGCATCAGCTCGTCGGCGACCTCGTCCATCGCCTGAGCGGCGCCTACCTCGACGTTCTCGGCGGAATAACTGAGGACGCGTGGTTCGTTGTCGATCCAGAACTCCCAGTCCGTCCGCCATTCGTCATCGGCGATTTGAGCCGCTCGTCCAACGAGCACCACCTCCGCGCCGTATCGGCGCGAAGCGGCGTCCAGCGTGTAGGCGAACCCATCCCAGACGGCTGGCGGAGAGATCAGCTCCCTGTCCTCCAGGTCCATCAACGGAAGCCTCAGCGGAACACCGCGGTGCCGGCTTCGCTGGCGCAGGCTATCGGCCAGCGGGTGATCCGAGCCGCTGTCCAGAACGCGGATGAGGCCGTCTTCCCGAATCGCGAGCCAGGCAAGCACGCGCGGCCGATCAGCGCTCCAGATGGGGAGTGACGCCTCGGCAACCAGGTCCTGTATCGCCTGGGGCTCGAAACTGACCTGGAGCCGCTGATCGGGATCACTCCCGTCCTGCACGAAACGGTATTGCATGTAGTAAAGCTCTGGAGCGTTGAGTGCCTCGACGATGGGTTGCGACATGGGTACGTTCTTGAGGCCGGTCATTCTCGTCAACATCTCGCGCAAAGCAGACTTGGCAGCACGGCGCTGGTGAGCCTCGGTCTGGGATTCTGCGGGCACCTCGACCTCGTACAGCCAGTTTACGACTTCGCCGCATGCCGGCGTGCTGGCCCAGAGTGCGATTGAAAGGACCACTGCTGACGTAGACGTCCTCCTTGGACACCGCCGCGGAGCCTTCAGCCGGGGGAGCTTCCCCGACCCCATGCGAGGCGATGGTCTCGCGGAGAAAGCGCGGTTGATCGAGAACATCCGAACTGTTGAGCCATGTTGCAAGACGACGCGGTCCCATCAAGTCTAGGGGCTTGGGCCTTAGAACGGAACGGCAGCGACGTGCTGCGGCGCGGAGAGCGGGCGGGTGGGATGGGTAAACAGAGGGGTGGGATGGGTAAACAGAGGGGTGGGATGGGTAAACAGAGGGGTGGGATAAGTAAACGGCGCGAACTCGATGCCTGCGGCCCAGATCGGGAGCGAGGGCGACCAGGCCGAGCGATTCTGCCGCGACATGATGGGCTTCCGGGAAGCCGTGATGCTTGGAACCGCCGATTGACCAGAAGGGAAGGACCAAATGAGCAAACGCACGGTCAAGGTGCTTCCGGAAAGCTACCAGCCGTCGCAGGACGAATTGAACGAGGATTTGCGCATACCAGGTGTATCATTCCAAGACTTGATTCGATCCGTTCTCGGCACGGCAACTTTGGTGATGACACCGGAGGAAGTGAAGGAATATCGCGCCGCCCGAAGGCGCAAAGGCTAACGGGAAGTCGGGGAGGCTACGCGCGGCACTTGCCCTAATCTCGTCCTGCCCTCCACCGTCCCGGCTTCCCGGCCTCTCACACGGCGGCCACAGTGGGTTTCCATGTCGATTCCAGCCACCATCCGGACACGGTATCGGCTTTGAATCGGGCGACAACATCACCCTCGCGCTCCAACTTGTAGTAGGCGTTGTCCTTTCTCGGCTCGCAGATGGTATCGGGGCTCATGATCGTGTTCTCGCCGACCCGCAACTTGAACAGGCGGCAAGGTTCTTTCTTGACGACGGGGTTCATTGGTTTTCTCCCTTTGCGATTTTGACCGACCCAATCCTGCCGCTTTTGGACACTCATCCACATATTCCCTTCTTTTTGACATCGCCCCGCAACCGTCTATGGTGAGACCATGACCCGGCGCAGACTGCCCATCGGTTTGCAGAGCTTCCGCGAGGTTCGGGAGGAGAACTGCTACTACGTCGACAAGACGGCCCACATCGGGCGGCTGCTGGACGAAGGCAAGCACTACTTCCTGTCCCGTCCGAGGCGGTTCGGCAAGAGCCTGTTCCTGGACACGTGCAAGGAGTTGTTCGAGGGCAACGAGGCTCTGTTCCGAGAACTCGCCATCCATGACCGCTGGGACTGGTCGGTGCGCTATCCGGTACTGCGCCTGAGTTTTGGCAGCGGTCACTTTCAGAGGCCGGACGACCTGCGCGTCGAGGTGGACGACCGGCTTCGGGACCTGGAGGACGCAGCAGCGATATCCGCCCGGCATGTCGGCGCGTCGGCGCGGCTTCGCCACTTGATCGAGGCGCTGCACGGCAAGACTGGCCACCGTGTTGCCGTGCTGATCGACGAGTACGACAAGCCGATCCTGGATGCCCTGGAGACGCCGGAGGTCGCGCGGACCAACCGCGACTTCCTGCGCGGCCTCTATGCGGTCGTTAAGGACTGCGACGCGCACATCCTGTTCAGCTTCATTACCGGGGTCAGCAAGTTCTCCAAGGTGAGTCTGTTCTCGGGACTCAACAATCTCAGGGACATTACACTGAATCCGGACTACTCATCCATCTGCGGTTACACCGACGTGGACCTGGATACGGTGTTCGCGCCGGAACTGCCGGACCTCGACCGGGACCAGATCCGCGATTGGTACAACGGCTACAGTTGGCGTGGCGACGAAAGCGTATACAACCCGTACGACATCCTTCTGCTGTTCGACAGCCGCGAGTTCGCCGCACATTGGTTCGAAACCGGCACGCCCGCGTTTCTCGTCGACACGCTGTTCGAGCGCCGGGTGAGCGCCTTGTCGCTGGACGACATGGTAAGCAGCGGCGAACTGCTCTCGACCTTCGATGTGGGCGACATGCCGACCGAGGCGCTGCTGTTTCAGACCGGCTACCTGACGATCACGGGGGAGGAGCCGCGCGGAGGAGAGATGTTCTACCGGCTGGGCTATCCGAACCGCGAGGTGCGCCAGAGCCTCAACCGCAGCCTCGCGAACCGAATGACCGGCGACGCGTCGACGCGGGCGATGCACAGCGCACGGCTCTACGATCTGCTGCTCGCCAACGACTTCGATGGGCTTTCCGAGCTGTTCCGCGCGTTCTTCGCCAGCATTCCGCACCAGTGGTACACGAACAACGACATCGCGCACTACGAAGGCTTCTACGCCAGCGTGTTCTATTCCTACTTCGCCGGACTCGGCCTGGACGTGACCGTGGAGGACAGCAGCAGCCATGGCAGGCTCGACATGGCGGTCCGCTTCAACGGCAACGTCTACCTGTTCGAGTTCAAGGTCGTCGAACTGGCACCGGAAGGCGCCGCCATGGCGCAGCTCAAGCGCCGTCGCTACGCGGACAAGTATCGCGACCGGGGAGAGCCGATCCACCTGGTCGCGGTTGAGTTCAGCAGCGAGGCGCGGAACCTGGCGGCATTCGAAGTGGAGCGGGCATGAAGGCGGAGAGAGGGAATTTCACATGGCCATGATACTGTTTGTTCATACAATTCGCGTGTAGCGGAAATGGGCGAACGGGTGCTTCGTTTAGAGTACTTCGCGCACAGCAACGAGTTGCCGAACCATAAGGACTGGCACCGCCTTTCGGACCACCTCGAAAGTACCGGTGACCGTGCTGCGGAGTTTCTCGACAGCGCAGGTTGTGGCGACTTTGGAAAGGCGGCCGGTCTTCTTCACGACTTGGGCAAATACACGCGCGAGTTCCAGAAACGACTCGCGGGCGGTCCCCCCTGTGACCATGCGACGGCGGGCGCCAAGGTGGCGATCGACCGATACCGCAGACCCTTCGGCAAGATGCTTGCTTTCTGCATCTCGGGCCATCATGCGGGCCTCGCCAACGGGGTGAACGGCGAACGCATCAGCGCCTTGGCTGACCGCCTTGACATCCAGGTCCCCTCTCTCGATCCGACGTGGAAGAACGAGATCAGCCTCACGGAACTGACCCCGCCACGCTTGGTACCACGTGATGGGGATACCGTGGGATTTTCCGCCGCCCTCTTTATCCGCATGGTTTTCTCGGCGCTTGTGGATGCGGACTTCATCGACACCGAGACCTACTATGCTGGGTTGGAAGGGAAGCTCAGGCGACGCGGGCATCACCCTACGCTCAGTGTTCTTTCGCGGCGACTGGATGTTCACTTGGAAGCACTGGCGGCTGACGCGGAGCACGGCGCGGTAAATGATCTGCGCAAAGAAGTGCTCGATCATGTCCGCGGAAAGGCTGGCGAAGAGCCGGGGCTATTCACGCTGACTGTTCCCACCGGCGGTGGCAAGACGCTGACCTCGCTTGCCTTCGCCCTTGACCACGCGGTGCGCCATGGTCGAACCCGAGTGATCTATGTGATTCCCTATATGAGCATCATCGAACAGACGGCGGCAGTGTTCCGCGATGCTCTGGCAGCCGGAAACGGTGAAGAGGCGGACTTCGTGGTCGAACATCACAGTACCTTCGACGAAGAGCTGATCGGAAACAGGGAGGCGAGAGACAAGCTGCAGCTTGCGATGGAGAACTGGGATGCCCCGATCATCGTCACCACTGCGGTGCAGTTCTTCGAGACGTTGTTCGCTAACCGCCCCTCGCGTTGCCGCAAACTGCACAACATTGCCAATAGCGTGATCATCCTGGACGAAGCCCAGACGCTGCCGATAGGTTTCCTGCAACCATGCGTGACGGCACTCGACGAACTTGCCCGGAATTGGCGGGCCAGCATCGTGCTCTGCACTGCGACGCAACCGGCCCTGGCGAGGCATGATGGTTTCCCTGGCGGCTTCGACAGGCTGTGTGAATTGGCCCCTGAGCCGAGGCGCCTCTATCGGGTCCTCAAGCGTACGCGGATAGACAAACTCGGAACGATGGACGACGCACAACTATCGGGACGCCTGCGCGAATCGCGTCAAGCCCTTTGCATCGTAAACACCCGTCGTCACGCGCGAGACTTGTACGAGTCGCTGGGAACCATCGACGGTGCCTTTCACCTGACGACATTGATGTGCGCTCAGCATCGCCGCGAGAGACTCGAAGTGGTGCGCGAACGTCTTGAGGCGGGCGAACCCGTGATCCTGGTTGCCACACCTCTGGTCGAGGCGGGGGTTGATGTCGACTTCCCGGTGGTCTGGCGAGCCGAGACGGGGTTGGAATCCATTATCCAGGCGGCGGGGCGTTGTAACCGGGAGGGCAACGCCACTGTTGGCAACGTCTATGTGTTCAAGCCAGCGGACGGGGAAGGTCGCAAGGCACCCCCAGAGATTGCCCAGTTCGCGAGTGCAGCACGAACTGTTATGAGGCGTTACGAGGACCCGCTATGCCTCGACGCGATCAATGACTATTTCTCCGAGCTGTACTGGATCAAGGGTGAAGAAGCGCTCGATGCCAAACACATCCTGCGACTCCTCAGCGAGCGTAAACGGGACCTCGATTTCCCTTTCGAGACGATAGCTGCGAGATTTCGATTGATCGAAACCCAGATGGTGCCGATTGTCGTGCCCTACCTTGGTTCGAACGGCGATGACAAGACGGTCACGCGTCTGTTGGAGGAGCTCAAGTGGGTAGACCGCCCGGGACGCTGTGCGCGTAGGCTCCAGCCCTACGTCGTGCAGGTCCAGCCATTCGTACGAACAGCCCTTCTCGCCGCCGGTGCAGCAGAGATTGTCCGCAAGGACGAATTCGCCGATCAGTTTGTCGTGCTCACGAATTCGGACCTGTATCGGAAGGATGTCGGCCTGACTTGGGACGATCCAACCTTCCGGACGATCGAAGGGCTATTGTACTAAGGTTGGGCGATGATCGGTGGATGGGACGGATGCGGCCATGAAGGTCCGCGAGGTCATTCGCATACTGGAGGACAACGGATTTCGCTTCGTCCGGCAGACTGGCAGCCATCGTCGTTTCAACGGCATGGTCCACGGACAGACTCGGCATGTGACGATTGCGGGGAAAGAGAGCGACGATGTTACGAAGCCGACGCTCGTGTCTATCAGGCGACAATCCGGTCTGACTCGTAGCGAGTTTCGACCTCGTTAGGCATTGACTGGTACGGGAGAAGGGGGTTGCAGTACGAATCCACGAAATCCGCTGTCATGGCGACGAAGGCCTTCCCACCACGACAATACGGCCATTCTGGCGCACACATCCCACGGCGCTTTGCGGTTCAGGAGGCGCTGCTGCTCGTCAGTTGGCGTCTCCTGAATGCCTTCCAGGTACAGTTCGATGCAGGTAGCCAACGACGCCTTCGCATCTTGGAATGATGCGCCGTCGGCAGCGATGTCGAGATCCGTGCAGATCGCATACCATTGCCCATCACACTCTCTGGCATAACATCGCAACGTGAGGTTCAAGACAGCTCCCTCGATTCAAACCCGTGAGGTTGTGAAACCCGATCAACTTACCATTGGTTCATTTCGTTTGCGAGAGTCGCATTGCGAAGCGGGGGAAATACAATGGCGTTCGGAGTAAGGCTGCATGTTTGGGGCGATTACGCCTGCTTCACCCGCCCCGAGATGAAGGTCGAGCGCGTGTCTTACGACGCTATGACGCCTTCCGCAGCTCGAGGCGTGTTGGAGGCAATCCACTGGAAGCCGGCCATTCGGTGGGTGGTCGACCGCATTCACGTGTTGAATCCCATACGGTTCGAGAACCTGCGCCGAAACGAGCTCGGCCACAAGATATCGACAGGAAGCGTCCGCAGAGCCATGAGAAGCGGTGCGACAGAAAGCTTGCGCGCTGTCATTGAGGACGACCGACAGCAACGCGCCACCACCTTGTTGCGTGATGTGGCTTATGTCATCGATGCGCACTTTATGCTGACGGATGACGCCCAAGCCGACGATACCGAAGCCAAACACCTGTCGATGTTCAACCGTCGCGCAGCCAAGGGCCAGTGTTTCCACCGACCTTATCTCGGCACGCGTGAATTCGCTGCCGACTTCGCCTTGGTCACTGATCAGATGCCTCAGTCCTATCTGCCCGACGAGCAGCAGAACAGGGATCTAGGGTGGATGCTGCACGACATCGATTACGCCCACGGGATGGCCGCCCGCTACTTTCGCGCCAAGCTGCAGCATGGTGCGATCGAAGTTCCACCGCTGGACTCTGCGGAGGTCAAGGCGTGAGCATCCTGCAGGCACTCGTCGGGCACTATGATCGGCTTGTTGCGAACGACAAAGCACCGGAGTACGGCTACTCCTTCGAGGCTGTCTCTTTCGGCATCGTGCTGTCGAGGAACGGTGAAGTTGTCGACGTACTGGATCTGCGCGACACGTCGGGGAAGACACCGCGACCATCGCGGCGCCTGGTGCCTCGACCAGCCATCCGCGCAGCAAACGTCGTCTCCAATTTCTTGTGGGACAAGACTGCGTATGTGCTCGGTGTGAAGAGCGACCGAAACTCGAAAACACCAATTCCAGCGCAACGCGGTGAACACGCTGATTTCAGGCAGCTACACCTCCGGTTGCTGGCAGGGACGGACGATTCGGGACTCAATGCGCTCCTTGCCTTCCTTGAGAAGTGGAACGTTGAGGACTTCGGCAACCTGGCTCGTGCCAACGACATGCTGGATACGAACATCGTTTTCAGGTTCGACGGTGATCGGAGATTCATACACGAACGACCAGCAGCGAGACACGTCTGGCAGGACCATCTTGCAGCACAAGATCAGGCCGAAGGACATTGTCTTGTGACAGGCGAGCTCGGGCCAGTACAAAGGCTCCATCCAAAGATCAAGGGCGTAAAGGGAGCGCAGTCTTCCGGAGCATCTCTGGTGTCCTTCAATCTCGGTGCCTTCGAGTCGTTCGGGCGGCGGCAAGGAAACAACGCCCCAATCTCGGAACAAGCGGTGTTTGCCTACACGACTACATTGAACACGCTACTCGCTCGGGCGAGCAGTCGGAACATACAGATAGGCGATGCGACTACGGTGTTCTGGGCGGAGGCGGCTGGAGTCGAAGCGGAAGCTGAAGCTGCCGAAGACCTGTTTTCGATCCTTGCGGAGCCCGAAGTACCAACGGATGCGGAGGAAGCCGTGAAGGTGGCCGACAAGCTCAGTGCGGTTGCCGACGGCCGCCCGCTGGCCGATGTTCAACCTGGAGTGAACGAAAACACCCGGTTTTTCGTGCTCGGCCTGGCCCCCAACGCTGCCCGGCTATCGGTTCGTTTCTGGTACGAAGGTAGTATCGGGTCGATTGCGCGTCGAATAGGCGAGCATTGGCGTGACATGCGACTTGAACCATCGCCCTGGACAACACCCCCCGCTGTATGGCGCTTGTTGCTTGAAACGGCTGCGCAACGTCGGTCGGCCAACATACCACCCGCTCTTGGCGGCGCTTTGATGCGAGCGATTCTCACCGGTGGTCGCTATCCGCACTCGCTACTTGCGGCCCTGGTTGCCCGGATGCGTGCGGACAAGGACATCAATGGGAGACGCGTTGCTATCTGTAAAGGTTGCCTTGCCCGTGACTATCGCTTGGGATTTGAAGAAGAGGATGTTCCCATGAGCCTGAACCCCGATGAGAAGAACGTGGCCTACCGGCTCGGTCGGTTGTTTGCCGTGTACGAGAGCGTGCAACGCGCCGCGCTCGGCAACGTCAACACGACCATCAAGGATCGCTACTTTGGGGCGGCTTCGGCTACACCAGCGTCCGTCTTTCCGTTGCTTGAACGCAGCTCGGCGAATCACCTTGCATCGCTCCGAAAGAGCGAAAAGGGTGGACTCGCTCACTGGTTTGACCGGGAGATCGACTTGATTGTGAGTGGCCTGGATACGGACTTTCCGCGGAGTCTGCGTCTTGAGGAGCAGGGGCGTTTTGCTATCGGGTACCACCACCAGAGGGCAACCCGGCGTGTCGCCTCAGATCGCGACAGCGAAGGTGGGGATACTGGAATCGACGAGGACTAAACTATGACAGCACTCAATAACCGGTACGACTTCGTCTATTTGTTCGACGTCACAAACGGGAACCCCAACGGTGATCCGGATGCCGGCAACCTTCCTCGACTCGATCCTGAGACGAATCAGGGGCTGGTTTCCGACGTATGCCTCAAGCGCAAGGTGCGCAATTTCGTCGCGATGACCAAGGGTGATGCACCCGGACACGAGATCTTTGTCGCTGAGCGCGCCATATTGGAACTCCAGCAGAAACGGGCTTGGGACGCGATCATTCCCGATGCATCTGACAGGGATCGAGAGAGGCTTCCCAAGGACCAGGAGAAGGCTTGGGAGATCACTCAATGGATGTGTGCGAACTTCTTTGACGTCCGGACCTTTGGTGCCGTGATGTCCACCAGGGGTGCCAACTGCGGCCAAGTGCGCGGTCCGGTGCAATTCGCCTTTGCTCGCTCCATTGACCCGATACTCCCATTGGAGGTTTCAATCACCCGGATGGCAGCGACGACTAAAGCCGACGCAGAGTCCAAAGGCGACATTCGCACGATGGGGAGAAAGCACATCGTTCCCTATGGTCTATATCGGGCACACGGATATGTGTCTGCCTGCCTCGCTGGCGGCAAAGGCACTGGCTTCTCCGAGGACGACCTCGAACTGCTGTGGACGGCTCTCGAACAGATGTTCGACCACGACCGGTCCGCAGCACGCGGAGAAATGACGGCGCGCCGACTGGTCCTGTTCAAACACGACAGCGCACTCGGCAACGCGCCAGCGCACCGACTGTTCGAGCGGGTGACGGTCAACCGTGTGTTCGAAGGCGAAGAGCATGAACCCGGTGACCGCCTCGCCCATAATCTACCGCCAGCTCGCGCCTACGTTGACTACGCGGTTCACGTCGACGACGGCAATCTGCCGAATGGCATTGAGGTTATGGACAGGATCTGAATATCGATGGCGGAAATGCCTGTCGAGTTAATCGGCGAGGACGAGTTGGTGCCGATATCGGCGCTTCAGCACATGCTCTATTGTCCGCGCCAATGTGCACTCATCCATAACGAAAAGCAGTGGGCCGAGAATCGGTTCACCGCAGAGGGACGAGTCCTGCATGAGCGTGTTGACACGAGAGGTCGAGAGCGTAGAGGCGGTCTGACGACAGCCCGAAGCGTACCCTTGCGCTCGCTGCGACTGGGTGTCACCGGTGTTGCCGACGTCGTGGAGATGCATGCTACCGAACCGCCGTATCCTGTCGAATACAAGCGCGGCAGGCCCAAGGCGCATCGTGCCGACGAGGTGCAACTCTGTGCGCAAGCGATGTGTCTCGAAGAAATGTTGGATGTTTCGGTGATCGAGGGTGCCTTGTTCTATGGCCGCAACCGGCGGCGAAAGGTCGTCGCCTTCGATGCTGCGCTGCGGGAGCTCACGGAGCGCGTGGCGGTGGAAACACGACAAATGCTCTTGGATGACGAAACGCCACCGCCAGAGTATGAGGCGCGAAAGTGCAACGCATGTTCGTTAAAGGATGTGTGTCAACCGCGTAGGCTGCACCGCAGCGCCAAGGTTGTGCAATGGCTGGCGAAGGCCATCGAGGATTGATCAGCTGTGCGCCGACATCTGAATACGCTTTATGTGACGACGGAAAATGCTTGGTTGCACAAGGACGGGGAGAACGCGGTAGTCAAGGCTCACGGTGTCGAACTAGGCCGTGTGCCGGTGCATCTATTGGGTAGCATTGTCTGCATCGGCTCGATAGGCGTTACTCCATCATTGGTGGGCCACTGTGCTGAACGTGGTGTACGCATCAGCATGATGGGTCGCAACGGACGTTTTCTGGCGCGTATCGAAGGGCCGGTCTCCGGTAACGTGCTGTTGCGCCGAAGCCAGTACCGCGCTGCCGATACCGCTGAACGGACGGCGGCGATAGCCGGCCACATCGTTACCGGAAAGCTGCTGAATCAACGAACCGTCGTGCGCCGTGCACTGCGTGACCACGGCGCACACAGTCCGCCTGAAGTTTCCGCCCGGCTGAGAACTTGCGAGCGCCGCATGAGTGACGCGGCCCGGCGAAGCGCCATCCCGCAGGCCATCGATGTGCTGCGCGGAATTGAAGGTGAGGCAGCCCGTGCCTACTACGCGGTGTTCAACGACTTGGTGCGAAGCTATGAACGGACCTTTGCTTTTTGTCGCCGCTCGCGCCGTCCGCCGCTTGATCCCGTCAACGCATTGTTGTCATTCCTGTACTCGCTGCTGGTCCTCGACTATCGCTCGGCGTTGGAGACGGTTGGTCTTGATCCCGCCGTGGGTTTCCTCCATCGCGAACGGCCAGGACGGCCGAGTCTTGCGCTCGACCTGATGGAGGAATTTCGTCCCGTGCTGGCAGACCGTCTCGCGCTGTCTCTGATCAATCGACGTCAGCTTGCGGCCAGCGACTTCGAAACCGCCGTGACTGGATCGGTGACGATGCGAGAAGAGGCCCGCAAGAAGGTGTTGGTGGCCTACCAGAACCGCAAGAAAGACGAGCTTGTGCATCCCTTCCTTCGGGAGAAGACGACGATTGGTCTCGTACCCTTTGTTCAAGCCAACTTGATGGCTCGGCATCTACGAGGCGATGTTGACGGTTATCCGCCGTTTCTTTGGCGATAGGGGCTGATGGTGTTGATGCTAGTGACTTACGACGTTTCCACCAAGGATGCAGCGGGCCAGCGACGGCTCCGGCGGGTCGCGCGACTCTGTAGGGATTTCGGACAACGAGTTCAATACTCGGTTTTCGAGTGTCAAGTCGACCCAGCCCAATGGACCACGCTGCGTGCGCGGCTCATGAACGAAGTCGATGCCGATGTCGACAGCTTGCGCTTCTACCGACTCGGAGCCAACTGGCGCTCTCGAATTGAGCATGTTGGTTCGAAACCATCGTATGATCCCGATGGTCCGCTCGTTGTTTGATGACGCGCGAACGTGAAGCAAACATTGAATTGCCAGCCGGTTCGCAAATCCGGCAACTGTTTGATTTTGCGACGTGACTGGCGTGATCGACGTGGTGGTTGCGAACACTCGGACTGGTATGGGGATCACGTTCGCGGAACGTCGCAGTTTTGACGTTTATTAACAATCAGATAGAGTCGTCCCGTCGCCCCCTCACACGGGGGCGCGGATTGAAACGCCATCGCGATCTACGGCAGCTCATCGTCCTCTGCGGTCGCCCCCTCACACGGGGGCGCGGATTGAAACACGTCGCCGGAGCGCATCGATCCCGACGTGCCGAGTCGCCCCCTCACACGGGGGCGCGGATTGAAACCGGTTCTTGATCGAGTACTCGTGGTCCGAGAGGCCGGTCGCCCCCTCACACGGGGGCGCGGATTGAAACAAGCAGGCGGTCGGCGGGCGCCACGCGTCGGAGGGTCGCCCCCTCACACGGGGGCGCGGATTGAAACGCCATCGCGATCTACGGCAGCGCCTCGTCCTCTGGTCGCCCCCTCACACGGGGGCGCGGATTGAAACGTCGTCGGTCAGCGTCTGCCCGCCTTCCCGCAGCGTGTCGCCCCCTCACACGGGGGCGCGGATTGAAACGAGTTGAGCGGCTGCTTCGACCCGTACGCCAGCTGTCGCCCCCTCACACGGGGGCGCGGATTGAAACGACTTCTACGGCGATTCGTTTTTGGCCGTCGAGATGTCGCCCCCTCACACGGGGGCGCGGATTGAAACCGGGTCAGTCGCCCGCCGCTGCTCGGGATCTACGGTCGCCCCCTCACACGGGGGCGCGGATTGAAACCCCGCCGAAGCGTCGCGGCCAGCTGCGCGCCGTCGTCGCCCCCTCACACGGGGGCGCGGATTGAAACCACGCGCTGATCGCGATGTGGCCGGACCTGTCGCGTCGCCCCCTCACACGGGGGCGCGGATTGAAACTTGAGCGGCACGTTCAGGCTCCGCAGCAGATCGCGTCGCCCCCTCACACGGGGGCGCGGATTGAAACGTCTGGACGGCGCGGTCCAACGACTGGTCCGGGAGTCGCCCCCTCACACGGGGGCGCGGATTGAAACTGCCCCTGGAAGCGCACCGAGGTGTCGCACGCGAGTCGCCCCCTCACACGGGGGCGCGGATTGAAACGCCACAGAATCCGGATCACGGCCAGGAGATGGGACGTCGCCCCCTCACACGGGGGCGCGGATTGAAACGTCGTATGCATATGCGATGCATGGGCGCATGTCGCGTCGCCCCCTCACACGGGGGCGCGGATTGAAACTGGCCCCGGTAGTCGGCCTCGTCCGGCTGGAACGTCGCCCCCTCACACGGGGGCGCGGATTGAAACGCCACCTCCCGCCATAGCTCGGCGTCCGGATACGTCGCCCCCTCACACGGGGGCGCGGATTGAAACGCCGGCATTCAGAGCATCGTCAACGCTAAGTGGACGTCGCCCCCTCACACGGGGGCGCGGATTGAAACATCTCGTTCGCAGAGGCGGGGCGCGTCCTGAATCGTCGCCCCCTCACACGGGGGCGCGGATTGAAACCGCTCCTGGGCGGAGGACCACGCGCACGAGTGGTGTCGCCCCCTCACACGGGGGCGCGGATTGAAACAAGGTCGGCGACAACGGCGAGCCCGGCTCCCACGCGTCGCCCCCTCACACGGGGGCGCGGATTGAAACGCCGGCGGCCGGCGTCCCGGCGGCGAGCGTCGCGTCGTCGCCCCCTCACACGGGGGCGCGGATTGAAACTTGAACATCCACGCCCACGCGGCGGCGCGCGCGAGTCGCCCCCTCACACGGGGGCGCGGATTGAAACCGTGATTTCAAACGACACCGAATCGCTCGCGGTGGTCGCCCCCTCACACGGGGGCGCGGATTGAAACGACTGAATGTCGTGGGAAACATTTGTCACGGGAGTCGCCCCCTCACACGGGGGCGCGGATTGAAACGCGGCTCATGTCGCGGTCGACGATGAAATTGCAGGTCGCCCCCTCACACGGGGGCGCGGATTGAAACACGCGCAGGCCGAGCGGCACGAGCGACGCCAGCACGTCGCCCCCTCACACGGGGGCGCGGATTGAAACCGGTCTGGTCCATCGCGATCCGCACCGGGCGGTAGTCGCCCCCTCACACGGGGGCGCGGATTGAAACTCGCCCATCACGAACAGCGCGATGTTGTCGAAGGTCGCCCCCTCACACGGGGGCGCGGATTGAAACTTGAACATCCACGCCCACGCCGCGGCCCGCGCGAGTCGCCCCCTCACACGGGGGCGCGGATTGAAACGACTGAACGCCGCCGGCGACCGGGTGGTCCGTGTGTCGCCCCCTCACACGGGGGCGCGGATTGAAACCGGCCGTAGCCGATGTGCAGGAGTCCGTTGCGGTGTCGCCCCCTCACACGGGGGCGCGGATTGAAACACCGCCACTACGCCCTGCGCCACGTGTTCGAAAGTCGCCCCCTCACACGGGGGCGCGGATTGAAACTCCCCGCGCCAGCGGATCTCGGCCGACAGCTCGGGTCGCCCCCTCACACGGGGGCGCGGATTGAAACCGGATGTAGGCGTCCGCGGTCGCATCCGCCTCGATGTCGCCCCCTCACACGGGGGCGCGGATTGAAACTCTATAGTGTGCGTCCTGCCACTCATGACGCATCGTCGCCCCCTCACACGGGGGCGCGGATTGAAACTTTCCGAGGATGGCGGCCATCGCCGCGATGTCGCGTCGCCCCCTCACACGGGGGCGCGGATTGAAACACCCCCGAAGGGTGCGAGGTCGCATTCCCCACCTGTCGCCCCCTCACACGGGGGCGCGGATTGAAACAGAGCGTTGAAGGCGTTGCGTAGCCGCGTTCTGAGTCGCCCCCTCACACGGTGTCAATGTCAGCCGAAAGTGGCCGGTTTCTGACAATTGAAAATGTCCGGGTTT
>JAPPGA010000015.1:22633-64107 GCA_028821515.1 Gammaproteobacteria bacterium | reverse complement strand
TTCTGGGCGTTCACCTACAGCTACATCTGGGCCGGGCCGCACCACCTGCACTACAGCGCGATACCCGAGTGGGTGCAGGGGCTGGGCATGGTGATGAGCCTCATCCTGCTGGCGCCGTCCTGGGCGACCATGGTCAATGGCATCATGACGGTGGCCGGGGCCTGGCGGAAACTCCGCGTCGACCCGGCGCTCAAGTTCATCGTGCTTTCGCTTGCCTTCTACGGGCTTGCGACGTTCGAAGGTCCGATGATGTCGATCAAGAGCGTCAACATGGTCAGCCATTTCACCGACTGGACCGTCGGCCACGTGCATTCCGGCGCGCTCGGATGGAACGCCATGATCACTTTCGGCACGTTCTACTTCCTCGTTCCACGCCTGATGGGAACGGGGCTCTACAGCGTCAAGCTCGCCAATGTGCATTTCTGGCTGGCCCTGGCCGGAACCATGCTCTACGTCCTTGCCATGTGGGGCGCCGGCGTCTCCCAGGGCCTGTTGTGGCTGAGCCTCGACGACATCGGCGAACTCTCCTTCAGCTTCAAGGACATCATGGCGAGCATGGCGCCCTATTACGCGTTACGGCTCGTCGCCGGGATCGTTTTCCTCGCCGGTGCCGTGTTGCTCGCTTACAACCTGTTCATGACCATCAGGGGACGGCGTACCGTGCCGGTATTGCCTCCCCCACCCGACGCCGGATCGCAACCATGAACGCCATCGGTTTGCACAGGAAGCTGGAAGAGAATGCGGGCCTGCTCATTTTCGGCATCCTGTTCGTGTCGGCCATCGGCGGGCTGGTGCAGGTCCTGCCGAGCGTTATGCAGGAATCGCTGGCGGCGCCTGATGCCGGCAGAATGCCCTACGGCCCGTTGGAGCTGACCGGCCGCGACATCTACATCCGCGAAGGCTGCAGCACCTGTCATTCGCAGCAGGTGCGGCCGCTACTCGCCGAGATCAAACGCTACGGACCGTATTCCCGGGCCGGAGAGTCCGCCTACGACCGGCCGTTCCTGTGGGGGTCGAAGCGCACCGGGCCGGACCTGCACCGCGTGGGCGGCCGCTATACCGACCTGTGGCATCGGTTGCACCTGCTCGACCCGCGCAGCGTGGTCCCGAATTCCATCATGCCCGCCTATCCGTGGCTGGGTGAAAGGCCGGCCGATGCCGCCGGCGACATCCAGCGCAAGATGCGGGCCTTGAAGTTGCTGGGGCATCCCTACACCGAAGAGCAGATCGCAAACGCACCCGAGGCGCTCTCCGGGATGCTGGAGGTCGACGCGCTCGTCGCCTACCTGCAGGTACTCGGCGTCGCGCCGGGAGAGGCCCCATGACCTGGTTCATCTTCATCGGCGACATGCTCGTGATGCTGTTCATGGTCGTGCTGGCGGCCTGGGTCTTCTACCGGTCGACGGACGAATTCATCGACCGCTCGGCACGGATTCCCCTGGAGGATGAAAGCCCGGATCGCGATACCGGCAGCGATTCCACGCAAGGGGATACCCGTGGCTGAATTGCCCAGTGACTTCTGGACAGGATGGATCGCCACCCTCACGGTCGCGAGCCTGGCCGGTCTCGGCTGGCTGATCTACAGCGTCTACTTTGCCGCCGACACGCACGCCGAACAGGATTCGCCGGTCTGGGACGGAGAACTGCGCGAGGGCGAGCACCCCGCGCCCATCTGGTGGTTCTGGCTCATCTTCGGCTCGCTCGTCATCTCCGTCATATACCTCATGCTGTATCCCGGCCTCGGCAGTCACGCGGGCGCATTGCGATGGTCCCAGGGAGGCGAGCTCAAGAGCAGCATTGAAACCTTCGAAAGCGAGTTCGGGCTGGCGCGGCGACTGGCGGCCGAGACGGCCATCGAGGAGCTCTCGCAGGACCGCGCGCTCATGGCGTCCGCCCAGCGCGTCTACGATCGCAACTGCGCGGTCTGCCACGGTTACGACGCGAAGGGACTGACCCCCTACTTTCCAGACCTCACGGATGACGCATGGCAGTGGGGCGAAAGCGCCGAGCAGATCGAACAGTCGATTCGGGACGGACGCCACGCGGTCATGATCGGCTGGCTGCAGGTGCTCGGGGAAGACGGCGTAGACCAGCTCGCGGACTACACGCTGGCGTTGTCGCGGAGAGCGGCGGAGAACCACGCGGGCCAAACCGCCTACCAGCAGTTCTGCGCGGCGTGCCACGGAGCGGACGGCACCGGCAACCCGCTACTCGGCGCACCTGACCTCACCGACGATGTCCATCTCTATGGCGGCGACATCGAGGCCATACGGCATTCCATCGCCATCGGGAGGAATGGCCAGATGCCGGCGTTCGGCGAGCGGCTCGACGACACGCAGGTCAGGTTGCTCGTGGCGCTGCTCACCACGCTATGAACCCTGCGGCAGAACGCCACGCACGGCGCAGGGTCCGGGACGGGTAGGGTTTCGTGGTGCTGTCGGGTCGATAGCGGCAGGGTCAGGCCACAAAAGATACACTTCGCCGACTTCCGATCAGGGCGCCGCCGACCAGGCAATCGATGTACCAGAACGAATTCGCAACGGACCTTTCTCCCCACGAGATGACCGGCACCGACGAGTTCCGCAGCCTGTGCCATAGCGCAGCGGATCTCGGCATTTCGCACAGCCGGGACATCGCCTACCGGTCCCGGCAGACCGTCGTGCGCCGACTCCGATTCCACTTCACGGAGTGGGGACCCCCTGGGGCGCCGCCGATACTGCTGCTGCACGGAACCAACCAATCCTCCCACTCGTGGGATCTCGTCAGTCTCGCCCTCGCGTCTTCCCACCACGTGTTCGCGCTCGACCAGCGCGGCCACGGAGACTCCGAGTGGAGCCGCGAACTTGACTACTCGACGGCTGCGATGGCGGACGACGCGATCGCGTTCGCCCGAGACCGCGAACTTGCACGGCCAATCGTCGTCGGCCACTCGATGGGTGGCCGCGTCGCCCTGCTGGCCGCCCTCAGGGAACCGGCCTTCGCGCGGGCGCTGGTCCTCGTTGACTCCGGCCCCGAAATGAACCCCGGCGGCGGCAGGACGATCCGCAATTTCATTCGCAGCAACCGCGAGTTCGACGACCCGGACCAGTTCATCGACAACGTCGTCGACTACGACCCGTACCGCAAGCGGGAGCACGTCGAGCGAACGGTCAAATACAACCTGTTCCAGCGCGCCGACGGCAAGTACGTCAGCAAGAACGACCATCGCCGGGTGGAGGGTTCCCGCACGCCGATCAATCTCAACGACGTGGGCGCACTGCGCCAGCCCGTACTGGTCGTGCGCGGAGCGAACTCAAACGTCTTCACGCCCGAGTCGGGCGAGCGGCTCATTGGCGCCCTGTCTGATGCACGCCTCGTCACCGTACCGAACTGCGGGCATAACGTGCATTCGCAAAACACCACCGGCTTCCTTGAGGCGGTGAACCCGTTTCTCAGGCAAGTGGTGCACGCACAGTAGCTGCAACGCCGCGTATCCACCGGTTGGGGTCCGCCTGGCAGGGGTCGAACCCGAAGCCTAGCGCCAGCTTCCGAACCAGCGCCGCGCGCGCGACATCGAGGTCAGCAGGACCGCCGACGTCGGAAACCTGCGTCACATCCATTCCTACAAGGCCGCAGGGATCTATGCGGGAAAAAGGCGTGAGATCCATGGCGACGTTCAGCGCGAGGCCGTGGTATGCGCGCCCGTGCCGGACACGCAAGCCGAGGGCGCCTATCTTGCGCCCCCCGACGTAGACGCCCCGGGCGTCGTCTCGCGCCTCAGCCTCGATGTTCCAGTTCCCGAGTGCGGCGATCATGGCACTCTCGATCCCGCCGACGAGAGCGCGAACGCCGATTCCCATGCGGCCGATGTCGAACATCGTATAGGCGACGACCTGTCCCGGACCGTGATAGGTCACCTGCCCGCCACGATCCGTGGCCACCACGGGAATGTCCGCGGGCGACAGCACGTGTTCCGGCCTGCCGGCCTGCCCCTGGGTAAAGACGGCTTCGTGTTCCGTCAGCCAGATCTCGTCGGTGGAGTTCGTATCCCGCGCGTCGGTGAATGCGCGCATCGCGTCGAATACGGTCCGGTAGTCGGTAAGGCCGAGGTCGCGCACCCGGAGTGCGATGCGGCCGAATTCCCCGATATTCGATTTAGCCCGTTCCACCATCGTCGCGACACCCCGGTTGCGCAGATTATAGTGGCCGACCTCATGCGACCGGGCCCGCGCAGGGACCAGCCATAGGCTCTCCAGGGCGGCGCTGAACCGAACTCACGGCCAAACATGCGTTAAGCTATCTCCGGCAGGAAAGGAGAGTAGATGGCCAGCACGAAAGACACAGTCGACAAACCGAAAGCCCGCAACCTCCCGAGCCGGCGGTTCGAGATCTTTGCCAATCCCGAGATGAACGAACAGTACACCTGGCAACGCGCGGACTGGTCGAAAGCCACGTCAGGATGGGAAATGAGCGATCTCATCGAGAAGTACGGCGAAGAGGAAGTGCGGGACAAGATGACCGAGGTCCTCAAGTCCTATGCCGGTGGCATGGTGATTACGGGACTCTTCCACGAGGGCGGTATGGAAAACCGCGGCAAGCGTCCGCGGAAAGGTTGCAGCCTGACCCACATTTGGGTCGGCCCCGGTTTTCCACTGTTCCGTCACAGCCATCCTGGAAGTGGCGACTGTCTCTACTACGTAACCAATGGCGAACTCATCGTCGGCAGGCGCAGTCTCGGGCCGGGATCGGGATTTTTCATTCCCGCCGGCATGCCGTACAAGTACACCGGCGGCCCGAACGGGGCCGAACTGCTGGAGTTCCACCCCGGGGGCGGCGACCCTGACCAGCCCGGCTTGAAGGTCGACGAGCGGACGATGGATTCCATGCAGCGGCTCATCGACCAGGCCAATGAGAACCGGGACAAGTGGCACAGGCCGACGAGAATCGGCGACACCACCCGGGCCGAAGAAGCGACGGACGACTGAACCGCAGTTCGCCTGGTGATTCGAAGTGAGTTCGAGCCAGGAAAGATCCCCGCGATATGACAGCGCAAGGGGGAAGTGAGCCGTAGCAGTGTCACCAGTTCTAGCTGCAAGCCCCGAGGTGTCCGCTGTCTTCGATACCTACCCGCCCGCAATACGTACATGCGCCAATAGCCTACGTGGGCTGGTGCTGCGTACCGCCGAAGAGTTGTCCGAAGTCGGCGAGGTCGAGGAAACCTTGAAGTGGGGTGAGCCGAGCTACGTGACACGCACCGGCAGTACCATACGATTGGGCTGGAAGGCCTCGCGGCCCGACGAATACAAGCTGTTGTTCCACTGCCGAACAAGGCTGGTTGAGACATTCAGAGAGATCTACCCGGACACGTTCGAATTCGAAGGCAATCGCGCGATCTTGTTCCGGGAGACCACCGAACTCCCGGTTGCCCCGCTAAGGCACTGTATTTCACTGGCACTGACCTATCAGCGCCGCAAGAAGCTCCCTCTTCTGGGCGCGTAAGCACTGCGATTCGGAGGTTGACGCCCGTATCGCGGAATCCACCTGACAAGGGAAGATGCAATGGCTGACCGAATCAACGGCGTGGTGACGCGCCTGGCCAACGACCGGCCGGTTATCTACACCGGCAGCCACACCGGCGCGGAGTTGACCTTCGAAGCCGGGATGGCGATGGCGGATACCTGGGCCGACTACATCAATATCGGCATGGAGCACGGCCCGCTCGACATCCCGGGACTGAACCGGTTCATGCAGGGCATGGCATCGGTGCGCACACCGACGCCCGTCGTCCTCGTGGAATTGCCTTTCGAGGGCCGGGACCCAGACCTTGTTAGGGCGAATGCCTGGCAGATACGCCAGTTGCTCGCCATCGGCGTGCACGGTTTCCTGCTCTGCCATGCGGAAACCCCCGAAGCGGTCGCGGCGGTGGTCGAGGCGATGCGTTACACCTTCCGGGGAGGCACGCGCGGTTCCGGCGGTCAGGCCGCAGCAGCGGCTATCTGGGGAATCACTCCGCAGCAATACGTGGATCGCGCCGACCCGTGGCCGCTGAATCCGGATGGGGAACTCCTGCTCGGCCTCAAGATAGAAAACCGGCGCGCACTCGCGAACGCGTTTGAAACCGCCAGTGCGCCGGGGGTGGCATTCGCCGAGTGGGGGCCTGCGGACATGTCGATGTCCCTTGGATTCCAGGATGGGCGTCGTGGCGAACCTGAAGTGGTCGCCGCCCGGCAACGGGTATTTGATGCCTGCAAGGCCGCCGGTATCGCATTCCTGGACGGTTGCACGGAGGAGACGCTCGCCGCGCAGTTGGCGTCCGGGGTGCGCATCAGCGGAGGCACGGAACGCCTCAAGGCACTGGCCGACAAGCTGCTCGCCTGACGCGTTTCACGATACCTGCCAGGCCGGGAGCCGGCGCGCAGTCCTGTCGCAACCAATCCAGGATCTCCCAGTCCTCGCGGTCAAGGAGATGGCGAAAAGCCGCGCGGTCGGCCGGTGACAGGTCGGAATAGCAACTCTCGGCAAAGGGCACCAGGAAGAGATCCAGTTCCAGCATGCCGCGCCGGCTGCGCCAACGTACGCGCCGTAGCTCCTGGCCCTCGTCCACCTGCACTCCACCCGCTGTCTGAAGGTGCGCGAGGTGTCCGCGACACTCGCGCTTGGGGCTACACTAAACCAATGCACCCGTTCAGCGTAGTGGGTTCTCCCGTTGTCCCGGCCGCGAGGCCATAGCGACGGTGCAGTCCGTCAATCTACACATGGCCGATATCGTGCTCGTGACTCACGTGCTATTCGTTGCCTTCGTCGTGGTCGGGCTGGTGTTGACAGTCTGCGGCGGCCATCTCGGATGGGCGTGGATACGCAACCTGTGGTTTCGGGGCACGCATCTCGCCGCCATCGGCTTTGTCGTCGTGCAGACCTGGCTAGGCATGGTCTGTCCCCTGACTACGCTTGAGATGTGGCTTCGAATCCAGCATGGCCAACCCACCTACGAAGGCAGCTTCATCCAGTACTGGCTGTACCAGATCCTCTATTTCGACCTGCCCGCCTGGGCGTTCATTGCCCTCCACACGGTGTTCGGGCTGCTCGTCATGTGGGCATGGTGGCGCTTTCCGCCCAGGCGCTCGCCGGCGTAGCCCGCGCCGCTAGAATAGCGGGGCTTCCTGGACTCACGGGGGACAACAAGTGACGACGAAGGACGAACCGCTCGGCCGCCTGGACCATATTGGCATCGCCGTGCACAGCATCGAGGACGCCCGCGTTTTTTTCGAGGATATCCTGGGAGCGAAACACCGCTACACGCGCGATCACCACTCGGGGGACTTCCGTCTTGGCCTATTCGACCTACACGATTTCTGCATTGAACTGCTGGAACCGATCAACCCGGATGGATTTCTCGCCAGGTTCCTTGAAAGGCGCGGCGAAGGGTTCCACCACCTGACGTTGCAGACGCCCGATCTCGAGAACAGGGCGCGCGACCTCGAGAGTCGCGGGGTCCGCGTCGTCGACAAGCACTTCGACGATTCCCAGGGCATCGATGCCTTCATCTCGCCCAGAAGCGCACACGGTCTCCTGATCCAGCTTGGACAGTCGCCCGGGCCGCTGAACAACCCCCCGTATTGGGAAGCCGAGGATCCCTGAGCCCCAGGCGCACGGCACCGAGGACAACCTTCAGGCAGGCCGGTCCGCGCAAAGGCCCACGCGGGGCTATACTCGACCCCTGCATGGAAGGAGAGCACCATGGACCGGATCATCCTCTACCACAACCCTGGCTGAGGCCAGTCGCGCGGCGCGCTGGAGATCCTGCGCGAGCGTGACGTCGAGTTCGATGTCGTCAACTACATCAAGCAGCCCTTGAGCGAATCAACGTTGCGAGAGTTCATTGCCATGGTCGAGGAACCACCGGCAGAACTCGTGCGCAAGGACAGGAACTTCAAGGACCTTGGACTGGATGCAGCGGACTACACCACAGAAGATGCCGTCGTCGCCCTGCTCCTTGAGCACCCCAGGCTGATGCAACGGCCCGTGGTCGTGCGTGGAGTGCGCGCCGTCATCGCGCGTCCTTCCGTGAAGGTGGAAGCACTGCTGTAAGCCCCGGAACGCGCGTCCGCACCGGCGCTTCATCAACTCCACCAGGGCCGGACACAAGCGCGCCTCCTGCGGCAGTCACGCCGAATACCCTAGAAGTTTGCCTGCACCCTCAGCCCGAAGGTCCTGGGTGGATTCGTCCACGTGTGCCAGCTTCCCGTCTGGAACACCGAGTCGAACACCAGCGTGTTCATCCGCCGATCCGTGAGGTTGCGGCCCCACGCAACAACCTCGTAGCGACCGTCAGGACTCCGCACGCCGGCCTGGGCGTTGACGAGGCCGAATCCTTCCCGGAACTTCTCCGGATCGAGGTCCGAGCCCGTGTTCACTTCGCCGATATGGAACCAGTTCGCATTCGCGAGGAAACGCCAGCCGGTGCCCGGCAGGTCGTGCTCGAAGAACGCCGACAGGCTGCTCTGCCACAGTGGCGACTGGGTCAGTCGCTTGCCGGCCAGGTGCGCGTTGGCGACCGCAAGGTCGTCGCCGTACCGGGTGTCGGCGTAGGTGACACCCGCAGTGAGATACAAATCGCCGCTCGGCGCAAAGCTCGACTCGATCTCCACGCCCCGGGCCACCGCTTCCTTGACGTTGCCGACGGTGAAGCCGAGCCCCGTGAAGGTGTTGAGCTGAAAATCCTTGAACGTGGTGTGGAACAGGGCGCTGTTGATCGTCAGCCGCTGCTCCAGGAACTGTCCCTTGAGGCCCAACTCCAGTGAGTCGGAGGTCTCGGGGCCGAAGTGACTCTGGTCGACCAGGTTCCCGTCCGCGTCGCGGTTGCCCACCGCTTCCTGGTCCAGGTTGAAGCCGCCTGCCTTGTAGCCGTGGCTATAGCTGGCATAGAGGCGCAGGTCCTCGTCGGCCGACCAGGCCACCTTGACCGTCCCCGTCAACTTCGATTCGTGCGCCGCATTGTTGTAGCTGGCATTGTCGCAAAGCGAGTCGAGCGGGACGAAGGCGCAGAACGGGTCGCTGATCGATTCGCCGAACGGCGCTCCGTTGATGATGGCGCCGGCGTCCTTCTCCTCGTTCGAATAGCGGAGTCCGAGCACGACCTCCGCGCTCTCGCTGACCCTCCAGACATCATGTGAAAACAACGACCAGCCCGTGGTGTCCGAGAAGTACACCGCATCGTAGCCCTGGCCCGGTATGCCGCGTCCGGCCGGGTCCCCGTCCAGTAGCGGTGCGACCTGCGGGGCGCCAATGATGGTCGCCAGGTAGGTGGCCCCGTTCGCCGCGAAGCCGATGACCTCGTCCGACTCGAGCTCCTCCGTGTAGAAGTAGGCGCCGACAAGCCAGGAGAGACTGTCGTTCTCACCGTAGAACTGGAACTCCTGCGAGAAGTTGCGGAACGACTCGTCAGTGTCGGTCGGAGCCGCGATGTCGGCATTGGTGAAGTCGATGTCCTGATCCCGGGACACCTCGAAGTCGCGCCATGCCGTGATTGACCTGAACGTTTCTCCTGCCGTGGTCCGCCAGGTCACATCGACGGACTGGCCCGAGTCGTCGACCAGTTCGAACGGTTCGGAATTGACACCCACCGTCTGCGGACCGTCGACCTGAAACGGCGTGATGTCCCCACCGAGGGCGGCAACGACGGGACTGGTGGGACCGGTGATCCAGAACGCCGCCGGGCAGCAGCTCTCGTCCTTGTCCGTGCCGTCCACGATGATACGGACCTCCACGTCCGGATCTGGCATCCAGAGAAGCTGGGCGCGGACTGACCGGCGGTCGCGGTTGTCGTAGGCGGCGTCGGTGTCGATGTCCTCGTAGTAGCCGTCGCGCTGGCGGTACGCGACGCTCAAGCGCCCGGCAAGGACATCGTCCGAAAGCACGCCGTTCGCGACCAGGCCGAAATCCCTCGACTCGAGGTTGCCCAAACCGCCGCTGACGGAGAGGGCATCGTCGAACTCCGGCTTGCGGGTGATGATGTTGACGGCACCCGCCACCGTGTTCTTGCCGAACAGCGTACCTTGTGGGCCGCGCAGGATCTCGACCCGGTCAAGGTCCGTCAGGTCATTGAAGGCGAGGCCTGCCCTCGATCGGTAGATGCCGTCGATGAAGGTGCCCACGGCGGCTTCGAGTCCCGGGTTGTTGCCCGTCGTGCCGACGCCGCGGATGCGCAGCGTGCCGCCATTGGACGTGCTGTTCGAGTTGTAGACGACGATGGACGGCGCGACCTCCATCAGTCCGTAGATGTCCTGAACTCCTCTCGCCGCCAGGTCTTCCCCGGCGATCGCTGAGACGGCGATGGGCACGTCCTGGATCGATTCCTCGCGCTTGGTCGCAGTCACGATGATCGTTTCGATGGCGCTATCCTGATCCGACGCCTCCGCTGCCGACATCGTACCTGGCACGTAGACCACCCCTAGTCCGACCGCGAGGACCAGGTGACCCCATGATTCTGGGTACCTCTGGACCCGCGTGAACGCTGTACGGTCGGCTGCTGGCCAGATCGATAGGCGCCGGTTGGCCGGTCCCGACGCACACCGACGTGCAAGGGCCACACGTTTCATCGTGGTCTCCACGACAGGTGGATCCCGACCTTAACGTATCCGAGAACAGGCGTCCCTCGGACCCACGATCAACGAGTTCGCCGTCGCCACTGCGTAAGCCGGCCCGCCAGACGTTAACGGAAGTTGGGTATCACCTCTTCCGCGAAGAACTGGGCCGGTTCACGGGTGTCCCTGCCGAAAAACTCGATCACGAACATCGTGCAGCCAAGCGCGATGTGCCTTTCGATCTGCTCACAGCAACGCTCCGGGGTACCGGTGATCGCCAATGGTCCCTTGGGATCGCCCAGGTGTCCCCCGAAGATCCTCTGCGCGGCATCCGCCATGGGTTCGACCGTAGCGTCGTCCGGCGCGATCGTCACCAGGCACTGCTGGCTCGCGACGATCTCCGAGGGGTCCCGCCCCACTTCGTCGCAGTGCCGTCGAAGCACGTCCATCTTTCGGCCGAGATCGGCCTGGTGGCTCGCCAGGTTGTTCCAGATGTCCGCCTCACGGGCGACGATCCGCAACGTGACCTGCTCGCCTGCCCCGCCGACGAGGATGGGCACCCGGCGCGGAGGTTTCGGCTGGCACACCACGTTCTCCACCTGCACGAACTCGCCGGCGTAGGTCACCGATTCCTCATCGCCCCACATGCGCTTCAGCAGTTCAATGGTCTCGCGCAACTGTCCGAGACGCTCCGGCACGGACAGGAACGGCATTCCGAAGTCGGTGAACTCCCGCGTCATCCAACCCCCGCCGAGCCCAGCAATGACGCGGCCGCCGGCAATGTTGTCCACGGTTGCTATCACCTTGCCCAAGTGTGCGGGGTTGCGCATTCCCGCGGGCGTGACCAGCGTGCCGATCTCGATCCGCTCGGTAATGGCCGCGAGGGCCGAGATCATCGACCAAGCCTCCAGGATAGGAATCTGCGGCGACTGCGGGCCGTATAAGTGGTCGCAGACCCACAGCGAGTCGTAGCCCATCGCTTCGAAGGTCCCGGCGGCGTCCGCCGCAGCCACCCAGGGACGCTTGATCTGCGGAACGGTAACCCCGAAATGCGGCCGCGTCATGTTGAATCTCCAGGCTGCGTGATAAGTTCGTCCGCACGAGCATATCAACGAGCTTCGTTGCGGTAGAACGCGCACCGGGCAATCCACCGACGAAACCGACCATGAAGGAAAACACCGCTTTCGAAGTCATCGAGGGTTGGGAGAAGCTCCCGGAAGGCTGGAGCTTCGTCGAAGTGGCGGGTGTGGCTACCGACTCCAGGGACCGCGTCTACGTCTTCAATCGCGGCGAGCACCCCATGATCGTCTTCGACGCCGATGGCAACTTCCTCGACGCATGGGGCGAGGGACTGTTCACCAACGCCCACGGCATCTACATCGGTCCCGACGATCGCATATTCGCAGCGGACAACTTCGATCACACCGTCCGGATCTTCTCCACCGACGGCACGCTACTGAAGACCCTGGGAGAAAAGGACCAACCTTCCGACACCGGGTTTGTTCCAGGTCAGACGCCAGTGCAATACGGCGGCGAACCGTTCAATCGCGTGACCAACGTGGCACTCGACAGCGCTGGCAGTCTCTACGTCGCCGACGGCTACGGCAACGCGCGCGTACACAAGTTCACGGCTGACGGCGAGCATCTCTTTTCCTGGGGAGAGCCGGGGACCGGTCCGGGGGAGTTTCGCCTGCCGCATGCCATCGCGATCGACGAGGATGATCGCGTCATCGTTGCCGACAGGGAGAACTCGAGAATCCAGGTGTTTTCCCCGAAGGGCGAGTACCTGACGGAATGGACGGGTATCAGCCGCCCCGACGACATCTTCATCGACAACGACGCCGGCATCATGCACATAGCCGAGCTCGGCGGATGGGCCGCAGGTTCCGATATCCCGCCACACGTACCACCCGCAAGCGTCTGCCTGGTCGACCTCGACGGCGCGTTGATTTCGCGATTCGGGAGCGGCGACCCCGCGCAGCCCGGCAACTTCTTTGCGCCGCACGGCATCTGGGCCGATTCGAAGGGCGATCTCTACGTGGCCGAAGTCATCGTCAGCTACGCGCGCAATCGCGGCCTGACCCTGCTCGACTGCGCCGCGCTACAGAAGTTCGCGCGCATTCGATAACACCCCGCCAGTGCCCCGCACAGGGCACTGGCCCTTTCGGGAGCGACGCGGCGCGCCTATCCCCCTGGCTCGAATCGCACCGATACGCCGTAAATCCGCGGTTCCGTAAGGAAATAGTTGCGGAAGAGACCGGAAGTATCGCTTGTGAGGTACTTGCCCGTCACGATTTCCTTGTCCTGGACGTTGCGAACCCAGGCTCTTGCCGACCAGTTGCCGCCACTCTCGTAGATCAGCGAGAGGTTGTGCTGGCTCCAGCTGTCGATCTCGTCTCCGACGGAGTTGAATTCGCGCGCGTAGGATGCGCTCTGCCAGTAGTAGTCCCAGCGGAGCGTCAGCAATGCCGAAGCTCCGGTATTCCACGTATGGGACAGGCCCAACTTGACCGTATGCCGAGGCGCATTCGGCAGTTCCTTGCCATCGAGATCGATGGGAATGCCGTCAAGGGTTTCTACGCCCGCCGCCGCGAGGAAGTTCCGCGAAAAGAAGACCGGTATCGATACGCCCGCAGCATTCGCAGGGTAGGAAACCGACTCGACCGTCAGCCGATTGCGGACATCCAGCGCCGCCGGCACCTGAAATGCCGCAGCCACGAGCGCCGCGGTGATCTGTGACTCGCGCGCGACGTAGTTCACGCCGGTAAGCGAACCCGGATCGATGTTGTTCAGCAGCACATATTCCGAGTTGCCCCCGGTCCGATTGATGGGATCGATGGATTGGCTGCCCTTGATGTCGGAGAAGAGCCCGCCGTAAGCGAAATCCACCGCGAGACCCGGCATCGCTTCCGGTCGCCAACGTCCTTCCAGTTCCAGACCGCGGATACCGGCGTCGATATTCTCGTTGATCGAGCTGTTGTTCCTGATCCGGGTCACCTGGAGACCCGTGTAGTCGTACATGAACAACGCGCCGTTGAGGACGAGTCCGCCGTCAAGCAGCGTGCTCTTGATGCCGGCCTCGACGGCGTTGACCTGCTCGGCATCGAAGGTGAACGCCGACGTATCCTGGAACGCGGGCGGTATGGCCGGATTGAAGCCTCCGGGCTTATAGCCGCGACTCAGGAATCCGTAGACCATTGTGCTGTCGTCGATCCGAAAGTCGAAGCCGGCCCGGCCGCTCACCTCGCGCCACTGGGCTTCGCTGGGGCTGCCTGTAACGAACCGCGTTTCGCCAAAACCGGGCACCGGCGTCAAGGCGTTCGCTATCGCGCCGAACGCCTGGGCGGCGGCTGCCAGGCCCGCATCCTGCGCGATCACCGCGGGGTTCTGCGACAGCAGCGCTCCCACCGTTCCCTTGAAGATCGGCGGCAGTGGTAGCCCCGCAATGGCCTGCGGCACGAACTGGATGGGCAGCAGCCCCGCCGCGATCTGCGCGCCAATCGCCTCGGCGGCGCCAAGCGCTACAAGGGAACCGATGGCCGTCGGCGCATTGGCCTCGTACACGCCCTGCGCGTTCCAGAACTCCAGCAGCCGGCGCGAAGCTTCGCTCAACTGCGCGGCTGGATTGGCCGCCATGCCGGCCATTTCCGTGAACAGTCCGCTGCGCACCCAGATCGGGTTCGGCCCAAGGAGGCCGCCTAGCGCCGCGCTCGCATTGATCGAGTTGAACAACACGCTCGCATCGCTCGCGCTCTTGTTGTCCTCGTTGAAGCGCAGTCCTAGCGTGAACTTCATCCGATCGGAAACGTCGTAGTAGAGTTCGCCGAAGCTCGCCCAGCCGTCCTGCTCCGCGCCGGACTCCGGGTTGTTCGCGTTGTAGAAGAAACCCGGGAACAGGGGTGGAAGCCCCAATGCCGGAACGCCGAAGACGGTGACCGAGTCAAGCTCGTTGGACAGCACGTAGTAGCCGCCGTAGTTCTGGCCGTCATGACGGCTGGCACCGAGCAGGAAACCCAGCGGCCCGTCGAACTCCGAGTGGATCTTGGCCTCCAGCGTGAAATACTCCGAATGGGAGTCCTGCTGGTCGTAGCCGAAGGACCGGTTCTGTTGCGTTGGCAGGATGCAGCCGCCGACAGCGCCCGCGGTACCCGCCACGAGGTTGCAGGTATCCGAGACCCACTCTTCGCCCGCCCCGCCCGCAGGTGCGGATACCGGCCAGACTCCGAAGGGATTCGTCCGCGTTGGCGCCAATACCGGCCCGACATTCATGAAGTAGTCCTGCTGGGCAATGAAGTCATTGACTCGGCGCCCGCCGATCAGGCTTGCCCGCAGGTTATCGAAATCGTATTCCAGCCCAAACGCCCAGATCTCTTCCTTCTGCCAGAACACGGGGTCGAAGTCGGTGTGCATCTCCCGGTAACTGTCCATCGCGGGACGCGGAAAGTCGTACAAGGCCGTCTGGGAGCCATCGGCCCCCAGTGGCAGCATGCCTGCGAGGCCCGCGAAGATTCCCGCCGTGGTGGCGCTCAGGTGCGGCGTATCGCGTCCGCGTGCATCGGGAAGGCATCCCGTGGTGGGCAGAGGGTTGCGCGCGCACACCTGGTTCGTGATACGGGCCCGGTCGTCGTCTTCGTGGGTGCGGTGGTATTGGAGCCAGGCGCTCGCCCGGTCCGTCAGATCCCAGGACAATGTCGTCCGCACCGCGGTGATGCCGCGCCCGTCTACGCTTCCATCGATGCCTGGCAGCGTATTGCCCGCGCTACCCCTTTGGCCGTAGGCACGATTCTTGGTGTATCCATCCCGATCCAGCTTGAACGCCGCGACCCGCGCCGCGACCCGGCTACCGATGGGCAGGTTGATGGCGCCCTTCAGGCGCGAGTGATTGAACGCACCCGTCTCGATGTCCGCGAAACCATCGAATCCATCCGTCGACGGCATTTTCGTCACCAGGTTGATGGCCCCGCCGGTGGCGTTGCGGCCGAACAGGGTGCTTTGCGGGCCACGCAGTATCTCGACCCGCTCCATGTCAAAGAACTCCATGGTCTCCAGGTTGCTGGGAACCGCTATTTCGTTCACATGCGATGACACGCCGGACTCGCCCGAACGCCCCACGACAAGCCGTCCGATCCCCCGAATGCTCAGCGTCGAGCTACCGAAATTGGTTGCGCTGAACGACACGTTCGGCGCATTGAGCTGCAGATCGGAAGGAGTGATGATCTGCTGATCCCGAAGCGCATCGTCGGTCAGGGCCGTCACCGCGATGGGGACGTCCTGGATGCTCTCCGCCACGCGCTGCGCGGTCACGATCAACTCTTCGATCACGACCCGGCCATCGTTCGCGGGCGACTCCTCGTCCTCCTGCGCGAACACCGGCGGCCCACCGATCGAGACGGCGCCGCAAAGCGCGAAACAGCTAACGAATTGACGATACATGCTTCTTACTCCCTATAGAGGCCGTCACTCCAGCCGAAGGAATATCATACGAAAACCGATCGTCAAACGAACACATATCAGTTCTTTCAATGGGTCCGTCCGCCTTGACAACATCGCCGGCCCGCCTCGCCTGGGGGCCGGCGACCTGCGTGTGTGGAGGAGGTTCGTTACCCGCCGAAGACGTACCTCAGGGATATGCCGTATACCTGGGGCTCCGTAACAAAGTAGTTGCGGAAGAACCCGGACGTATCCGATGTCAGGTACTTGCCTGTCACGTTTTCGTCGTCCAGCAGGTTCCGCACCCAGGCCCTGGCGGACCAGGCACCGCCGCTCTCGTATACCATCATGAGGTTGTGCTGGCCCCAGGCATCGATCTCGTCGCCGACCGCGTTGAACTCGCGTGCGTACGACTTGCCCTGCCAGTAGTAGTCCCAGCGTAGCGTCAGCAACCCGGTCCCCACTTCCCACGTATGCGCAAGACCGATTCTCGCGGAGTTTCGAGGAGCGTTCGGGAGATCGTTGCCATCGAGATTGACCGGGACGCCTTCCAGCGTCTCAACACCGACAGCGGTCAGGAAGTTCCGTGAGAAATACGCCGGAATGGCCACGCCTGCGGAATTGGGTGGGTAGAGTATGCTCACACCGGTATAACCGCCGAGGAGCGCCTGGGTCGTCGGTGGCAGCGATGCAACGAATCCCGCCAGCACCTGCGGCGTAATCTGCGACTCGCGGGCAACGAAGTTGATTCCAGTGAGGGAACCCGGATCGATGTTGTTGAGCAGGATATAGTCGGGGTTGCCGCCGGTTCGGTTGACTGGATCGATGGACAGGGTGTCCTTGGCCTTGGCAGACAGCAGGCTGTAAGTAAAGTCAACCAACAGCCCTGGCATGCCTTCCGGCCGCCATTGTCCCTCGAGTTCCAGTCCGCTAATGGCCGCATCGACGTTCTCGTTGATCGAACTGTTGTTACTGATGCGGGTGATCTGAAGGCCCGAATAGTCATAGGTAAACGCGGAGCTGTACAGGGTGAGCCTTCCATCGAGCAGACTGCTCTTGGCACCCACCTCGAAGGCGCTGACCTGTTCCGGTTCAAAGGTGAATGCCGATACATCCTGGAATGCAGGCGGAATGGCCGGGTTGAATCCGCCGGGCTTGTACCCTCGGCTAAAGAAGCCATACAGCAAGGTGTTGTCGCCCAACTGGTAGTCGAGGCCGATTCGGCCACTGACCTCCCGCCAGCTCGCCTCGCTCGGACTGCCAGTGACGAATCGCGTCTCGCCGAACGCGGGTGCGGGGCCCAGGGCATTGGCAATCGCGGCGAACGCCTGCGCGCCAGCAGCCAGACCCGCGTCCCGGGCGATGACTGCCGGATTCTGGGACAGCAACGCGCCGACGGTCCCCTTAAAGATCGGTGGCAGCGGCAGACCCGCAATCGCCTGGGGAACGAACTGGATCGGCAGCAGGCCAGCCGCAATCTGTGCCCCGATCGCCTGGGCCGCCCCCATTGCGACGAGCGAGCCGATAGCCGTTGGCGCATTGGATTCATATGTGCCGCCGGCGTTGTGGAACTCAAGGATCCGGAGCGAAGTCTCACTCAAGGAAGCGGCCGGGTTCGCCGCCATCGCAGCCATTTCCCCGAACACGCCACTGCGCAACCAGATGGGATTCGGCCCGAACAGACCGCCTACTGCGGCACTGACGTTGGCGGAGTTGAACAGCACGCTCGAATCGCTGACTACCTTGTTGTCCTCGTTGAAACGCAGCCCGGCGGTGAATTTCAGACGGTCTGTCGCCTCGTAGTAGAGTTCGCCAAAGATCGCTTCCCCGTCCTGCGGCGGACCACCGTACTCCGGATTGTTGGTGTTGTAAAAGAACCCGGGGTAGAGCGGTGGCGCACCGAGGGCTGCGGAACCGTAACGGCTTACGAGATCCAGCGTGTTGGCGAGCACGTAGTAGCCACCGTAGTTGGTGCCCTTGTGGCGGCTGGCACCCAGAAGGAAATCGAAACTCCCGTCAAAGTCGGAGCGCATCTTCGCCTCCAACGTGTAGTAGGTGCCATTCGTGTCGCCCTGGTCATAGGCGAACTGAACATTCTGCAGCACCGGCAGAATGCAGCCACCAAATGTGCCCGCCGTCCCCTCTGCGACGTTGCAGGTTTCCGAGAGCCACTCAGCCCCTGCGCCGCCCGCCGGCTCGGATGTCGGCCAGATCCCCAATGGATTCTGCGGCGTCGGGTTGAGGCGTGGCCCTACATCCATGAGGTAATCCTGCCGCGACAGGCCCTCGTAGTCGCGCACCGCGCCAATGACACTCACGTTCAGCTTGTCGAAGTCATAGTTGAAACCGAACGACCAGAGGTCTTCCTTTGCGTGGAAAACCGGTTCGAAATCCGTGTGCATCTTTCTGAAGCTGTCGATCGCCGGGCGCGGATAGGGGTATAGCGCAGGATTGGAGCCGTCGACTCCTGGCGGCAGAGCGCCGGCCGCACCACCAAAGATGCCTCCCGTCGTTGCGCCAAGGTGCGGCGTCTCCCATCCGAACTCGTCCGGCAGGCACCCCGTGGTCGGCAGGGAATTGCGCTTGCAGACCTGGTTCGTGATGCGGACTCGGTCATCATCCTCCCGGAACACGCTGTATTGCAGCCAGAAGTCAGCCCGGTCCGATATATCCCAGGCCAGCGTTGCCCGCACAGCCCACATGTCGCGGCCATCAATGTCGTCGTCTATTCCGGGAATGGTCTGACCCGCCGCGTTTCTCTGGCCAAACGCCAGGTTCTCGGTGAAACCGTCGCGCTCCAGGTTGTACCCGGCGATACGCACGGCGATGTTGGAGGTCACGGGGAGGTTTATTGCCCCTTTCAGGCGGTTGTGGCTGAAGCTGCCGGCTTCGACGTCGGCGAAACCGTCGACGTTGTCGAACGAGGGCATTTTCGTCACGACGTTCAGGGCACCGCCGGTGGCGTTCCGGCCGAACAGCGTACCCTGTGGACCGCGGAGAACCTCGACGCGTTCGACGTCAAAGAACTCTATCGCGTTCAGATTGGTTGCAACCGCTATCTCGTTCACGTGAGACGACACGCCGGACTCGCCGCTACGAGAGATCACCAGTTGTCCGACGCCTCGAATACTGAAGTTCGATCCGCCGAAGTTGGTTGCACTGAACGACACGTTCGGCGCGTTCAACTGCAGGTCCGACGGGCCGACAACCTGGCGGTCCGCGATCATGTCGTCCGTCAAGGCCGTCACCGCGATCGGGACATCCTGGATGCTTTCCGCGACGCGCTGCGCGGTCACGATCAGTTCTTCGACGGTCGGAGTTCCTGTCTCAACACCCGACGCGACCTCCTCTTCTTCCGCTGCCTGGGCCGAAGCCGAGAGCGCTGCGACAACAAAAGCCAGGACTGGACAGAACAGCGCCATGCGCCCAATAGTTTGACGTGCCATACCTTTCATCCCCCCAAACTTCTGGTACGAACACCGCAACTAGACTCCTTTTTGCCCAACGCGTCAATTTGCCGCCCCCCGGATGTCTCGCGACGATCACCTGACGGGCGCGGGCGCCGATGGCCCACGCGTTTCCCCGATGGGTTTGACGGGGACGGCCCCAGCACGTCGCGCGCTCCCCGGGAGCTGCAACAGACGGGTCCAATTGATTGAATACAAAAGACATTCGATACCTCACCAAGTGCCGCAACGAGCCATGCGGAACAGGACTACCGTAGTCCAAAAGTCCGCAGGGTCGGCACTTTCCGCGTAGCGGGTTTCGGCATGGCTCATAATGGCGCGTGGCAGGAGGGGAACACGACTCAGCGCCAATCCATGGAACAACTTATGCCAGTTTGTTCCACAAAGGTGCCCCACAGCCGACGCCTTCGGCTTCGTCGGCCTCCGAGGCGCTCTCCGCGCTCTGCTGAAGGGCTCCGCCCGTCTACTTCACGAGATCGTGGAAGAAGAAGTAAATCCCCTCGAAGAAACGTGCAACAGTCTCCAGTTCCAGGACGGCCTCCCGTGCAATCAACGGCGACGTCGCGAGCGTCTCGCCGTCCAGGATCACGCGCAGTTCGCCGAGTATGTCTCCCGCAGCGATGGGTGCCTCCATGGGTTCCGGGATGTCCAGCGTCGCTTCAATGTCCTGGTAGCGGCCCCGCGGGATGGTCACATATATGGCCTCCGGAACACCCATAGACACTTCTTGCGTCTGGCCGTACCGCACCTCGGAGGTCTTCAGTGGTGCCTCGGTTCCGTAGAGCCTGTGCGTCTCGAAATAGCGGAATCCGTAGGAGAGCAGCTTCTGGCTCTCGCGAACCCGCACCGCGTCGCTCTCCGCTCCCATCACTGCCGAGATCAGGCGCATTCCGTCACGTTCGGCAGAAGCGACCAGGCAATAGCCCGCTTCCTTTGTGTAACCCGTCTTTACTCCGTCAACCGTCCGGTCTCGCCAGAGCAGGCGGTTGCGATTCGGCTGCTCAATGCCGTTGTACTTGAAAGACCGTTCCGAATACATGGCGTAGTGGTCGGGAAAGCGCCGAATGAGTTGCTGGGTGAGGACCGCGAGGTCGCGCGCAGTCGTGTACTGGTCGTCGTGGGGCAATCCCGTCGAGTTCGCGAACATCGAGCCCGACATCCCGAGCAGTGCCCCATGCTGGTTCATCATGTCAGCAAATGCGTCTTCTCCTCCCGCGACGAATTCCGCGAGCGCGACGCTGGCATCGTTGCCGGATTGGATGACGACACCCCGGAGGAGGTCTTCGAGGACCACCGTGGTGCCCTCGCGGATGAACATGCGGGAACCCGGCGTCTCCCACGCGTTGACACTGACGGGCACGTCGTCGGACAGACTTATGCGTCCCGCTTCCAACTCCACCGCCACGACGTAGCCGGTCATGATCTTCGCAAGACTGGCCGGCGGCAACGGTTGCTGGCCGTTGTCTTCGGCGAGGATCTTGCCGGTATCCGCATCCATCAATACGTAACCCTCGGCCGCGATTGCCGGATGATCCGGTACCACCGATGTCGCTGGCGGCTGCCCCCAGAGCGGTGCCGCAACGGCGGCGACAGCGAAGGCGATCGCGAGCTTCGCCCGGGCGGCAAAACGCGGCGCACCCGAAAGGGTCGACGGGTTTTGTGGCATTGCTACTCCTTGATGATGTCCGGCACAGCGCCGCGATGGAATGTCAACAGTGCTTGCAGGCGCGTTGCCTTTCCGAGGTCCGCGAACGGTCCGATGCGGACGCGATAACGTGGTTCGTGCCGCGTCTTTACGACAAGGACTTCACCGATGGTCTCTGCCTCCAATACCCCCCGGAGGTCATCCGAAAGGGAGTAGGCGAGCCCGCTCTCCGCGAACGCGCCAGCTTCGAGGAAAAAACGCTCCGCCGCCGCCTCCAGTCCCGTTGCATCGCCGTCACCGGCTTTGGTCTCGTGGCTCCCAACGACGGTGACGCGCACGCGCGCCGTGCCCCGCTCCAGCATGTCAAGCTTGACGGCGGCCGCGTACGACAGGTCGATGAATCGACCACCGCGAAAGGGACCCCGGTCATTGATGCGGACGATCGTGGCACGGCCATTCTCCAGGTTCTCGACGCGCGCATACACGGGAATCGGTAGCGTGGGGTGCGCGGCAGTCAGTTCGAACATGTCGTACGTTTCTCCACTCGACGTGCGCCTGCCGTGAAACTTGACGCCGTACCAGGAGGCGGTGCCGACGCGGTCATAGCCTTCGGCCGTCGGCAATATGTGGAATGTCCGACCCCCTTCGGTATAGGTGTTGTTGCCGGTGGTGCTTTTCGGTTCCTGCTTGACCGGGGGGTCCGGCAGTTCCTCGAGGTACGGTGGCGGAGATTCCGGCGCGCGATCCGTTTCCTCGCGACCGGGTCCGGGCTCGGATGGCGGCGGGCGAGGAACAGTACCGAGACACCCGGCCAGAGCGGCGGAGAACGCAATCGCCGCGACCATCGCCCGGCTGCGGCCAGGGCGACACTGACGACGATACCGGGATCGACGTCGCGTCAGGGAGGTGGACCGGGTGGCGGGTTGGGAAACAGGAGTGGCGGGTTGGGAAACAGGAGTGGCGAGTTGGGTAACAAGACAGGCTTGGGCGTCGGCAAGAAACCGCTCGCCCGAAGGGGTCGGCGAGGTTTGAGGCACGGGTGCCGAGTCACGCGAGTTCAGATGCGCGTGACGCGGCACTAGTCCGCACCCTCCGCTGCCGCCATCGCTACGCGCTCCGAGCGTTCCTTGCCCGACCGAATCGCCTGCCCCAACTGCCACACGGCAAGCGCGTACAGGCGGCTGTGGTTGTACCTTGTGATGACGTAGAAGTCGTGCAGGCCGAGCCAATACTCGGCACCTTCATCACCCTCCATGCGAAACAGGGCCGCCTTGGCACCCGGCGGCATACCGTCACTGATCACGCCGAGCCGCTTCAACTGATCCTCATCGTAATCGGGCATGAGCCCCCGGTTCACGTCCTCGTCGGCCACCCTTCCCGCCACCTCGACGCGCATCGCCGCCGGGCCGTCCCCGCGCCAGCCGTGCTCGGCAAAATAGTTGCCGATGCTGCCCAGGGCGTCGTTGAGGTTTGTCCAGATGTCCCGCGTTCCGTCGCCGTCGAAATCGACGGCAAAGTTCCGATAGCTCGACGGGATGAACTGTCCGTAGCCCATTGCGCCAGCGTAGGAGCCCTTCATGGTCAACGGATCGATGCCTTCCTCCCGCGCCAGCAGCAGGAACTCGGTCAGTTCGCCGAGAAAGAAAGTCGCGCGCGGCGGATAGTCAAATGCCAGGGTTGACAGCGAATCGAGCACGCGGAACGAACCGAGATTGCGGCCGTATCGGGTCTCTACCCCTACAACCGCGACGGTGATCTCCGGTGGAAGGTTGTAGACCTGCTCCACGCGACGCAGGGCATCTTCGTTGGCGCGCCAGAATGCGATTCCCTCCCGAATCCGCGTCGGTGTCACGAAGATCTTGCGGTACTCGTGCCATCGTTTGCGTTCGGCCGGTCGTGATATCGCCGCCAGGATCGCTTCCTTGCGCTCGGCTGCCTGGAACAGGGCTTCCAGGGCCGACTTCTCGAAGCCATGCTGCGCGACAACTTCCGCGATGTAGTCGCGCACGGCGGGTCTCTCGTCGTAGTCGGCCCAACCCGCAGCCACACACACCACGACCGCCGCGAAGCCCAAACCGCGTTTCAGCAACATTACCTCCTGCCAGTTCGGTGGGTGTGAATGGACATGACGATACCGCACCCGATCAAGATCGAAAGCGCTGAGGTTCCGCCATAACTCACCAGCGGCAACGGCACGCCGACGACCGGAATCAACCCACAGACCATGGCAATGTTAACAAAGACGTGGGCAAAGAACGTCAGCATGAGTCCGCCCGCAAGCAAGCGACCGAACCTGTTGGGCGCCAGCGTTGCCAGACGCAGCCCGCGCGCCAGGATTGCCAGGTAGAGCATCATCAGGAGCAAAACTCCGACGAAGCCTGTTTCCTCGCCGATTACGGCGATGATGAAGTCAGTGTTGCCTTCCGGCAGGAAATCGAGACGGCTTTGTGTGCCCTCACCGACACCTTTGCCAAGCAGGCCGCCCGAGCCTATTGCGGTCGTCGACTGGATGATGCTCCAACCCGCACCAAGCGGGTCCTTCTCCGGGTTGAAGAGCGTCCGAATGCGTTCCTGCTGATAGTCGTGCAGGGACATCCACAGGATCGGTGCCGCCGCGACTCCCAATGCCAGGGCGCCGGCCATCCATCGCCAGGACACGCCCACCAGGACGATGACAGCAAGCCCGCTCGCAGCCACCAGGACACCCGTTCCCAAGTCAGGCTGCTGAACGATGAGAATGACGGGAACGGCGATGATCCCGAGCGCAACAAGCATGTCCCCAAGTCCCGGTGGAAGGCGGCGGTCGTGGAAGTACCAGGCCAGCATCAGGGGAATTGCTATCTTCGTCAGCTCCGACGGCTGAAACTGCGGCAATCCCGGGAGATCGATCCAGCGCTGTGATCCCTTGGCAGTCGTACCCATCAGCAACACGAGTATCAATAGCCCAACCGAAACCCCGTAGACCGCCGGAGCCCAGGAAAGGTATTGGCGTGGCTGGACCCACGCGGCGGCGACCAGGGCCGCGAGTCCCACGGCCATCCGCAGCATCTGCCCGTAAAACGTGTCGTCGTCCCGGTAATGGTGCACCACCAGGCCCAGGACGATGACCGCAAGGATCGCAATACACAGCAGGGCGTCCAGGTGAACTTCGGAAAGGCGCGTTCTGGCGCCGCCTGGGAGGGGGAATTGCCGGACGAAGTCGCTCGCCATGCGAAGCCCTTAAAGCCGCGCGAATCTGGGTAGCAGGTAGGCGTCGATCACCTCCCTGGCTACCGGGGCCGCGACCGAACTGCCCCCGCCCCCGTTCTCCACGAGAACGCTCAGGGCGATCCTTGGATCGTCCGCGGGCGCGAACGCGATGAACCAGGCGTGCTTGCGCTGGCGTTCGTCCAGTTCCTCTTCGTCGTACTCCTCTCCCTGGGCAATCTCCACCACCTGCGCCGATCCCGACTTGCCCGCCATTCGGTAACCGAGGTCACGGCCGACATACCACCATGCCGTACCGTTTTCGCGAAAACCCTGGTTCCCGCGATGCACGACATCCTCCATGGAATTGACAAGCATCTCCCAGTCCTCCTCCGTCGGGCCCTGAACCCGGACTGGCGGCAAGGGCGTGTCGAATCCCGACAGCACGGCGTCGCTCGACAGAAGCAGGCGTGGTTGCACCCATCGGCCTCGGTTGGCGATGACCATCGCGGACGTGGCGAGCTGCAGCGGCGTCACCAGCATGAGGCCCTGGCCGATGCTCATGTTCACGGTGTCGCCCAGGAACCAGTCCTCGCCCCGGGCGCCCTTCTTCCACGTCCGCGTGGGAAGAACCCCTTCCGCCGTTTCCACGTCCAGCGCGCTCGCGGTGCCGAAGCCGAACTGGAAGGCGAACTCGCCAAGCGCATCGATTCCGACCCGGGTACCGAGTTGATAGAAATAGACGTTGGACGAGCGGTAGATGGCCTTCCGCAGATTCACGACCCCTTGTCCGCCCGTATTGGTCGGGGTCCAACTCCAGTCGCGATACACGCGAGACTGGCCCGGCAGCCTGAACTCTCCCGTATCGATGATTGTCCTCTCCCAATCCGTCACCCCTTCGCTCAACCCGGCAAGCGCCACGATCGGCTTGAACGTGGACCCCGGGGGATAGGTTCCCCGGGTTGCCCGATTGAACATGGGCGCGTCCGCCGATGCCGCGAGCAGGCGATACTCCTCCTGCGGGATACCCGTGATGAACGGATTGGGGTCGTAGCCGGGATTGCTGACCAGTGCCAGGATTCCCCCCGAACGGGGATCCAGCGCGACGATCGCACCGCGGCGTTCGCCCAGGGCGGCGTAGGCGGCAGTCTGCAACCTGCTGTCCAGGTGCAACGTCAGGTTCTGTCCCGCTACCGGGAGCACCTTGTTCTCGGGCAGGTACTCGACAACCCGCCCGCGCACGTCGATCTCTACATGGTGGTGCCCAACCTCCCCATGCAGCGATTGTTCGTAGAACTCTTCCACGCCGAAGCGGCCGATGAATTTCGTTCCGCTGTAGCTCACCGCGTCCAGCGACGCGAGATCATCTTCATTGATCCTGCGAACCGATCCCACCGCATGCACTGCGAGGCTCGCGAGCGGGTAGTACCGAAGGTTCTCCGGGACGACCTCTACCCCGGACCATCGGTGGCCGTCCACCCTGATTCGGGCGACCTCGTCGTCCGAGAGGTTGACCTTCAGCACCACCGGTTCGTACGGCCGCCGAGGCCGTTCAATCCGGCGTTTGAACTCGGCAATTTCGGTGTCGGAAATGTCTATTGACGATCCGAGGTCGGAGATGGCCGCATCGAGGTCGGCGACCCGCTCGACCACCATTGCCAGGGACAGTATCGGCCTGTTGTCAGCCAGCAGCACGCCCCACCGGTCGTAGATCAGTCCCCGGTCCGGGGCCAGGGGCTGGACCAGGATCCGGTTTTCGTCGGAGCGGGTGCTGTAGATGTCGTGCTTGAACATCTGCAGGTCGACAAATCGTGCCAGCAGTCCCAGTATCAGCACCGCCGCCATCAGGAAAACAACGGTAGCGCGCGTAAGGAACGCCCGCTGCTCCAACTCATGATCTTCCATGGAACCAACGCCTCTGGGGAGCGCCAGCGAACCAGAGCGTTTGGTCCATGGAAGGCTGGCAAGGCCGGGCCAATTCAGGGAGTAACCCGGCCTTCCTGCAGACGTGCGTCCGGTTCCAAGGCCGAGGCCATGGGAGAAAGTGCGATGGCTCATCGTTTCAGGCGACGCCGTTCACGTTCACACTTCCGCGACCGGCGACGCGAGGTCGCTCCATAACCGCTCCAGGTCGTAGAAGGCGCGTGTCTCGGCCTGCATGACATGCACGACCACATCCGCCAGGTCGAGCAATACCCACTCGCCCGTCTCGGCGCCTTCGATACCCAGGATCTTCGCCGAACGGCGTTTAGCCGCGTCGTGTACGGCGTCGACGAGCGCCCGGACATGACGTCTCGACGTGCCCGTGACCAATACCATGTAGTCAGTTACGTCGGTCAAAGTCTCCACGTCGAGGACCACGACATCCCGTCCCCGGAGATCCGTGATCGCATCTACCACGAGATCGCGCAATTCGATTGGCCGCATCAACGTTTCAGCGATGGTAAAGACCTCGTTCGCGGATGTAGGTCCAGACCGGCGACGGTAACAAAGCCGACGCATCGCCGCCATGGGAGAGAATTCCCCGGATGCGCGATGCCGAGACGTCGAGCATGCGATGCGGAAGCACGAAGAGGCACCCGCGCTCATGACGCGCCAGGCTCGCCGGGTCGTCAACCAGGCTGAAGCCGGTCAGCGGCGCCACTTCCGTCCCCGGCCTCACGACGGCGACGATGTGACAGTGCCGCGCAAACGCCTCGAATCGATGCCAGGTCCTGAAGGTGTCCAAGCCATCACTGCCCACGACCCAGGCGATGGGATCGCCGTCGCGAAGCGCCTCGATGGTATCGATGGAGTAAGAAGGGCCGTCGCGCCGAAGTTCGACATCGGAAGCCGACAGCAGCGGGTCCCCGGAAACGGCGAGACGCAACATCTCCCATCGGTCCGCCGCATCTGCACAAGCGTCGCGATGGGGCGGCTCGGCGGCCAGGACGAGGTTGACCGACGGTACTTCCAGGGCACTTCCCACAGAGCGGGCAGCGTGGAGGTGGCCCACATGCACCGGATCGAAAGTACCGCCAAGAAATGCCCGCACCTTCAACGACGGAGAGCCCTCAGCCGGGGAGCGCGAGGGGGACACCCCTCGCAGTAGAGAGCCTTCAGCCGGGGGAGCTTCCCCAACCGCTGACGCGCAAGGAACTCGTGGGGTGCTCCACGTCGCTGGCAGCGTACTTCCCTGGAGGTTTCTACGCAGGCAATGCGCACATCCATGTCGCGGATAATACGCTTGAGGCGGTATCACGTCACGCCGTCAGCCGGGCACGCCGTTCGGAGCGGCAACGTCCGCGTCGCGTTGCCTGGCCGGCATCCTGGACACCGGAAAGGCCAGGGCATCACTCCGAGATGTAGCGCGTCCGCACGGTGTAGACGCTGTCTCCGGTGAGCACCGCGCCACGGGCAAACAGCCGTCCGTGCTCCCAGTTTGAAAGGCCCAGCTCCGGCTTGTTGAGGGCGAACTGCCCATCCACCCAACGGGTGTGCCCGTCGCCGACAAAGGGAGCGTTCAAGGTCCGGTAGAACCTCCGGTGCTCGCTCGGGTCTTCCGAAACCAGCGTACCTACGAGGCGCGGACTTTGCGCATTGAACAGGTCAACCGCCTCGTCAAGGGAATCCACGTGGACCAGGGTGATTTCAGGCGTCTCTTCCCATTCCCACTCGATACCGAGCTCGTCCCGGGAGATCACCTCGGCCTGTTTCTCGACGACGCTGCCTTGGGGACGGACTATTCGGACTTCCCTTTGGAATAGCTCCTTCGGCACCAGGTCCTCATCGCCGGCTGCGACATGCAGCTTGAACGCCTGGCCCCGGGCATTGCCTGCCTCGAGAAGAGCTTCCAGCACGAGCCCTGTATGTGCGGGCGCCCTGTTCCCCACGAGGCAGCACGTATTCAACGTATTGCAGACCTTTCGATCCAGCGACCTCACCACCGACTCTTTCAGGTGATCGCCATTTGCCGTCTCCGACGCGACGATCCAGGCGCCACCGGTGCCATGCAGGCTGACCGGGGTGCCGGCGCCGCGAGCCAGCGATCCGAGCAATGCGACTGTCTGGCCCGAACCCCTCGCCACCGCCAGCGACAGCCTCTGATCGAGAAACAGCGCCCAGCCAGCCGAGTGCGCGGCGCTGTCCACCAGCGATACCGTTCCCGGGGGCAATCCGGACGCGGCCAATGCGGGATCTATCGCAAGCCGCATGATGCTTCTCGCCGTGGCCAGGGCGTCACTGCCGATACGGAACACGACCGTATTGCCGCCTCGCAGCACCCCGCAGGCGTCGGCGAGGACGTTGGGACGTCCCTCGAACACGAACGCCACCACGCCGAGCGCCGCGCCTACCATCTCGACCCGAAATCCGTGGTGGCAGACGGTCTCGAGCAGCGCTCCGCGGCGGGACGGCGTGCGGGCCCATCCGCGCATCCCCTCGATCATCTTCCCGCGCATGTCGTCGGACACCGCGAGTCGCGTCGTCGATCTGCCCCGCGCCCGGGCGCCTTCGACATCCGTCGCGTTTACGGCAGCGATCTCCCACCACACCTCGTCGTCGGCGAGGCCCCGTGCTCCATGCTCGTAGAACGTCGCGACGGAATCATCGTCGACCGATCCCATCTGTTCGAATGCCCCGACCGCCCGGTCTACCGCGTCGGCAGCCGCCGCTGCATCTTCGGCGGGAATGCGGAGCAATCCAGCGTCCGGATCGGCGATCACCCGGTCTCCGGGCCGAAACGCGGATGCGAATGCAGCGTCCACGGGGAACGCGGTACCGTCCGGCGCAAGCACGATCGAACCCGGCCGCAGTGTCTTCAGTGCACTAGCCATACGAAAATCTCGGGCGCATTGCTCAAGCGTTGCCCCGATCCGCACCCTCGACCAGGCGCCGAATCTCGATCAGGCGTGCAACCGCGCCGGGCATCTGCAACAGAGTCTGTTTGACCTCCGGCGGGAACGGCAGCAAGTCGGCGAGCCGCCAACCCAGCGTTCGTGCGTCACCCAGGTCCATCTCTTCCGGCCCGTCTTTCGACCAACCGGATGCCGCCGGATGCCGCATGACCTGGCGAAGGAGCGCCGTCAGCCCTTCAAAGCCCACGTCGATGGGGCAGGCGCCCTCCTCCGGCAGAAGTTCGACGTCACCCAACAACAGGTGGTCTGCCTGTTCCCGCGTGCCCGCGATGCGGAACTTCCTTCCCCCGCTGATCCTGATCGCGAGCTGACCCGCTTCAGCCTGGTCGAAGTCGACGATGCGCGCCACGGTACCCACATCGTGTATTTCAGGTTGTCCCATGCCTGCGCCGTAAGTGTCGGCGCCCCGGCGGATGAGCACGACACCGAAACCGGAGTCCTCCCGCATGCATCGGCCAACCAGGTCGAGGTACCTCGCTTCGAAGATCCTCAAGCCCATCTGACCGCCAGGAACGAGGACCTGACCCAAGGGGAACAACGGCAGTTCAGTGACGGAAGATCTCACCATGGCCGCACCTTAACACGTACACTAGCCCGCATATTGCACCAAGCCGCTTGTCGACGAACTGAATGTTATCTGTTTTCAATAGGTTATTCGCATCTATCGGGAATCTCGCAAGGTACAAATTGCGCTGGCCGCGTCCTCGCTTGTCTTTTTTCCGCGTGCGCGCACGTGCTCGCTACACCATAAGCGGTGGCTATGCTTCCGCTCGCGAGTACGCGCACGCGAAAAAAATCCTGCGGGATCACCGCGGCCCTTGATGCAATATGCGGGCTAGCGCCAGCGTGGACCTGCCCCAAGTCATCATCCTGGCCTTGATTCAAGGCATTACGGAATTCCTTCCGATCTCCAGTTCCGCACATCTCATCCTGCCTGCCGAACTTACCGCCTGGCCCGACCAGGGACTCGGGTTCGATGTGGCGGTGCATCTCGGAACGCTGACTGCCGTCATCGTCTACTTTCGCGAAGAACTGATGGGTTTCGCCACCGAAGCGTTTCGACTGCGTGCCGGCCCCTCCACAAGGCTCCTTTCCAGGGTCGCTATCGCGACCGTTCCCGCAGCTTTGGCGGGCCTGCTGTTCAAACCTTTCGTCGAGTCGGAACTGCGCACCGTCGTCGTGATCGCCGTCGCAACCATGGCTTTCGCCATTCCGCTATGGTGGGCGGACCGCCGAACGACGTCGACACGGGACGAGCACGCGCTTTCCTATGGCCAGGCGGCCGTCATCGGCCTGGCCCAGGCGATGGCCCTGGTTCCCGGTGTCTCCCGTTCCGGGGTCACTATCACGGCGGCGTTACTTGTCGGACTCGGGCGTCGGGGTGCGTCCAGGTTTTCCTTCCTGCTGGCGATTCCCACCATCGCGGGAGCCGCCCTGCTCACCGCCGTCGACGCACGGACTGCGCCGGAAGTAGTGCCGTGGACGTACCTGGGGCTTGGATTCGCGGTGTCCGCGATCGCAGCCTACGTCTGCATCCGGGCGTTCGTCGCGCTCGTGAACCGGACGGGAATGACGCCCTACGTCGTCTACCGGCTGGCGCTGGGCGCCGTGCTGCTATGGTTTTTCGTTTGACACTCGCTCAGCTATGCATACGGCATACGCGGCGTACGCGGCCATGCGGCGCAGGCCCGCTAGAACGGGATGTCGTCGTCCAGGTCATCGAGATCGTCGGTGGTGTCCGCTGGGGGCGCCCCACCCCGCGCTGGTTGCCCGCTTTCCCGGGCCGCGCCGCCACTAGGCGGCGGCGCATAGCTCCCCGACGAGTCGCCACGGCTGTCGAGCATCTGCATGTCACGCGCCACGACTTCCGTCGTGTAGCGCGTGTTTCCTTCCCGATCCTCCCAGGAGCGGGTCTGCAGCCGACCTTCGATATAGCACTTCGAACCCCTGCGCAGGTACTGGCCGGCAATCTCGGCCAATCGCCCGAAACACACCACCGTATGCCACTCGGTTCGCTCCTGCATCTCGTTGGACGTTCGGTCCCGCCATTGATCCGAGGTGGCAAGCCTCAGGTTGGTGACGGGGCTCCCCCCCTGTGTGTAGCGCGTCTCCGGATCACGCCCGAGATTGCCTATGAGAATGACCTTGTTGATGCCCCGCGCCATGGTTCGTCTTCGTCCGTCGGAAGGTGGTTCAATATAGCGCAAGGCACAGCCTCAAACTACAGACATTGCCGCTTCGTGATGTGGGAGAATGACGCTGTTGCGGCAGCGTTTTCGACCGCGTATTTTCGCGGGTTTGACTGGACGACAAGGCGCGAATGAACCCGTCGACGATTGCCGTGCGCGGCGCGCGCACGCACAATCTCAAGAACATCGACCTCGACATTCCGCGCGACCGGCTGGTCGTGATCACGGGATTGTCCGGCTCCGGCAAGTCGTCGCTGGCGTTCGACACGCTCTACGCCGAGGGCCAGCGCCGCTACGTGGAGTCCCTGTCAGCCTACGCCCGCCAGTTTCTCTCCATGATGGAGAAGCCTGATATCGACCATATCGAGGGGTTGTCTCCGGCCATTTCCATCGAACAGAAGTCCACGTCGCACAACCCGCGCTCGACCGTCGGCACGATCACCGAGATCTATGACTATCTGCGCCTCCTGTTCGCCCGCGTCGGCGAGCCGCGCTGTCCCGAGCACGGAACGACCCTCGACGCACAGACCGTCAGCCAGATGGTCGACCAGGTGAAGAACCTGCCCGAGGGGAGCCGCGTCATGCTCCTGGCACCCGTCGTTACCGAACGCAAGGGCGAACACCAGCACATCTTTCGCGAGCTTGTCGCCAACGGGTTCATTCGCGCCCGGATAGACGGGATCGTCACTGACCTCGACCATCCGCCAGCACTCGACAGGAACAGGAAACACACCATCGAGGCGGTGGTTGACCGCCTGCGCGTGCGCGGCGACATGCAACAGCGCCTGGCCGAGTCCTTCGAAACCGCGCTCGAGATCGGCGACGGCGTCGCCACGATCAGCTTCGACGAGAACGACAAACGCGCCGAGGACCTGGTGTTTTCATCGCGGTTCGCCTGCGCGGTCTGCGGTTACAGCATCAGCGAACTGGAACCGCGCATGTTCTCGTTCAACAATCCGGCCGGCGCCTGTCCGGATTGCGACGGCCTCGGGGTCGAGCAGTTCTTCGACCCCGAGTTGGTGGTTGCCGATCCGAGCCTTGGTCTGGCGGCGGGCGCGATCCGCGGCTGGGACCGCCGGAACGTCTATTACTTCCACCTGCTCAAGTCCCTCGGCGCGCACTACGGTTTCGATGTCGATACGCCTTTCAGGCGCCTCAGGAAGGCCCAGAAGGACGCCATCCTGTACGGCTCGGGCGACGAGCGGATCAACTTCGGCTACCTCAACGACCGCGGCGACAGAATCCGGCGCCGACACCGGTTCGAGGGCGTGATTCCGAACATGGAACGCCGCTACCGGGAAACGGAGTCCTCGATGGTCCGCGAGAGTCTCGGCAGGTACCTGCGCGTGCGTCCGTGTCCCGCGTGCGGCGGCGCACGCCTGCGCGAGGAGGCCCGGCACGTGTACCTCGACGGCGCCACGGTTCCCGAGATCACGTCGAATTCCGTCGAAGACGCCCTCGCGTATTTCGCGGGCCTGAAGCTCACCGGCCAGCGTGGCGCGATCGCCGAAAAGATCGTCAAGGAGATAAGCGCCCGGCTTCGATTCCTCGTCGACGTGGGCCTGAACTACCTGACCCTCGACCGCAGCGCCGAGACACTCTCGGGGGGAGAAGCGCAGCGCATTCGCCTCGCGAGCCAGATCGGCGCCGGTCTCGTCGGTGTCATGTACATCCTGGACGAACCTTCGATCGGACTTCACCAGCGCGACAACACGCGCCTTTTGCGCACCCTCATCCACCTGCGCGACCTCGGCAATACCGTACTCGTGGTAGAACATGACGAGGAAGCCATTCGCACCGCCGACCACATCATCGACATAGGTCCGGGAGCGGGCATTCATGGCGGAGAGATCGTCGCTGCCGGGCCGCTGAAACAGATCCAGCGGACCAGGGAATCGATCACCGGCCAGTACCTGTCGGGCAAGAAACGTATCGAGGTCCCCTCAAGTCGGGTGCCGGCGGACGAACAACGCACCGTCCGGCTGGTCGGCGCAACGGGCAACAACCTGCAGCAGGTCACGGTAGACATCCCGACCGGCCTCTTTACGTGCGTGACCGGCGTGTCGGGATCCGGCAAGTCCACGCTGATCAACCAGACGCTCTACCCGATCGCGGCCGGGCATCTGAACGGCGCGAGCGGCCTGTCGCCCCGCCCCTACACCGAAGTCGAAGGACTGGAACACCTCGACAAGGTGGTCGACATCGACCAGAGCCCCATCGGCCGCACGCCCCGCTCCAATCCGGCCACCTACACCGGCGTCTTCACACCCATTCGGGAACTGTTCGCGCAGACCCAGGAGGCCCGCGCCCGGGGCTATCGGCCCGGACGGTTCAGCTTCAACGTCAAGGGAGGCCGGTGCGAGGCCTGCCGGGGGGACGGCGTCATCAAGGTCGAGATGCACTTCCTGCCCGACATCTACGTTCCCTGCGATGTCTGCCGCGGCAAACGCTACAACCGGGAGACCCTGGACGTGCGGTACAAGGGCAGGAACATCCAGGAAGTCCTCGACATGACCGTCGAGGAAGCGCGCGAGTTCTTCGACCCGGTGCCCGTGCTGGCGAGAAAGCTGCAGACCCTGGTGGATGTGGGGCTGTCGTACATCCGACTTGGCCAGAGCGCCACCACCCTTTCCGGCGGTGAGGCGCAACGCGTCAAGCTGTCGCGCGAACTCGGGAAGCGGGACACCGGCAAGACGCTGTACATTCTCGACGAACCCACCACGGGGCTGCACTTCGAGGACATTCGCCAGTTGCTGAAGGTGTTGCACCGGCTTCGCGACCAGGGCAACACGATCATCGTCATCGAACACAACCTGGACGTTATCAAGACAGCGGACTGGATCATTGACCTGGGACCGGAGGGTGGCGACGGCGGCGGCCGCGTCGTCGCCGAGGGCACCCCCGAGACGGTGGCAAAACACCCCTCCTCGCACACCGGAAGATTCCTCAAAAGGACCCTGAAGCGGGGGAGCGCGAGGGGCTCCCTCGCAGAAACGGGGAGCGCGAGGGGCTCCCTCGCAGAAAAAAGCAGCGCCCCACAACAGACTCCCAGGCCGAGGGGAAGGACCTCCCGCACCGCCCGGACCGAGGTAAACGGCGAGTGATCGTGATCGTGGGCGGCGGTCACGCCGCGGGCCAGGCAGCAGCCGGTCTCCGCCAGGGTGGCTACGGCGGAAAAGTCCTCGTCGTCTGCGATGAGCCACACATTCCCTATCAGCGGCCGCCGCTATCGAAGCAGTACCTTGCCGGCGAACAGGGACTGGACCGCGTGTACCTGCGGCCGGATTCGTTCTATGAGGGCAGGGACATCGAATTGGTAAGCGGTACGCGCGCCGCCGGGATCGACCGCAAAGCGAAGGTACTCGCGCTCGAGGACGGGTCGACCGTTGCCTACGAAAAGCTGCTGCTCGCCACCGGCGCCAGGGTGCGGAAGCTGGACATTCCCGGCGGCACCCTGCCCGGTGTCCACTACCTGCGCGACATTGCCGATGCGGACGACATCAAGGCCGACATGCTACCGGGCCGGCGGGCCACCATCGTGGGCGGCGGCTATATCGGCCTGGAGGTCGCCTCGGTGGCCGTGCAGGCCGGCCTCTCGGTGACCGTCCTTGAAATGGAGGATCGCATTCTGAAACGGGTCGCCTCGCCCGAGATGTCCGACTTCTACCAAGCCCTGCACACAGACGCCGGGGTCGATATCCGTACCGGCGCATCGGCCGAGAGGTTCGCGGGCACCGGCCGCGTGGAACAGGTGGTCTGCGCCGACGGGACCAGGGTCCCATCCGACCTGGTTGTCGTCGGCATCGGCATCGTGCCGAACGTCGAACTGGCAGAGTCGGCGGGGCTGGCATGCGAGAACGGCATACGGGTCGATGAGCGTTGCACCACCTCGGATCCAGACATATACGCCGCCGGCGACTGTACCAACCATCCGAACCCGATCCTCGAACGCCGGCTGCGGCTCGAGTCCGTGCCCAATGCCATGGAGCAGTCACGCATCGCAGCCGCCAACATGGCGGGAGGCGACAGCGTCTATGCGAGCATGCCCTGGTTCTGGTCGGACCAGTACGACCTCAAGCTGCAGATGGTGGGTTTTTCGACGGACGGCGACTCGCACGTGGTTCGCGGCGACCCGGCCGAGCGCAGGTTTGTCATGTTCCACTTCAGCGGCGACGTCCTTGCGGCAGCCGACGCGGTTAACTCGCCAAGGGAATTCCTGGCATGCCGTCAACTCGTCGGACGCCCGGCCGATCCCGGGCAACTGGCCGATCCCGGTACGGATCTGCGGCAACTGGCGCGCTAAGTCAAGGAACCCGCCCAAACCGAAGGCGCACGCCACATTTCACCCCCGCCCAAGCCCATCCATCCTCACAGCGGAGCTATGGTTTAATTCCCGTCGCGTTAGCAGGCAGAGCCGCAGGCATTACATCTCTAGGACATTCGGCATGAGCGACGTACTGGACGACACCCGATCCAAAACACTCGATCCAGACCTCAAGGACCTCATCGACACCGTTGACCGGTCGAAGAAGGGCTACATATTCTGCGCAGCATGCGAGCACGTGATAGGACACGTCGACGACCGTGTCGACATCATGGGCGCGCATGAACACAGCATGACGAATCCCTACGGCGTCACGCATACGTTCGGCTGTTACGCCGAGGCCCCCGGCGTGGACCTGTTCGGCCAACCCACCGCGGCGGACACCTGGTTTCCCGGTTTCAGCTGGCGCCTCGCCTGCTGCGAGGGGTGCGGGCAGCACATGGGCTGGATGTTCGAGCGGAACACCGAGTCGTTTTGCGGCCTGATCGTTTCCCAGATTCGAACCGGCTGAGCCGGATCGGCGCGCGACGGGAGAAATCGTGGCAATGCAAGCCGAACTCGACCCGGACGCGTTCGATGTCCTGACATTCGATTGTTACGGTACCCTCGTCGACTGGCAGGGCGGAATCGTCCACTACCTCCAGCCAGTCCTCACGCGCCACGACGCGCATGTCACGGACGACTTCATCCTCGAGTTCTTTTCCGCAACGGAACCCGCGTTGCAGCGGGAAGGCGGCAAGTACGAAGATGTCCTGAGAGGGGTTCTGGATCGTTTCGGCACGCGCCTGGGGTTCGCGCCTACCCCGGATGAACGCGACGGTTTTCCCGCAAGCCTTGGCGAGTGGAAGCCCTTCCCCGACACCGTCAGTGCATTGAAGCGCCTCGGAACGCGGTTTCAGCTGGCGGTTATCTCAAACATCGACGATGCGCTGTTCTCCCTCACGAGGAAAGCGCTGGGCATCGAATTCGCCCACGTCACCACCGCCGAGGCCGCCGGCGCGTACAAACCCGAGAAAAGCGTCTTCGAGACCGCGCTCGCGGACATCGGCTGCAGCCGGGACAGGATCCTGCATGTGGCCGAGAGCCTGTATCACGACATCGCGCCCGCCAACGAACTGCAGCTCGCGACGGTTTGGATCGACCGCAATCAGGGCACCCAGGGCGCGGCGCGACGCGCCGAGGCGCACCCGACCTGGACGTTCCCCACGGTAGGCGAATTCGCCGACGCCTTGCTCGGCTGACAGCCGTGACGTCCGAACACATCAGCATCGACATCGCCAAGGAGTACCTGCACTTCTCCGCAGCCCATTTCACGGTGTTTTCGGCGACCGAGCGGGAGAATCTCCACGGCCACAACTTCCAGGTCGAAGCCACGTTGCGCGGCCGCATCGGCGAAGACGGACTGTGCTTCGACTACAACATCGTCAAGAGCAGGCTGAAGACCCTGTGCGACGGCCTCGACGAGGTCGTGCTGCTGCCGGGGCGCTGCCCCCACCTCGATATCAGGCAGTCCGAAGACTACACGGTCGCCGAGTTCAACGATGAACGCCTGCCCTTCCTGCAGCGGGACGTCAAGGTGTTGCCGGTCCGCAATGTCACCGTGGAGGAACTCGCCCACTGGTTGATCAGAGAGTTGACGGCCGACAAAGAGATCGCTGCATTACCCGTTTCCGACATCGAACTGCGCGTTTCTTCCGGCGCCGGGCAGTGGGCCCGCGCTGCGTGGACGCGGCCATGAAGCTCCTCGTTATCACCGGCGCCTCCGCGGGCATCGGCGCCGCGACTGCGGCGGCCTTCCTCGCCGCCGGCCACAAGGTCGTCAACCTGTCGCGACGGCCCTGCCCCGTACGTGGCGCGACGCATATCACCTGCGACCTGTCGAATCCCGACTTTCTGGACACCGTGTCCGATCAGCTCGGTCCCATGCTGCGGGAAGCCGAGCAGACGGCCCTGGTCCACAACGCTTCGAGACTCTCGCCTGATACCGCGATGGCCACACCGAGCGATGCCTTGCGGGAAATCATCGAACTCAACATTGTCGCCGCCAACACGCTGAACCATTACGTCATTCCCACCATGGGCGCCGGTTCGAGCGTGCTGCTGGTCGGTTCCACGCTGTCGGAGAAAGCGGTACCGGGCAGCTATTCCTACGTCATATCGAAGCATGCGATCGTCGGCATGATGCGGGCGCTGTGCCAGGACCTCGCGGGAACCGGCATACATTCGGCGTGCATCTGTCCCGGTTTCACGGATACCGAGATGCTCCGGGAGCACGTCCCCGGGGACGCGATGGCCTCCATAGCCGGGATGTCAGCCTTCGATCGTCTCATCGAACCCCGGGAGATCGCCGAAACCCTGCTGTTCGCCGCAGCGAATCCGGTGGTGAACGGTGCGGTCATTCACGCCAATCTCGGACAGCGCGAAAGGTAGGCATGGACTTCGCTACGACGGACAGCAGCGCTCCCGGCAGGATAGATATCACCGAACGGCGCGAACGCGTCTTCATCGTGCTCGCGGGGTTCTTCCTCTGCGCGATGACGCTGCTGAACGTCATCGGCATCACGCGGTTCATCGAACTCGGCCCCATGACGCTGGCGGTCGGCGTGCTGCCCTACCCGCTGACATTTCTCTGCACGGACCTGATCAGCGAGCTGTACGGCCGCAGGCGCGCGAACTTCCTGGTCGGCATCGGCTTCGTCCTCAACTTCTTTATCCTCGGGTGCCTGTGGCTCGCCAACGCGATGCCCGCCGCGGAGGTGGATAAGCAACCGCCCTGGCAGGTGCTGGAACTGGCCGAGCAGGTCGCCCTCCCCAACGGCGACGTGCTGTCCGGCGGCGTCGAACTGTTCGGGCTGATCTTCGCCTGCACATCGGGCGCGGTATTCGCTTCCATGATGGCTTACCTGGCCGCGCAGTTCTGCGACGTGCAGGTGTTCCACTTACTCAAGCGCCTCACGAAGGGAAAGCACCTCTGGGTGCGCAACAACTTCTCGACCCTGACCAGCCAGTTTGTGGATTCCGTCACGGTGATCTCCGTCACCTTCGGCGCCGCCTTCCTCGCCGGGCAATACACCGTCGCGGCATTGCTCGTACTGATCGGCAGCAATTATGTATTCAAGGTCACCGTAGCGCTGATCGACACGGTGCCGTTCTACATCGGCACCCACTATCTCAAGCGTTATCTGCGGGTAGACAACCTCGCCACGTACTGATCGCCGCCAACCGGCTGTCCGGCCGGGTTCACTCGAACAACGATGCGACGGTTTCCACGGAGCGTTCGAGGTGTGCCGAATCAATCCCGCCGATCCGCAACCGCGTGACCACAAGGTGTGTCATGCCGAGGTCCTGGCGGTAGCCCTCGATGCGGTCGCGCACCAGTTCCGGCTCGCCGACGATGGCCCAATCGTCGACCGCACCAGGCGATCTCCGGGGAGCGCCGCTGGATCCGGCCCACTCTTCGAGACTGTCGCGGACCCGCTCGGTGAGTCTCGAATCCGATGATGCGAAAACCGTCCGCATAATCGGGACTTCCGGCGGCAGGGGCCGGCCTGCGGCCTCACATGCCTCGGCGTGCAGTCGATAGTTGTTCCCGAGGCGGGCTTTCGACTCCATTGGAGACGCCAGGTACGGGGCGCCAAGCGTTCCCGCCTGGGCGAGGGCTTTCGGCCCGAAAGCCGCAACCCAGATCGGGGGATGCGGTGTCTGCACCGGTTGCGGCGCGACGATTACCGGCTCAGCCCCGTCGACCAGGGCCACCGGCTCCCCGCGCCAGGCCCTGATCATGTGTTCAAGGCACCACTCGAACCTGCGCCGTTTTTCCCTGGCGGACACCGAAAATGCGGACAGCAGGGAGGGCGAATACCCCCGGCCGACACCCAGGACGACGCGCCCATTCGACAGGCAGTCAAGCACCGCCACCTGTTCCGCAGCCTGGAGCGGATTGCGAAGCGGCAAAAGAAAGGAGGTCGTGCCGAGGAGTATTGTCCGCGTCCGCGCCGCCACCGCCGCCAGCAGCATGAGCGGCTCGGGAATGGCCCCACTTCGCGCGAAATGGTGTTCCGGCAGCCAGAAAGAGCGGTATCCCCAGGACTCGGCCAGTTGTCCCTGGCGCGCCAGCGTAGCGGCGTCCGCAGAGGCCGGGAGCAGCCACGGCGTGAGCCCGAGATGCAAGGCGCGCCTTCCGGCTACTGGCTTTCCCGCTGCGCCAGCAACATCGCCGCCATCGTGGCGCGCACGGCCACCAGGTGACGTTCAAGTGCGAATGCCGCGTAGAGCGGATCGTCCTTCAACAGGACGCAGCGTTCGTCCTGACCGCAGTCGAACCGGGTCGGCCGGCCAAAATTGTTGCCCGCGACGCCGTACTCCCCGAACCCGCCTGGTTCGCCAAACTCCCACATCGCTTCCCAGGTCGCCGGCATGCCGAGCATGGGCGCCCGTACTGCCGCCCGGGTGTTTTCCGCAGTGCCGTGCAGTACTTCCGCGAAGGTTTCGTCGACCCCTTCGAGAGGCATGCAGTAGTCGCCGATCGCCTCCTCCACCGCGCGCTCATCGATGTCATAAGTGTTGTATCGGTCAGCGAAACTGAAACGCCACCACCGCGTGGTGAATACCGGCACCACGTGGGCGGGCGACGTCATGTCCTGGATGAGATTCACGATGACGCCCAGGTTCGCGTACTTGCTGCTCAGGTCGTCGGCAACAGCGAGCTTCGCCACGGCCGCATCAAAGTGCTCGTGGAGGCGTGTCTGGATGAACCAGAGCAACCGATTGCGGCCCGTGTCCCTGCCATCGTAGTAAGGCCATCGGGCCACCTTGCGCGAGAAACGCCACTCCGCCCGCGCGACATATCGCACCTGCAGGGCAGTGAGACGCGGGACATCGAGCTCCGACACGCAGCGATTGAACTGCATCGCCGCAATGAACGTAAGTTGCTGGTGCGCGCGGCCCTCGTACGCGGCGACGGACCCGCAAAAAAGGATCGCAGGAAGGAGACACATCCGCTGCGCAATCCGGAGGGCGCGACCTGTCCAGGCCGCCTCGAGGTTCATCGATCAGATCCCTTCATCCCCATGAACGCCGCTGCGCGGCGCAAGCGATGCAGCCGCTCGTCGGTCACCAGGGACCCCGCGATATCCGAAATGCTCCGGTCGACCCCGGGCCAAACCCAGTCCGGCGCTACCTCGGCTGCCGGTACCATCACGAATCGTCGCGCGTGCGCCCTGGGATGGGGCAGCGTCAGCTTTTCGGACCGGCGTTCCTCGTTCCCAAACAACAGGAGGTCCAGGTCAAGTTCGCGCGGCGCATTACGGACAGGCGCTGCATCACGCCCGAAGTGGCGCTCCATCGCCTTGAGGTCCTTGAGCAACCCTTCGGGCCCGGTCGAATCTACCACAAGCAGCGCGACCGCGTTGACGAAGTCACGCGACCCCGGAGGACAATCCACGGGGCTTGTTCTCCAAAGGGACGACGCGCGAAAGCCCGGGCCGGACAGTGCCTCAAGCCCGGCAAGCGCCTGGTCCAATACGTCGACGCTCGCCCCAATGTTGGAGCCGAGACCTACGAGAACGGGGGTAGCCACGGGAATCAGTCCAATCGACCCGTTGGCAGCCAATCAAAACGATCAGCCGGATAGAAGTCAAACCGGTCGAGAGCCTTCAGCCCCGGGTGCGCGAGGGTGTCCCTCGCAAGAAAGAGCCCTCAGCCCCGGGAGCGCGAGGGTGTCCCTCGCAAGAAAGAGCCCTCAGCCCCGGGTGCGCGAGGGTGTCCCTCGCAAAAA
>JAPPGA010000015.1:0-22533 GCA_028821515.1 Gammaproteobacteria bacterium | reverse complement strand
GAGCCCTCAGCCCCGGGTGCGCGAGGGTGTCCCTCGCAAAAATGGAACAACCGCCTCCGGCACTATAGTCGGAGGTTGCCGTATTGGCCCTCTCGATAGATTCGCAGAATGGCGCGGGAGTTCTGTATGCGCCGCCACAGGTCACCGACGAAGTGAATCCGTTGACCGTTGGCCCCGACAATGATGTCCCCCGAACGAAGGTCCCGCGTCCATGCAGGTGAGTTGCGGTCAACATCTACCACGAGGACGCCGGCGCCGCTTCTCGGATCTCCGGCCGCGCGAAAGTCCGACAGGGTCGCACCGGCGAGGCGCGGGTCGACACGGTCGCCGGCAACCTGAACAACACGCTCATCGACTTCCAGGCGAAACGACCGTGCTTGCCCGTCCCTCACCGTATCCACTTCGACGACATCGCCTACCATGATGACTGCCACGGCGCTGTCGTAAGACGCCACACCCTGGATGTCCTGCAGGCCGATGCGCGTCAACACGTCGCCAGCCTGGATACCCGCGGTGTCCGCGACGCTGCCGGGCTCGACCTCACCAACGAGGACCCCCTGGCCTGCCTTGACGCCAAACACGGCAGCTTCGTCGGGATTGAGCGCGATGACGTCCAGTCCGATGCGGGCCCGCCGAACCTCCCCATGCTCCACGAGTTGCGTCATGATCGCCTGGACCAGGTCGCTCGGGATCGCAAAACCGATGCCGACGCTACCGGGAGAACTGCGTGGCGAGACGATTGCGGTATTGATACCAACCACCTTGCCCGTCAAGTCTACGAGCGCACCGCCGGAGTTGCCCGGATTGACGGACGCGTCCGTCTGAATGTAGGCCTCGAACCGTCCAAGGCCGAGACCCGTGCGCCCCAGGGCACTTACGATCCCGGAGGTGACCGTTCGATCGAGACCAAACGGGTTGCCTATGGCCACGACGAAGTCACCCACGCGAACCGCGCTGGAGTCGGCGAATTCCAGCGCCTCGAGTCGGTCGCTTTCCACCTGCAATACCGCGAGATCCACCAGCGGGTCGGAACCGATCAGCGTCGCGGTGAGCCTTCGGCCGTCCGCCAGGCCAACGACGATTTCGTCGGCGCGTTCGATGACGTGGTGGTTGGTGACGATGTAGCCGTTCTCGGCGTCGACAATCACCCCCGATCCCGTACTCTGTTCGCGCCGGAGTTGCCGACGCTCGTCGGGTATGCCAAAGAAGTCGTACAGCGGACTCCTGATCTGCACCGAGGTGTAGATCGCTATGTTGACAACGCCCTGGGTGGTCCGATCCAGCATTGGCGCCAGGCTGGGCACTTCCGAGCCGCCCGGTACCTGGGGCGGCAGGGCGCCGCCCGAGGCGACACCAGGGACCAGGAGCGCCAGGAAAAGAAACGGTTTCATCGAGCTGTTCCGGACATGTTCGAACATCGTGTGCCACATGGGAAATCGCGGGCTACCGTTTGGACCCATGCTTCGCGCGGAAGTGCCCCGCAGCCTCAAACGCCCTGTCAGCATTACTGGGAGCGACGTGAAGCTTCGCCGGGGACTGGAGCGGGCGATGGGAGTCGAACCCACGTCTCCAGCTTGGGAAGCTGGGGTAATGACCGTTATACGACGCCCGCCTTCAAATCGAAGGTCGCCAATGCTACTACAGCCCGCTCGCGGGCGACGAAGGTGTCGCCCGCGTCAGCGCTTGGCCGTGTTACTGCTCGTACGTCTCGGTCTTTTCGATCCGCCTGCGGATGTTTTCAGGCACTCCCACCGGTAGCGGGGGCTTCCTGACCACCGGTGGCGGCGACGCTACTGGCCGGGTCCGGGGTGGCGGCGTTACGGTCGGCGTCCGCCGCGGGGGCGTTACGGACGGGACCCGTGACGGCGGCGTGATGGAAGGGGTTCGCGGCGGAGGCCGGAACCGGGGCTGTGACGGACTCTGGCCAACTGGCGCGGATACCCTGGGACGCACCGCGGGAATCCCCCGGTCGCGCACCCTCTCCGGGCGTTCAACGCGCCGACGCACATCGCTCGGCACCCCCCGCGGCCGCGCATTGCGCTCGGTCGGTCTTGAGACCGGAACAAACGGCTGCGTGGCTGCGGGAGCATCGGCAGGCCTTCCCTGTCTACCCCGGCGCACATTTTCCGGCGGCCGTACTCGCGGGAGTGCGCGGTCCGGCGGCGCTTGGCCCACCAGGAGTTGACGATTCGGCTCGCTGCGTGGTTGCGATCTGCGCGGCCCGCCGTCCGAATCCCTCCTTCGGCGACGGTCGCGGTCGCCTTCCTGCCTGTCTCCTCTCCGATCGGCCCGCCGTCCGTCGCGGTCGTGCCTGCGCCGGTCGCGATCACGTACCCGGTGGCCGGCCTTCCCGTGCCGGTGGCTGGCCTGGCGGTGCCGATGCTTGTGGCCGCTGTAGTCTCGGTAAACGACGACCGGATATATCCGGGTGATCCGGTCGTGGTAGTAGTAACTGTCATAGATTCCGTAATAACGACGCGGATAGTACCGAGGCGGATAGTAGGTGGTCGTCGGGTAATAGACGGAGCGCGTCGGATAGACGGTCGAGTCCGTGCGGTAGACCCTCGTTACCTGGGCTGGCGCTTCTTCGTACACCTCTGGCACGGGCTCGACCAGGGCGATCGACTCGCGTTCGTCGCGGCAGTCTTCGACGTGGTCGCCAAACGACCGAATGAAAGAGGTGCTGAATCCCGCATGCCCGAGCCGGCGCGAGTCCTCATCCGCCAACGGCTCGCAGAAGTTCCTGTGGCGGACGAACAGCAGAATCGTATCTTCCGTGAAATCGGCTTCCCGCAAGGCGATCAACTGATCGGCCACGGACGGTTCCTCCGGAGGAGCCGCGCCACGCTCGAGCATCAGCGTGACGATTTCGTCCGCGACGTTCGCCTCGCCCAGCGCGAGCAGGCTGTCCACGTCGATCACGAAACGCGCATTGGTCAGTTCGATCAGCCGCTCGATCTCGGTCTCGTCGTAGCCGTTCCTGGTCAGTTCGATCACGTCGAACACGGATAGCGCCATCGCCGCCGGACTGCACCAGGCAAGCGACAGGCTCAAAAGAAATGCCGTTCCCCGTTTCATTTCGCTCATCTCCCGCCGGTTGCAAGATGGGTCAAGTATAAGGCCGCGGATCGCCAACGGATCGGGACGTCTGAGAGCCAAGCTCCCCCAAATCAATAACTTACGATACGTAACTGTACGTCACATAAATCGGGTGCGAAACTCTCCTCGACCGGGGCGCCTCCAACCCTGAGGCGTTGTCCAGATTGGCGGGGTCTCAATGCGACTCATGGCGCTATGCGCGAAGTTGGTCGGCGAGTTTTCCTGGGTCCCGCCTGCCTGGCTGCAGCGCATCGGCGTTCGCCGCGCCGGGTGGTCGTTGCTCTTGCTGATCGCCGCCGTTGCCCTGGGAATCGGTGCGTTCCTCTACTACCAAAGCCTGCCCAAGCCGCCACGCGTCGTGATCGAGGTCTCGGCGCCAGGGATCACGCCCATCGTAAACTACGAACTGAAGCCGGATCCGTTGCGTCTCGACTTCCAGTACTCCCGCGACGATAGCGTGCCAGCACTACTGCCCCCGCTGTCGGCCGCGCGCATCGACCTCGTGGGGGAGACACTCGGTGAAGGAGTCGAAATGCACCCCGCCATGGCGGGCGAATGGCGCTTCGAGACCGAGAATCGCCTGGTGTTCCTGCCGGCGGACGATTGGCCAGCGAACCGGGACTACCACGTGCGGCTTCCGCCGGACCTGTTCGCACCCGGACTTGAACTCGCGGAAACCGAAGCGACGTTTTCCACGCCCACCTTCACGGCGACCGTGAAGACGGCGGAGTTCTACCAGCACCCCGAGGTGTCGGAAGAACGCAGGGTGGTCGCCAGTTTCGACTTCTCGCATCCGGTCTCGCGCGCCGACTTCGAGCAGCGGCTGGGCATGTCCATGCGGGAGGCAAGCAGCGACGGGCAGCCGTCGGAAGCCGGCGAGGCGAGATCCCTCGATCTGGAGGTCGAATATGGCATCCATGACCGGTCGGCACACGTTCATTCGGGGATCGTCTCCATACCCGAACGGGAGAACTTCGCGACCGTCGCCCTGGCACGGGGCCTGACACCCGCCAACGGCAACGGAGATTTCGACGCCGACCTGTCCGTCCAGGTGCGGGTGCCCGACCGGGAAAGCTACTTCCGCATCCGGAGCATCGGGGCTTCCATGGTGGACGATGCAGACGACATGCCGGTACAGACGGCGGTGGTGGCGTTTTCGGACCACGTGAACACGGAGGATTTCGCCGACCGTGTGCGGGCGTGGGTTCTGCCGAGAGACCACAGGATCGGCACGGTGACCTACGAGCGCTACGCCTGGCAGTCACCCAGGCAGGTGACGCCCGCGGTGCTCGATGCCTCCGAACCTTTGGAACTGACCGTCAATCCCACCCAGCGCGACGCTGCAATGATGCAGAGCGTCGCCTTCGACGCGCCAGCGGGGCGCCATGTCTACCTGCATGTCCGTGCCGGACTCACCTCCGAGGGCGGCTTCGTCATGGGGTCCGACCGTGACGACGTCGTGCGCGCACCCGACTATCCGCGCGAGGCGGAGATCGCCCAGGACGGGGCCGTGTTGCCGCTCACCGGCAATCGGCTGCTCACGTTGTCCGCCCGCGGCGTGAAGGCGATCAAGGTGGAAATACAGCAACTCCTCCCTGGCGCGCTCAATCACCTCGCGAGCCAGACCCGTGGAGATATCCGCGACCCCTACTTCACCGGGTATTCGTTCGATGCCGACAACCTGTCCAAGCTGACCACGCGCATCATCGACGTGAATTCCCGACATCCCCGGGAGCGGGTGTTCACGACTCTGGATCTCAGCAGGTACCTTCCGGGGGGCGGCCTGTTCTTCGTGAAGGTGCAGGGCTGGGACCGCGGCCGGGAGCGGACCGTCGGCAGGTCGGATCGACGCATGGCGCTGGTCTCGGATCTCGGATTGCTCGTGAAGACGAACGTCGATCAAAGCCAGCACGTGTTCGTACATTCCATCGCGACCGGCGATCCGGTGCCGGGAGCGCGCGTCGACCTGCTCGGCAAGAACGGCCTTCCCGTGCGGACCGGGATCACGGATGCGCGGGGGCACGTTCACCTCAGTTCGGCGGCGAAACTCGAGCGGGACCGGGAACCCACCGTATTCGTGCTCCGCAACGGCGACGACACGACGTTCATGCCTTACCGACGTCACGACCGCAGGCTCACCTGGTCGGGTTTCGATATCGGCGGCGAACATGCGGGTGCCGACGATGCCGAGCGTCTGAAGGCTGCCGTCTACACCGACCGCGGCCTGTATCGGCCGGGCGAGGACGTGCATCTTTTCTCTATCGTTCGGCAAGGCGACTTCACCGCTGTCCCGGGCGCGCCGCTTGAACTGCGGATTACGGATGCCCGCGGCGCCAGGGTGTCGAGCAGACGCGTCAAGTTGCCCGCGGACGGACTCCTGGACTGGGATTTCGCCACCCGGCCGGAGTCGCCGACCGGGAAGTACCACGCCAACGTGTTCCTCGTTGACCAGAACGACCAGCTTCGCGGGCTGGGAAACACGTCGTTCAGCGTCGAGGACTATCAGCCGGACCGCCTTCGAATCCGTACAGCCATCTTCGAGCGGGGCCCATCCGATGCGACGCGAGAACGTTCCGAGCGGAGCTGGCTGCAGCCCGGCACCCATTTCGCGCAGGTGGAACTGGAGAACCTGTTCGGCACCCCCGCGAGTGCACGGCGCGTCAGGGGAACCCTGGAAATACGGCCAATTTCGCCCCGATTCCGCGAGCACCCCGAGTTCGTGTTCACCGACCCTTTCCGCGATCCGGACAGCACGCCGCGGTCCGTTACCCTTGAGCTCGGAGAGACGCTGACCGACGAAAACGGTGTCGCGAACCTCGAGTTCGATATCGGCCAGTACGACAATGGCATCTATCAACTGCTGTTGACCACCGAAGGGTTCGAGCCGGGCGGCGGCCGTGGCGTGAAGGCGATGGCCGGCACGCTCCTGTCTCCGGCAGACGCGCTGGTGGGGTACAAGGCCGACGGCGACCTGGACTTCATCGCGCGGGATGGGCAACGCACCGTGCGTTTCCTGGCAATCGACCGGGACCTCGACCCGGTCTCCATCGACAGCGTCGAAGCGGTGCTCTACGAACGCCGTTTCGTGTCCGCGCTCGTCCAGCAACTGAACGGGACCTACGCCTACCAGTCAGTCGAGAAGGAGGACGAACTGGAACGCACCCCGTTCGAGTTGCCGGCGACCGGCGTCGATCATCCCCTGCCAACGGCGCGGGCGGGACGGTATGCGCTGGAACTGGTCAGTGCCGATGGCGGCAAGCTGAGCCGCGTTGAATTCGCCGTGGCCGGTGCTGCCAACCTTGCGGGCAACCTGGAGCGCGATGCGGAACTTGACCTCAAGCTCGACCGGCGCGAGTACCGGCCCGGCGACGAGATACTGCTCGAGATCACCGCTCCCTATGCCGGCACCGGGCTGGTCACCATCGAACGGGATCGGGTCCATGCCTTCGAGTGGTTCCGCTCCGACACCAATACCGCGCTCGCCCGCATCCGAGTCCCGGACGGTATCGAGGGCAATGCCTACGTCAACGTCGCCTTCGTGCGAGATTTCGATTCCGAGGAGATTTTCGTCAGTCCGTTGAGCTACGCGGTCGCGCCGTTCGTCATCGACCGCGCCCGGCGTCTGCTCGACATCCGTCTCGACGTCCCGGACAAGGTCCGTCCGGGCGACAGCCTCGTCGTTCGCCATGCCACCGCCAGTCCCGCCCGCCTCGTCCTGTTCGCCGTGGACGAAGGAATTCTGCAGGTGGCGAAGTACCAGACCCCCGATCCTCTCGAGACGTTCCTGCGCAAGAAAGCACTACAGGTGGAAACACACCAGATGGTCGACCTGATCCTGCCCGACTACGCGGTGGTGCGCCGGGCCCGGGCGCCCGGCGGCGGCGACCTGGCCCGACTCCTCGGCGCGAACCTGAATCCGTTCCGGCGAAAGAGCGAACCGCCGGTCGCATTCTGGATGGGCGTGACGGAATCGGGTCTCGAACCACGCGAGACGAGCCTCGTGTTGCCGGATTACTTCAATGGCGAATTGCGCGTGATGGCAGTGGGCGTCGGTGATGAAAGGTTGGGCGGACGGTCCGTCCCGGTCACTGTCCGGGCGCCTCTCGTGGTGACGCCCAATCTGCCCGTCGCCGTCGCGCCGGGAGATGTTTTCGACCTTTCCGTAGGCATCGCCAACCAGGTCGAAGATTCTGGCGCCGACGCGAAGATCGCCGTCGCCGTGGCGGATTTCGAACGACTCACCGCCGAGGTCGATACAGCGGTCACGCTTGCGGTTGCCGAAGGCGGCGAAGGCCGCGCGACGTTTCGGCTTCGCGCGGGGGCGTCCCCCGGAGCGGCATCACTGACGGTGACCGCACGCCTCGGCGAAGAAACCACGGCACGTGGGACCAGTCTGTCCGTGCGGCCCGCAGTGCCGTTCGAGACGACCGTGCGGTCAGGTTTCGATGCCGATGGAGACGTGCGGGTCGAGTTGCCGCGCCGACTGCACGAGCCATTCGCCGACCGCCGTATCGCCGCCTCTGCGAGTCCACTCGTCCTGGCCGACGGGCTCTTGGAATACCTCGAAGAGTTTCCGCATGCGTGCGCGGAACAGATTGTCAGCAAGGTCTTCCCGCAACTGGGCCTGCTGCGGTATCCGGCATTCGGACTTGACCGGATCGCTTACGAGGCCCGGTTTGACGAGATGCTGACACTGCTGCGCGGCCGCCAGAGCGCCGACGGCGGATTCCGCTTCTGGGCGACCTCCACCGAGGCCCAACCCTTCTCTTCGGTGTACATCACGCACTTCCTCGCCGACGCGCGGGAGCAGCGCATGGCGGTTCCCGAGGACATGTTGAGCCGCGCCCGCGGCTACCTGCAGCGCCTAGCTGGCACCACGCCGGGCGAGTCCGCAACGGAACCGGACCTGGCGGACGCCAGGACGCGGGCCTACGCCATATACGTCCTGACCCGCGCGGGAGTCGTGACCACCAATTACCTCAACGCGCTGCAGGAATCGCTGCAGCGCACTTTCGAGGACACCTGGCGCAGCGACATCGCGGCCGCCTACATGGCCGCCAGCCACGCACTGCTGCGCAATGACACCCTCGCAGAGGGGCTCATCAAGGGCTACCGGCCGGGAGCGTCCAATGGCCCCGACACCGACTTCGACACGCGTCTCGGCCGGGATGCGCAGTACGTGTACCTGCTGGCGCGCCACTTCCCGAACCGGATGGCACGGTTCGATGGCGCCCAGGTCCAGCAGTTGGTGGAACCGCTTTTCGAGAACCGTTTCAACACGCTGTCCGCCGCCTACACGATCCTGGCGCTCGGCGAAATACACCGGGTGCTGGAGCAGCAGGGGGCTCTCGAATCACCCCTGATGGTCGCCGGCGACAAGGATGGATCCATCGACATCAATGCCGCGAAAGGTGCAATCGTGCGCGCGTCGTTGCCGGTGGCAGTGGACCACGTGGACATCGAGACACGCGAAGGCGGCGTCTATTTCTCCGCAAGTCAGTCCGGCTTCGATGCCGAGTTCCCGACGACGCGGCTCGCGGAAGGCCTGGAGATCGACCGCGTCTATCTCGACACCGAAGGCGATCCAATCGACCGGGTGCGGGTGGGCGACGAACTCACCGTCCGCCTTCGGGTCCGCTCCCAGGACGGCTGGATCCGCAATGTCGCCGTTACCGATCTCCTGCCCGGCGGCTTCGAGATCATCCGGGAGTCCGTCACCGACCGCCTCGATCGCTGGACACTCGACTATCGCGACGTGCGCGACGACCGCCTGGTGATCTACGCCAGCTTCGGCGAAACCCTGACCGAGTTCCGCTACCGCGTGAAGGCGACGAGTCCCGGAGAGTTCGTCGTTCCCGCCGCCTACGCGTCCGCGATGTACCATCGCAGCGTGCGCGGCCACTCGACGCCGGGGCGGATCACCGTGGAAGGCACGTGATCAGGCGCCTTGTCGTCTGCCTGAGCGCCGCTTCGGCATGCGCCCTCCTCACCTGGGTACTGGTGCCGAAACCGGATCTCTACGAAAGCACCTCCTTCTCCACCCTGGTCACGGATCGACAGGGCAGGCCGCTCAGGCTGGTTCCGGCGAAGGACGAGCGCTATCGGCTGTTCACGCCGCTCGACGAGATCGCTCCAGCCGTGATCGACGCGACCCTGCAGTACGAGGATCGCCGCTTTCGCGAACATCCTGGCGTCGACCCCTTCGCGCTGCTCCGAGCCGCCTGGACCACCTACGTGCGCGGGAGCCGCGTCGTGGGCGGCTCCACCCTTACCATGCAACTCGCGCGAATGCGGTTCGACCTCGATACCCGCTCGGTCCCCGGCAAGCTCGCGCAGATGCTCCGCGCCCTGCAACTGGAACGACACTACGACAAGCGTGAGATCCTGGAGGCCTACCTAAACCTGGCCCCGTACGGGGGCAGCATAGAGGGCGTCGGCACCGCCGCGCGGATCTACTTCGACAAGCCGGCAGGCGCGCTCAACCGGGGAGAAGCCATGTCCCTCGCGGTCATTCCGCAAAGCCCCGCAGCCCGGTTCCCCGCCACTGCCGACGGCCGTTCAAACCTGCGCGCGGCGCGCGACCGCCTGGCCGCAGCATGGCTTTCATCCCGGCCCGAAGGAGACCATGGGGAATCGGTAACCCGGGCACTGCTCGATCCCGAGTTCCGGTCAGCCGCCGACCTGCCACGCCACGCGCCGCACTTCGTCCGCGACCACGTGGCCCTCGACGGCGCCGCCGCAATCCGCACCACCCTCGACCTCGATCTGCAGCGATTGCTCGAGAGCCGCATCCGCGACCATGTCGACCGGCGTGGCCGGGACGGCATTCGGAACGCCACCGCCCTCCTGATCGATCACCGGAGCATGGAAGTCCTTGCCCTGGTGGGGTCCCGCGACTTCTTCGATGCCAGCATCGCCGGCCAGGTCAACGGCGTGCGCGCGCGGCGCTCCCCGGGGTCCACGCTCAAGCCGCTGCTCTTCGGGCTGGCCCTGGATCATGGCCTGATTCACCCCATGACACTGCTGGAGGACGCACCGCGCCGTTACGCCGCGTACACGCCCGAGAACTTCGACCGGGGTTTCCTGGGCCCCGTGTTCGCGCGCGATGCCCTGATCCACAGCCGCAACGTGCCGGCGGTAGGCCTGCTCGCCGGGTTCGGGGTGGCGCGCTTCCGTGACTGGCTGGACCACGCGGGCGTGGAAGCGTTGCGGCCACCGGAGGAATACGGGCTATCCCTAGTGCTGGGGGGCAACGAAGTCACCATGGAGGAACTGGTGCGGCTCTACGCCATGCTCGCCCGGGGAGGCTTCGCGGGCAGTCTCGTGACTGTTACGGACGCTGAAAGCCCGGCCGGGAGTCCGAGGACCGACTTCGTGCCCCAGGACCGTCTGCTCGGTGCCGAAGCGAGCTTCCTGGTGCTGGACATGCTCAGGGACGTTCCGCGACCCGATGCGCCATCGCTGGCACCAGCCCGGCGTAACGCCATTGCCTGGAAGACCGGAACGTCGTTCGGCTTTCGCGACGCCTGGACCATCGGCGTCGTTGGCCCCTACGTGCTCGCCGTGTGGGTCGGCAACTTCGACGGTCAGGCCAATCCCGCGCTTGTCGGCCGGGAGGCCGCGGCACCCCTGTTCTTCGCCATTGCCGACAGCCTGCGGCCGTCGTCAGTTGATCGCGACCGCGCGCCGCCACCGGGGCTCAACCTGCGCCAGGTCGAGGTGTGCGCCACCACCGGCGATCTTCCCGGAAACCACTGCCCCCGAACGACACTTTCCTGGTTCATCCCGGGCACATCGCCGATCAAGGTCTCCACGGTCTACCGCGCCCTTCCCATCGACCCCGCGACCGGCCTGCGCAGTTGCCGTCCCGGCGCGGATACCCGGCAGGTGGTGTTCGAATTCTGGCCCTCGAACCTCCGAACCGTATTCCGCCGTGCCGGTATCGCGATCCGGCGTCCGCCACCGTGGTCCCCCGAGTGCGAACTCGACAGAACCGCCGCTTCAGGTTTCGCGCCGCGCATACAATCGCCGCAGCGCACCCTGATCTACCACGCGCCGCGCCGCGGCGAACATGCAAGAGTTCTGTTCGCCGCCACCACCGACGACGATGCGCGGACGCTGTTCTGGTTCGTCAACGACCGTTTCGTCGGCCGGGCGGCACCCGATGAGGACTACCTATGGACCCCTGAACCCGGACACTTCAGGGTCCGCGTGGTAGATGACCTGGGACGCGCCGACGCGGTCCCGATCACCGTCGCCGGTGCACCGACCGTCTACGGCACCTGACTCCGGAGGCGACGGCTCCGGTCAGGCCAATTCCTTCACGGCCCGCCTCGCCATCACGACGACGAGATGGGCGCGGTATTCCGCCGAGGCATGCAAGTCCGAGTTGAAATCACCGCTGGGAACGGAAACGCCATCCAGGGCGGCGACCGATAGTCCACCCGCCAGCGCGGCTTCGAGTTCCACAGACCGGAAAGCGCACCGCCCCGCGCCAGTGACGCCCACCCGCACCGCGCCGTCGACCTCCGCCACCATCACGCCGACGATGGCGTAGCGCGAGGCGGGGTTCGGAAACTTCGCGTATGCCGCCCTCGCCGGTACGGGGAACTCGACGGAAGTGATGATCTCACCTTCTTCGAGCGCCGTTTCGAACAGGTCCGTGAAGAAGTCGTCACCGGCAATGGAGCGGCGATTGGTATGCACCGTGGCTGCGAGCCCGACGACCGCCGCCGGGTAGTCCGCCGCCGGATCGCTGTTGGCGACCGAGCCGCCGATGGTGCCCCGGTTGCGCACATGCGCATCACCGATTCCCTCTGCCAGGTCCGAAAGCGCCGGAATCGCACCGCGCACTTCCGCTGAAGCGGCGACTTCCGCGTGGGTGGTGAGGGCGCCGATGCGGACCGTCGCGCCGACATCGACACCGCGCAGGCCGTCAAGGCCGCCGACGTCGATGACATCCGATGGCGCCGCGAGACGCTGCTTCAGCGTCGGAATCAGCGTCATGCCGCCGGCGAGATAGACGCCGTCCTCGGCGCTGGCCTGCAGGTCCGCCGCCTGCTCCACGCTCGACGCCTTGCGATAGTTGAACTGGTACATCGAGTCGTCCTCCCTAACCGGCGCCGCCGAGCGCCTTCCAAACGGTTTCCGGTGTCGCAGGCATCGGCAGGCTCTTCACCCCCAGCGCATCGGTGACGGCGTTCATCACCGCCGCCGTGGCGCCGATCGCGCCTGCCTCTCCGCAACCCTTGACGCCCAGGGGATTGTGTGTGCACGGCGTCACGGTGGTATCCACCGTGAAGCTCGGCACGTCATCCGCCCGCGGCATGCAGTAGTCCATGTACGAGCCGGTCACAAGCTGCCCGGCGTCGTCGTAAACGCCGTGTTCGAGCAATGCCTGGCCGATGCCCTGGCACAGTCCGCCGTGCACCTGTCCTTCGACGATCATGGGGTTGATCACGTTGCCGAAGTCGTCCACCGCCACGAAGGCCACGATGGTCGAGACGCCCGTCTCACCATCGATTTCCACCTCGCAGATGTGCGTCCCGGCCGGATAGGTGAAGTTGCCCGGATCGTAGAACGCCTTCTCGGACAGTCCCGGCTCCAGTTCATCGAGCGGAAAGTTGGCCGGGACATAGGCGGCGAAAGCCACCTCGGCGAACGCCATAGACCGGTTCGACTCTTGCTCCGCGAATACACCGTCGGTGAAATCGATGTTGTCCTCGGTCGTCTCGAAGTTGTGCGCGACGATCTTCTTGCCCTTGGCGATGATCTTGTCGGTCGCCCTGATCAGGGCGGACCCGCCCACCGCGATGGAGCGCGAGCCGTACGTACCGAGACCGTAGTCCGAGCGTGCCGTGTCACCATGGACAACCTCCACGTCGTCCAGTGGAATGCCAAGACGATCGGACACCACCTGCGCGAACGTCGTCTCGTGCCCTTGGCCGTGACTGTGCGAACCGGTAATGACCGTCACCGAACCCGTAACGTTGACACGTACTTCCGCGCTTTCGAACAGGCCGACGCCCGCTCCCAGCGAAATCGCGACCTGGGAAGGTGCGAGGCCGCACGCCTCGATATAGCTGGAAAAGCCGATACCTCGCCGGTTGCCGTTCGCTTCCGACGCGGCGCGCCGGGCGGCAAAACCCGCGTAGTCAATGTGCTCCAGCGCCTTGTCGAGGCTCGCTTCGTAGTCACCGGTGTCGTAGGTGAGAGCGACCGGCGTCGCATACGGAAAGTCCTCCGGCTGGATGAAGTTCCTGCGCCGGATCTCGGCCGGATCCATGGAAAGGTCGCGGGCCGCGGTTTCGACCAACCGTTCCACCACGTACGTCGCCTCGGGACGCCCCGCGCCGCGATAAGCGTCCACCGGCGCGGTATTCGTGAACATGGCGCGCACTTCGACATAGATCGCCGGCGTCTTGTACTGCCCGGCCATCAACGTGCCGTAGAGGTAGGTCGGCACGCTCGATGCGAACGTCGAGAGATAGGCGCCCATGTTGGCGATGGTCTTGACCCTTAACCCCAGGAACGTGCCGTCGGACGACAGCGCCAGTTCCGCCTTCGTGACGTGATCGCGGCCGTGGGCGTCCGCCAAAAACGATTCGGAACGGTCCGCCCGCCACTTCACAGCGCGCCGCAGCTTGCCCGCAGCCCATATCACCGCGGTTTCCTCCGCGTAGACGAAGATCTTGGAGCCGAAACCGCCGCCGACATCGGGCGACACGACCCGCAACCTCGACTCCGGTGCGACCTGCACGAAGGCGGCCAGCACCAGCCGCTCGAGGTGCGGGTTCTGGGAAGTCGTGTGGAGCGTGTATACGCCCGACGCCGCATCGTAGTCGCCGACGGCGGCGCGGGGCTCCATGGCGTTGGGGATGAGGCGATTGTTGATGATGTCGAGCGAGGCGACGTGATCCGCATCGGCAAAAGCGGCGTCGGTGGCTGCCTTGTCGCCCAGCTCCCAGTCGTAACACTGGTTGCCCGGGACCGATTCATGCAATTGGTCGGCCGCATCGGCGGTCGCCACGTCCACTACCGCCGGCAGGTCGTCGAAGTCGGCGGCGACCGCCTCCGCGCCATCCCGGGCGGCTTGCAGCGAGTCGGCAATGACAATCCCGTAGGGCTCGCCGACATAGTTGACGCGTTCCACCGCCAGCGGCGGATGGGGCGGCTGGATCATGTCGGAGCCGTCCTTCGACTTGACGAGCCAGCCGCACGGCAGGTCGCCGATACCGTCCGCCGCGAGGTCCGCGCCGGTATAGACCGCCACCACGCCTGGAACCTGCAACGCGGCGGCCGTGTCGATGCCGCCGATGGTCGCCCGCGCGTGCGGCGACCGCAGGAACACCGCGTAGGCCTGGCCGGCCTGGTCGATATCGTCGGTATATCGACCGGCGCCGGTAATGAAACGTATATCTTCCTTGCGCTTGACGGCTGCGCCGATGCCTGTGCCGTTTTCCGCCATGCTGGTCTCCTCCTCGTCCCCGCCTACATGTTGTCACGCGCGGCGAGCACCGCACGGACGATGTTGTGATAACCGGTGCACCGGCAAAGGTTGCCTTCCAGCCCGTCGCGGACCCCCTGCTCGTCGAGGTCATCTGTCGACTGGACCAGGTCGATGGCGGCCATGATCATGCCGGGCGTACAGAACCCGCACTGCAGCGCGTGACAGTCGCGGAATGCCTCCTGCATCGGATGCAGCGCGTCCACCGTGCCGATACCCTCGATCGTGGTTACGTCGGCGCCGTCCGCCTGCCCCGCCAGGACGGTGCACGACTTCACCGCACACCCGTCCATGTGCACCACGCACGCGCCGCACTGGCTCGTATCGCATCCGACATGCGTACCGGTGAGGCCAAGGCGTTCGCGAAGCACCTCGACCAGCAACGCGTTGTCCGGCACATCCAGGGTATGCGATGCACCGTTGACCGTTAACGTAACTTCCACCTGAAACCTCCCCCGGCTATAGAAGAATGAACGCGGCTATCAACAATAACGCCAATCCCGCCCCCCACGCCAGACGCGTGCGCCAGGCGTTGCTGACAGCGGGTGCCTCAACGTCCCCGTCCGGCTTTGCCGCGTCCGTCTCGACCGGACTCCCAGCCAGGTCTTCGCACGCTTGTGCAACGACAATTCCAGCGAACGTCTCGAAGAATCCGTCCGCCGTCTTGCGCGCCGCCACGTCGATGAGACGCTGGCCGATCTGGGCGAGCTTGCCGCCGACGTTGCCGGCAGCCGTGTAAGCGAGCAGGGTGCCCTCCGGGGTCTCCGTCAGGGTGACGGAAGCGGTGCCCTTGCCAAAACCCGCCGCGCCGCTGTTGACGGCAAGTTCCAGGCCATAGCTTTCCGGGGGAAGCGCGTCGACGAGGGACACGGTTCCCTTGAACGTCGCGCTCACGGGCCCGACCCTCGCCTTGACTTCGGTCGCGTACCGGTTGTCCTCGATCCGGTCGAAACGCTGGCAACCCTCGATGCACTGCCGCAGCACCGCCGGATCGTTGAGCGCTTCCCACACGCGTTCGCGGGGCGCACGAATCAGGTATTCGCCCAGTTGCTCCAACTTCCCCACTCGGCACCGGCTCCAACTTGGCGAATGTCGCACGAATGTCTGCGTCCGGCAATAAGGGCAACAGCCTCGGCGTCTGCTTCACGGCAGGCGCACCACCAGAAAAACAACACGGAACAGGAGTCGCCCGTTTCACCCGGCGCCTCCGGGAAACGTCTCGGGCTCAAGGACATCGCATCTCGGGGCGTCGACTTCGCCATCTCCGGCGTGGCGCTTCGGGTGTGCTGTGCGAAGCGCGGTCTTCCTCTCCTCCGGGGCGAGACGCGCAAGCGCGTCGACCGCATCAAGAAACCCTGTCCAACCCCCCGCCTGACGGTACAACGCCGCAAAGGCCGGATACCAGTCCGTGTAGGTGCCCAACGCGCCCAAGTAGGCGTTGTTGGCCACTTCCACCAGTGCGTCGAAAGCGCCCCCGCCGAGCGATGGCTTTTGCTTCCGGTAACAATGCCGGAACGCTTCGAGCACCCGTGCTTTCTCCCGGTATCGCAACTCCTCGTCGCCCCCTTGCCGATACACCGATTCCAGCCGCGCCCTGGTCGCCAGCAGCAACGCCCGGAAGCGCTGCCAGCCCTGGCGGGAGGCAAGATAAGCGTCAAACTCTCCTTCCCGGCCGATTTTCCGAAACCAGAGCCGCGCGCCGGTCTCGCCGGCGAACATTGCAAACGATTCATTGAAAGCCGCGTCATCCCGCACCCATACCCGTTGGTGGGAAATCTCGTGCAGGAGGAGCTCGGCAAGGCGAGGTTCCGACCAGCCGATGAAGGTGCTCAACAGCGGATCGTCGAACCAGCCCAGGGTGGAGTACGCGGACACGCCAGCGACGTAGGTCTCGTAGCCGCGGCGCGCGAGTCGGGCTTCCGCCCTCAGGGCGGCATCCCGGTTGAAATAGCCACGATACGGCACACAGCCGACGAAGGGATAGCACCAGCGGCGGCTGTCGAGGGACAGCGGCGGCGCGGCGAACAGGTTCCAGACGACGAACGGCCTGCCGATCGCGGCATAACGCCGATAACTCTTCCCCGCATCCAGTCCCAATTCCGATTCGGCGAACCCGACGATGTCCTCCGCCACCAGCAGACGATCCCGCAGCGCAGCTTCCGTATCGGGATGGGCGATGACCGTCTCGATGGGCCGACTCGTACGGAGGACTTCAAGCTGCCCCGACGCCGCCTGGGCGTAGTACTGGAACGCCGCGCAACCGCCCGCGAGCCAGGACACGGCAAGCAGCGCCCCGGGCCTCCAGAGCCGCGACCACGCCCCCGAGACCGGGCCAACGCTGTCGAATCGCTTGCGTGCCATCGCTGATGGGATCGCCGTGTCAGTTCTCATCGCGCATCCTGCGGCGGATCGGGCACACCGCGCAACACCGGTAGCCTTCCCGCGTACGTTTCAGTAGGCTCACGCGCCAAAGTCTCCGGCAGGGAATGGATTTGAGCGAGCAGCCCATCAGACACGACTGGACCATCGACGAGGCAATGGCCCTGTTCGAGCGGCCGCTCAACGACCTGCTGTTCGCGGCGCAGTCCATCCACCGCGACCACCACGCGCCGAATGCCGTGCAGATCAGTACGCTGCTCAGCATCAAGACAGGCGGCTGTCCCGAGGACTGCAAGTACTGTCCCCAGAGCATCCACTACGACACTGGCGTGGACATGCACAACCTGCTACCCCGGGAAGATGTTGTCCGTGCAGCGAAGAAGGCCCGCGCTGCCGGCGCGACCCGATTCTGCATGGGCGCCGCGTGGCGCAGCCCCACCAATTCCCAGACCCGCAAGGTGTGCGAACTGGTGCGGGCGGTGAAGGACCTCAAGATGGAGACCTGCGTGACGCTCGGAATGCTGACGGAGGAACAGGCGCAAGCGCTCGCCGAGGCCGGTCTCGACTACTACAACCACAACCTGGACACCTCCCCCGAATACTACGGCGAAGTGATCACGACCCGAACCTACCAGGACCGTATCGACACCCTCACCCACGTGCGGGACGCCGGGATGAAGGTCTGCTGCGGCGGCATTGTCGGCATGGGAGAGTCACGCAAGGACCGCGCCGGTCTGCTGGTGCAGCTGGCCAACTTGCCAGAACACCCGGAATCCGTGCCAATCAACAACCTCGTGCAGGCGGAGGGAACGCCAATGTACGGCGCAGAGACGATCTCCCCGCTGGAAACGGTTCGCTGCATCGCCGTGGCGCGCATACTCATGCCGTGTTCAGTCATTCGCCTTTCGGCGGGGCGCACCGATCTTTCGGAGGAGGCGCAGGCACTCTGCTTCCTCGCCGGCGCCGGCTCGATCTTCTGCGGCGACCGGCTCCTGACGACGCCGAACCCGAGCTTCGATTCGGACATGGCCATGTTCGACGAACTGGGCATCGCGCCGCAGGCATCCTGACCCCAAGTCCTAGACGCTGGCACCGGCGGGTCCGGTGAGTCAGGCGACATGCGCTACTACGAAGACATCCCTCTCGACTGTCGTTCCGTCGTAGGGACTTATCTCCTTTCTGAAGCCGCGATCGTCGACTTCGCGCAAGCCTGGGATCCGCAACCGTTCCACACCGACGCCGAAGCTGCCCGTGCCTCCGTGTTCGGCGGGCTGGTGGCATCGTCCGCACACCTGTTCGCCATCTGTACCCGGCTCTTCTTCGATCATCCGGACCCGATCCGGGTGGTCGCCATGCTCGGCAAGGACAAGCTGCGTCTCCCGAATCCCGCCCGTGCCGGGACGACGCTTACCTATGAAACCCGCTGCATCGAAAAACGCGACTCCTTAAGTCGCTCCGACATCGGCATCGTCACCCTCGCCGACACGGTCACCGATGACGCCGGCATGGTCGTGCTGACGCAGGAGGTGTCGCTCATGGTGGCGCGCCGGCCACGCCTGTAGGATGCGCCGCATGATCCTGATGATCGACAACTACGACTCGTTTACCTACAACGTGGTCCAGTACCTCGGAGAACTCGGCGCCGACGTTGACGTGCGCCGCAACGACGAAATCACGCTGGAGGAGATAGAGCAGACGGCACCCGGGAAGATCGTCATTTCCCCGGGTCCGTGCACCCCGGACGAGGCCGGCATCTCCGTCGACGCCGTCCGCTGCTACGGCGGCCGGATTCCGATTCTCGGCATCTGTCTCGGGCACCAGAGCATCGCCCAGGCCTACGGCGGCGACGTCGTACGGGCGCGGCAGGTCATGCACGGCAAGATGAGCGCCATTCACCACGCCGGCCGCGGGGTATTCGAAGACCTGCCCGACGGTTTCGAAGCAACGCGCTATCACTCCCTGGTCGTGGCACCCGACACGTTGCCGGACTGCCTCGAAGTCACGGCGTGGACGCGGTTTGAAGACGGTGCCAACGACGAGATCATGGGGCTCAGGCATCGCGAGTTCGATGTCGAAGGCGTACAGTTCCACCCGGAGTCCTTCATGACCGGCGTCGGACATGACCTGTTGCGCAATTTCCTCGACCGTTAGGCCTGCCTGAAAGGAGAGACATGGACATACGCGAAGCCCTTGAGTGCCTGACCGCTGGCGAGCATCTCTCACGGGAGGAAGCGCGGGACGTGTTCCAAATCATCATGGCCGGCGACGCGACACCGGCACAGATCGGGGGCGTGCTGATGGCGCTTCGAACGGCGGGCGAAACGGCGGCGGAAATCGCCGGTGCTGCCGAGGCCATGCGCGCCGTTAGCCTAAAGGTGGACGTGGACGCCCCGAACCTCGTCGACACCGCAGGCACCGGCGGCAGCGGTGCCGCCAAGCTGTTCAACATCTCCACCGCGGCGGCATTTGTCGCCGCCGCAGCCGGCGCGCACGTGGCGAAGCATGGCAACCGGGGCATGACCAGCGCCAGCGGGAGCGCCGATGTGCTCGAAGCCGCGGGCGTCGACCTGTCGCTGAGCCCGGAACAGATCGCGCGATGCATAACGGAAGCGGGCATCGGCTTCATGTTCGCGCAGGCCCACCACAGCGCCATGCGCCACGCGGGCCCCGTCCGGGCCGAACTTGGCGTGCGCACGGTCTTCAACCTGCTCGGTCCACTTACGAACCCGGCCAACGCGAAGCGCCAGGTGATCGGAGTTTTCGCGCCCGCCTGGCAACGAATACTGGCGGAAGTGGCCGCGCTCCTTGGTGCCGAGCACGTGCTGATCGTGCATAGCGACGGCCTCGACGAGATCTCCGTTTCGGGATCGTCCAGCGTGGTCGAGTGCAGGTCCGGCGAAATCACCGAGTACTCCGTCCACCCGCGGGATTTCGGCATGTCAACGCATTCCACCGACACCATGCGGGCAGGATCCCCCGCCGAGAGCCTGGCCCTGATCAGGGCCGCCTTCAGCCAGGAGAACGAAGCCGCGTCGGACGTCGTTGCGCTGAACGCCGGTGCGGCGATCTATGCATCGGGGGTCGCGCCCCACCTGGTCGACGGCGTGGCGATGGCGCAGGATGCGATCGGGTCTGGATTGGCCGCCGAACGCATGCGGGAACTGGCGCGCCTGTCGAGCCAGTTGGCGAGCCTCTCGCAGGGCCAATGACGGTCCTCGACCGAATACTGTCTCACAAGGCGGACGAACTGGCGGATCGGCGGCGCCAACGGCCCCTGGCCGATGTGCGCGCCGCTGCCGAATCCGCTATTCCCGCGCGCGGCTTCGCTGCCGCCATCAAACGCACAAAGCCCGCCGTGATCGCGGAGATGAAGAGAGCATCGCCGAGCAGGGGCGCGATCCGTGATCACTTCGACCCGGCGGCCATCGCCGCCAGCTACGAGGCCGCCGGCGCCGCCTGCCTCTCCGTCCTGACCGACGAGACATTTTTCCGGGGTTCGGACGAGCACCTGGCGACGGCGAGAGCCGCATCGAAACTGCCGCTGCTGCGCAAGGATTTCGTCATCGACGAATACCAGGTATTCGAGGCCCGGCAACTCGGCGCGGACTGCATCCTTCTGATCGCCGCCGCCCTCGAACCGGAACAGATCGCTTCGCTCACCGCACTCGCCGCGCAACTGGGGTTCGACGCGTTGGTGGAAGTGCACAACGCATGGGAACTTCATGGTGCCCTCAAGGCGGCGCCGCCCCTCCTCGGCATCAACAATCGCAACCTCAGGACATTCGACACCTCGCTGGAAACCACCCTGTCGCTGTTGTCCGAGGTGCCGAAGGGAACGACGGTGGTGACGGAGAGCGGCATCCGAACCCGGGAGGACGTCCGGCGCATGCGCGACGCCGGAGTCGAAGCCTTTCTTGTGGGCGAAGCGTTCATGCGCGCCCGCGACCCCGGCACTGCCTTGCGCGAGCTCTTTCGCGTGGATGCAACTGGATAGGTATTACTGATGGCTACGCTGAAGACCAGGCCCAGCGACGCCAGTGTCGAGGCCTTTCTCGACAGCGTCGACAACGAGGACCGGCGCGAAGACGCCCGTTGCGTAATCGCGATCATGCGACAGGCGACGGAGGAACCGCCGAAGATGTGGGGAAGCAGGCTCGTCGGATTCGGCAGCTACCACTACAGGTACGCGAGCGGCCGCGAAGGGGATTGGCCCCTCACCGGCCTGTCGCCTGGCAAACGGAATCTCACGGTGTACATCATGCCCGGGTTCGACGATTACGGGGAGATGCTTTCCAGGTTGGGCAAGCACCGGACCGGGAAGTCCTGCCTCTACGTGAACAGGCTCCGTGACGTCGACCTGAACGTCCTGGAGGAGATCATTCGGCAGTCCGTGGCGGACATGCGGCGGCGCTACGCCTAGTGTCGTGTCACACGACACTAGGGGAGCAATTGACCCCCAAGGGGGCGGGCTTTACCGCCGAAACCGGTCTCTGCGCGGACGCGCCTGATTCACGGTGATCTGCCGGCCGTTGAGCTGGGTACCGTTGAACGCCTTGATCGCCTGGTCAGCTTCGGCGTTGTCCGGCATGTCGATGAAACCGAATCCCTTGGAACGTCCGGTTTCCCTGTCCGTGATCACCTGTGCATCCTCTACAGCGCCGTGCTCTTCGAACATCTTCGCGAGCGCTTCTGAAGTCACGCTATAGGGAAGGTTTCCTGCGTATATCTTCAACTTTGTCCCTCCTGTGGTGGTTTCGTCCTTTTCCTCTGGTCCTCAAGTGACCCAAAAGACGGCTGAACGGGCGCCGAAGCGCTGGTACTTCCGATTTCGGTCAAACTCCATCGCACCCATCTGGCAAGTCAGCCGAAGCGAATGTCCCCACAATAAGGTGGCAAAGGTGAATCTGAAGGCGCGCACACGGCCCCTGCTACGTATGGGCAAGGGCGGGCGGGCGCGTAGTAGAGAAAACGTCACGGGCTGCGGCAGCACGGCCACAGGCCGTTCGGGAGGTGCCCATCAGAGGTACCTCTCTTGGCAATCGTCTCGCGGATCGGCGGCTAGCCGTCGTCCGCGTCCGCAGGCATCTCCGAAGCGTCCATGGCGTCGGCGGCAGTTTCACCGCCTTCCTCCGCTGCTTCGGCTGCCGGTTCAAGCTCCGTCATGGGCTCTTCGCCGCCTTCGGCTGCCTCTTCGCCGCCTTCGGCTGCCGGCTCAAGCTCCGTCATGGGCTCTTCCGCAGCCTCTTCGCCGCCTTCGGCTGCCGGCTCAACATCTACTGCTTCCATCGGCTCTTCCGCAGCTTCTTCGGCCGGGGCCGCAGGCTCTTCAGCAGCTTGCTCACAACCTACCAGCACCCCAACTGCCAGCAGGGCAGCGATTATTCGAATCAAGTTCATGTGTCCTCCTGTCGAACGTAAGGCCATGTTCGCACATCGTGCCGCTGCAACACAGCCATATCGCCGAGCATACGAAAAAACGCCGCACATCGCGACCGGCAGACTTGTCCCACGTGAAGTGAGCCTGAAGGGAGAGCGTCGATCCCACGAGA
>JAPPGA010000082.1 GCA_028821515.1 Gammaproteobacteria bacterium | reverse complement strand
CCTCCTTGTTGGACTCATGCTATGACCCTGTGACACGGAATTCCTGACAGTCTCCCAGGAAGCGTTCCGTGATCCGCGCGACGGCGCCGACGAACTCGTACTGCGTCACCTCGTCGACCATGTTGATCAGGTACACGCCCTTGGCGCCGTCGCGATCGCCCTGGTGCACGGTGTCGACGCGCAGGAAGCCGGGGCGCCCATCCGGCTGCGGCGCGCGGCGTTCGCCCACCGACACCGACGTCGCCCTGGTGCCCGTCACCACCGTGCGCTGCGTGCGGTAGGTGCGCGAACCCCGCAGGTTGTAGATGTGGCTGGCCGAGATCCCGGCCAGGCGCTCGAAACGCGCGTCGCCGAAGACGTGGTGCTCGCGGTGCATCACCACCCGCGTCGCCAGCCCCGACATCTGGCCCAGGTCCGCGTCCACGCGCGCCAGCAGGCGGATATCGGCCGGCGTGTACACGCGCGCGAAGGGCCGGCCCTGGTTGCCGTCCCGGCGATCGACCACCTTCGCCGTCTCGCGGTGCTGGCGGATGAGCCGCGTGAGCTGCGCACGCGAGTAGCCCGTGGTCTTCGCCAGGTAACGCTTCACCAGCGCCTTCGCCGGCTTGTCCAACGTGCGGTAGCCGAGCCGCGTCAACGTCCGCGCCACGAACGCGTACGCACCCGCCCGGTCCAGCGGCTGGAACTCCACCGGCGCGCTCGCCTCGACGAAGGCGGCAACCTGCTCGATGGTTCGAATCCGTTCGGTCCGTAGTGTCACGATCATCTCCCGATGATCCCCGACACCACCTCAGGCTCACTTTGCGTTGGAATCGCGTCGCGCGCATAGGCTCACTTCCCATTGGACAAGGCTTCTCCTACCTTTCGCGTCCCGGAAGCGTTAATCTGATCGCCAATGGCCGGTCTGATTCCGCAGTCCTTCATCAATGATCTGCTCCAGCGGATCGACATCGTCGACCTCATCGATTCGCGGGTGAAACTGACCAAGGCGGGCAAGTCCTACAAGGCCTGCTGTCCCTTCCACCAGGAGAAGACCCCCTCGTTCATCGTCAACCCTGAACGGGGTGGCTACAAGTGTTTCGGCTGTGGTGCCGGCGGTACGGCGATCGCCTTCCTGATGGAGCACGATCGGATGGAATTTGTCGAGGCGGTCGAGGCGCTGGCGGCCATCGCCCACGTCGAGGTGCCGAGGGAAGGCGGCGGGCGGATCGAGAAGCCTGATACCGGGCTCTACGAACTGCTGGACAAGGCGGCGAAGCTGTACTGCCAAGCCCTGCGGGATCATCCCGAAGCGATTGACTACCTGAAGGGGCGCGGTCTCGACGGCAGGACCGCGGCGAGGTACCGAATCGGGTATGTGCCGCCGGGATGGGATTTCCTGAAGACGCGGCTGGACGCGGAGCCGGACAGGATGGTCGCGGCTGGGCTGGTGGCGCGAAACGACGCGGGGCGTACCTATGACCGGTTCAGGCACCGCATCATGTTCCCGATTCGCGATTCGAGGGGCCGGGTGGTGGCTTTCGGTGGGCGCCTCCTGTCCGATGCGGAAGACGGTCCCAAGTACCTGAACTCACCGGAGACGTCGGTCTTCCACAAGGCGCGCGAGCTTTACGGACTCTACGAGGCCAGGCATTCCGCGCAGCGCGGCAGCGGGCTTGATCGGCTGATCGTGGTCGAAGGGTACATGGACGTGGTCGCCCTGGCCCGGAACGGGATACGGAACGCCGTCGCGACCCTGGGCACCGCAGTCGGCACGGAGCACTTCGAGCGGCTCTATCGAAATACTCCCGAAGTGGTGTGCTGTTTTGACGGTGACCGGGCAGGCAGGCAGGCGGCGTGGCGTGCGCTGGAGGCGAGTCTTCCGTCGTTGCGCGACGGACGCCAGTGCAAGTTCGTTTTCCTGCCGGAGGGTGAGGATCCCGACAGCCTCGTCAGAAGCAAGGGCAGAGAGCACCTGGAGGATTTGATTGCGGCGTCGAAACCCGCCGCGGAGTATCTCGTCGATTCCCTGTCGGAGGGACTCGACCTCACATCCATGGACGCCCGCGCCCGGCTTTGCGAACTTGCCAGGCCCTTTGTATCCCGCATCCCGAGAGGGGTCTTGAGGCGCCTGCTGGTCGATCGCCTGGCCCGCATCGCGGAACTGGATCCCGATGCGATCGACCCGCCGTCGGCAGATACTGAACAACGGCGCGTAGAAGAGCCTCCGCCGCTGGATCCGGAGCCAGCGCCCGCAGCCCGCACCGCGGGGCTCGACCAGTGGTTGCTGCGTAGCCTGATGCACAATCCGGCGCTGTTCCAGAAGCTGGACGCGTCGCTTGTCGGCGATCTGCTTGGTGCGGCCGATGACGATTCGCTGTTCCTTCGCGTGGCACGGTGCGTGGCGAAGTACGGCGACGCCGATGTCTCGGTCCTGTTGGCGCGTTTTGTCCACGAATCCATCTACGATGAATTGCGTGCATTGGCAGAGGCCGAACAACTACTTGATGCCAACGCCCTGGAAACGGAATTTGTCTCCCGCGTCAGGCTCTATTTGAACAACCGCGCGCGCCGCCGCGGACGCGCACTGGTTGATTCGATCAGAAATGCCCCCACAGAGGAGAATGTCGCACGATGGAACGCGTCGTTGGCTGCCAGGAGCCTTCAGCCGGGGAAGCTTGCCCCGACCGCTGACGCGTAAGGAAGTGTCAGCGTCCCCCCAACGGTGTAGGCGTACTTCATGCAAGCGGAGTGGACGACATCGGCGTCGGAACATCGTCCAGAACGGAGCGGGCACAAGCAAAGTAACAAGGCGGACGGAAGAAATCCCGTGTCACTGACGTCAAGGGGAAGCATGTATAATTGCGGGTTTGCTCGCCAGGGCAGATCTTTCCACATCGAGGGGTTATGGCGACCGAGACAGAAAAACAGCAATCGCGTTTGAAGGACCTGATCGCAAAGGGCAAGGAACAGGGATTCCTGACCTACGCCGAGGTCAACGACCACCTGCCGGAGGACATCTCCGATCCGGACCAGATCGAAGACATCATCCGGATGATCAACGACATGGGGATCACGGTGTACGAAACCGCGCCGGACCCCGACGAGTTGATGAACGCGGAGGAGAACACCGCCGACGAACTCGCCGCCGAAGAAGCCGCCGCGGCCCTTGCAGCGGTCGAGACGGAGGTCGGCCGGACGACGGATCCGGTGCGCATGTACATGCGTGAAATGGGCACGGTCGACCTGTTGACCCGCGAAGGCGAGATCGCCATTGCCAAGCGCATCGAGGAAGGGATCCGCGACGTGCTGTCGTCGCTGGCCTACTTCCCCGGCACCGTGGAATACCTGCTCAAGGCCTATGACCTGGCGGTGGAGAATGACAAGCTGGCCGACGTGCTGGTCGGTTATCTCGACCCCGCCGAAAACGTGCCACGTGCCGCGCAGGTGGATGCCCGCACGCAGGCAAACAACAACAAGAAGGACGATGACAACGACGAAAAGAGACCCGACCCGGTAGAGGCGGCCAGGCGATTCGGCGTGTTGCGGAAAGCGCGTGAAAAGGCGCAGAAGACCGCCGCGTCCGAGGGCCGCCTGTCGAAAGCAGCAAAGCGAGACCGGCAGGCGGTCTCGGTCGCGATGTCGCCGTTCAAACTCGTGCCCAAGCACTACGAGGTGCTCGTCGAAATGCCGCGCGTGGCGCGGGCCCAGGTCCGGCGCTACGAAAGCGCGATGATGGAAGTGTGCGTCGACGAGGTCGGTATGGGACGCCGGGCGTTCCTGAAGGAGTTCCAGGGGCATGAGACGTCGATTGCCTGGGTAAACCGGCACATCAAGGCCAGGCACCCCTACAGCAAGGCGCTCGATGCGAACAAGCCGGAAATCATACGGCTGCAGAAAAAGCTCAAGAACATCGCCAGCCAGACCGGGGTCTCCATCGGTGAAATCAAGGAGATCAATCGCGGCATGGCCGTGGGCGAGGCCAAGGCGCGCCGGGCGAAGAAGGACATGGTCGAGGCGAACCTGCGCCTGGTGATTTCCATCGCCAAGAAGTACACGAACCGTGGTTTGCAGTTCCTGGACCTGATCCAGGAGGGCAACATCGGCCTCATGAAAGCGGTGGACAAGTTCGAGTACCGGCGCGGCTACAAGTTCTCGACCTACGCGACCTGGTGGATCCGCCAGGCGATCACGCGCTCGATCGCGGATCAGGCGCGCACGATACGAATTCCGGTTCACATGATCGAGACGATCAACAAGCTCAACCGCATTTCAAGGCAGATGCTTCAGGAAATGGGGCGCGATCCGACTCCGGAAGAACTCGGCGAGCGCATGGAAATGCCGGAGGAGAAAGTCCGGCGCGTGCTGAAGATCGCGAAGGAGCCGATCTCCATGGAGACGCCCGTCGGCGACGACGAGGACTCCCACCTCGGCGACTTCATCGAGGACTCCACCGTCGGTTCGCCGGTGGAGCTGGCGACGAGCGAAGGGCTGAAAGAGGCGACCCGTTCCGTGCTCGGAGACCTCACCACGCGCGAAGCGAAGGTCTTGCGCATGCGCTTCGGCATCGACATGAATACCGACCACACGCTGGAGGAGGTCGGCAAGCAGTTCGATGTCACGCGTGAACGCATCCGCCAGATCGAGGCCAAGGCGCTGAGAAAGCTGCGCCATCCGAGCCGGTCCGAACACCTGCGCGGATTCCTCGACGAACTCGGCGACACGCGTTAGCCAGACGGCCTTCGGCTGTAATACCGGTAGCGGTTAGACTACCGGTCAAGGGCCCATAGCTCAGTTGGTCAGAGCGCTCGACTCATAATCGATCGGTCCCAGGTTCGAGTCCTGGTGGGCCCACCAACTCCACCCTCTCGCGTCGACGGCCGACCATGCGCTTGACATCCGGAGATTTGTTGGACACTTTATGTCCATGTTTGTCCATCAATGGGGTTTGATGCCCACACGTGTCCCACAAACCGTGTGACCTTGAGGTGGTTCATGTGGACCGAAGAGGATCCCGGACCGACACTCTGGGTTAGTCCTTTCTGGGAGTAGAGGAGAGCGAGCGAATGCCAGTCAACTACAAGACGGGCCATTTCCCGCCACAACAACTCGATTGGCCACGCCTGATACCGCTGCTCGGTACACCCCCCCGCTTCATCCGATTCGTCTCCGTTGCCATAGTTCTGACGATGCTGGGAGGCTGTGCCGCGAACCGCGAGGTTCAGACATCCCAGAATACTGTCGACGCGTGCGCCTATGTGCTTAGCGCGACGATATTCGTGGGTCAGTCGTCTCCCTTCACGGGTTTCTTCCCGCCGTTGGAAGCGGTGAATGAACGGAACGGGGACTGTAGAGCGGCACCGCCTTTGTTGGCCGCTGCCAGATTATTGGACGACGAGAGGCTGCCGACGATCCGCCACCTACTGGCCCAAGGGGCCGACGTGACCCTTACTGTGGATGCTGAGGGGCTCTTGGTGGCCGATCCAAGATTCCTCGGTGCAACGCCGCTGCATTTGGCGGCTACAGCGAGTAACCGAACATCCGTGCTCGACATGTTGATTGAATTCGGAGCGGATGTCGCTGCTCGCACCGTCGCTGGCGCAATTCCCCTGCACTTTGCCGCCGCTGAAGGCGATCACAATATGGTCGAGTTGCTGCTGGAGCGAGGATCCGACGTGAACGCGACCGACGAGCGCGACTGGACGCCACTTCACTATGCAGCGCGTATGAGCAAGAGTGAGGAAGTTGTAATAGCTTTGGTCGATCTCGTGGGAGCCGATCTCGAAGCAACCACGAAATCGGATCAGACCGCCTATGACCTCATACTTGAAAATCCGGTACTCAGGGACACTGAAGCAGCATACCTCCTGGAGGGCCGGTAATGAACAGCGGAAAGAGTGGCGGTCTGCTTGGCATTGTATTTTGCGCTATGTTCTTCGCGGTAGCGGCGCATGCGCAAACGCAGAAAGCGGACCTGATTGGACTCGCAAAAGTTCCGGGTTCGTCCAGTTTAGGGTGGGTTGAAGTCGAGCGCCAAAACAACAACGTGGGATGGCAATGCGAACATGGTGCGAATTATTTTTCCCTCTCTCGGTTACGGGAAGGTCGCCCCGTTATTCCGCCAGAGGTCTCTGGGAGGGGTAGCAGTGCAACAATAGCCTATGTGATTTCCCAAGGCAGGCAGCCTGAGATCGATCCAGAAATTTGGCACGGCATGCTCGGCAGATTCATCATACTGCGCCTGACGGGATACTCCGAGGGTGGGAAACGGGGCTCTCCAGCACCCCCGCCGTCGTTTTCCTGGCGCGACTGGCTTAGGCAGACGCTTGAGAAAATCAACGCGAAAGCCGACCGGGAAGGCATATCACAGGGGGCCAAGAAGAAGGCGCTTCGAAGTTGGGTGCTGTGTCATATCAGTGAGGTTGAAGCGGAGCGGATTCGTCAAGTCATCTACGACAACAATCTTCAGAGTGGGGGCAAGAAATGACGATCTCGGGCGCAATTCGGCCCGCATGTCTGTGGATGGTGTTGGGGGTGTTGTGCCCAGCCTTAGCACAGGAGGCGCCGACCGATACATTATGCGCGGCTTGTCCAGATCCCACCCGCGAAATCGGCCCAGACAACCTTCCTCCAAAGGCAAAGACGCGAAGCCGGATGTGGGTGAGAACAGACTGGGGTGTCGACCTGGTTCCGAATCCAGAATGGAGCGGCGAAGCACCCGAGGTTCAGTGCCAACGCTGCCCGGACCCCTTCAGCACGATATCTTGGAGCAATGTGCCTGTGCCGGAGGGTGACGATCCAGAATATAAATGGAGGAGGAAAGTCCATGAGGACGGCACCCCGCTCCTCGCTCTTGAGAAGAATCCGAACTGGGGTGGCGAGCAACCAACCGGTGACGGCGAGGAGTCGATAAACGAGGAGTTGGTTGAGCAGTCCATAGACCGTAGTAACTCCGTGTATCACGCGTCGGGGGAACATGTGCTTCGACGTGAGGTGCTCGAGAACATAGGTGGTGTGCTGTCCCAAGGCACCATAGGACTCGGGGAGGACGGGCACTTCCCGACCGTGGAGTTGTTGTTGGATGCGGACGGCGAGTACCCGGGCTATATCGCCGTAAACGGCGCCTCTGCATCATCTCGCTATCACATCCGTTATGCGGAGTTGGTCCCGGCAGCGCTGTTTGTAGACGGCGGGGGCACCAGCCTCTATACGCTTTGGAGTTTCGACAAGCTCCCGGCCACTTTCTCCGAGGACGCTGGATTTGTGAAGACGAAGCGCGGCCTTGGGTTAGTCGCCATTGAGTTCGCCGGTACGCGCTATGAGGACGCTATGGTCTTCTTGGATATATGCGCCGCCTGCGAGGCCGTTCCCGAGCACACTATCGAGTCCGTGATTGCGGAGATATTGGCAGCCGGAGAAATTGCAAGACCGCGGACTGGGAGCTATATCAATACCGATGTGGGAGCGTCTTTCCGGCTAGAGGATTGGGATGCCAGTCGCGTGGCGGTAGCCGGCATCGTCTCACGATACTACTGGAGCATGGAAACTGACGAGGGTCAAGCAGTCTCGATCAAGCGAGTCTGGCCAATGGTCGCCCCAGGAGATATGCGCGCTAACGCGAACCGCTTTCTTGATCTGCTTTTCAGCAACCGTGACATTGAGAATCGCCATATTCTCCTCTTGATGGACGGTATCGATGCTATGCGCCAGCTGCGGGAGGAAGCCGGGCTCGCGGCGCGGCGTAAGCTAGCCGATGCACTTTATCTGTTCGAAACTCTAGCGTTGCTGCGCACTACAAAGCAGAACTCGCCTGAACAGTGGTCCAAGTTCATGACAGCTTTGTCCTCGGATTGGCTGGTACGTCAACAAAAGAGACCCTGGGAACTGTACACAAAAACATTTTGCAGTGTGTACCCGGAGGTTAGCAACTGCGGCTGAATTGAGCGCCAAAGCTAATGTCGTCACATTGTTCTTGCCCGGCGCAGCACTCGGAAGAAGGTTCCCCGATGACAAAATATAGGACGCTTTCCGTGGTAACTTACTGTGCGAGTCATCTTGACTACACTGTGTGACATTCGGGCCCTCTCCTCGACGGAGGGGGTTCGGTCTCGCAACTGTGCTGACGGTCGAATGTCGCCCGAGTTCCGTTTTGAACTACATTTCCACTCCGCTATTTAGACCCGAACTGTCCCCATTGCGCTGGCGATGCTGCTACCGACTCTCTCCGCCGCTTCGACAAGGTGCCCGTCGGCAAGGTGGGCGTAGCCCGCCGTCGTCCGGTGCCGCTTGTGGCCGAGCAGCTTGCCGACGAGCGGCAGGTTCTCGCCAGACATGACGGCCTGACTGGCTGCCGTGTGCCGGAGGTCGTGCAGGCGCAGCCTGCGGAGCCTCGCATCCGCGCAGACCGCGCGCCAGCAATCGCGTATGGAGTCGTAGCCCCTGCCGTGGGCGTAGCTCGGGAACAGGAACGCATCCGGCTTTCGGGAACCGGGCAGCGCCGCGATATGCGCCCGCGCCGCCTCGCCGAGCGGCACCGCGCGCGGGCCAGTTTTCGAGTCCCGTAGGTTGAGCGCGTCCGGGCCGATGTCGCGCCAGCGCAGATCGAGCACTTCGCTGCGGCGGCAGCCGGTCAGCGCCAGCAGCCGGATCGCGGCGACG
>JAPPGA010000039.1:166180-207367 GCA_028821515.1 Gammaproteobacteria bacterium | reverse complement strand
CGAGTGTTCCTTGGCCAACTTGACAGGTCAAAACATATCAGCGCCATGAAACCCGCCGGCCCGGGCGCGCCGTGTTTCACCCCGCCCAAGCCCACCTGTCGCGCCGCGCCTTGACCGGCACTTTGTGCCGCTCTACGGCGCAGGCTGCTAGCCGACGCCAAGCGCTTCCTTCAGCAGTGCGTTCACCTGTCTCGGGTCCGCCTTGCCCCGGGTCGCGCGCATGACCTGGCCGACGAGGAAACCCAGGATCTTGGTCTGCCCCGCCTTGAGGTCTGCGACCTGGTCTGGATTTCCTTCAATGACCTGCGCCACGATGCGGGCGAGTTCGTCGGGGTCGCGCATCTGCCGCAGGCCCTTCGCATCGATGATCCCGTCGACGTCGCCGCCTTCCTCCCATAGCGCGTCGAAAACGGTCTTCGCGGCGGTGTTGGAGATTGAACCGTCCTCGATGCGTGCGATGAGTTGCGCCAATCGGCCCGGCGACACGGGGCACTGCGAGATGTCGGTCTCGTGGCGGTGCAGCGTGGCTGCCACGTGGTCCATGACCCAGTTCGCGGCCTGCCTGGCGTTGGCGCCGGCCTCGACGGTCGCGTCGAAGTAGCCGGCGGTATCCGGGTCGTTGGCAAGCGCGCGCGCGGCGTATTGGGACAGGCCCAGGTCGTCCACGTAACGGGCCCGTTTCGACGAGGGCAGTTCCGGCAGGTGCGCGCGTGCTTCCTCCATCATTTCTGACGTAATTCGAACGGGTAGCAGGTCGGGATCGGGAAAGTAGCGATAGTCGTCCGATAGCTCCTTGCCGCGCATCGGCCGCGTCTCGTCGCGTTCCGCATCGTAGAGGCGCGTCTCGCGTTGGACGGCTCCGCCCGCCTCGAGGACATCGATCTGGCGCTCGATTTCGTGGCGCAGGGCGCGTTCCACGAACCGGAAGGAGTTCAGGTTCTTGATCTCCGTGCGTTCGCCGAGTTCGCTGGTCCCCACGGGGCGAACCGAGACGTTGGCATCGCAACGCATGGATCCCTCGTTCAGGTTGCCATCGCTGATTCGTAAGGCTCGCACCAGTGCATGCATTTCCCGGAAGAAGGCCGCAGCCTCTTCTGGTGTGCGCAGGTCTGGGTCCGATACCACCTCGAGCAGCGGCGTTCCGGCGCGGTTGAGATCGATGCCGGTCAAGCCGGCAAACGCATCGTGGACCGACTTTCCGGCGTCCTCCTCGAGGTGCGCGCGGGTGATGCCGATAGCGCGGGGCTCCCCGTCGCCGTCCACGGAATCCATGGTGACCGTGCCACGGCCGACGATGGGTTGCTCGAACTGACTGATCTGGTAGCCCTTGGGGAGGTCAGGGTAGAAGTAGTTCTTGCGGTCGAAACGGCAGGCCGGCGCGATCTCGCCATCGATCGCGAGACCGAAGGTCAATGCCATGCGGATAGCCTCCCGGTTAACGACCGGCAAAACCCCCGGCAGGCCAAGATCCACAGGGCAGGCCTGCGTATTCGGGGCAGCGCCGTAGGCCGTGGCCGCGCCGGAAAAGATCTTTGAGGCGGTGGCGAGTTGCACGTGGATCTCTAGTCCGATGACGCTTTCAAACTGCATCGGAAACCTCCCGGGGACCATCGGTGTCCAGCGGGATGTGGGGGCGCTGGCGGTGCCAGTCCGTGCGGCGCTGATAATGTGCCCCAAGTTCGAGGACTCTGCCTTCCTCGAAGTGCGGTCCGATGAGCTGCAGCCCCACGGGTAGCCCTTCCAGCAGCCCACACGGCAGGGACATCGCCGGCAGGCCCGCGAGACTGGCGGGAATCGTGAAAACGTCCTGGCGGTACATCGCCACCGGCTCGGTGACGGCGCCGAGCGGGAAGGCGACCCCCGGCGTCACCGGCGCGGCGATCACGTCGACCTGGTCGAACGTGTCGAGGAAGTCCTGGCGAATCAGGCGACGCACCCGTTGCGCCTGCAGGTAGTAGGCGTCGTAATAGCCGATCGAGAGCGCGTAGGTTCCCGTTAGGATGCGCCGCTTGACCTCCGCGCCGAAGCCCTCGGCGCGGGAACGGCGGTAGAGGTCGTCGATGTTGTCTGGTGACTCGGCACGGTATCCGAACCGGACGCCGTCGTAACGGGACAGGTTGGCGGACGCTTCGGCGCTTGCGATGACGTAGTAGGCCGGTACCGCTGCCGCCGTGTGCGGGAGCGACACGGTCTTCAACGTGTGGCCGGCGGCCTCGAGTTCCCGCGTCGCGGCCTCGAGAACCGCGCCCATGTCCGCATCCAGGTCGTCCCAGTATTCGCCGGGCAGGCCGATGGTCATCGACCCGGAACCGTCAAATGCGGTGGGTTCCGCCGTGGTACTGGTGGAATCCAGGGGATCGTGCCCCTCCATGACTTGCAGCAGGGCCGCCACGTCTTCGGCATCGCGGGCGAAGGCACCGCCCTGGTCGAGACTCGATGCGAATGCCACCATCCCGTACCGCGAGACGCGGCCGTAGGTGGGCTTGAGACCGGTCACGCCGCAGAATGCCGCGGGCTGGCGAATGGACCCTCCGGTATCGGTGCCGGTGGCGCACGGTACGAGGCCGGCGCTGACCGCGGCTGCGGACCCCCCGGATGAGCCGCCAGGCGCGCGGCCCGAATCCCACGGGTTACGAGCCGGACCGAACCAACTGGTTTCGTTGGAGGACCCCATCGCGAATTCGTCCATGTTCGTCTTGCCGAGACATACCGCCCCGGCCTGCGCCAGCCTGCTTACCACCGTCGCATCGTAAGGCGCGATGAAATTCGCAAGCATCCGGGATGCGCACGTCGTGCGTATGCCCCTCGTGCAGAAGACATCCTTGTGCGCCAGGGGAATGCCCGTCAATGGTCCGGCCTCGCCCCGGGCGATGCGTGAATCCGCGGCCGCCGCCGCGGCTAACGCCCCGTCTGGATCGATCGTAATGAAACAGTTGAGCGTTTCGTTGGCGGCGATGCGGGAAAGGGAGTGTTCGGTCAGTTCGACGGCGCTGTAGCGCCTGTCGAGCAGGCCGCGCCGGAGCGCGGCGATGGATTCATCCCCGTTCACCGGAGCGGCTCACTCCACGACCCTGGGAACCAGGTAGAGACCCTGGCGCGTCGCCGGGGCGATATCCTGGTAGGTTTCGCGATCCACCGACTCCGTCGCGATGTCGTCGCGCAGCGGCTGATCGGCATCCAGGGGATGTGCAAGCGGCGTTGCGTCCCGGGTATCGACGGCGCGCATTTCGTCGATCAGTGCGACGATCCTGCTGAGATCGTCAAGCGCGGGACCCACTTCTTCCGGCGTCAGTTCGAGTTGGGCGAGGCGTGCCAGCCTGGCGAGGGTCTCGCGGTCCATCGGCGGTATCGTCGGTGTCGGCAATTCGCTGACTCTACTACATCCGGCGGCGCATTCTCATTTCGGAGAGACCCTCTTCGGGGTGGACTGGCCGGGCTCGGGTGCTCCGTCGGCATTCTTGCTGAACGGTGGTGCCGTTGTTAGAGTGCAACTGCATCTCGGGTCGCAAGTTTTCTCTTCACGATGTTCAAGGCCATCCGTGGGTTGTTTTCGAAGGATCTATCCATCGATCTCGGAACGGCCAACACTCTCATCTACGTGCGCGACAAGGGCATCGTTCTGGACGAGCCCTCGGTAGTCGCAATACGCGACGGAAACAATCAGCGGAGCGTGGCGGCGGTGGGTTCGCAGGCCAAGCGAATGCTCGGACGCACGCCCGGCACCATCACGGCGATACGGCCGTTGCGCGACGGGGTGATCGCGGACTTTGTCGTCACGGAGAAGATGCTCCAGTACTTCATCAAGAAGGTCCACGAGAACGCCTTCATACGTCCGAGTCCGCGTGTATTGGTGTGCGTCCCATGCAAGTCCACCGAACTCGAGCGGAGGGCGATCACCGAGTCGGCGGAGTCGGCCGGGGCCAGGGATGTACGGTTGATCGAAGAGCCAATGGCCGCCGCCCTGGGCGCGGGTCTGCCCGTCCACGAGGCCTGGGGCACGATGGTTGTGGACGTGGGTGGCGGCACCACCGAGATAGCCATCATCTCACTGAACAGCATCGTCTACAGCGAGACGGTTCGCGTGGGCGGTGACCGTTTCGACGAGGCCATCGCCAACTACGTGCGGCGCACCAAGGGCAGCCTGATCGGCGAGGCGACGGCGGAGCGGATCAAGCAGGAGATCGGGGCGGCGTTTCCGCTGGACGAAAAGCTCGAGATCGACGTGCGCGGACGCAACCTGGCGGAGGGTGTGCCGCGCAGCATCACGCTGGACAGCACGGCGATACTGGAGGCGTTGCAGGATCCGCTCTCCATGATCGTGCAACACGTGAAGACGGCGCTGGAACAGACGCCGCCCGAACTGTCCTCGGACATCGGCGAAACGGGCTTCGTGCTAACCGGGGGCGGCGCCCTGTTGCGCGGTCTGGACACGTTGCTCTCGGAGGAGACCGGGTTGCCGGTGGTCGTTGCGGACGATCCGTTGACCTGCGTCGCGCGGGGTGGAGGCAGAGCCCTCGAACTCATGGATGAAGGCCTGGACTCGGATCTGCTCCTTTACCGGTGACCCGCCTGGTTTCGGGATGACCCGGGTTTCGGCAGTAACGGGCAGCGGCCCATGAAAGGGTTGTTCGCGCGAGAATCCACTGCCGGATACCTGCTCGCCGGACTTGCCACGCTGTCCGTTCTCCTCGCTTTCGTCGAAGCGAACACCCGCCTTCTGGCCCCTGTCCGGTCGGTGGTCGGTACTGTCGCCACCCCCGTGTACATGGTTGCGAATGTACCCACCAATGTCTGGGACGGCGGCAGTTGGTTTGTCGATGTCGTGTCAGACCGGGTGGGGATGCGCGAACAGATAACGCGGCTCGAGAAGCAGGTGGTGGAACTGTCCGCGGTTTCGCAGCAGTTCCTGGCCCTGCGGGAGGAGAACAACAGGCTGCGGGAGCTTCTGGGCAGCAGCGCGCGGGTGCCGGGGGAGAAGCTCATCGCCGAACTCGTCGCCGTGGTGCCGGACCCGCAGAAACACCGGGTCGTCATCGACAAGGGCGCGGCCGACGGTGTCGCTGTCGGCGAGGCGGTGATCGACACCCGCGGCCTGTTTGGACAGGTTGTGGAGACAGCCCGAGCAACGAGTGTCGTACTTCTGATCACCGATACGACACACGCCGTGCCGGCGGAGGTAGTTCGCAACAACATCCGCGTGATCGCCGCCGGCGTGGGCAAGTCGGACGTCCTCGAACTGGACCCTGTTCCGAAGTCGGCGGACATTCGCGAAGGTGACCTCCTCAACAGTTCGGGGCTGGGCGGCCGCTTCCCCCAGGGCTACCCGGTAGGTACGGTGACTTCTGTCGAGAAGTTGCGAACGGCGCCCTACGCCCAGGTCGAGGTGAAACCGGCTGCGGACCTTGATCGCAGTCGCTATGTGCTGGTCGTGTCCCAGCCGTCAGCCGGGCAGATGCAGTGAATCCCTTTCGCGGGGGATGGGTCGTATTCCTGACACTATTGCTCGCCCTGCCGCTATCGGTGACGGACTTTCCGTTCGATACGCCCGGGTGGGTGGCGCTGCTGCGGCCAGAATGGGTCCTGCTCGCCGTGTTCTACTGGGGGGTGGAGCGGCCGGACAGGGTTCCCATGATCTTCGTCTGGTTCGTCGGTCTCGTCCTCGACGTTCTGCAGGGAGGTCCCCTTGGGGTCAATGGGCTATGCCTCGCGGCCGTGGTCTTCGTCGCATGGTCGTACTACGAGCGGCTTCGAATGTACTCCCGTTTGCAGCAGGCCGTCGTGGTCTTCCTGCTGGCGCTTGGACTGGGATGCGCCAAGGGTGGCGCGGCGGCGCTTGCGCAGGATACGCCGATGTCGGTTACGTTGGTGGTTCCCGCCGTCATGACGATGGTCTGGTGGCCGCTCGTGGCTGAGCTGGTTCAACGCTGTACCCGCCGCGTTGCCTGGGGCTGACGGCACCAGGAGCGGCACGTGGCGACTCTCGCACGAACTGCCTTGCTACTCGTCACCGTGCTGGCCGTGGTCTTCGCGCTCATGCAGGGTGGCGGCCGGCTCTTCTTTGCCAAGATCCACGAGTTCGAAGATCGCGTCAACGCGCACCTCGCGAAGACCGGGGTGGCCGTTGAGGGACTGGCAGGATCCTGGCGCCACCTGAACCCGTCGGTCTCCGCCACGACCGTTACCTTTGGCGGCGGGGAACTCAAGGGGCTGGACGTCGAACTCGATGTCCTGGAGAGCCTCTGGCGCAATCGGCTGGTGGCTCGCCGCCTGCGTGTCGAATCGGCGCTTCTGCGTTTCGTCCGGACGCGGTCGGGCTGGCGGCTCGATGGCGAAGCCGGGGACACGGAACTGGGAGAATTCCTCAAACACAGCGACGAGGTGTCCTTCGCTGGTCTGCTCGAACTCGCAGGCTATTCCGCGACTGGCACGGTGCGGGCGGAAGTCGAGGCGACGAATCGTGGCGACCGGCATCGTTGGCGGGCGATCGTTGTCCCCGAGTCGGGAAGTCCTCGGGTCAACAACGGGGGTGGCGCCCCGGGGGAAGAATGCGGCTGTGTCTTCGTTGACCTGGACATGACGGATGTGGGTGGCACCGTGCCAGCGGGAAACGCGCGGTTCCTCGTCGATGACGTGTCGCTCGCCGGCGAACTTGCCCAGGCGCTTGCGCTTCCGGACGTGCTCCTCGCCGTGGACGGAAAATGGACCGGCGACGGCAGCAGCGCTGCGGCCGTGGCGGATGCGCGAGTATCGGGCGGAGAGGCGGGACCGCTTACGGCCGTGGGCACGACCGTTGCCCGTTCAGTCGGTCGGGACGGCGCGTATCGAGGCGTCTCATCACTCCAGGTAACGGCGGGTGATGCTTTCCTTGATCTGGAAGGCATCGGTGTCAGCGCCGATGCGGCTGGAGTCGGATTCTGGTTCGCCGGTGTCGACATTGCCGTCCTGAATTCGTTGCTCGCTGCCGGGTTGGGACCGCACGGACACTGGTTCGAAGGTGTGGCTGCCGAGGGCAGACTGGGAGCGGTTCGTGCCCACCTGAGTGAACGCGGACTCGCCTACGAAGCCAGGCTCGATTCCCTCTCCATGTCGAATTACCAGGGCGTGCCCGAACTGGCGAACGGCTGCGGGCACCTGCGGGGCCATCTGCAGGGGTTTCGGGTCGACTTTCGATGCGAGGCGTTGCGTTTCGGACTGCCCCGGCACTTCGACAATCCGTGGGATTACGATGCTGGATCGGGAGATGTCACTTTCTGGTTCGAACCGGGCTATCTCGGTGTCCGCGGCAACGTGCAGGTTGCGTTGGGGACTGCTGCGGCGGGTGGCGGCTTCTCGCTCACTCGTCCCCGGGACTCTTTCGACGGCCAATTCGTGCTCCTCGGATTGGCCGATGGCTTGCCGGCCGGGGTGATCAAGCGACATTTGCCCCAGGGGTTGGGCCGCGACCTGAAGGCCTGGCTCAGGTCGAGTCTTGTGGATGGACAACTGAATTCCGCTTCCGCGGCGTTCCACGGGCATACGCAAACGCGTCCGGGCTTGCCGAACCGCCGCTTCGAGGTCACTGGCTTGGTGGTTGACGGCACGGTCGACTATCACGTCGACTGGCCGCCCGCTGAGGGCTTGCACGGAAGTGTCACGATTACCGGCGAAGAGGCACGGGGACGCGTCGCCGAGGGCGTGTTGTTCGGGGGCGAGATCCGGGACTCGGATATCCGGGTGCCGTTGCGCGGGGGATATGTGGACATGACGCTGCATGCGCGGGCCGCTGCCGCGCGCGCTCTCGAGTTCGTGCGTACCACGCCGCTGGCGGAGGAACTGCACTTCGTCTCGGAAAGTTGGCGAGCCGACGGTGCATTGGGCATCGACGGAGACCTGCGGATCCCCATCGATGATGCCTCGGGTCCCGCGGACCTCGACCTCGGGTTCGAGGTGGACGACGTGACGCTCGACCTGGTTGACCTGAAACTGCTGTTTGGCGGCCTGAACGGGAACGCGCGATTCCAGTCTCCGCATCACTTTTCTTCATCCGGATTGGAGGGATCACTGTTCGGCTTTCCCGTCGAGATATCGGCTGCGGCTTCGGAAGAAGCGAACATTCTCGACTTTCGTGGAACGGGTGCCGTGGCGGACGTCTACCGCATTCTCGAAACGCACGAGTTCCCTCTGGCGGCGGGCGTATTCGGCTTTGATGCGCGGCTGCGCGCGTTCGCCGATCCATCCCGCGCCCTGGAACTCGACGTGGATTCGGACGGGGTGGGAATCGCCGTGAATCTGCCTCCGCCCCTGCACAAGTCTGCCACGCAGCCGGGGCGGGTTGATGTCGAAATGGTCTTCGACGATGACTACACCCGCGCCGTGGTGCGAGGCGAAGCGTTTGAAGGGTGGTTGCACCTGCGTGACGATGTCCTGGCGCGCGGTTCGATCGGCATCGGCGTGCCGCCCGGACCGCAGGACATTACTTCGTCGCACGTCCGCCTGTCCGGACACCTGGAGACGATTCGGCTCGAAGGGGAGGCGTCCGAATTGCTGCCGGAGACGGTGCCCTGGCGGCTTGATCGCCTGTCGGCGGGGAGCGTCTGGCTGCGCGACATCGAACTTACGGCCGTCGCCCTCAACGGCATCGTCGGCAAGGACGGGTTTGCCATTGGCATCGACAGCAACGAGGTGCGGGGCACGGTTGTCCTTGAGGGCGAGGAACCCGTTCTGCTGTCGCTGGACGAGGTCCGTGTCTCCGGGGAGGAATCCGATGGCGATCTTTTGGATGTTTCCATACTTGACCAGGTGCCTGCCGCCGACGTCACGATTGCCAGGGTTCTCCTCGGAGACGATGACTACGGCGCCTGGGCGTTCGGCGTTCGTCCCGACGACGGCGTCATTCGCCTCACGGGTCTCGTGGGCCATATCAAGGGCATGCAGATAGAGGCCGAGGACGACCTGGTGTGGGCGGGGGAATCCGATGCGTCACTATTCCGCGGACGGGTTACGGCCTCGGACTTGGCACTGGTCTTGCCGCAGTGGGACTATGCGCCGAGCGTCGAGAGCACCAGTGTAAGTATCGAAGCGGCAGTGGAATGGCCCGGCTCGCCGCTCAACTTCGAACTGGGCGAACTGACCGGCAGCATGGGAATGGCGATAGAAACGGGCCGGTTCCTTGAAGTGGACGAAGCGGCGGGCGCGAGAATCCTGTCGTTGCTCAACTTCGCGAACATCGCGCGACGTCTGCAACTCGACTTCTCCGACGTGTTCGACAAGGGGATCGGCTTCGATCACGTCCGTGCCAATGGTGAACTCCACCGGGGCGTGCTGTCGTTTACCGAACCGATGGAAATACACGGTCCGGGTTCCGACTTCAGGATCAACGGCACGGTGGACCTGGCGGATGGCGCGCTGGACAACGAGATGATCGTCACGTTGCCCCTGTCTTCCAACTTGCCGTGGTACGCGTGGCTTGCCACGGCCGAGCCCGTGACAGCCGTGGGTGTCCTGGTGGGAAGCGAGATATTCAAGGAGCAGATCCAGACGCTTTCCAGTGCCAGGTATCGAATCACGGGCACCATCGAGGACCCGAACCTGGAATTCGTTGATATATTCAGAAGTGAAATGGATCGCCCCGGAGAAGAGGAGTGACGCAGCTCATCGAAACCGCAAAGCGGGAACTGTGGGAGGCTGGCGAGATCGGCGAGAGGGACGTGTCGCGGCTCATCGGGAGACTGATGCACCGGCAAGTGGACGCGGGTGAGCTGTTCTTCCAGCAGAGGAGGTCGGAGTCCTGGACCCTGGAGGACGGCATAGTCAAGGACGGTGCGTTCAGCGTCGACCGGGGGGTGGGAGTGCGTGCGGTCAGCGGCGAGAAGACGGGGTTCGCCTACGCCGACGACATCGTCCTGCCGGCGCTCGGGAAGGCTGCGGACGCGGCGCGCACGATCGCCCGGTCCGGCGGCGACGGGTCGATTCAGGCGTACCGCCGACGCGAGGTGGCTCCCCGCTATGCGGGCACGGATCCGCTGGCGTCGTTTCCGGAACGGGACAAGGTGGCGCTCCTCGGACGCACGGACGCGTTCGCGCGAAGCCTCGACCCGCTCGTGACGCAGGTCACGGCCCGGCTCGCGGCGAGTTTTGAGACGAACCTGGTGGTGGGGAGCGACGGCACCTTCGCCGGCGATGTGCGGCCCCTGGTGCGCTTCGACGTGTCCGTAATCGTCGAGAAGAATGGCCGCAGGGAACGGGGTTTTGCCGGCGGCGGCGGTCGGCACGATTTCTCCTGGATACTGTCCGGCGATGCCGACGGGCAAGCGCGGCGGTACGTGCGCGAAGCGGTGCGGCAGGCACTCACGAACCTTGAGGCAGTGGATGCGCCCGCAGGTTCCATGCCGGTGATCCTCGCCCCGGGGTGGGCCGGAGTACTGCTGCACGAAGCGGTCGGGCATGGACTGGAGGGGGACTTCAATCGGAAGGGAACGTCCGCCTATGCCGGAAGGGTCGGCGAGAAGGTGGCATCGGAACTGTGTACGGTCGTAGACGACGCGACGATGAAGGACAGGCGCGGATCGCTCAACCTCGACGATGAAGGGACGCCGGGCCAGCGCACCGTGCTGATCGAAAATGGTGTGCTGAAGGGATACATGCAGGACAAGCTCAACGCGCGCCTGATGAAGGCTGCTCCCACCGGAAACGGACGCAGGGAGTCGTACGCCTGCCTGCCCATGCCGCGAATGACGAATACGTTGTTGCTGGCGGGGGAATCCGATCCCGGGGAGATACTCGCGAGTGTTGCCGATGGCGTATACGCGGTCAGTTTCGGCGGCGGACAGGTGGACATCACGTCGGGTCGATTCGTCTTCTCCGCCACCGAGGCGTACAGGATCGAGAACGGCAGGGTGACACGGCCGGTCCGGGGAATGAGCCTGGTTGGCAGCGGTCCCGAAGTCATGACCCGGGTCTCGATGGTGGGGAACGATCTCGCGCTCGACCAGGGTGTCGGCACGTGCGGGAAGGAGGGGCAGAGCGTTCCCGTCGGGGTCGGGCAACCGACCGTAAAGATCGACGAGATCACCGTCGGCGGCACGGCCTGAGACGTGGAACCCATGGGCGTGTCCGGCCTGGAGTCGGATCTCAAGCACCTCGTCGGCGATATTCTCGACGAAGCGAGGAGGCAGGGCGCCACCGCCGCGGAAGTATCCGTGGGCGACGACGAGGGTTTGACCATCGTGGTGCGGCAGCGCGATATCGAGACCATCGAGTTCAGCCAGGATCGAGGTTTCGGCATCACGGTGTATGCGGGCGCCCGCAAGGGAACCGCCACGACGTCGGATAGCCGGCCCGAGGCCGTGCGCGCGACGGTAGGGGCGGCCCTCGGCATCGCGCGCCACACCGAGGACGACGAATGCAACGGTCTCGCCGACCCGGAACGAATGGCGAGGGATCTGCCGGACCTCGATCTCCATCACCCGTGGACGATGGACGCCGACGCGTTGCGGGACCTGGCCCTTGAAACGGAGGCCACCGCGCTTGACTACGACGGCCGGATCGTCAATTCGGAGGGTGCTGAAGTTGCAACGCAGCGTTCGTGCCGCGTCTACGGCAACTCTCACGGCTTCGTGGGCGCCGTGACGGGGACGCGGCACAGCGTTCATTGCGCGGTGGTGGCGGGAGACGACGCGGGAATGGAGCGGGATCAGTTCTACAGCATCGCCCGCGACCCGGAAAACCTCGACAGCCATGTCAGCATTGGCGAGGAGGCCGCCCGGCGCGCCCTGGCCCGGCTGGGCACGAAGCCTATAAGGACCGGAAACTGGCCGGTACTGTTCAGTCCACGCATGGCGGCGGGATTGATCGGGCATCTCGTCGGTGCCATCAGCGGAGGTGCGCTGTATCGGCGTGCCTCCTACCTCACGGACTCGCTTGGCAAGCCCGTTGCGGCGAAGGGCATTACCCTCGCCGAGTATCCGCACCTGCCGAAAGGTCTCGGCAGCGCGGGTTTTGACGGCGACGGCGTGGCGACGGCCAGCAAGGCGTTCGTGCACGCGGGACGCCTCGATCACTATGTCCTCGGGTCCTACTCAGCCCGGCGGCTCGGAATGCAAACGACCGGTAATGCAGGGGGCGTGTTCAACCTTCGGCTTGAGACGGATACGGTGTGTCCGAAGGCGCTGATGCGGGAAATGGGAACCGGTCTGGTCGTGACCGAACTGATGGGCCAGGGCGTCGACCTGGTTTCCGGACACTATTCGCGCGCGGCGGCCGGGTTCTGGATCGAGAACGGCGAACCGGCGTTTCCGGTGGAGAAGGTGACTATTGCCTCGACGCTGAACGAGATGTACCACGGCATAGTGGCCGCTGGCGACGACATCGATCGCCGCAGCAACGTACACACTGGATCGATACTGGTCAGATCAATGACCGTGGCGAACTGAATCGGCGGCAACGGCGTCGGCGTACTCCGATCCAAGTTACTGCTCTTCGCCGAAACGGCACCTTATCAGGCAGGAAACCGCTGCAAACGCTTCCTTCTCCTCGTCGCCGCTGGTACGCAGGGTCAGGACGGTCCCTTGACCGGCGGCAAGCATCATCACCTTCATGATGCTCTTGGCATCGACGTTCTTGTCGCCCACGCAAAGCTCGATACTGCAGGTGAAGGTCTTGGCGAGATTGACGAGCTTTGCCGCCGCGCGCGCGTGAAGCCCGAGGGCGTTGACGATGACGACTTCTCCATCGGTCACGGAGCTAGTGGTCCGCGCCGTAGAGCGGCATGCGAGTGCCGGTCAAGGCAAGGAGTCGTAGGTGGGCTTGGGCGGGGGTGAAAGACGGCGTACCCGAAGGGTCGACGGATTTCATGGCTCTTGCCGAAACGTGGTCATGTGGAACTCACGCGGCGGCGGCGCCATCGAGCATGGCCATCATTTCCCGGAACAGCTCGGGATCGTCCTGGGCGCGGCGCAAACGTATCTGATTGGCCGGTTCGTTCAACACGCTTACCAGCACGCTGAGGATGTCGAGGTGAACCTGGGCGGCATCGCGTGGAACCACGAGCGTGAAGACGAGATCGACGCGGCGCTCGTCCGGCGCGTCGAAGTCGATGGGCTGCGCCAGGCGCAGGAAAGCCGCAAGGGGCCGCTCGCACTGCATGCGGCAGTGGGGGACCGCTACGCCGTCGCCCAGACCGGTGCTGCCGAGGCGTTCGCGCGCGAGCAACTCGCGAAGCAGGAGCCTCGCATCCACGTCGGGATTCTGCCCGGCAATTAGCTGTGCGGCCTGTTCGAGCGCCGATTTCCTGGAAGCGGCGTGCACGTTCGTTCGCGTGCAGCCGGGGTCGAGGACTGATCGAAAGTCGATCATGGCGCTCAAGTCCTTAAGGCATCCGAGCCGGCGCTACACCGCCCGCGTACGGTGATCGGAGATCTTTTCCTTGTGCTTGAGCACCTGGCGATCGAGCTTGTTCGACAACGCGTCGATGGCGGCGTAGAGGTCCGCGTCGTTGGCGCTGGCGAAGAGTTCGATGCCGTTCGCGTGGACGGTGGCCTCGGCCCGCTGCACCAGCTTGTCGACGGACAGGACCACGCGGACATTGGTGATGTGGTCGTAATGACGTTCCAGGCGTCCGATCTTGTTCTCGGCATAGGCCCGAATGGCATCGGTGACCTCCAGGTGGTGTCCGGAAATGTTCAGTTGCATGAAGACTCCCTGTCTGGTTTGCGGTTGACGTCTCGAGAGTGTTCGGTGTCCCCCGAACTATTGGAACGCGGGGACTTCCGAGGGGTTCCCACGGCGGTCAAACCAATCTCCTTCGATCGTTGGAAGAAGGTATCGCCATGGACTCCCGGTACTTTGCGACGGTTCGGCGTGCCACTGCTATGTTGCGTTCGCGAAGCATGGACGCAATCCGGCTGTCGCTCAATGGCCGGTTCGGATTCTCCTCGCCGACGTATCTTTTGATCAGTGCGCGAATCGCAGTGCTGGATACTTCTCCTCCGGTTGCGGTGCCGACATGGCTCGAGAAAAAGTACTTGAGTTCGAAGACTCCGCGCGGTGTCCGCATGTACTTGCGCGTCGTGACGCGTGAAATCGTTGACTCGTGCATCCCCACGGCATTCGCGATGTCTGCGAGGACGAGGGGTTTCATCGCCTCTTCACCGTGGTCGAGAAATCCGCGCTGGCGCTCGACGATCTGGGTCGCGACCTTAAGCAGCGTTTCGTTGCGATTCCTCAAGCTCTTCAGAAACCAGCGGGCGTCCTGCAGGTTGTTGCGCAGGAACGCGTTGTCGGCGCTCCCGTCCCCACGCCGCACCAGGCCGGCGTATACCTCGTTGATGCGCAGTGCCGGCAGGGACTCGGTATTGAGTTCCACGAGCCAGCGCCCCCTGTCCCCGTTAAAGTCCTTGCGCACGAACACGTCGGGCTCGATGTACTCGCAATCGAAGTCGCCGACCGCCGCACCCGGTCGGGGGTTTAGCGACCGAATCAACTCGATGGCCCGCTGCAGCGCGTCCACGTCGAGCCCGGAAGCTCGCGCCAGCGCATTGAGGTCGCTCCGTGCGAGCGTGTCGAAGTGTCGCTCTACCAGGCTGACGGCATCGTCGTGCGAGGGGGTGTCCGGGGACAACTGGTGGAGCTGCAGCAGCAGGCACTCGCGCAGATTCCTGGCGCCGACTCCTGCCGGTTCGAATTGCTGCACGCGTGCAAGCACTGCCTCCACATCCTCGGCCGAAACGCCGTGGCCACCGAAAGCGCCGACGACGGATTCGGCGATGTCCTGAAGGTCGAGCTGCAGCATCCCGTCGGCATCGATGGCTTCGATGATGGCCGCCGCGACAAGCTTGTCCTGCGGTGGCATCGGTGAGAGGTTCAGTTGCCACAGGAGATGATCGGCAAGGGATTCGGAGGCGGGATTGTCGAAGTCCACGCCTTCGGGCAAAGCTGGGGGCGACATCGGGGTCGACGCCTGGTAGACGTCGTCCCAGCTCGTGTCGACCGGGAGTTCGTCGGGAATGCCCAAGTCTTCGATGAAGCCTTCGTCTTCGCTCTCCCCGTCCGGCGGGGATTCTTCGCGGCGTTCCCATTCGGGATCGCTTCCGAGGTCTTCTGTCGCGACGTCGCCGAGGTCGTCGTCTTCAGCCAGCTCGAGCATTGGATTCGTTTCGAGGGCTTCGCGTATCTCGAGGTTCAACTCCATGGACGAGAGTTGCATCAGGCGAATCGCCTGCTGCAACTGCGGCGTCATCTTCATCTGCTGGCCGAATCTGAGCGAAAGTGACTGTTTCATTCGGCGTTCATCGGTTGTTCCGGGATCTCGGGGACGGGCCACGGGCGGTGGCAGGGGCGCGCCTCCCGGTCACAGTTCGAACCGCTCTCCAAGGTATACGCTTCTCACGGTTTCGTCGGATAGTATGGCGTCCGCATCCCCGGCCGCAATGACGTGCCCGTCGTTGACGATGTAGGCGCGGTCGCAGATGTCGAGTGTTTCCCTGACGTTGTGATCGGTAATGAGAACGCCGATCCGGCGTTCCGCGAGGTCGCGGATCTCGTCCTTGATGTCGGCAACGGAGATCGGGTCGACCCCGGAAAAGGGTTCGTCGAGCAGCATGAATGCGGGTTCCGCCGCGAGCGCGCGGGCGATTTCGACGCGGCGGCGCTCCCCACCCGACAACTGTTCGCCCCTGGCGGCCTGGACGTCCGTCAGGCGAAACTCGTCCAGCAGGCGGTCCACGAGCTGTCGCCGCGACTCGCGGTCCAGATCACCTCGCAGTTCCACGACCGCCCTCAGGTTGTCCTTCACGGACAGTTTCCGGAACACGCTCGCCTCCTGTGGCAGGTAACCGATACCAGCGCGCGCCCTCGCGTGCATCGGGGCACGGCTCAGGTCCGTGCCGTCGAGGAGGATCGCCCCGGCGTCCATCCGGACCAGTCCGACGATCATGTAGAAGCAGGTTGTCTTTCCGGCGCCGTTCGGTCCGAGAAGCCCGACGATCTCTCCGCTGGACAGGGATATGTCCAGGCCTTCGACGACGGTGCGGCCGCGATAGCGCTTTGTCAGGTTGGTTGCGGCGAGTTGGGAACTGCCGCCTGAACCGGGTTCGGAGGAGGACTTGGACACGCGTTACGGGCTGTTTTCCTGGGACGGGCTGTCTTCATGCGAGGGGCTGTTTTCTTGCGAGGGGTCCCCCCTCGCGCTCCCCGGCTGAAGGCTGTTTTCCTGCGAGGGGTCCCCCCTCGCGCTCCCCGGCTGAGGGCTCTCCCTCGCGCTCCCTGGCTGAGGGCTCTCCCTCGCGCTCCCTGGCTGAATAATCATCTCGACGCCTTTGGTTTCGCCGGTGGCTACGACTTTGCCCTGGCGAATGTCGTAGGTGATTACCTCGCCGCGGAACTCGTCGCTGTCACGGGTGAGGAAGGCGCGCCCGATCAACTCGATGCGCGCGTCGGCCGGACGATAGATGATGTTGGACGCGCGGGCCTCGATGAATCCTGCGCCGGGTTCCGTCTGCTGCCGGTAGCGGGCGGGTTCACCCTGGGCATCCATCAGGGTGATCCGGTCGCCCTCGCTCTCGATGACGACCCGGTCCGCCGTGAGTCGCATCGATCCCTGGCCGATTTGCACGGAACCCGTGGCCACCACACGTTTGACCGGGGAGTCAGCGGATGCGTCGTCGGCCGTGGAAGACGAGAGCCCGCCGACGAGAAGATCGCCTTCCACGTTGTCGGCGCGGAAGTGTATCGGTTGATTGGCGTCGTCCGGCAGGCCGTGCGCCTGTTCCGCAAGCCCTCCCGGGGAGCCGAACACCAGTAGCGCGAACAGGAAAGGTCCGCGCCGTGCAGAAGACATCGGTGGTTTCGGGGAATCCGTCAGTGTGGCTCGATAACGCCCTGGACCTGTCGGCCCGGCCCCGATAGCAGCTTCATCCATCCGCGTTCCATGTCGGCCTCGAATCCCGAGGCCGTCGTCTTGCTGCCGGAAGTCTCGATCATAACAGCTTGGTCCGTGCGCGCGTATTGCCGCGCCGGATAGACATCGAGCACGGCCGTTGTCAGTGCGAACAGGCGTCCGTCGTCGTACCGTCTCGTCAGTTCCACGTTGTCGCGCAGAAGCAGGTGCTCTTCCTTTTCGCCATCGTTGACGGCCCGCTCCCGGATCTCCCCGCGCGAGGCGTTCGCCTCCCAGGGCGGCCCCGACTTCTGACTCAGGCGGATGACCGGGTTGTCGAAATAGGTGATGCTGCGTTCCTCGAACTGCTTGATCCGGTCGGCCCGGAGCCGGTAGCGGACGTCCCCGTCGGCCCCGTACCTGGTGATGGTTGCACCTTCCATGTAGATGTCGGGTTCATCCGCAAGTTCCGGGGGAAGGGGGGAAGGCGTTCGTTCCCCGGAATACATGTAGGCCAGCGTAAGCACCAACGCGGATATGGCCGCGGCGGCGTATCGGCGAATCACCGGGGCCATGCGCCCGCCTCGGTCAGGGCGGACTCCCAGAGCCCCTTGGCAATGAGGATGAGATGGCAGATTTCGCGGACGGCCCCGGCGCCGCCGCTGGCCGCAGTGACGTAGTCCGCTCGCGCGGCGACCTCCGGATGGGCCTGTGGCACTGACAGCCGCATGCCGACGCGGTCGAACAGCGCCAGGTCCGGTATGTCGTCTCCGGCATGGGCCATTCGTTCCGCCATCATGCCGGACTCGCTGCACAGTGTGCCGAGGGCGGCGGTCTTGTCTTCAACACCCTGGTAAACGTGGGCGATACCGAGTTCGGACACGCGTCGTGCCGTGGCCCCGGAAGAGCGGCCCGTGATCACGGCGACGGGGATACCCGCCGCCTGGAGCATCTTGATGGCCGCTCCATCCTGCGCATGGAACGCCTTGATTTCGCCCCCCTGTTCACCAGAGCCCTCAGCCGGGGGAGTTGCCCCGACCGCTGACGCGTAGGGAAGTGCCGGCGTTTCCCCCGTTGCCGGAGGCGTGCTTCCACGAAAGCCCTGCGACAGGCCGCTGGAATCCGCATAGTAGATGCGGCCGTCCGTCAACACGCCGTCCACATCCAGGATCAGGAGGTCAATGTCCCGCGCGAGCGCGAGCGCGGACGCGGGAAAGATCTCAGCGCCGGGGTGTTTCATGCCTGGGTATATAGCAGCACGTTGTAGCCGATCCAGCTCAGTGCAAGGATGCATCCTTCAAAGCGCGTGATGATCGGCCGCGAGCCGAATCCGTAGGCGAACAGGACGAGTAGCAGGGTCAGCGCGGCCATGGTGCCGAAATCCCGCCACAACACCTGGGTGTCGAAGCCCACGGGTGTCACCAGTGCCGGAACCGCCAGCACGGCGACGATGTTGAGGATGTTTGAGCCGACGACATTGCCGATGGCGATGTCCGGATGTCCCTTGATGGCGGCGGCGAGGGTGGCTGCGAGCTCCGGCAGACTCGTGCCGATGGCGATCACGGTAAGGCCGATGATGAGTTCGCTGACGCCGAGGTACTCGGCGACTTCCGTCGCAGCCCAGACGAGCGTCTGCGCGGACGCGAGCAGCACGCCCAGACCGATGATGAGGTAGACGAGAGCGCGCGCCATCGGCAAGTCTTCCAGTTCGTCCAGTTCCTCCTGGATCGAATCAGGCAACTCCGGTTTCCGCCGCTGCGCCCGCACCAGTCGGTGGATGATCAGGCTCAGTCCGGCCACCAGCAGAAACCCGTCGACCACGCCGAGGTGGAGGTCGTGCAGACAGAACAGCGCGAGCAGGGTCGCGCCGATCAGCCATGGCAGTTCCACCTTCAACACCGACGCCGCGAACGGCAGCGGCGCGACCATGGCGGTCACGCCCAGCACCAACCCGATGTTTGCGATGTTCGAACCGATCGCGTTGCCTATGGCAAGGATTGACGTGCCTTCAATGGCGGCGGCGAGGGCCACCAGGATTTCCGGCGCTGACGTGCCGATGGAGACGACCGTCAGACCTATGAGGATCTTGGATGCCCCGAGGTTGTTCGCCGTCGCCGCCGCGCCCGCCACGAATCGGTCCGCACTCCATACCAGAGTGATGAAGCCGACGATCAGACCCAGGACGGGAAGCCACATAGAGGATTTCGCGGAATGGTGACCTCAAGCATTGCAACATTGGCACGGCTGCGTCAATCAGGCGCATCGGCGTTCAGCCCGGCCACCATGGACGACGGGTGGACCGTGATAACCTCAGCGCCGACCATGAACGCGCCCTTGGAACAATCGACCCTCCGAGACTTGATCCGTGATCACCTCGGTGAGGCCGAGGTCGAGGTCACCGGCGAGGGGAACCGTTTCGACGTGATGGTCGCAAGCGCGGCCTTCAGGGGGTTGAGCCGCGTCAGGCAGCAGCAACTCGTCTATGAGGCCATTGGCGACCTGATCCGCGATGGGACCGTGCATGCGGTGACCATTCGTACCGTAGCCGCAGACGATCCGTAGTGATCAACCGCCTGGACACGGCATCACGCGACTTCGATGATGCGCTGGAGAGGCTCATCCATTGGGATGACCCGACCCGGCGTGAAGTCGAGGAATCCGTCGCTCGGGTGCTGGGGGATGTGCGGAAGCGCGGCGACGCGGCCCTTCTCGACTACACGGCACGATTCGATGGGGTGGCCGCGCCCGCCGTAGACGCGTTGCGCATCGACGCCGGGATGCTGTCCGACTGTCGACAGCGCTTGCCCGAACCGCAGGCTGAAGCTCTCGTCACGGCAGCGCGGCGCATCCGACGCTACCACGAGCTGCAACTCCAGCAAGGCGGGGCGTTCGAGTACGAGGACGGTCTGGGCAATCGTCTCGGTCAGCGCCTCGCGCCGCTTGCCCGCGTTGGCGTCTACGTCCCCGGCGGGCAGGCGGCGTATCCGTCCACGGTTCTGATGACGGTGATTCCCGCGCGTGTGGCGGGCGTTCGCGAGGTGGCGGTGACGGTGCCGGCCCCGAACGGCGAGCGAAACGAACACGTCCTGGCGGCGCTCGACATCGCCGGCGTGGATGAAGTCTTCGCCATCGGCGGGGCACAGGCCATCGCGGCCCTGGCTTTTGGTACCGAGACGGTTGCCAGGGTGGACAAGATCGTCGGTCCCGGCGGCGCCCATGTCGCCGCCGCCAAGCGCCAGGTATTCGGTCCCGTGGGGATCGACAGCATTGCCGGTCCCAGCGAGGTGCTGATCGTTGCCGATGGCAGCGTGCCGGTACACTGGACGGTGCTTGACATGTTCTCCCAGTCCGAACACGACGCGGCGGCGCAGGCACTGCTGCTCTGTCCCGATGCAGACTACCTGGATGCCGTGGCGGAGCGGATGACAACGGCGCTGCCGGAAATGGCGCGCGCCCGGATCATCGGCGCCTCGCTCGGCGCCCGGGGCGCGCTGATCAGGACCCGCGATCTCGACGAGGCCGTGGCCATCGCGAACCGCGTCGCGCCGGAACACCTGCAGCTCGCGGTGGCCGATCCCGAGGCATTGCTGCCTAAGGTGCGAAACGCTGGAGCGATCTTTCTCGGCGGCTATTCTGCGGAAGTATTCGGCGACTACAGCGCGGGACCGAGTCATGTGCTGCCGACGTTCGGCACGGCGCGGTACGCGTCGCCCCTGGGCGTCGCCGACTTCCTCAAGCGCAGTTCGGTTGTCCGAATCGGCCGGCGCGGTGTGCGCGAGCTGGCGCAAACCGCAGCCGCCATCGCGGAAGCGGAGGGGCTTCGGGCGCACGCCCTGGCGGCGCTGGCGCGACTCGACGAAAGCTGACGCCGCGGCATGTCGCCGGGGGAAGCCCATGATCGGAATGTCGTCTCTCGGGGCTTGGTCCGGGATCCCGGACAAGCGGAGGCGCTGGCGGCGCTGGACGACGTGCATCGGCGTGTCGTGGATGCCGACCCGCCATTCTGGCCCCGGATTCTGGCGCGCCGACGAAACGCGGCACCGAAGGGACTCTACCTGTGGGGCGGCGTTGGCCGCGGCAAGACCTACCTGATGGACCTGTTCTTCGAGTGCCTGCCATTCGAAGCGAAATACCGGATGCACTTTCACCGTTTCATGCGTCGCGTGCACGGCGACCTCAGATCGCTGGATGGTGTGGCCAACCCGCTGACGCATGTCGCGGCGCGCATGGCGGCGGAGGGACGCGTGCTCTGCTTCGACGAGTTCTCGGTTTCGGACATCGGGGACGCCATGATCCTGGGCGAACTGCTCGGAGGCCTGTTCGACCGCGGTGTGACCGTGGTGGCGACGTCGAACACCGAACCGTCGCGGCTGTACGAGAACGGCTTGCAGCGGCGCCGCTTCCTGCCGGCCATCGACCGCATCCGGTCGCATATGCGGGTGCTGCACATCGGTGACGGCGTCGACTATCGGTTGCGGTTGCTGGCGGCCAACGACACCTTTCTTCACCCGGCCTCGGACGAAACGGAAAAGCGCCTCGCTGCGTCGTTCGCCTCCCTTGCCCCTCGCGGGCAAATGGACTCGTCGATCGAAATCAACGGCCGTCCCATTCCTGCGAGGGGCTCGGGTGACGGCGTTGCCTGGTTCGACTTCGGGGATATCTGCGGCGGCCCCCGCAGCGCGAACGACTACATCGAGGTCTCACGGGAGTTCCATACCGTCCTGGTAAGCGGCGTACCGTGTTTCGACGCCAGCGTCGAGGACCTGGCGCGACGGTTTGTTGCCCTCGTCGACGAGTTCTACGACCGGCGCGTCAATCTCGTTCTGTCGGCCGCCTGCGAAATCGGGGGGCTCTATCGTGGACACCGCCTGGAAGTGGAGTTCGAGCGAACCCGGAGCCGTCTGCGCGAGATGCGTTCGGCCGATTATCTCGGGCGCACGCACAAGCCCTGACCGCGGTTGGCGCACTATCCCTGAACTCGCCCGGAAACCCGCACCTTGGTTGCGATTGCGGGGGTCGGCCGGTAAAATCGCGCCTCCGAATTTCAGGCCCTCCGGATGAAGACCCTGAGCGCGCGTCCACAGGACGTCCAGCACGACTGGTATGTCGTGGATGCCGAAAATCAGACGCTTGGGCGTTTGGCGGCGGCGGTCGCGCGACGGCTGCGCGGCAAGCACAAGCCCTCGTATACGCCGCATGTGGATACCGGTGACTACATCGTGGTGGTGAACGCGGAGAAGGTTCGCGTCACGGGCAAGAAGCATACCGACAAGATCTACTACCGGTACAGCGGCTACCCCGGCGGAATCAAGGCGGCACGTTTCGAAGAGATGATTGAGAAACACCCCGAACGGGTGATCGAGAAGGCGGTCAGGGGCATGCTGCCCCGCAATCCGCTCGGCCGCGCCGTATTCCGCAAGCTCAAGGTCTACGCCGGGTCCGAGCACCCTCACTCGGCGCAACAGCCGAAGCCGCTGCAGTTACAGGTCCAGTAGGGCTGGTAGAGAATACCGGCGGAGAATGGCGGCGGAGAGCGCAGAGCAGAGCAGAAAAGCAGAAGAGCAGAAAAGCAGAAGAGCGGAAGAGCGGAAGAGCGGAAGAGCGGAAGAGCGGAAGAGCGGAAGAGCGGAAGAGCGGAAGAGAATAGTGGCGGAGAATAGTCGAATGGCAGAGCCGTACAGCTATGGCACGGGTCGGCGCAAGACGTCCACGGCGCGGGTGTTCATGTCTCCCGGCAACGGCCGGATTGTCGTGAACGGTCGGCCCATCGACGAGTATTTTGGCCGTGAAACGGCCCGCATGATTATCCGGCAGCCGCTGGAGGTGGCCGACGTCGTGGACCGGTTCGATATCAGGGTTACGGTAAAAGGCGGTGGCGCATCCGGTCAGGCGGGTGCGATTCGTCACGGCGTGGCACGCGCATTGGTCGAGTACGACGAGACGTTGCGCACGGATTTGCGCCGCGCGGGTTTCATTACGCGCGATGCGAGAGAAGTGGAACGCAAGAAAGTTGGGCTGCGCAAGGCCCGCAAGCGTCCGCAATTCTCCAAGCGTTAGTGCCGTTTCCCGTTATGGGAAAGCAACGCAACGCACCGGTTGAGTTGAGGGAGAGGTCTCCTCTTGAGTGATGTAGAGTCGCACGACGATTGCCCCGACGAGGGTGGCGCGGGCAACGTGGACAAGGCGCGACGCCGTTTGCTGGTGGGATCGACCGCGGTCGTCGGTGGTATCGGCGTCGCCGGGGCGGCAGTGCCGTTTATCGCTTCCTGGAATCCCAGTGCCAGGGCACGTGCCCTGGGCGCGCCCATCGAGGTGGATATCTCGAAGTTGAAGCCGGGAGAGATGCTGGGTCCGATACCTGCCTGGCGAGGCCGCCCCGTATTCGTGGTACGGCGAACAGCCGAAACCGTTGAACGTCTTGTTTCGGAAGATGCCGACCTCGCCGATCCGGATTCGAAAAACGCCGAGATGCAACCGGTGTACGCGAAGAACGCATGGCGTTCACGGCGCCCCGAGATCGGCGTGTACCTGGGGCTCTGTACCCACCTCGGCTGCTCGCCGAAGTTCCGCGGCGAGGAGGGGACGTTTTTCTGCGTTTGTCACGGGTCGATATTCGACCTGGCGGGGAGGGTGTTCAAGAACAAGCCGGCGCCGGACAACCTGCCGGTGCCGCCCTACCGTTTCGAGACGGACAACCTGATCGTCATCGGAGAGGACGAGGAGACCGCTTAGCATGGCGGAGTCTGCCGGGCGCCCGGGGAGATTACCCCTCGCAGAACGCTGGGTTCGTTTCGTCGCCTGGCTCGATGAGCGCATGCCGCTCACGGAGACCGTCGAGTACCACGCCACGAAGTACTACGCCCCGAAGAACCTGAACTTCTGGTACTACTTCGGCGTCTTCGCCCTCTTTGTCCTCGTCGTCCAGATCGTCAGCGGTATCTGGCTGGCCATGATGTATGTGCCAAGCGGGGACGGCGCGTTCGCCTCCGTCGAGTACATCATGCGCGACGTGGACTATGGATATCTCCTTCGCTACATCCACTCCACGGGGGCCTCGGCATTTTTCCTGGTCATCTACCTGCACATGTTTCGCGGGCTGGCATACGGTTCCTACCGGCAGCCGAGGGAACTCCTCTGGCTGATCGGCATGGCGATCTACCTGGTCCTCATGATGGAAGGGTTCTTCGGCTACCTGCTGCCCTGGGGGAACATGTCGTACTGGGGGGCGCAGGTGATCGTATCGCTGGTCGGCGCGGTGCCGGTGATCGGCCCGGACCTGATGCAGTGGGTGCGAGGCGACTACCTGATGTCGGAAATCACGCTGAACCGTTTCTACTCGCTGCATGTCGTCGCGTTGCCCCTGCTGCTCGTGGGCCTCGTGTTCCTGCACGTAGTCACGTTGCACCACGTCGGTTCGAACAATCCGGACGGCATCGAGATCAAGGGTCGGAAGGACGCGTCAGGAAAACCGCTGGACGGCATTCCCTTCCACCCCTACTACACGGTGCACGATTTTCGCGCCCTCATCGTGTTCCTGTTCGCGTTCTGCGCGGTCATGTTCTACGCGCCTGAAATGTTCGGCTACTTCATCGAGAAGCCGAACTTCGAGCAGGCCGACCCCCTGAAGACACCTGAGCACATCGCGCCGGTCTGGTACTACACGCCCTTCTACGCGATGCTGCGGGCCACCACCTTCCCGCTGTTCGGCCTGCCCGCCAAGTTCTGGGGGCTGATCGTGATGGCGGGCGCCATACTGATCCCAGCGACACTGCCCTGGCTCGATCGCAGCCGTGTTCGCTCCATTCGGCACAAGGGCGCATTGTCCAAACTGATGCTGGCGATGTTCGTGGTCAGTTTTCTCATCCTCGGCTACCTGGGAACGATCCCCGCGTCGACCCCGGCCACGGTGGCGGCCCAGGTCTTCACGCTGCTTTACTTTTCGTACTTCCTTCTCATGCCGTGGTATACGCGCGTCGAGCGCACCAAGCCGGTACCGGATCGGGTGACGTGAGCCTTCGAACGACCGGTTTGGTCCCGCAACTCTCGGCTTGCCGCTCATTGGGGGTGACCGGCGTTCTGGCGTTCTCCGTCATGTTCGGTGCGGGTGCCGCCGCCGCCGAGTCGGACTGGCCCTTGCGTTCGATGCAGCCGGACCTCCACGACGAGGCTTCGCTCCAGCGGGGGGTCAAGTACTACGTCAACTATTGCCTTGGATGCCACTCGTTGAAGTTCCAGCGCTACGAACGCACTGCGGTCGACCTCGGCGTACCGGAAGACCTGTTCCTCGAGAACCTCGTCTTCACCGGCCAGAAGTTCGGCGAGTTGATGGCCACATCAATGCCCACCGAAGAGTCGAAGGCCTGGTTCGGCGCACCGCCGCCGGATCTGACGATGGTGGCGCGCGTTCGGGGCGTGGACTGGCTGTACAACTACCTGATGACGTTCTATATCGACGAAGATCGGCCGTTCGGCGTGAACAACAAGGTCTTTCCCAATGTCGGGATGCCGAACGTCCTGATGGAGCTTCAGGGAGAGCAACGGGAAGCCGGATGCGGCCCCGAGCCGGTTGACCTGCTGGCCGGCGAAGAGGCGGTGCTGGGCGGGTTCCTGGCGTTGACGTCGGAGGATCGACAGAAGCGGGAAGAAGAGATCGGGCGGCGCAACCGCTGCGACAGCCTCGCGGTCGAGGCGGGGACGGGGATCTTGAGCGAAGAAGATTTCGACCAGGCCGTATACGACATCGTCAACTTCCTCTACTACGTGGGCGAGCCGACGCGCCTGGAACGCGAGCGACTGGGAGTCTATGTCCTCCTGTTCCTGGGTCTCCTGTTCGTGTTCGCCTACCTGCTCAATCGCGAGTATTGGAAGGACATCCACTGATCCTGCGCGAGGTGCCCATGAGTATTGTCACCAGGCGATCGTCGATGACACTGTTTTCCGATGCGGCGGACCACTACAGCCATCGCGTGCGAATGGTCGTCGCGGAAAAAGGTGTGAACGTCGACATCGTTGACGTCAGTCCGGGCAAGAAACCCGAGGACCTGGCGGAGATCAATCCCTACAACTCGCTGCCTACGCTGCTCGACCGCGAACTGGTCCTGTTCGAGAGCACGGTCATCATGGAATACCTCGACGAGCGTTTCCCCCACCCGCCGCTGCTGCCGGTCTATCCCGTCGCGCGGGCGCAGAGCCGTTCGCTCATACACCGCATCGAGAAGGACTGGACCAGGAACGTCGATCTCCTCATGTCTGGAAGAAGCCGTGAGCCGACGTTGGCCAGGGCGCGCAAGGAGTTGACCGAAAGCATGATCACGGTCGCGCCGATATTCGCGGACAAGCCGTTCTTCATGAGCGACGAATTCACCCTGGTCGATTGTTGCGTGGCGCCCATCCTCTGGCGGCTGAAGTACATGGGCGTCAAGCTGCCGGAGCGCCAGGCGCGCCCGATGCGCAGGTACATGCGCGAGTTATTCGCCCGCCCGTCGTTCCGGGGAAGCCTCACCGAGACCGAAATGGAAATGTACGACTGACGTGAATTCCTCCCGGCCCTACCTGGTGAATGCGCTCATCGACTGGATCTCGGACAACGACTGTACCCCCTTCGTCGTCGTTGCCGCCGACGTCGTTGGCGTGAAGGTGCCCGCTGACTACGTCGAATCGAATCGCATCGTTCTCAATATCTCTTCTCGCGCGGTGCGCGATTTCGGTATTGCCGACGGTTTGATGACGTTCGACTCCCGCTTCGGCGGAAGCCCCTTTCGCGTGGTCGTGCCTCTTGACGCGGTGATCGCCGTCTACGCCAGGGAGACGGGGCAGGGCATGGCATTCGAAGTCGGGACGGCAAACCTGCGTCCCACCGGCGGCGCTACGCCGGATCAGGGCAGCGGGAAGCGACCGACCCTCAGCCTCGTCCCGTAGTAGTTTCGTACATCCGCGCCTCGCAGCGACGCGGGAGGTCTGAGCCGCCCTAGTGCTCCGTCAAACCCAGATCTACGGGTATCTGCGGTCGACGAGCGGGGCCGGGCCACAGCCGAAGCCGGAGGCGTCGGCTGTGGGGCACTCGCATATTTAGGCTTGACGGAACACTAGTCGATGTACTCGAACACCTTGACGACCTTCTGCACCCCGAAGACCGACCGCGCGATTTCTGAGGCCGCGTCGCCTGCCTGCCGGGGGAGGGTACCCATGAGGTAGATGACGCTGTTTTCCACCACCACCTTGATGAGGTTCGCGTCCACGTTCTCGTCGCTCAAAAGGGCCGTCTTGACCTTTGTTTTCATCCACTTGTCGTTGGTCCGCACGCCGATGTTGGTCGGTGGGGCCACCTCGATCTCGTTGTGGATCTTCCGTACTTTCCGCACCCGCTCGGCAGCCTCCTGTGCCGCGGTCTTGAGTTCCTCCGTCGGGAGTTGCCCCGCCAGCAACACCACCCCGTCCACGCTGACGACGATGAGGTGAGCGGGCTTCAGGCGCTCGTCAGCCTTGATTTCCCGCATGACGACGTGCTCGATACCGACATCGTCGATCAACGCGCCGGTCGTGCGTTTGCGAAGGTCTTCGCTGGCGCAGGACGACAGCAACAGCAATCCTGCGCAGAAACAGAATCCAGCCATGAAATTCGTCGGCCCCTCGGCGCGCCGCATTCCACCCCCGCCCAAGCCCACCTGCGGTCTTGCGCCTTGTTCGGCACGGCGTGCCGTTCTACGGCTCAAGCCCTTAGCCCGTGAACGCATCTGCCACCCATTCGATTCGTCTGCCAAAGTTTGTCCTCGACACCGATACCACGTCAAACCTTGTCGGATCGGTGTCGTATTCCGGGTGCGCCTGAAGGAAGGACTCGGCGGCCCTTGTCAGGCGGCGCCGCTTCGCCGCGTCGACGGAATGAACCCCGTCGAGCCACGACCCGGGACCCCGGTAGCGTACCTCGATGAAGACCACCACTGGCCCATCCCGCATGACGAGATCGATCTCGCCGTACGGCCGCGAATAGTTCCGGGCGATGGTCTTGAGGCCGCGCCGTTCGAGGTGACGCCGCGCCTTGCGCTCGGCGCGTCTACCGGCCCGCTGTCGCCAGGTCCGCATTGCCCGGTTCGGTTGCTCCAACCGGCGCGAGCGGTTCGAATCGACCGTCCTTGACGAGCGCCCACACGGGCTCCCGCCGGATGACGCCGTCGGTGCCCAGCGCAAGAATGCCGGTGCTACCCATGATCCTGGTGTCCTTGAAGGTGGTCAGCCGGGTCATCTGGTTGACCAGTCGGTAAGCGTCCAGCCCGAATGCGAACAGCGTGTCCGCGGTGCCGTGATTATTCGGAAACGCCTCGCGCAACTCCGACTTGATCTGCGGTGGAAACAGGCGCCAGGGCATGTCGCAGATTCGAAGAAGTTCCAGGTCGTCCGGGTTTGTCACGTCGCGCCCTGCCTGGGAGGACACGTAGATTGGCAGGTCTGAAGCGAAGTGGAAGGCGAGCGCTGGCTTGAGGGATGCCAGTTGGCTGCCTTCGACCAGGGCGATGACCGCGTCGACATCCGACCGGCGCCGGGGTGTGAACTCGACCTCGTCTCCAACAAGGCGCTCGATTTGTGCATGCCGTTGCTTGCTTGCTTCGATGAGCAGCGTTTCTCCCACGACAGCGGTCACGTCACTCCCCTCCAAAAAAACCCCGGTACTCACCAATCGCGTTCCCTCGCCATTCACTGACTGTTGTTGTCCCGCTCCTCCCGGCCCCGGCCCGAGGTGCTCGGACAGCACCGCGAATGCCCGGGCAGTCCAATTCTCGGGGTTGCGCAGCACGATCACGCGGCGCCAGCCGTCCGCCACTACGCGATTTGCGATCGCCCGCGCCTCGTCTTCCACCGTCAATGCGAACTGGATCGGATGTGATCGCCTCGTCTCCGAGACTGCAACGGTATTCAGGGTGAGCGTGGGTATGACCGGGTCGAGTGACCACATGTCGGCAACGTGCTCCTTCGACAATGGGCCAACTATGGCGTCCGCGCCGTCCCGCTGCGCTTCACGGTAGAGCGCTGCAATGGGTGCCGTGGTGGTGTCGTACAGATGAATCGACTGTCGGGAGGTCGCCCCCGACAGGAAGTAGGCGGACAGGAATCCGTCGCGGACGGTTTCCCCGGCACTCTTCAGGCGGCCTGTGAACGGGAGGAACAGGGCGATGCGGGCAGGGCCGGAATCCGTGCCGGCAAGTGTTGGCGGAACGAAACGCCCGGCGGCATGGTTCGGGTGATTCAGGCGCCAACGTCGCCAGGCAGTCCGCTGTCCCTGCGTCGTGAGCGCCCCGTTGACCGCGTCGACGAGCCGCCACCACGCCCTTTCCGAAGGGTTCCCGGACTCAAGAAGTCGGCCGGCAACGCGATGTCCCGGAACGCGTTGGGCGTGGTGCCACGCCGCTGCGATCATTGATCTCGCCAGGTCGCCGTTGGTGGCGGATGGATCGACATCCTGTGCCGCAATAGCGAGCGCCGCCGATGCGGTGGCATAGTCCCCCCTGGCGGCGTGGATTCGGGCGAACAGCAGGGCGAGCCGCGAGCGTTGCTCCGCGTTCCCGGGTTTGGCCGCCGCTGCCCGTTCTTCAGCGGCCGTGAGTCTCCCCAGGCTGATCTGGATCTCGGCGTTCACGAACGTCCACTCGAATCGTCGGAGGGGAGAGACGGACTTCTCGGCATCGACCCGGCGCAGCTCTGCGGCGGCCGCCGCGGGGTCTCCCCGCGCCAGTAGTTGCCGGGCGCGCTGGATCGGGTCTGCGACGATTTCCCGCTCGTCGGTGACATCGTCGACGCTCGGCACGCGTGGTCCGCCTTCGCCCTGTGATTGACAGCCCACGATTGAGACAATCAGGCAGATCGCTAACGGGATCTGGAGCGGGACGATGACAGCTTTGCGAAACACCGGTTGCCTGTTCGTTGTGGCGACCCCTATTGGAAACCTTTCGGACATCACCGCGCGAGCGGTCGATGCCCTCAAGAAGGTTGAGATTGTGGCCTGCGAAGATACCAGACGTTGCCGTACCCTGTTGCGCCACGTCGGTGCCGTGCCCGCCGAAATCATCAGTTTGCACGATCAGAACGAAACGGCGGCGAGCCGCCGCGTCCTGGTACGCCTGGAGGGCGGTTCGGACGTCGCGTTGGTCTCGGATGCCGGGACTCCCCTGCTGTCGGACCCCGGATTCGAACTTGTGCGCCTGGCGTTTGGCGAGGGTATCAGGGTGATCCCCGTACCGGGTGTCAGTGCCGTCACGGCTGCCGTATCGGCATCCCCGGTCGCCACTAACCGCTTTACGTTTGAAGGGTTCCTCCCGGCGCGGCCGCAGCGCCGGCGCGCAGTGTTGTCGAGCATGCTGGCGCGGTGCGAGGCGACGGTATTCTTCGAAGCGCCCCATCGCATAGGAGACACCCTGGGCGACCTGCTCGACCTGGGGGCAGAGGAACGCGAAATCGTCGTCTGCCGGGAACTCACGAAGATGTTCGAAACCATCGTTCACGGTACGGTTGCCGAGGTCGCCGACGAGATCGAGACGCATAAGGGGGAGTTCGTCTGCATCCTCGCGGGCGTTGGCGAAGAGAGCCCGCTGCTGTCTGCCGGCGAGGTCCTTCGCGTGCTGCTGGAGGAGTTGCCTCCCTCACGCGCCGCGCGCGTCGCGTCGCGGCTGACGGGCGCCGACCGGGCAGAGTTGTATCGGCAGGCCGTCACGCTGACCCGGTAGGCCCGGCCTTGCGCGACTCAGTGGTATCGTAGGCCGTCGAGCCGGCCAGGCAGCCGTCGCGTCTTCGTTGGAGGGCGCGAAGGAAAGTCCGGGCTCCACAGGACAGGGTGCCAGGTAACTCCTGGGGGGCGCGAGCCCACGGAAAGTGCAGCAGAGAGCAGACCGCCCGCCGTTCTCGGCGGGTAAGGGTGAAAGGGTGCGGTAAGAGCGCACCGCGTTCGGCGGTAACGCCGGCGGCTAGGTAAACCCCGCCCGGAGCAAGGCCAAATAGGGATCTTTACGCGTGGTCCGCGCTGGATTCGGGTAGGCCGCTAGAGGTGATCGGCGACGGTTGCCCCAGATGAATGGTTGCCCACGACAGAACCCGGCTTATCGGCCGGCTCGACTCCTTCCTTTTCAAACAGTTGCGCGACGCGCTTTTTCCGCTTGACCCCCCTGCGCATGGGATTTATCGTCGGGGGCTTGAATAGGAAAAAGTGGGAAAAAATAGGCTAAATGCGGTATATAGGGTACACGATGTGTACTGAAGGGTAGCCGACGCTCGTTCACTACCATGTTCCGGGGCAGTAATTCAGTCACGCTCGACGCTAGGGGCCGCATGGCTCTGCCAGCGCGTTTTCGCCAGGTCGTGCTCGAGCGTTTCGACGGACAGGTCGTCGTCACGATCGATCTGCACGAGCGATGTCTGCTCCTGTATCCGCTCCCCGAGTGGGAGGAAATCGAATCCAGCCTGCAGTCGCTGGCCAACATGCGTCCTGCCGCGCGCGCCATCCAGAGGCTTCTCATCGGTCACGCCACGGATGTCCAACTCGATGGCCATGGCCGGGTGCTGCTGCCTCCAACCTTGCGCGAGTTCGCTGGACTGGAGAAGCGGCTGATCGTGTTCGGGATCGGCCGGAAGATCGAAATCTGGGCCGAGGAGCGTTGGCGCGAGCGCGAGGAGAACTCGCGCTCCATGGCCTCTGAGGTCACGTCGGAATTGACCGAGTCGGCCGGCCTGGATGCCCTGTCCATCTGATGCGGTCGTGATGCAATGCCCCATACCCCCGTATTGCTGGACGAGATCGTGTCGGCGGTGACGACGGACGTATCGGGCAGGTACGTCGACGCGACCTACGGCGGCGGCGGTCACAGCCGGGCGCTGCTCGGCGGCCTGAGGCCGGAGGCGAGACTCCTGGCGATGGACCGCGATGAGGAGGCGGTCGCTCAGGCGCGCAGCCTGGCCAAGGTGGATTCCCGCGTGGCGGTCGAGTGTGCATCGTTCTCGCACATCAACGAGGTGACCCGCCGGCGGGGGTTTCAGCCGATTACTGGCGTCATGATGGACATCGGCATCTCGGGATACCAGTTGGAGGATCCCGATCGCGGGTTCAGCTACATGCGTGACGGACCGCTCGACATGCGGATGGACCGCAAGCAGGGCGTGACCGCCGCGCAGTGGCTCAATTCCGCGGAAGAGGAAGACCTGGCCGAAGTGTTTCGACGCTACGGCGAAGACCACCACGCTGCCCGCATAGCGCGCGCGGTTGTCAGGAGGCGACCGCTGGCGAGGACCCTGGATCTTGTGAGCGCGATCCGGGAGGGTGCCACAGGGGAGAGGGTGGTCAGGGAGAGGGTGATGGGGCGCCAGTTGCATCGCCAGACGCTCGCACGCGTGTTTCAGGCGGTACGGATGCACGTGAACGATGAGGTTGACCAACTCGACGAAGGATTGAACGCGGCGTTCGAATGTCTCGACCTCGGGGGCCGTCTCGGAGTGATTTCCTTCCATAGCATCGAGCACCGCATGGTACGGCGACGTTTTCGCGCCTGGGTGCAGGGCGACCCGGTGTTGAGGCGCGTGTCAATTCCGGGGGAACCGGGCGGCGGTGCCCGTCACATCCTGCGAAATGGGCGGCCATCGGGGGCGGAGATCGCGGCCAACCCCCGCGCGAAGAGCGCGATGTTGCAGGTAGTGGAGAAGTGCGCGTGAAGCGGGCGAAAGCAAGGCAATGGATCTTCGGGGCGGTGATCTGCGCGGCGGCGGCTGCCTCTGGCGTGCAGGTCGCCGGCAAGGCGGGCGAGATGCGGGCCGCCTATACGCGGTTGAGTGAAGAGCAGGCGCGTCGGGATGCGTTGCTCGAGGAATACAGCCGCCTGATATTGGAGCGCGGAACGCTTTCGTCGTACCGAAACGTGGATCGAATCGCGAACGATGTGTTGTCCATGCATTTCCCGGAGGAGGTCAACTGGATCCCGCAGTGAAGTGGCGCCACTACATGCTGGTCGCGTTTTTCATGATTTCGGTCGTGGGGCTGCTGGCACGTGTCGCTTACCTGAGCGTGACCGAACGGCGGGATTTCCTCAAGCAGCGGGGCGAGGCCATTGCCGTGCGAACGGTGAGCATCCCCGCGCATCGGGGAGTCATCTACGACCGGCATGGCGAACTCCTGGCGGTCAGTACGCCGGTCCACTCGATTTGGATGGATCCTAGCAAGGCAACCCTCTCGGCCGATGAGTTGGCCACGCTCGGCGAGGTCTTGAGAGTTTCGCCGGCGGCGCTCGAACGCCGCGTGGCCAACTCGGGCAGGCGATTCGCGTATCTCAAACGACACGTCAGTCCGGAGATCGACCGGGCCGTCCGGGAACTCGGCATCGACGGGGTGCGATCCCTTTCCGAGTACAGGCGCTTCTATCCCGCCGCCGAGACCACGGCGCATATCGTGGGCATGACGAACATCGATGACGTCGGCCAGGAAGGCATCGAGTTCACCTTTGACTCCCTGCTCAAGGGGAAGCCGGGCAGCAAACGGGTATTGCTCGACAACCACCGGCGCACCGTGGAGGAACTGGGATTTCTCGACCGGGACATGGGCAATGACATCACCGTGAGCCTCGATCTCAGGCTGCAGTTCTCGGCCTATCGCGAGTTGAAGTCGGCAGTCGAGCACAACAATGCCGAGTCAGGGTCGCTGATCATGCTCAATGCCCGCACCGGAGAGGTCCTGGCGCTCGCGAACCAACCCTCCTACAACCCGAACAATACGGCGGCACGGGTATCGAAGGGTGTTCGCAACCGGGCCGTGACAGACGCGTATGAGCCGGGGTCGACCGTCAAGCCGCTCACCGCGCTGGCCGCCCTGGAAAGCGGTCGATATACGTCGGAAACCACTGTGGATACGTCGCCGGGCCATGTCTTCGTGGGAAGGAAGCTGATCGAGGATCCCAGCAATCGAGGCGTGATCACACTTGCACAGGTGCTGGCGAAGTCGAGCCAGGTCGGGATCACGAAGATCGCCCTGGATCTGCGGCAGGACGCGGTGTTCGATGTCATGGTACGCGCGGGGTTTGGCGAGTCACCCGGATCGGGCCTGCCGGGAGAGACGTTCGGCGTGCTCACCTCCCAGGACCTAGATAAGCCGATCGGCCGCACCACGCTGGCATACGGCTACGGTCTGACGGTCACACCGATGCAGCTTGCGCGGTGCTACCTGACGCTGGCGTCGGGCGGCGTAAGGCGTTCGGTAGGCGTGCTCAAGCAGACGGTGGACCTGGCGGGTATCCGGGTGTTCGAGGAGGGTCATGTGCGCGAGGTCTCGCGGATGCTGGAGCAGGTCGTGAGCACAGTGGGCACGGCGCCGAAGGCGGCGGTTCGCGGTTATCGCGTGGCGGGAAAGACGGGAACCACGCGCAAGGTTTCCGCGGGCGGATACGATGACGGGCGGCACGTTGCCCTGTTTGCGGGTTTCGCACCGGCGGCCGATCCGAGAATCGTCCTCGTCGTGGTCATCAATGAGCCCCGGGGCGTGGCGATTGGCGGCGGCAGCGTCGCGGCACCGGTTTTCGCACGGGTCATGGCGCGCGCGCTCCGCATTCTTGGCGTTGCCCCCGACCATCTCGCTCCGGCCACCCCAGAGTCGACGCTCGCGGCGTCGCTTCTGGCCCGGCTCCGCTCCTCGACCGCGCAACAACCGCCCGCGGTTGCTGGCTTTCCGACGAGGCGTTTGTTCCATGAAGGAGGCGTAGCATGACAACAGCCAAAACTCTTGACCAACTCCTGGGCACGGGTGGCGCGACTGTCGTAACGGGCGTTGCCAACGACTCGAGGCGCGTATCGGCAGGGGATCTGTTCCTCGCATGTGCGGGCGAGGTGGACGATGGCCATCGCCACGTGGATGAAGCGGTTGCCCGCGGCGCCGCGGCCGTGTGTTCGGAGCGGCCCGTCGCCGCTTGTGTTCCCAACGTCGTGATGAGCGACCTCCGCGTCCGCCAGGGAGAAATAGCGGCACGGTACTTCGGCGATCCGAGTGCCGCCCTTGCCTGCATCGGCGTCACGGGCACCAACGGCAAGACATCGGTCGCCTATCAGTGCGCTTCGCTGCTGGACGATACGGCGTATATGGGCACCATCGGGTGGGGCGACATCGCGCGGCTGTGTCGGAGCAAGTTGACCACGGAAGACGCGGTGACCGTCCAGCGTCGGCTCGGGGGCATGCGAGGCGAAGGCCACAAGCGTGTGGCGATGGAAGTCAGTTCGCATGCGCTGGAACAGGATCGCGTCGCGGCCGTGCGTTTCGACATCGCAGTGCTCACCAACCTGACGCGCGACCACCTCGATTACCACGGCACGATGGAACGCTACGCGGCGGCAAAACGCAGGCTGTTTGAGATGCCCTCCCTCGGCACCGCCGTCCTCAACCTGGACGACCCTTTCGGTCGAGGCCTGGCCGCGGAAGTCGACGCCAGGACGATAGGCTACGGCCTGTCGCCGAATGCTGCGGTCTCGTGGTCGGAACCAGGCTTTCATCCGCACGGCATAACGGGTCGATGGCATACGCCCTGGGGCGATAGCCGTTTCTGGTTGCCCCTTCACGGGGAGTTTTCCCTGTACAACGCTGCCGCAACCCTGTCTGCGGTGTGTCTCGCGGGCAAGCCGTTCGACGACGCCGTGGCCCAAATGCGTTGCATGATGCCGGTGCCGGGCCGGATGCAGCGCGTGGCGTCACCGAACTGTTCGGGCCCGGTGGTCTTCATCGACTACGCCCACACGCCGGCGGCGCTCTCTGCGGCGCTTGCCGCAGTGCGCCAACACCTTCGGGGCCGTCTCACATGTGTATTCGGCTGCGGCGGGAATCGTGATCCGGGCAAGCGGCCCATGATGGCGATGGCCGTGGAGGAGGGCGCGGACTCGGCGATCGTGACGTCGGACAATCCCCGTACCGAGAATCCAGAGTCGATCATCTCGGATATCGTGGCCGGCTTCACTTCGCCCGGCTTCTACACCGTCGAGCCGAACCGGACGGCGGCGGTGAGGATGGCCGTCGAGCGCGCCGGAGCTGGCGATGTCGTGCTGATCGCAGGCAAGGGCCACGAGGACTTCCAGGACCTTGGGGAAGAACGGATCCCGCACAGCGACCTGCGTTTCGCGCAGGCCGCCCTCGATGGTAGGAGGGTGTAGGTGCTGCTGCGCTTCACCGAGTACCTGGCCGAGTACGTTGGCGTCTTTGGCGTGTTCCAGTACATCACGTTCCGCACCATGGTGAGCGCCTTGACCGCGCTGGCGGTATCGCTCGCCGTCGGGCCGCTCATGATTCGCAAGCTCGCCTATTTCCAGATCGGCCAGACCGTGCGCGAGGAAGGGCCGGAGACCCACCTGCACAAGGCCGGCACGCCGACCATGGGCGGCGCCCTGATTCTCGTGACGACGTTGTTGACGACGGTCCTCTGGTGCGACCCCGCCAACCGGCACGTCTGGATCGTGTTGGCGGTCACACTGTGCTTCGGCGTGATCGGCTGGTACGACGACTACCTCAAGGTGTCGAAGGGAGACGCGAAGGGCCTCTCGGCCAGGTGGAAGTACTTCTGGCAGTCCGTCGTCGGCCTCGCGGCGGCTGTCATCCTCTACGAACTCGCAGCGACCCCATCCGACACCAGCCTCATCGTGCCCTTCTTCAAGGAGGTGGCCATTCCGCTCGGCGTGGGGTTCGTCGCGATTGCCTACCTGATGGTGGTCGGCATGAGCAATGCGGTCAACCTCACGGACGGGCTGGATGGCCTGGCCATTCTCCCCGCAGTGATGGTGAGCGCCGGACTGGGTTTCATCGCCTACCTGGCCGGACACGTCGAGTTCGCGAGCTACCTGCAGATTCCCTACGTGGCCGGTGCGGGTGAGCTGGCGGTGTTCTGCGGCGCGCTCATCGGCGCCGGTCTCGGTTTTCTCTGGTTCAACACCTACCCGGCGCAGGTGTTCATGGGAGACGTGGGTGCCCTTGCGCTGGGAGCGGCGCTTGGACTGGTCGCCGTCATCATCCGCCATGAGATCGTTCTGCTCATCATGGGCGGTCTGTTCGTGCTCGAGACCGTTTCCGTGATCATGCAGGTGGCATCGTTCAAGACCACCGGCAGACGCGTTTTCCGAATGGCGCCGATTCACCACCATTTCGAGCTCAAGGGCTGGCCCGAACCCCGGGTCATCGTGCGATTCTGGATCATTGCCCTGGTGCTGGTGCTCATCGGCCTTTCGACACTGAAGATCCGATGACAGGGCAACGGACGCTGATTATCGGCCTGGGGGCGACAGGATATTCCTGCCTGAAATCCCTCCATGGGCGAGTACCCGTCGCGGTCTGCGACACGCGGGCGAATCCGCCCTACCTCGATGCGGCGCGGACCGAATTCGCCGACACGGAGCTTCTCGAGCCGGCGGCGGTGAATTTCGATGACTTCGATCGTGCCGTCATCAGCCCAGGCATCGGACTCGATCATTGTCTCGCCCGAAGGGCGCGGGACGCGGATCTCGAAATCCTGGGAGACATCGACCTGTTCCTGGGCCTCGCCAGAGCGCCGGTCATTGCCATCACGGGCACCAATGGCAAGAGTACGGTGGCATCGATGGTCGGGAAGCTCCTCGACCGCGGGTCGGGGAGCGTGCGTGTCGGCGGGAACCTCGGCGTTCCGGCGCTCGACCTGCTCGACCTGCATCGAAGTCCGCCTCCGGCGACGGACGCAACGCCGGCACTTCCTCACGCGTCAGCGGTCGGGGAAACTTCCCCGGCTGAAGGCTCTCTTCTGCGAGGGGTATCCCCCTCGCGCTCCCCGGCTGAAGGCTCTCTTCTGCGAGGGGTATCCCCCTCGCGCTCCCCGGCTGAAGGCTCTCTTCTGCGAGGGGCATCCCCCTCGCGCTCCCCGGCTGAAGGCTCTCTTCTGCGAGGGGCATCCCCCTCGCGCTCCCCGGCTGAAGGCTCTGAAGTGGACTGGTATGTGCTCGAACTGTCCAGCTTTCAGCTCGAGCGAATGGGCTCCGGAGCGTTCGATATAGCGGCCGTGCTGAACATCAGCGCGGACCACCTGGATCGCCATGGCTCCTTCGACGCGTATGTGCGGGCCAAACGCCGCGTTTACCTTGGTTGTCGCGCGGCTGTCTACGATGGCAGCGATCCCCACACGCGGCCGCCCCCGGAAACCCCCGCCATCGCCCTTAATGGATGCCCCAACTGGCGGGTGGACGGGGATGAAGTGATCATCGACGGTACGCCATTCCCGCTTTCGTCTTTCCAGCTCGGAGGACGTCACAACGCCTACAATGTTCTCGCAGCGTGCGCCATCGCCTCGCTGACGGGAAGCGGCGCCGAGCCTCGGCGGCTGTTCGACTTTCCCGGACTTCCGCACCGCTCGGCGTTCGTGGGTTCGGTGGGGTCGGTGCGCTGTATCGACGACTCAAAGGCAACCAACGTCGGTGCCTGCGTGGCCGCGCTCAATGGATTCGGCGGGGAAGACCGGGACATCGTGCTCATCGCCGGAGGTGACGGCAAGAACGCTTCGTTCGAACCCCTGAAGGACCCGGTCGCGCGCCACGCGAAACACGTCGTGCTCATCGGGCGGGACGCGCCCCGCATCGAAGCCGCGCTGGCCGGCATCGTGCCCGTCAGCCGGGCCAGCGACATGGATCGAGCCGTCGCGAAGGCATTGGCGGCGGCCCGCGGGCGGGGAACCATCCTGTTGTCGCCGGCCTGTGCCAGCTTCGACATGTTCGACAACTTCGAGGCCCGTGGCGACGCATTTCGAGCGGCGGTCGACAGAGCGGCAGGTACGCATGGTTGACCGGTTCGGCACAACCGTACTGATGGCGTGGTTCACCGCGCTTGCTGCCGGCGTCGTAATGGTGGCGTCGGCCGCCACGGCGAATTCTTACGTGGTGCGGCATTGCGTCTTCGTCGCGGCGGCGCTTGCCGTGTTCGCGGCGATCGCGAACATCCCGCTCCGCCTCTGGGAAGCGTTGCATCGCTGGTGCCTGGTCGCCGCCATCGCGCTCTGTGCGGCGGTGCTCATTCCCGGGATCGGTCTCGAGGCGGGCGGGGCCCATCGCTGGATCTGGCTCGGCGCCTTCACCCTGCAGCCTTCGGAGTTGGCGAAGTTCCTGCTGGTGGTGTACCTGGCGGCGTACTTTGCCCGCACGGGGGATGCGGTACAGGACGACATCTGGGCATTCCTGCGGCCGCTGGCGTGGGCGGGCGTTCTCGCGGGCCTGGTGCTGATCGAGCCCGACTTCGGCACCACGCTGCTCCTGGTCCTGCTGACCGGAGGGCTCATGTTGCTCGCTGGAGCGCGGCTGCGGCACTTCCTTGGTGTAGCGGGCGCGGCCGCGGTGGGTCTCATCGTTCTCCTGCGACTGGAGGTCTACAGGGAGGAGCGGCTGGTCGCGTTCCTGGATCCCTGGTCCCTGCCGCACAGCGGCGGATACCAGTTGACGCAGGCGCTGATCGCTTTCGGCCGCGGTGAATGGCTCGGTGTCGGTCTCGGCGAAGGCGTGCAGAAACTCGCCTATCTGCCGGAGGCGCACAACGACTTCATTTTCGCGGTCGTCGCCGAAGAACTCGGGCTGATCGGCGCCGGCGCCCTCATCGTGCTGCTTGCGTTCCTGGTGCTTTGCACGTTCTCCATCGCGCGCGCCGCCGCGGATCAGGGAAGGTTGTTCGGGGCCTACCTCGCCTATGGCGCGGGCCTCGTGATCGGGGCGCAGGTGCTGATCAGTGTCGGCGTCAACACCGGCGTCCTGCCGACCACGGGCCTGACGCTGCCGTTCATCAGTTTTGGCGGTAACAGCCTGCTCGTGTGCACGGCGCTCCTGGCGCTCGCTTTCAGGACCCACCTGGAGGGTGACAACCTTGGGAGGCGGTGAGTTGGACGCGAGAATGCGCCGCGTCAGGAGAATCCACTTCGTCGGGATTGGCGGTTCCGGTATGTGCGGCATCGCGGAAGTTCTCCTGAACCAGGGCTACACCGTCACGGGTTCAGACATGGCGTGTTCCGCCAATACGGAACGCCTGGCGAGACAGGGCATTCCCATCGATATCGGCCACGGAGGCGACAGCGTGCGGGAAGCCGACGTGGTTGTGGTTTCGGCCGCGATCAGCGGGAAGAATCCCGAGGTGGTGATGGCGCGGGAGGAACGCGTGCCCGTCGTATCCCGTGCGGCGATGCTGGGCGAACTCATGCGATACCGGCACGGCATCGCGGTTGCAGGCACGCACGGCAAGACAACGACCACGAGCCTGATCACCGCGATTTTTCAGCGTGCCGGCCTGGATCCCACCTATGTGATCGGCGGGCTGCTGAAAGGCGAAGGGCGCAACGCCAGGTTAGGTGCCGGGCGCTATATCGTCGCGGAGGCGGACGAGAGCGATGCCTCGTTCCTGTTCCTGCAGCCCATTGCCGCCGTCGTTACGAATATCGACCGGGACCACCTTTCGTACTACCGCAACGACTTCGAACGTCTCAAGCGCGCCTTCCTCGACTTCGTGGGCCGGCTGCCCTTCTACGGCGTGGCGGTGCTTTGCGTGGACGACGACAACGTGCGTTCGATGATCGGCGACTTTGCCCGGCCGGTGGTGACCTACGGGCTGCGCGAAGGTGCGGACTTCCGGGCGGTGAACGTGGTTCCAGGGGGGATGCGCTGGAGCTTTACGGCCACGCGGCCGAACGGTTCGGATCTCGACATCGAAATACCGATGCCGGGCATGCACAACGTTTCCAACGCGCTCGCTGCGATCGCGATCGCGACGGAGGAGGGCGTTTCCGACGACGACATCGTGGACGGCCTTAAGTCTTTCAGGGGCGTGGGCCGGCGGTTCGAAGTCGGGTCTCGCGTGGTCAACGGAAAGTCCATCACGCTGATCGATGACTACGGGCACCACCCGACGGAAGTGCGGGTGGTTATCGAAACGGCGCGCAGCGTCTGGCCCGAACGGCGCCTGGTGATGGTCTACCAGCCCCACCGATATACGCGCACCCAGGAGCTGTACGACGACTTCGTCAAGGTGCTCCTGCTTGTCGACCTGTTGCTGGTCGTCGAGGTGTATGCGGCCGGCGAAGACGTGATCGCGGGCGCGGACGGGCGCGCGCTGTGCCGCGGCGTGCGGCGCTTCGGCGGCATGAATCCCCTGTTCACCGCGACGCCGGAAGAGGCCCTGGAACTGCTGGGGTCGCTGCTCCGGGACGACGACGTGCTGATCGTCCAGGGTGCCGGCAACGTGAGCCGGGTTTCCCAGGGACTGGAGGAGCCCTCAGCCGGGGAGCGCGAGGGGGATACCCCTCGCAAAAGAGAGCCCTCAGCCGGGGAGCGCGAGGGGGGCACCCCTCGCA
>JAPPGA010000039.1:0-166080 GCA_028821515.1 Gammaproteobacteria bacterium | reverse complement strand
AGAGAGCCCTCAGCCGGGGAGCGCGAGGGGGGCACCCCTCGCAAAAGAGAGCCCTCAGCCGGGGAGCGCGAGGGGGGCACCCCTCGCAAAAGAGAGCCTTCAGCCGGGGAAGGTTCCCCGACCGCTGAGGCGTAAGGAAGTGAAGGCATTCCCCGTGGGCGGTGGCGCACTTCCAGGCAAGGAGTCGAGCTATGCGAATTAAGTCGTTGTTGGCGGTGTTGATGCTGGTTGCAGTCGTTGGGGCGGGAACGGCCGCCGTGTGGCGCTTTCTCGATACGCCCCTCGAACTTGTGAGGATTGCGGGTGACCTCACGGAGATCGAGCGGCAGGAGATTCGGGCCGCCGTACGCGAAACCCTGGATTCGGCCGCAACCGGCGTGGCTGACGTGGTTGAAGCGATCGACGCGCTTGGCTGGACACGGAATACCCGGGTTCGGCTCATCGGGTCGGGCGCACTTGACGTGTCGGTAGAGCGAGAGTCGCTCGCCGCCCGGTGGGGCAATGCCGAATACGTGACGGCGGCCGGAGAGGTCGTTGGGGCGCCCGGGCCCCCGGACCGGGAAGGGGCGCTCCCGAGACTGTCCGGGACCCTTTCCACCAGCGGCGAGGCGATGCAGGTATACGGCAAGTTGAGCGCCCGGCTGGCGGATATCGGGCTCACGTTGAAGTCCCTCGAAGAAACCAAGGTGGGCGGTTGGCAATTGGTGGTGGAGGACGACATCACCGTGCTGCTCGGTGCCGAGGACATCAACGGTCGCCTCGAGCGGGTACTGGCCGTGTATGCGAACGCGTTGACCCAACGGATGGAGGACGTCGATCGAATCGACGCCCGCTACGGCAGTGGGGTCGCGGTTCGCTGGCGGGACGAACTGACGGAAGAGGCGGTCGCCTGGAACCCGGGTCCGGGAGCGCGTTAGCGATCAAGAAAGGTCATCCCATGTTCCAAGGAGACAAACGAGGTACCAATAGTGGCGGACAACGGTAGAAAGAAAATCATCGGACTGGACATAGGCACGAGCAAGGTGGCTTCCCTGGTCGGTGAGGTCATGCCCGAGGGTGGCATCGAGGTCGTGGGCATCGGTTCACACCCTTCCACGGGGCTGAGAAAGGGCGTCGTGGTGGATATCGAATCCACCGTCCAGTCCATTCAGAGAGCGATAGAGGAAGCGGAACTGATGGGCGGGTGCCGAATCGAGTCCGTCTACGCTGGCATTGCCGGCGGCCATGTCCGTAGTCTCAATTCGCACGGCATCGTCGCCATAAGCGACAACGAGGTGGGCCAGCAGGATGTCGACCGGGTTATCGACGCTGCCGGCGCGGTCGCGATTCCGGCGGATCAGAAGATACTGCACGTTCTGACGCAGGAATACGTCATCGACAGCCAGGAGGGCGTAAAGGAGCCCCTCGGCATGTCCGGCGTGCGGATGGAAGCGAAGGTCCACCTCGTGAGCTGTGCGGTGAACGCGGCGCAGAACATAGAGAAGTGCATCGGGCGGTGCGGACTTGCGGTCAACGAAGTGGTCCTGGAGCAACTGGCGTCCAGCTATTCCGTGTTGACGGAAGATGAACGGGAGTTGGGCGTGTGCCTCGTCGACATCGGGGGCGGCACGACCGATATCGCCGTCTTCACCGATGGCGCGATTCGCCACACCGCGGTCATTCCGATCGCCGGTACCCAGATCACCAACGACATCGCGATGGCGCTCCGGACACCGACGAGGCACGCCGAGGAAATCAAGATCAAGTATGCGTGTGCCCTGAACAAGCTCGTGCATCCGGACGAGACCATCATGGTCCCGGGTGTCGGTGACAAGCCGCGCCGTGACCTTCCGCGTCAAGCCCTGGCAGAGGTGGTGGAGCCGCGGTACGAAGAGTTGTTCACGCTTGTCAGGACCGAACTGCGACGCAGCGGTTTCGAGGAGTTGTTGGGAGCCGGAATCGTGCTGACGGGCGGGTCCTCGAAGATGGAGGGGGCCGTGGAACTGGCGGAGGAGATCTTCGGCATGCCGGTCTCTGTCGGCACGCCGAGGGCCGTGGAGGGATTGCCCGACATAGTGCGCAATCCTGTCTACGCGACGGGCGTGGGTTTGCTCGTGTACGGACAACAGCGGGAGAACGGAAGCCATAACGGCAACTCCGGCTCCCGCGGTTTTTTCAGCCGGATCGGCAAGTGGTTCGGCGAAAACGTTTGAACGCATCCAGTGGAGTTGAGGAGCAGGTAGATGTTTGAACTGGTGGATAGCGCCCCCGAAAGCGCGGTTATCAAGGTGATTGGCGTTGGCGGCGGCGGCGGCAATGCGGTGCAGCACATGCTGCAGCATGACGTGGACGGCGTTGAGTTCATCGCTGCCAACACGGATGCGCAGGCGCTGAAGAACGTTGCTGCGGACACGATCCTGCAGCTTGGCGCATCGGTCACGCAGGGGCTGGGCGCGGGCGCGAATCCGGAGATTGGCAGACAGTCGGCGATGGAGGACCGGGATCGGATCGGGGAGATACTCGATGGTGCCGATATGGTCTTCATCACCGCCGGTATGGGTGGCGGCACGGGCACGGGTGCCGCGCCCGTCGTCGCGGAGGTCGCCAAGGAACTGGGCATCCTGACGGTCGCCGTGGTAACCCGGCCGTTCACGTTCGAGAAGCGCACGGAGACCGCAGCCAAGGGTATCGCGGAACTCGAGCGCCACGTGGACTCCCTGATCGTCATCCCGAACGACAAGCTGCCGTCCGTGCTCGGTGAAAAGACGCTGGTGCTGGACGCGTTCGCGGCGGCGAACGACGTTCTCCTCGGCGCGGTTCAGGGTATTTCGGACCTGATCATCCGGCCTGGGTTGATCAACACCGACTTCGCGGATGTTCGTGCGGTCATGTCCGAGATGGGCAAGGCGATGATGGGGACCGGCCGTGCGACGGGCGAGAACCGCGGCCGGGACGCGGCGGAGGCTGCGATTCGCTGTCCGCTGCTCGAGGACATCGAGCTCCTGGGAGCGCGCGGAGTCCTTATCAACGTGGCGGCGGGATCGAACCTCCAGATCAACGAGGTCTTCGAGGTCGGCGAAACGGTTGAGAAGTTCACATCCAAGGACTGCCAGGTCGTGCTGGGGATGGTGGTCGATCCCGAGTGGGGCGACGATCTGAAAGTGACCGTGGTGGTCACCGGACTGGCGGATGCCTCGGAAGAGGAGGAGGAAGTGATCGAGGACATCGTGGACGTGGAAGATCCCGGCGGAGTGGTCGACTATTCGGAACTCGAACGTCCGGCCTACCTCCGCGGCCGGCGGGAACGGCAGTCGGACCACCTCGCGGACATCGATCGACCGGCCGAGGAAAGTTACCTGGATATCCAGAAATTCCTGGACCGTACGGGACAGTAGTCGGTATCCGGCGGCGCGGAGTTCGCCACCTGCCCGAACTCCACCGTCGCCGGGAGACCGGGTCGACCTGACCGCGCCGGTCGACGCGCATCGCTGATAGACTGGCCGACGCTTCTCAACTCGCGAAGGAACCATCGATGGCGAAGTACGTTCCTGCACCGGTCCAGTGGGTCCGCGAACAGGTCGAGCTTTACGAAAGCAGCGGCGGAACGAAGGGCACGGAACTGCGCGACACGGGCCTGCCCTGCGTCATCGTCACGCACAGGGGCAACAGGACCGGTGCCATCCGCAAGACGCCGCTGATGCGCGTCAAGCATGGCGACGGTTATGTCCTGGTGGGTTCGCAGGGCGGCGCGCCCAGGAATCCGGTCTGGGTTTACAACCTGCGGGCAGACGGGGACATCGAGATTCGTGACGCCACCGAGGTGTTCCGGATGCGTGCCCGCGAAGTCGTTGACGGGGAGGAGCGGGCGCAGGCCTGGGCGGCCGCTGTCGCGGCATTCCCGCCCTACGCGACCTACAGCAAGCGGGCGGCGCCCACCCGAACGATCCCGGTTTTCGTCGCCGAACCCGTATAACCCGGGTCTCTTTCCGCCGCCGTCTTCAGCCGAACGCCGCCGCCAGCGCCGAGATGTGCGCTGGCGTGGTGCCGCAGCATCCCCCTACCAGGAGGGCACCGCAGTCGACCCAACTCCGCGCGTGTTCGACCAGGTGCTCAGGTGTCGCGTCGCTATCGAATGTCCAGTTCGGAGGTAAGAACTCGCCGACTTCCGGGTACACGCCGATGGGTCCTGCCCAGCGTTCCCTCACCATCGCGATCGCCTCGGGCGTGACATTGATGTCGCTGTGCATGATGTTGACCACGCTGGGCCCCATCGGGATGAGAGTGTCCAGTGGCCGGGCGAAGTCGACACCGGGCAGGTCGAAACTCACGAGTCCGCCGCCACCGGCGCGCTGCCTGCAGCTCACGCCCAGCCAGACGGGGAGGCCGGTCTCGAGCGCCGCTTCCATCGCGCGGGCCGCATGGCGGGTGTCCTGCATCATCTCCAGAGCGATGAGATCCACCCCGCTGTCCGCGAGGATCTTCGCGAGTTCCCTGAGCCCCGCCAGTTCGGCGTCGGGATCGGGATAGTTTGCGGAGTCCATTCCCGGAGGCAGGTTCGAAATCGATCCGGCGATGGCGATCTCCGTGCCGGACGCGTCCCTTGCTTCGGTGGCGAGTCGCACGGCGTCGCGGTTGATGCGCTCGAATTCGCCGCCGAGGCCCGCCGGCTCGAGGAGAAACCGCGCGGTGCCGAACGTGTTGGTGATGATCACTTCGGCGCCGGCGGCGATGTAGGCCTCGTGCACCGAGCGCACCACCCCGGGGTGGCTGTGCACCGCCAGTCCGGACCAGGCGGCTTCGCTCATCGGCACGCCCTGCCGCTGGAGTTCGGATCCGGTCCCGCCGTCGATTACCACGATCTGGTTGTTTTCGAGTTTCTGCTGCCAGGACACGGTGTTTCTGGACTCGGCGCGGGACTTCCATTGACTTCCAGAGATGCTACAAGCGCGCCGGGCTATTGGCGAACCGACGCAAGCGGTCCAGCGGATGCCCCTGGGCGATTCCAATGTGTGGAAGTGCCGGGTAGGCTGTGCGCCGCATGAAAATGGAGATTCTCGACTACGACCACGACCGCGATTTTTCGGCCGCATCGCGCATCATGTACGAGGTGGGCTGGCTCGAGGACGAGGACGACGCGAAGGCGTTCGAGGTGGAAGCGCGCGCCTCGGTGGGGTGGATCCTCCCCATCGACGGTCAGGCCGAATGCGTCGTCTTCACCGCTCCCGGATCCATGCGCCACGGGACAACGGATCTTGCAATGACCGCGATCACCGGCGTGGTCACCAGCCGCATCGCCCGCAGGCTGGGTGCCGCCAGCAAGCTCACCGCCCACGCCCTGGCGGTCGGCCGGGAAGCCGGCAGTGAGGTCGCCGCACTCAACATGTTCGACCAGGGCTACTACGACCGGCTCGGATTCGGTACCGGTGCCTATTCGAACACCATCAAGTTCGATCCCGCCACGCTGCGGGTCGATCGTCCCCCCCGCCCGCCCAGGCGGCTGACGGCGGGGGACTGGGGAGACATCCACGAGGCGATGCGCGCCCGCCTGCGGGACCACGGCAGTATTGTCATCGACTCCGGGGGAGGCCTGTGTGCCGAGCTGTCGTCGTACGACGCTGCCAGGACCATCGGTCTCGGCTACTACGATGGACGCGACGGCGCCCTGTCGCATTTCTTTTTCGGCGAGACGAGCGGCGAAAACGGCCCTTACACGATTCGGTGGTACGCGTATCGGTCCACCGAACAACTGATGGAACTGCTGGCCCTCATGCGATCATTGGGCGACCAGGTGTTCTCCCTGGTAATGGAGGAGCCGCCCGGCATCCAGTTCCAGGACCTGCTCATGCAGCCGCTCCGTAGCCGCGAAATCAGCCAGGGCTCGAAGCACGCGGGCAAGCACACCACGCACGCCTATTCCCAGGTACGCATCCTCGATCTGGTGGACTCCCTGGCGAAGACCCACCTGGACGCAGAAAGCGTCACGTTCAATCTTCAACTGTCGGATCCTGTCGCTGGACACCTGGGGACCCGGACGCTGGGGACCCGGACGCGATGGCAGGGCATCGCCGGCGACTACGTCGTGACCCTGGGTGAGAATTGCTCGGCGGAGAAGGGACGGTCTCCCGGCCTCCCGACGCTGAGTGCGTCGATCGGCGCTTTCAGCCGTCTTTGGCTGGGAGTGCGGAACGCATCCAGTCTGGCCGTGACGGATAACCTGCGAGGGGACGCTGCCCTGCTGCGTCAACTCGACCGCGCGCTGCGCCTGCCGCAGCCACATTTCGGCTGGCCGTTTTAGGGGGACCGCGCAGCCAACCCGGCCGCAAGCTGCCTTCGCCTTGCCTTATCTCGGCCGATGTGCCGTCCGGATGCGGATCTGTTCGATGTTCGAAAAGTCCTGCAACCGTTGCAACGCCGGCAACAGTTCCGGGACGCGAAAGCGCAGGCGGTTCGCCCAGGCGGCACTCGTCGCATGCACGGTCAGGATCGCCCCGCGCTTGTTCGCCACCTCGAAGCGGGGCGCTTCCTCCTGGGACAGCAAGGCCCGAAACTGGCTCGTCCACGACGCGCGTTCCTCCGTGTGCCTCACCAGCCTCGCGAGCTGGTTCGCAGCGGAACTTCGCCCTGAATGGCGATTCGACAGAATTTCATCTATGTTACGGCTTGGCATGCGCGCTCAATCGATGAAAAAAACAATTCACATCATAAGCGCGGGGGACGGGCACGGTCGAATTCGCTCGCTCAGCGTCCCTCAGTTCGCGTTCGTCGGGCTTGCCGTCTTCCTTGGTCTCTTCGTGATCGTCAACGTCATGCTTGCGCTTCGCCATACGGCGACGGAAGCCCTCAACGAGGTGACGGTCTCGGGCTGGAATGGTCGGCTCGACCGGCAGCGTGAGGAGATCGATCTGCTGTCGCGCCAGTCAACCGAGCAGGTGCTCGCGGCGGGACGGGAACTGGCGAACATGGAGGCGCGTCTGTTGCGCATGGAAGCGCTCGGAGAACGGGTATCCGAGATGAGCCAGGTCGCGGGACTCGGCGAAAGCGAGTTCCGTTTCGACCTCCCCGCGGCGACCGGCGGTCCGGAAACCAGGGTCGGCGATGACGGCATTGCCGTTTCTGACTACTTCGCGAGGATCGACCAGTTGTCGGCGGAACTCCGAATGCGCGAACGCGAAATGAAGGCGCTTGAGTCGATGCTTGCGCGGGGCAGCTTCAAGAACCAGATCGCGCCCGCGCGGGGTCCGCTGGAAGGGGGCTGGATTTCCTCACGGTACGGCAACCGCATCGACCCGATCTCCGGGCAGCCCGCGTGGCACCATGGCGTCGACTTCACGGGCGGGCCGGGCAGCGACGTCAGGGCCGTGGCCGGCGGTGTCGTCACGTTCGTGGGGAATTCGGGCGCCTACGGGCAGATGGTCGAGATCGAACACGGCGAAGGCATTTCCACGCGCTACGCGCACCACGAGTCCGTTCAGGTTGAACCCGGCGACATCGTCAAGAAAGGCCAGGTCATCGCGCAACTTGGGAGCACGGGGCGATCCACGGGACCCCATGTCCACTTTGAAGTGCTGAAGGACGGCCGCCGTTTCGACCCGGCCGAGTACCTCGCGCCGCGCTGACCTCCAGGCCGGGGTGGCATGCGCCCCGTGCAATTTGAGACATCGCTTACCCAAGTACCGGATGCGGTCCGTATGCGTGGCGCCGCCTCCAGCCTATGGTACCGGCGATGCCAACGTTGTTCCGAAAGGAGGTCCTCGAAGCGCAGCGCCAGCGTCTGCACGGCGATGTCCTGATCGTCACGCCGCTGCCCCTTGCCGTGATCACCGGTTGGCTGTTGGTCACCTTGCTGGGCCTTGGCGCCCTGGCCGTGTTCGGAACCTACGCCCGGTCGGAGCGGGTACAGGGCTATCTCGTGCCGTCTGGCGGCCTGGTCAAGGTTGCGCCGGCCCGGGCGGGAGTACTGCGCGAGGTCCGCGTGCGGGTGCGGGAGGAAGTCGCGGCGGGTCAGGTGCTCGCGGTGGTCCGAAGCGAGGCGCCGTCGCTCACAGGCGATACCGCGGCTTCCATCGCCCTTGAGTCCCTGAGAGATCAGGAACGCCTGCTCGAGGGTCAGATCCGTCTCGAACGGGACCGGCTGACGCGGGAACGCTCGCGGCTCGAAGCCGAGGGGGACGGACTGGAGGCGCAGATCGCATCGTTCGAGGAACAGCGGGAACTGCAGCGCGAAATCACCGAGACGGCGCGCTCGGCGTTCACAAGAGCGACTGCCCTGCTCGAGGCGGGCTTCGTCTCGGTGGTTGAATCGGAGGCACGAAAGCAGTCCTGGCTGGCCCACCACGTGGAGGAAAAGCGCCAGGCGCAGCGGTTGACGGAACTACGCGCGCGCTTGACGGATTTGCGCCATCGGCTGGCGATGGTTCCGCCGGAGGTCGCGTTGCGCGTCTCCAGGCTGGAGAGCCAGGCCGCTGACATCAAGCAACGCGAAGCGGAGCTGGAAGGGCGCAGGGCGTACGTCGTCAAGGCACCGGTCACCGGAACGGTCGCTTGGATCAAGGACACGCCTGGCGCGATCCTCTCGCCGCATCGGCCGCTGGCGTCCATACGGCCGGCAGGTAGCGAACTTGAGGCGGAACTCTACGTGCCGAGCAGGGCTGCCGGGTTCGTCGCGGCAGGACAGGCGGTCCGGCTGCTGTACGCGGCGTTTCCTCACCAGCGATTCGGCAGCTACGAGGGCGTGATCCGCCACGTTGCGCCGGCGATCACATCCGTCGCGGAAGCGGACGTTCCATTCAGCCTTGGCGAGCCGTGTTATCGAGTCGCGGTGCGCCTGGGATCCCAGTCGGTGATGGCCTTTGGCCACAGTTTCGAACTGCAGGCAGGCATGCTGCTGGAAGGCAACATCATCCTCGAGCGGCGTTCGTTCCTCGGCTGGCTGACGGAACCGTTCCGGGCCGTGCGCCACTGATGACCGGGGAGAATCTGAAACGCCTCAACTTCGGTGCGCGCAGACTGCCGCTCATCCGCCAGAACGAAGCGACGGAGTGCGGCCTGGCGTGCCTCGCCATGGTGGCGGGATTCCACGGATTCAGGACGGACATAGCGGCGCTCAGAAGGAGATTCCCCACCAGCGTGGCGGGGGTGACGCTGTCGGCGATCATGGAAATGGCGGCCCGGATGGAAATGAACTGTCGGGCGCTCAAGGTGCCGCTCGAGGACATTCGCAAACTGCGTACTCCGGCTATCGTCCACTGGGACATGAACCATTTCGTCGTACTGAAGTCGGCCGGAGCGAAAAAGATGGTCGTGCACGATCCCGCGGCGGGCGTTCGGCACTACACCCGCGATGGGTTCTCTCGACGCTTCACCGGCGTTGCGCTCGAACTGCATCCGGCGAAGGGATTCGAGAGAAAGGAAGAACGCGCGAGACTCCGCCTGAACCACTTGTGGACGCGCATCCGGGGCCTCAGGCGGACGCTGGCCCAGGCACTCGTCCTGTCGGCAATCCTGCAACTGTTCGTGCTTGTCAGTCCGTTCTACCTGCAACTGACGGTGGACGAAGTGCTGGTCAAGTTCGACGCGGATCTCCTCTGGGTACTGGCATTCGGATTTGGCGGCCTCGCCGTACTGAACGCCATCGCGGGATTGCTCCGCAGCTACGTGCTGCTCTATTTCGGCAACATGCTGAACTACCAGATGGTGTGCAATCTCTTCGCCCACCTGGTCCAGCTGCCCGCGGATTATTTCGAAAAGCGGCACATCGGGGACATCGTCTCCCGATTCGGTTCGGTGGGACCCATCCGGTCGCTGTTCACCGAAGGCCTGGTCGCAACGGCAATCGACGGCGTCATGGCCGTGGCCACACTCGTCATGATGTTCCTGTACAGCCCCGTCCTCGGGTCGATCGCCCTCGTCGCCCTTGCCCTCTACCTGGTTCTGCGCGTTGCGTCCTATTCGCCGCTACGCGCGCGGAGCGAAGACGCCATCGTCTTTCATGCCAGGGAACAGTCGTTCTTCATGGAGACGGTCAGGGGCGTGCTCAGTATCAAGCTCTTCGGACGGGAGGTGGACAGGCGGCGCGTGTGGCAGAACAGGTTGGCCGACGCGGTGAACGCGGACGTGCGCGTGCAAAGGCTGGTCATCTGGTTCGACCTCGGCAACAGTGCGATCTTCGGCATCGAGCACGTCGTGCTCATATACGTCGCCGCGAAGATGACACTGAACGCGGAGTTCACCGTCGGCATGATCTTCGCGTACATGGCCTATAAGCGCCAGTTCACCGACAAGGCCCTCGCGCTGGTCGAGCGCCTGATCGAGTTCCGCATGCTCGAGTTGCATCTTTCGCGCATCTCGGACATCGCGTTGACGGAGAGAGAGCCGGCGACGTTGCCGTCAGGCATAGTTCGCGACGGTGCGGCATTGCGCGGCGGGTTGCGTCTCGAGGGTGTCTCCTATCGCTACGGCGAAGCGCTGCCGGAGGTGTTTCGCGGGGTCAATATCGATATCGAGGCGGGTGAGACCATCGCTTTCGTGGGTTCCTCGGGAAGCGGCAAGACCACCCTGATGAAGATCATGCTGGGCCTGTTCGAGCCCACCGCGGGCCGTGTGCTGATCGATGGGCGACCACTTTCGGACGTGGGGGTTGGCGAATACCGCCGCCATGTCGGCTCGGTGATGCAGGAGGATGCGCTGTTCGCGGGATCCATCGCGGAGAACATCGCCTTCTTCGATCCCGAAATCGACATGGTGCGCGTGATGCACGCCGCTGAACTGGCCTGCATCCATGACGGGATCGTCGCGAAGCCCATGGGCTACGAGACGCTGGTTGGCGACATGGGCTCGGCGCTCTCCGGGGGCGAAAAGCAGCGCATCCTGCTTGCGCGGGCCCTGTACCGGCGGCCGAAGATCCTCTTCATGGACGAGGGAACCTCGAACCTGGATGTGGCGACGGAGCGCGATGTCAATGCGTCGATCAGGTCACTGGGTGTCACGCGCATCATCGTGGCCCACCGGCCGGAGACGATTCGAACGGCAGATCGGGTGGCCGCGCTGGTTGATGGCAGGCTCGTGGAAACGGACGCCGCGTGATCGGTCCGTTATCGCGGTAGAATCGGGCCGCACCCTCAAGGTCGCATGGCGATGGATGGCGGACTCTTCAAGAAAGTCTTCGGTACCAAGAACACGCGCGAGTTGAAGCGCATGCAGAAGACCGTGGCCCGGGTCAATGCGCTCGAGCCGTCGGTCAGGGAACTCTCGGATGCGGACCTGAAGGCCAGGACAACGGAGTTCAGGAACGCGCTCGAGGCGGGTGCGGCGCTTGACTCGCTCATCCCCGAGGTGTTCGCGGTGGCGCGCGAGGCATCGCGGCGCTCGCGCGACATGCGCCACTTCGACGTGCAGATCGTCGGCGGCGTCACGCTGCACGAGGGCCGCATCGCCGAGATGCGCACGGGCGAGGGGAAGACCGTGGTCGCGGTGCTGGCGGCCTATCTCAACGCGCTCACCGGCAACGGCGTGCATATCGTGACGGTGAACGATTACCTGGCACGCCGCGACGCCGCCTGGATGGGTCCCATCTACGAGGCGCTCGGGATCACCGTGGGCGTCATCCAGTCGGGCCAGGATGCGATGTCGAAACGCGAGGCGTACCAGGCCGATGTCACGTATGGCACCAACAACGAGTTCGGCTTCGACTACCTGCGGGACAACATGGCCTTCAGGATGGAGGACAAGGTCCAGCGCGGGCTCGACTTCGCCATCGTCGACGAGGTGGACTCGATTCTCATCGACGAGGCTCGGACTCCGCTCATCATTTCGGGGCCGGCGCAGGAGAGCACCGAACTCTACGTCACGATCAACAGACTCGCGCCCAGGCTCAAGCAGCAGGAGATGGTGGAATCCGATCTGCCCGTCCGTTTCGGCGGAGAGGAGGTGGAGGACACCGGCGACTTTTTCATCGACGAGAAGAACCGCCAGGTCGAACTGACCGAGCGGGGACACGGATTCGTCGAGGACGAACTCATCCGCCTCGGCCTGCTCGCGGAAGGGGAGAGCCTCTACGCGCCGGCGCATCTCGGCCTGCTGCACCACGTCCACGCCGCGCTGAAGGCGCACGCACTCTTCAAGCGGGACGTGCACTACATGGTGCAGAACGGCGAGATCGTCATCGTCGACGAGCACACCGGCCGCGCGATGCCGGGCAGGCGCTGGTCGGAAGGCATACACCAGGCGATCGAGGCGAAGGAGGGGCTCAACATCCAGAACGAGTCGCAGACGCTCGCGTCGACGACCTTCCAGAACTACTTCCGCCTGTACGGCAAGCTGTCGGGCATGACCGGCACCGCGGACACGGAGGCGTTCGAGTTCCGCCAGATATACGGCCTCGACGTCGTCGTCATCCCGACCCACGCGCCGATGGTCCGGGATGACCGGAACGATCTCGTCTATCTCACGACCGACGAGAAGTACGACGCCATCGTCGAGGATGTCAACGAGTGCATCGAGGAGGGCAGGCCGGTGCTTGTCGGCACCACCTCCATCGAGTCCTCGGAGCGCCTGTCGAAGGAGCTTCAGCGGCGCAAGATCCGCCACAGCGTGCTGAATGCGAAACAACACGAACGGGAGGCGGAAATCGTCGCCCAGGCCGGCCGCGCAGGTGTCGTCACCATCGCCACGAACATGGCGGGCAGGGGCACCGACATCGTTCTCGGCGGCAATCTCGAAGTCGAACTCGAAGCTGCGGGGGAAGGCGAGGCAGAGGGCATTCGCACGAGCTGGCAGGATCGCCACGAGGCCGTAGTGGGGGCGGGCGGCCTGCACATCATCGGCACAGAGCGGCACGAATCGAGACGGATCGACAACCAGCTCCGGGGCCGCTCCGGCCGCCAGGGCGATCCGGGCTCGTCGCGGTTCTACCTGTCGATGGAAGACAACCTCATGCGCATCTTCACCACGGACCGGATGCGGGGCTTCATGCAGAACCTTGGGCTCGAGCGGGGAGAGGCGATCGAAGCCCGAATGGTGAGCAACTCCATCGAGAAAGCGCAGCGCAAGGTGGAAGGCCGCAACTTCGATATTCGCAAGAACCTGCTGGAGTACGACGATGTCGCCAACGACCAGCGCCAGGTGGTCTACCGGCTGCGCAACGACCTCATGGGGACGGCTGATCTGTCCGAATCCATCCAGGCCATCCGCGACGACGTGATCGAGGACCTGGTCGATGGCTACGTCCCGCCGCAGAGCATCGAAGACCAGTGGGACATCGATGGGCTGGAGCAGACCCTCGCCGCCGAACTCAACTCCACGCAGCCGATCAAGCGCTGGCTGGAGGAAGACGAGGCGTTGAGCGAGGAGCCGCTGCGCGAAAAGATCCGCGAACAGATCAGAAGCGAGTACGAGGACAAGGAGCAGCACTGGCGCACGCAGGGTATCGACATGCGCGTGATCGAGAAGCAGATCATGTTGACGGTGCTCGATCAGAAGTGGAAGGAACACCTCGCGACCATGGATCATCTGCGCCAGGGAATTCACCTGCGCGCGTACGCACAGAAGCAGCCGAAACAGGAGTACAAGCGGGAAGCGTTCGAGCTGTTCCAGGAACTGCTCGACAACATCAACCGGGATGTCGTGCGGCTCCTTTCCAGGGTTCAGCTCGAACGCGAAGAGGACGTGGCGGAGATGGAGCGCCGCCGCCGGGAGGAGCAGGCGCGCCGCATGCGCTTCCAGCACGCCGAATCCAACGGGCTCGGCGGCGAAGCGGATGGTGAGCCGCTGCGGCGCCGGCCCGAGACGTTCGTTCGGGAGGAGCGCAAGATCGGACGAAACGAACGCTGTCCCTGCGGCTCTGGCAAGAAATACAAGCACTGCCACGGCAGGGCGTGACCATGGCGGTCAATCTGCCACCCGCGGGCGAACTCAGCGCGGTCCCCGGAATCCGTATCGGAACCGCGGCGGCGGGCATCAAGTATCGTGAGCGCGAAGACCTGGCCCTGTTTGCTTTCGGGGAAGGCTCTACGGTCGGCGGAGTATTCACCCGCAACAGCTTCCGTGCGGCTCCGGTCACCCTGGCGGCCGAGCGTCTCGGCGCCGCCCGGGGTTTCGTGGTCAACAGCGGCAACGCGAATGCCGCCACCGGGGAACGCGGATTGGCGGACGCGCGTTCGAGCTGCGTCCTCGCGGCCGAGGTCCTCGGATGCGACGCGAACGAGGTATTGCCTTTCTCTACCGGCGTGATCGGTGAGTTCCTGCCCATGGACAGGGTGGCCGATGGAATCGGGCGGGCGGCAGAAGCGCTTTCCGAAGATGCCTGGCTTCCGGCCGCGCGGGCCATCATGACAACCGATACGCAACCGAAGGGCGTGTCGGGCCGTTTTGAGATCGGTGGCTCGCAGGTTACCGCCACGGGGATCGTCAAGGGATCGGGAATGATCCGCCCGGACATGGCGACGCTCCTGGCCTTCCTTGGCACCGACGCATCGCTCTCGGCGGATGCGGTCCAGGCGCTGGCCCGCGACCTGGGTGATCGAAGCTTCAACCGGTTGACGATCGACGGCGACACCTCGACCAACGATTCCTTCGTCGTCGTGGCGACCGGTCGCGCCGGCGTGGGCGACGAGCACTACGACGCGCTGCTCGCAGCGTTCACGCCGTTGGTGGTCGACCTCGCGGAACGCACGGTGCGCGACGGCGAAGGCGCCACGAAGTTCGTGACCGTGAGCGCAGAGGGCGGGGCATCTTCCGAGGAGTGCCTGCGGGTCGCCTACACGGTCGCGCACTCGCCGCTGGTCAAGACCGCGCTGTTTGCTGGCGATCCCAACTGGGGCCGATTCTGCATGGCCATCGGCCGCGCCGGCATCGAGGACCTCGACCCGTCGGGCGTCTCACTCCACCTCGATGATGTCTGCGTGGCCGAGGGCGGCCTGGTGGCCGCGTCCTATACCGAAGCGAAGGGTGCGGGCGTCATGGCGCGCGACGAGTTTACGGTCAGGATCGACCTTGGCCGCGGCACCTGCGCGGAGACCGTGTGGACCTCCGACCTGTCCTACGAGTACGTCAAGATCAACGCGGAATACAGGACCTGATCTTCACTCGCCGTCGACCTCGTCCGACGGCACGTCATCGAACGCCGGGTCGCCCTCAATCCGGTAGCGCTCGTCGGCCCAGCCACCGAAGTCGATCAGTCGGCACCGCTCGGAGCAGAACGGCCGGTACGTGTTGGCAGACGACCACTTGACGGGTTTGCGGCAAGTGGGGCAGGGCAGGATTCGGACCGGTTCGGACATTGCTTTGCGGCTGCGAAAGAGGCCCGCCTGGGCCGTATGCCAGCGGGATTCACGTGATCGCGATCAGGTGTTCGTGGAACATTAGCGTAACCCAACCCGCGAGGGCGAGGAACGGTCCGAACGGAATCGGTTGGTCGCGCCGTATGGAGTGGGCGAGGATTGCGACCCCCGCGTAGACCAGGCCAGCCAGGGAAGCCATGAGAACTACGGACGGAAGCGCCTGCCAGCCGAGCCATGCGCCAAGCGCCGCCAGCAACTTGAAGTCGCCGTGGCCCATGCCCTCCCGGCCTGTCACGAGCTTGAACCCCCAGTAGACCATCCAGAGCGCCAGGTAGCCGACGGCGGCGCCCGCTATGGAATCCGCCGGCGAGACATGGCCCGTGGCGAGAGCGGTCAGCACCCCGCACCAGAGCAGCGGGATCGTGATCTCGTCGGGAAGGAGCTGCGTCTGCATGTCTATGAAGGCGAGCGCGATCAGGCATGACGTGTAGAAGATGAGGGCAGCGGTGAGCCAGTCGTAACCGAACACATACACGACGAACAGGCCGCTTGCGGCCGTCGCCACCTCGACCAGGGGGTATTGCACCGAGATCCTCGAACTGCAATGGGGACATCGCCCGCGCAGAATCAGCCAGCTCAGAATCGGGATGTTGTGCCGTAGCGCCACGGGGTGGTTGCACTCCGGACACCGTGAACCCGGCACCGCCAGGTTGAATCGCCCCTCATCGGGGGAAGACTCTGGAGGCATCTCGAGCAGTTCGCGGGCATGCCTTCGCCAATCCCGTTCGAGCATGATCGGCAGTCGATGGATGAGGACGTTGAGGAAGCTCCCGATCGCGAGAAATACGGCGGCCAGCAGGATCGCAACCGCCCAGCCGTGATCCAGGAGCATCAGATTCCGCCGGCGACCGCGCCGAGTTGGAAGATCGGCAGATACATGGCGATGACCAGTCCTCCGATCAGCACCCCCAGCACGGACATGATCATGGGTTCAAGCAGTGAGGTCAGGCCCTCGACGGCGTTGTCGACCTGTGCTTCGTAGTGGGCCGCGGATCGGTCGAGCATGTCGTCCAGGGTGCCGGACTCCTCGCCGACGGCGATCATCTGCACGACGATGACGGGAAAGACCCCGTTGTTGCGCATGGCGGCGCTGATTTGACGCCCGCCTGCAACCTCGTCTCGAACTCGGCGCATCTCGCGGGCGAACACCGAATTGCCCGCCGACGCCGCTACCGAGTTCAACGCTTCGATCAGCGGAACGCCAGCGGAAATGGTGGTCGCCATGGTGCGCGCGCAACGGGCGACGGCAGACTTCCGGGCAATGCCGCCGATGATGGGCAGGCGCAGGACGATACGGTCCATCGCCTCCGTGGCGTGGCGGGATCGGCGCGCGGCGAGAGTTCCGGCCAGGAGCGCGGCGGCGGCAGCCAGGACCGGCAGCCACCACGCCTGCGCGAACTCGGAAACCGCGATGACGAGGCGCGTCGCGGCCGGCAACTCGGCGCCGAATCCCGCGAATATCTGTTCGAATTGAGGCACCACCTTGACCAGCAGGATACCGGATACGGCCAGGGCAACGCATATGACGGCGATGGGATAGACCATTGCCTTGCGGACTTTCGACTTCAGGCCCTCGGTTTTCTCCCTGTGCGTGGCGATCCGGTCGAGCATCGCCTCCGAGGCACCTGCGCGTTCGCCCGCATCCACGAGGTTGCAGTACAGGCTGTCGAACTGGGCGGGATGCCTGCGTAGTGCCGTCGCGAAAGACTCTCCTGTCGACACGTCGTTGCGGATCTCCCTTACAAGGCTCGCCATGGACGGCTTCTCGGCGCCGGCGGCGACGATGTCGAATGCCTGCACCAAAGTGACCCCGGAGCGAAGCATCGTCGCGAGTTGCCGCGTGAAGAACGCGATGTCGGACGTTTTGGGATGTCCGCGCAGCAGGCGTGCAGAGGATTCCCGCGTGCGCCGGGGGCGCGCAGGCCGGATCCCCTGGCGCCGGCGCGCGGCGCGAATCAGGACGGTTGCTGCCGGTCGAGCGTGATGCGGTTGATCTCGGCGAGCGACGTCGCACCCCGCACTACCTTTTTCAGCCCGGCGGCCCTCAGGTCGTCGAATCCATGCAGCCGCGCCTGCTCTGCTATGTCTCCTGCCTCAAGGGCGATGCGCGACATCTCCGGGGTCATTTCCACGACTTCGTAGACACCCACGCGGCCCCGGTAACCGTTCCGGCACTTGCCGCAGCCTTGCGGGTTCGCCTCGAACACGTCGAATCCGCTGTCCACGTCCGCCTGGGCGAAGCCTTCCCGCAGCAATATTCCGGCAGGGACATCGATCGGCCGCTTGCACTCGGGGCACAACAGCCTGGCGAGACGCTGGGCGACGACGAGGCTTACCGATGTCGCCAGGTTGAATGCCGCCACGCCCATGTTTCGCATGCGGGTCAAGGTCTGGGCCGCGGAGTTGGTGTGCAGTGTGGACAGCACAAGGTGTCCGGTCTGGGCGGCCTTGACGGCCATTTCGGCGGTTTCCAGGTCGCGGATCTCTCCGATCATGACCACGTCGGGGTCCTGGCGCAGGAACGACCGCAGCGCGGTCGCGAAATCGAGTCCGACCCTGGCGTTCACGTGGACCTGGTTGATTCCGTCGATGTGCATTTCCACCGGATCCTCCGCCGTTGCGATGTTGCGTGTCGGTTCATTGAGGAGGTTCAGACCGGCGTAGAGCGTCACTGTCTTGCCGCTGCCGGTGGGCCCGGTGACCAGGATCATCCCCTGCGGCCTTGCCAGCGCGCTGCGATAGCGTCGTTCCTGCTCGGGTTCGAAACCGAGCGCTTCGATGCCAATTCGCGCACTCGACTGGTCGAGAATCCTGAGCACGATCTTCTCGCCGAACAGCGTCGGCAGGGTGTTCATGCGGAGGTCAATGGAGTGCGCCTCCGATAGCGTCATCTTGATCCGGCCATCCTGAGGGACCCGGCGCTCGGAAATGTCGAGTGCCGCCATGACCTTGAGGCGCGCGGCGAGCCGACTGGCGAGGTTTGGCGGAGGGGCAGACACCTCGCGCAGGATGCCGTCGGTTCGGAATCGCACCCGGTAGCGGGACGCATAGGGTTCGAAGTGAATGTCGGAAGCGCCGGTCCGGATGGCGTCCGTCAGCGTTCTGTTCACGAACCGAACGATGGGCGTATCGTCAACCTGCTCCGATTCATCCACGGGCAGTGGGTCTGTCTCGATCGCCTCCAGGGAGACCTCGTCCGTGAGATTGTCGGCCGCGTCATCCAGTGAGAACGGGATCGCCGGTTCGCGTGACAGGTACCGTTCGATGGCGTCATGCAGCTTGTCCGCCGCCGCGACCACGGGCTCGACATCGATGCCGGCGACGAACTTGATCGCGTCGAGCGCGCGGACATCGGCGGGGTCCGCAATGGCGACATGCAGGATGTTGCCGCGCCGGACCAGCGGCAGAATGTTGTGGCGCCGTATGAGCGCTTCATCGATATCCCGGGCCAGCGCATCGGGGTCGAGGGCCTCCATGTCGATGGCGGGAACGCCGAACTCCCGGCTTGCGGACATCGCGATCGCATCGGGCTCGGCCAGGCCGTGGCGCAGCAGGTGCCCCAGCAGCGGCTCGGCGTTTCGACGCGCCGTGCCGAGGGCTTCACGCGCCGCGCGCGGAGGCAGGACGCCATCATCGACCAGGCGCTGGGCCAATCCCGTTAGCGGAGGGTGCGAGGTTGCCATGGTGTGGAGGGCGTGGAGGTAGACACTTCGCCTTCCAGTGTAGGCAGGGGCAGCCTGTATCGTCGGCAGGACGATTGCGGTGATTCGCGTGCGACATCCCGGACGTTTGCCATGCGCAAACTTCCATGGAAGTACGCATCCGGCGACGGGGCAAATGCCAGCACTTCCTTACGCGTCAGCGGTCGGGGAACATCCCCCGGCTGAAGGCTCCTGCCTGCCTACCGTCATTGCCCCGGTCAGGCAGGGACGATCTCCTACCTCAAGTGGTGGCGTTGGCCCGCTTTACCCGCTGGCGCGCGGGTTTAGCATATCGGCATGGCAGTGAATCAAGGCGCTCGCATCATGAACGAAACGGAAGTACGCATCCGCCGACGGGGGAAATGCCGGATGGAGTCGCGGCCACCACGCGGACTCAGCCTGATCGAGTTGATGATCGTCGTGGCCATCGCCGGCATCCTCGCCGCCATCGCATTGCCGCTCTATCAGAACTACGTGCTGAGCGCCAACATGGCCAAGCTGAACACCCACTACGAGGAAGGCGCGCGGTTTGTCGAGACGGAGTTGCGCAAGATCCGCTCGGAGCTTGCGATGAGTATTCGCACGCCCGCGGAGCAGGACGGTCTGCTGTCCGATGCGTACTGGGTCTCCCAACTGTCCGGCAGCGGAGGAGGCACAGCCCCCGGCGGCGGCCCTCCCTACATCGCTGGCCTGGCCGGCGACGAGACCCTGGGGCAGGTGGGCGTTGCCGAGGCGGGCGAGATCGTCAGGGGCGACTACGCGGTTGTCCTTACCCGCCCGGCATACGGCGACTTTCCGGCGGCGGCTCAGCGAACGGTGCGTTGGTCGGAACTCTGATGAATGCTCCGAGCGGCCGGAAGGGCGATGCCGACGCGGGCCTGAGCCTGCTGGAACTGATGGTCGCTGTCGCCATTCTCGGGATCATTGCCGCCATTGCCCTACCGCTCTACAGGGGCTACGTCGAATCCGCAGCGACGGGCGCGCTGGTCAACGACATCGCGACGATGGAGGTCTTTCAGGAAGACGTCATGCTGCGCACCGGTTCCTACGCGGAAGGAACCTACGACGCCCGGTCGGGGGTGACATCCCTGACCGATGCCACGGGTTGGCGCCCGCGGGCGGACACGCGTGTCGTCTACGTCGTCGAGGAAGCCACGCCGTCGAGCTATCGGGTCACGGCGACCGATACCGATGGCCGGAGCATCTGCCGGGTCATGCCCGCAAGGACGCCCTGTTGAGTGCTCTCCGCATTGCAGTGAAAAAGGTCCATCGGTACAGTGACTTCCATGACGGCCAATGACCAGGGTGCCTTCGTCCACCGGCGAGATGGAGCACGGTGATGGAGGCGTCCGTCATTTCGCTCGGCCTGTCGTTCCTCGGCGTCAACATCGCGTTCATGGCGCTGATGTGGCGTACGTTCAGCAGACAGTTCCAGGCCATTGATCGTAGATTCGACAGGGTTGAAGACAAGATCGACAACCTGGCGAGAGATCACCAGAGTCTGGCCCGGGAACTGTCGGAGTTTCGCGGCGAAGTGCGCGGGCGCCTCGGCGATCCTTCGCCGATCACGGCTTAGTCCTGCCGGTTTCCGGTATCCTTCGCATGGATTCGGCGAACCGGCCGGACCCATGCCGGGATAGCTCAGCTGGTAGAGCACCGCATTCGTAATGCGGGAGTCCGGAGTTCGAGTCTCCGTCCCGGCACCAGTCAACCGAAACGCATCGAGAGGTCGAGCGGTTCGACGTGCTTCGTGATGTCGCCGACCGAGATGTAGTCGACCCCGAGACGCGCGATTGAGGCCGCATCCGCGAGGTGGATTCCGCCAGACACCTCGATCTTGACCCGGCTGGCGTTGCGCCGAACCGCCTCCCGGATCTGCCCGCGGGAGAAATTGTCGAGCAGCACGATGTCCGGAGCGGCAACAAGCGCTTCGTCGAGCTGGTCCAGATCCTCCACTTCCACCTCCACGACCAGGTCCGGGCGGGCGCTTCGCGCGCGTCGCACCGCGACGGCAATCCCGCCCGCGGCCGCGATGTGGTTCTCCTTGATCAGGTAGGCGTCGAACAGTCCGGCGCGATGGTTGCGGATGCCACCGACGGCTGCGGCGTACTTCTGCGCTGCCCGCAGGCCGGGGATGGTCTTGCGGGTGTCGAGGACCTCGGCTTTCGTTCCCGCGACGGCCTGTGCGTAGGCGCTCGCGCGGGTGGCAGTTCCCGAAAGGAGCTGCGCGAAATTGAGGATCGTCCGCTCGGCCGTCAACAGACTTCGCGCGGCGCCTGAGAACTCCATCACCGTTTCATCAGGCGACAGGCGAGCCCCATCTTCGGCGATCCTGTCGACGCGGACGCCGGGGTCAACCTGGCGGAACGTCTCGACGACCCAGGGCGCGCCGCAGAACACTCCCGAGGAACGCGACACCACCACGGCGCGGGCGCAGGTGCCGCGTTCCACGAGTTCCGCCGTAACGTCTCCCTCGCCCACATCCTCGGCCAGCGCGGCGCGGACGTTCGCCTCGACGACTTCGGGCGGCGGCGTAGTAGCACGGTGTTGCATGGGCTATCGCTTGCGTATGATCGCGCTGTGATTGTAAGCCCCGAACATTGGTTGACGAAGGCCAGCCGAACGCCGTCGCCCAATCAGGATGCGCGACCTGATCCGGACGACGTCAGCCTGGTCGTCGTTCACGGTATTTCATTGCCGCCGGGCGAGTTCGGCACCGGGGCCGTGGAACGGTTCTTCCGCAACACCCTCGACTGCTCCCGCGATCCCCGCCTGGCTGACCTCGAGGGGGTGCGCGTTTCGACGCATCTTTTCGTGAACCGTTCGGGCGGGTTGTCGCAGTTCGTTCCCTTCGATCGCCGCGCGTGGCATGCGGGCGTCTCGTGCTGCCGGGGCCGGTCGAGTTGCAACGACTTCTCCATCGGCATCGAGCTCGAAGGCACGGACGACTCCGGGTATACCGACCGGCAGTACGTCGTCCTCGCGCGCATCCTCAATACCCTGATCGCCCGCTATCCGCGCCTGGACCGGAGTGCAATAGTGGGCCACAGCGAGATCGCGCCAGCGCGCAAGACAGACCCCGGTCCGAACTTCGACTGGCAGCGCGTATACCAGAGCCTGTACACGAGGGGGAACCCCTCGCACAAGACATGACCGGCTTGCGGATCGGGATCGACTTCGGCGGTACGAAGATCGAAGCGGTACTGATGAACGCGACCGGTGAAGTCGTGCATCGCGAGCGCCGATCCGCTCCCCAGGGAGACTACGAAATGACCCTGAGCGCGCTGTGCCGGCTTGTACACGACCTGGATGCCCGCACGGGCGGGCCCTGTCCAGTGGGCATCGGGACGCCCGGAGCCTGGGTGGAGCAGCGCCACGTCCTGAAGAACTGCAATGCGACCTGGCTGAACGGAACGCCGTTGCTCGATGACCTGGTGGGGCGCCTGGGTCCCCGGGTGGGTATCGCCAACGACGCCAACTGCTTCGCGTTGTCAGAGGCGCGCGATGGCGCGGGCCGGGGAGCGAACGTCGTGTTCGGCGTCATTCTCGGCACCGGCGTTGGGGGCGGCATCGTGGTCAACGGAAGTTTGCTGGAGGGCGCCAATGCGGTCGGCGGCGAATGGGGCCATACGCCGATGCCCTATCGTCGCGCCGACTGGGTTATCGAGCCTCGCTTGCGGGAATGCGAGGCGCGCCTCGCCAGCCGGACATGCTATTGCGGCCGCGTCGATTGCATCGAGACGTGGATTTCGGGTCCGGCGCTGGCGGCGACATACGAAGAACTCGAAGGGGTCGCAAGGGCTCCAGAGGAGATCGCGAAGCTCGAGACGCCCGCCATGGACCTCTATTTTGCGATGCTCGCGCGAGCCCTGGCACAGATCGTCAACATCGTCGATCCGGATGTCATCGTGCTGGGCGGCGGCGTCTCCAACATCCCCCGGATCTACGAGAGGGTCCCGGAACTGATGTCCCGATACGGCTTCACCCACGAGGGCGCGACGCTGCTCAAGCCCGCGCAGTTCGGGGACGCGAGCGGAGTGCTCGGTGCCGCCCGGCTGCACGGCTGAGACGTTTCGCGCAAGGTTCGGTCTTATGCATTGTCCGAAGCGGGAATGGGGACAGCTTATATAATGCGCGGCACACGGGCATGCGCGCTGACCAGAGCGGATTGCTATGGAACGACCGAGGCACGTTGAGGACATCGATCCGGAGGAGACGCAGGAGTGGCTCGACGCACTGGAGTCCGTCATCCGGGAACACGGTATCGATCGGGCCAGCGTGCTGATGGAGCGGCTTTCGTCGCGGCTGGCGCAGACCGGTGAGCGTCTGCCCTACCTGCTGACGACCCCTTACAGGAACACGATCCCGCCCACCGACGAGGCGTTCATGCCCGGCGACCTGTTCATGGAGCGCCGGATTCGCTCGCTGATTCGCTGGAACGCGCTTGCCATGGTGCTCCGCGCCAACAAGGGCGATGACGATCTCGGGGGGCATATCTCCACGTTCGCGTCGGCCGCCACGCTCTACGACGTGGGCTTCAACTACTTCTTTCGCGGACCTACGGATGAGCATGCGGGCGACCTGATCTACTTCCAGGGCCACAGCGCGCCCGGAATCTACGCGCGCTCGTTCCTGGAGGGCCGCCTGACAGAAGACCAACTGGACCGTTTCCGCCGGGAGGTCGATGGCGGCGGACTCTCCTCGTATCCGCATCCGTGGCTCATGCCGGGCTATTGGCAGTTCCCGACGGTGTCCATGGGCCTCGGACCGATCCAGGCGATCTACCAGGCCCACATCATGAAGTACCTCGACCGGCGCGGCCTCATCCCCATGGATGACCGCAAGGTCTGGGCGTTCATCGGTGACGGCGAGTGCGATGAGCCGGAGTCGCTCGGTGTGCTGTCGCTGGCCGGGCGCGAGCGGCTCGACAACCTGATCTTCGTGGTGAACTGCAACCTGCAGCGTCTCGACGGTCCGGTCCGCGGCAACGGCAAGATCATCCAGGAACTCGAAGGGGAGTTCCGCGGCGCGGGCTGGAACGTGATCAAGGTGGTGTGGGGGCGCCACTGGGACCCGATCCTGGCGAAAGACACCGCGGGACTGTTGCAGCAGCGGATGAACGAAGCCGTCGATGGTGAGTACCAGAACTACAAGGCCAAGGGCGGCGGCTATACGCGGGAGCACTTTTTCGGTCGGCACCCGGAAGTCCGCGCCCTGGTCGAGCACCTTTCCGACGACGACATCATGCGCCTGAACCGCGGTGGCCACGATCCCTTCAAGGTGTTCGCCGCCTACCACGCGGCGGTGAACCACAAGGACGAGCCCACGGTGATCCTCGCGAAGACCGTCAAGGGATACGGCATGGGCGATGCGGGCGAATCGGAGAACACCACTCACCAGGTCAAGAAACTCGACCTCGATGGCCTCAAGCACTTCCGCGACCGCTTCGACATACCGCTCTCCGACGACGAACTCGCCGCCGTGCCGTACTATCGGCCGGCGGAAGACGCCCCCGAGACGGTCTACCTCAAGAAGCAGCGGGAGCGTCTCGGCGGGCCCATTCCGAAGCGCATGACCGACGACTCGCGCATCTCGGCGCCGGACCTCGCGATGTTCCGGAGCCAGCTGGATGGTTCGGGCAAGCGAGCCATCTCAACCACCATGGCTTTCGTGCGCATTCTCTCGACGCTCGTGCGCGAGAAGGACATCGGTGAACGCATCGTTCCCATCGTTCCCGACGAGGCGCGCACGTTCGGCATGGAGGGCATGTTCCGTCAGCTTGCGATCTATTCGTCCGAGGGCCAGTTGTACGAACCGGAGGACTCGGGCGAAATCGCCGCGTACCGGGAATCCATGGACGGACAGGTGCTGGAAGAGGGGATCAACGAGGCGGGCGCGTTCTCGGCCTGGCTCGCGGCGGCCACGTCCTACAGCACGCACCGCTTTACCCTGATCCCGTTCTACATCTTCTACTCGATGTTCGGCTTTCAGCGCGTGGGCGACCTCGCGTGGGCGGCGGGCGACATGCAGGCACGAGGCTTCCTGCTTGGCGGTACATCGGGGCGCACGACGCTGAACGGAGAAGGTCTGCAGCACCAGGACGGCCACAGCCACCTGCTTGCGTCGGCGATACCGAATTGCATAGCGTACGACCCGTGCTACGCCTACGAACTCGCGGTCATCATCCACAACGGACTGAGGCGCATGTACGCGGACAGCGAGCGCGTCTTCTTCTACATCACGGTGATGAACGAGAACTACCCGCAACCCGCCATGCCGAAAGCCAAGGCGGTACGGGAGGGAATCGTGAGGGGCATGTACCGGCTGCGCTCCGTTGGTGACTTCGCCGAGGCGAATCCGAAGCGCGTCCGCCTGCTCGGTGGCGGCGCGGTGTTGCGGGAGACGCTGAAAGCGGCAGAGCGGTTGCACGAAGACCACGGCATCTCATCGGAAGTCTGGAGCGTGACGAGCTTTACCGAACTGGCCCGTGACGGCGCGGACACGGAACGATGGAACCTCCTGCACCCCGGCGACAGGCCGCGCCGGTCCCATGTCGCCGCTTGCCTCGACGGGGAGATTCCCGTGGTGGCGGCGACGGACTACGTCCGCAGGCATGCCGAATCGATCCGCGCATACTTCGATGCCCCCTACCGGGTGCTCGGCACCGACGGCTTTGGCCGCAGCGATACGCGCGAGAAACTGCGCCATTTCTTCGAAGTGGACGAGAAATTCGTAACGCTGGCTGCCCTCGAGCAACTCACCAGGCGGCAGGTCCTGGCCTCTGCGGACCTGTGCGCCGCCATGGAGAACATGGGCATCGATCCGGACAAGGCGAATCCCAGGGTCGCGTGATGGCAAGCCCGGAACACGAAACCGACATCGTGATCCCCGACATTGGAGAAGCGGAGGACGTGGAGGTCATCGAGCTGTGCGTCGCGCCCGGCGATACCGTCGAGGTGGACGACCCCCTCATCGTGATCGAATCCGACAAGGCATCCATGGAAGTGCCGTCTCCGTTCGCGGGGACATTGCGCCATCTGAAAGTCGTACTCGGGGACGAAGTAAACGCGGGCGATGTCATCGCGACCATTGCCACGGATGCCCCGACCCCGGCCGCCGACGCCGCCGAACCGGTGGAAGATAGCGCCGGCCAGGCCGAGGAAGTCGAGGTAGCCAGGGCAACGCGCACGCCGGCAGTGGCGGAGATTCCAACACGCCCGATGACGCCGCCTGACGTTGCGGTGCCCCACACGCCGACCGGAACGGGGCGCGTCTATGCCGGCCCCGCAGTGCGGCGCCTGGCGCGTGAGCTCGGTGCGGATCTCGAGGCCATTCGGGGCTCCGGGCCCCGGGGTCGCATAGTCAAGGACGACGTCAAGGCGTTCGTAAAGGCGACGATGACGGCCCCGGCCCCGGCCGCATCGCTACCCGCCGTGCCGGTGATTGACTTCGCGAGGTTCGGTCCCGTGGAGGAAGTGCCCCTGACGCGGCTACAGGCCCGGGGTGGCAAAAACCTGTACGGCAGTTGGCTCAACGTCGTGCATGTGACGCAGCACGACGAAGCGGACGTGACCGAACTAGAGGCGTTCCGCAAATCGCTGGCAAGGGAGGGCGAAGAACGGGGCGTGAAGCTGACGCCGCTCGCGTTCGTCATGAAGGCCTGCGCAGAGAACCTGCGCGCATTCCCGCGCCTCAATGCTTCGCTCAACGCGAGCGCTGATGGCCTGATTCTCAAGCAGTACCACCACGTGGGATTCGCGGTCGATACCGAGGAGGGGCTCGTGGTGCCGGTCATCCGCGACGTCGACCGGAAGGGTGTGTGGCAACTCGCCGCCGAGATTGCCGAGCTGTCGGCTTCGGCACGGGAGCGCAGGCTGAAGCCCGACGACCTGCAGGGTGGCTGCTTCACGGTTTCGAGCCTCGGCCGCATCGGAGGCACGGGATTCACGCCCATCGTCAACGCGCCCGAGGTCGGAATTCTCGGCGTCGGCCGTCTCGCCACGAAACCAGTCTGGGACGGCCTCGAGTTCCGGCCGCGCGCCGTGCTCCCGCTGGCGCTGTCGTACGACCACCGCGCGATCAACGGCGTCGAAGGCGGGAGTTTCATGGTGGAGCTGATGCGCCTGCTGGGGGACATCCGCCGGCTGGTCATGTAGGAGGCTCGAATGGCCGACATCTCTGAGTCACTGGCCGCGATCACCGGCCCTCGGGGTGTGCTCACCGGCACCGATGTGTCCACTCGCCCGGCGGGAATCTGGCGCTCCGATACCATCGCGGCGAAGGCCATCGTCCGCCCGCGCGACACGGCGGAAGTCGCCGCTGTTCTGAGAGCATGCAACGACGCGGGACAGAGCGTTATCGCGCAGGGCGGCCTCACGGGCCTGGTGCAGAGCGCCATCAGCGAACCGCGCGACATCATGCTTTCGCTGGAGCGGATGAACCGCGTGGAAAGCGTGGATCTCGTGAACCGGACAATGACGGTGCAGGCGGGCGTCCCGCTGCAGACGGTGCAGGAAACGGCGGACGACCACGGGATGCTGTATCCCCTCGACCTCGGGGCCCGCGGAAGTTGCACCGTGGGCGGGAACATCTCGACGAACGCTGGCGGCAATCGCGTGATCCGCTACGGCATGACGCGCGACATGGTGCTGGGCCTGGAGGCCGTGCTGGCGGATGGCACCGTGGTTTCCTCGATGAACCAGATGATCAAGAACAACGCGGGCTACGACCTGAAGCAGTTGTTCATCGGCAGCGAGGGGAGCCTCGGTATCGTGACCCGGGCCGTGCTGCGGCTGCGTGAGAAACCGCGCAGCCAGGAGACGATGTTCGTGGCGGTGGACAGTTTCGACAGGCTGCCGGAACTCTTGAAGCACATGGATGCACGGCTCGGCGGCGCGCTGTCGGCGTTCGAGGTGCTCTGGTCCGATTTCTACCGGCTCGTTACGACGCCGCCGGCGAAGCAGAAACCGCCGCTGCCCCAGGACTATCCCTACTATGCCCTGGTAGAGGCCATGGGAGGCGACGCCGACAACGATGCCGCGCGCGCGCAGGCAGCCCTTGCCGAGGCCTACGAGTCCGGCCTCCTGGCCGATGCGGTCATCGCGCAGAACGAGGCGCAGCGACGGGAAATGTGGGCGATGCGCGACGACGTCGAGCAGTGCAACCGGTTCCCTCCGCTGTTCATCTTCGACGTGGGCCTGCCGATACCGAGCATGGAGGCCTATGTCAGCGATGTGAACCGTCTCCTGGACGCGTCTTTCGATACCTACCGCAACTTCACCTTCGGCCACCTCGGCGATGGCAACCTGCACTTCGGAATCTGCGCTGGAGAGGACGAGGAGAGCGCGAGGGAGGCGGTCGAGCAAGCCGTCTACGAACCGCTCAAGCATATCGGCGGAACGATATCGGCCGAGCACGGCATCGGCCTCGAGAAGAAGTCCTACCTCCTGATCTCGCGTTCGCCGGAGGAAGTGGCGCTGATGCGCACCCTCAAGCAGGCGCTCGATCCTAAGGGCATTCTCAATCCCGGCAAGATTTTCGACCGGGATTCTGGGGCGCCGCAGCAAGACGTGGAGTACTCGGCACCTTCATGATCGCCCGCCGTCAACTGCTGGCGGCCGGCGCTGTCGCGCCGTGGATCAGGACGACTTCGGCGGTGGAGGACGCCGACATCGCCCGACTATTGATCGACGCGCCGCGCCATTCCCTGCTTGCCAGCCTGGTAGCCCGAATTCGATCCGGCTTGCGTCCGGAGGAACTTCTTCGGGGCCTGGCCATCGCGTCCTGTCGCGAAGTGAGCCCCTATCCCCACGTCGGGTTCAGGTACCACGCCGTCATGATGCTGCGGTCCGTCGAGCTTTCCGTCGCCGGCATGCCGGACGAGCGCCGCTGGTTGCCGCTGCTCTGGACGGCGAACTACTTCAAGTCCGCGTCCGGTCAGCAGGACCATTTCCGTCCCTGGTCTCTCCCGGCGATCGCCGAGACCTCTGGGGGCTTACCCGAGTTGGAAGCCGCCTTGGCGGCGTGGGACCGCGATGCGGCGGACCGTGCTGCACACGGCGTGGTCATGGGTGGGCAGGCCAGTTCGGCGCTGCAGACGCTCATGCTGCACGCCGCGCGCGACTTCCGTGCCATCGGCCACAAGACCATCGCCGCCGCCAACGCGCACCGGTTGTGCCGAGCCTTTGGGGATGACCGACTGCTGGCCGAACCCGTGGTCCGTTCGCTGGCCCTCGCGGTGCAGAACCCGCAGGGCGATGACTTCCCGGCGGGCCATGAATACCTGGCCGATCACGACTGGAAAACGAATCGGCCGATCGGTGCTGCCCTTCCAGGCAACTGGAGCCGGGGACGCGAAGATCTCTCCGCGGCGCGAACCCTGCTCCAGGAGTTGAGGACCGCCAGTAGCGAAACGGCCGTGTCTGCTGCGGCCGATCTGCTTGAAGGTGGCATCAGTGCGGACACGGTGTGGGAGGCGGTCGCGATGTTCGCGGCGGAGATGGTCCTGCGCCGGAACGACATCGTCGCCGTTCACGCGAACACGACGGCCGAGGCGATGCGGTACTGCTACGAGGCTTCCGATACCGATGACGCCCGGCGAATGCTGCTCCTGCAGGCGGTGGCTTTCATGCCGCGCTTTCGGGAGCTGACGACGCCCCGTCCGGGTGCCCGGGATCGGCGCATCGACACGGTCGAGCCAGCCGCGGCCGGGAGCCTGGACGAGATTTTCGAGACCCTTGGCCGCAGTCGATACAACGCCGTGCAGCAGGCACTCGGCTGGCTGGACGCCGGTGGCAACCCGGTGGCGCTCGCGGACCGCCTGCGCTGGTCCGCGACGCTCAAGAACAGGGGAACGCACGACATCAAGTTCACCGAGGCCATGCTTGAAAACTATCGGCAACTGCGGTTCGGCTGGCGTGACCGGCTCCTCGCGGCGAGCCTCATGTATGCCAACGCCAGCCGCGTGCCGGACGACGAGACCGTGGTCCGGGCGCAGTCGCTGCTGCGACAGGGCTGAGCCGGATTAGCGTTCCTGCCTTTCCCCCTGGATGCATCGCGCGGAAGAAAATCCGCGTCGGCGGCGTCCAATAAGGCAGGACGAGTGTGAACAGTTGCCCGAGACCGACGACAGGACGTTGCTGAAGCGGTTCTACCGCCACGGAGATGACGCCGCCCTCGCGGCATTCGTCAGCCGGCATCGCGCCTGGGCGATCGCCAAGGCGCGTGAGTACTACGCGGAAGAAGCCGAGGATGTCGTGCAGACGTCGATCCTGCGCCTGATGGACTCGACGCCGACGAACGGTGAAGTGGTGAATCCGCTGGGATGGTGGAGCGTGATCATCTCGACCTCGGCCATGGACGCTTTGCGAAAGACGATGCGGCGTCGGCGCCGGGAGCAGGAGAGTCTTCGCTTGGGCGAACCTGGGGGCGAGTCCGATGTGGCGGAATCTGTCGCGCGTACCCGTCTTCTCGACGCCGTGTTGGCCGAGGTCGAGGCATTGGAGGACCAGTTCCGGGGACCGCTGCTGAAGCGCTACTTCGAAGGTCTAAGCTACCGGGAGATCGCCGAGGCCCTGGACTGCAGGCCGGGCACGGTAGCTTCCCGGCTTTCGCGGGGCATCGCCAGGCTGCGCGACGGCCTGGTTCGCAAAGGCGTTCTTGAACTGTCATTGGAGAGTACTGGGGGAGGTGAGGCCATGTCGGGTGTATTGAAAGGCAACAGGGAGTTTGCGGCTCGGTGGCGCGACGTGTGGTTCGTTTTCCACTCCGAAGATGTGTGCGGATTGGGGCACATTTCGGCAAGACTTGAAGCGGACGGCACGGTAAGCGTGCACAAGCGAATGGACATACCCTTGCAATCCGACTTCACGGGCCCGCCGGAGTCTGCAGAGACGCGCCTTTGGTTCGAATACGACCTGGTTCTCGCCGACGCCAGCAGTTTTTCCTGGCGCACGTTCCGAAGCACCGAAGGCGCGACGCCAAAGGCGGCAACGATGGCGGCGAAGCGGGGCATGATGTACGACGAGGATGTCGTTTTTTCGTTCACCAGGACTGGCGAACTGTCCATCGAAGCCGAACGCGGAGAACCGACCCTCAAACCCAATGGGAAGGGAGACGGCCCCATCGTTCCGGACGCCCTCCTGGGTCTCTATGCCTGCGCGAGGCCGCACGACCGCGAGAATGAGTGGCCTGTTCGTATCCTGGGTTTTCATCGGGATCTTGTTGGTCGCCACTGGGGGCTGATACCCCTTTCCGGACGCTATGTCGGGCGCAAGGGTCTGCCGACCGGTTTGAGCCACGCCTACGAGGTCAGACTTCCCGACTCCCGGTCATTTTCCATCTGGGCTTCGGATGACGGTGCCTTCGTCGGCTTCGGCGACGAGCGGGAGTCGATTGTCGCAGCGGAGGATGAGGCGACCGCCCGCGCTTTCGTTGCGGCGCGAGGTTCGCAGTAGCTGAAGACGACAACCGCGCCGCCATCGCCAGCGGGAAGACCCGGCTTCGGATCGGCACTTTCGTCCAGCTACAACTAGAGTTAGCCCCGCGTCACCGATTAAGTGTATCGACCGAACAGATCGTCTCGGACGGGGCTGCTCGTTTGTTGCTTTGTGCTGATATTGATGATACAAACCGTCGTACATTTCGTGCTACGTATCGGATACCACAATGTCAACTCTTAGCATCCGACTGTCGGAAAGCTTGGACGAGCACTTGACCGCAGAATCCCGTTTGGCGGGACAGCCGAAGTCGCTTATCGCTCGCAATGCACTGGAGCAGTTCCTGGATGATCGCCGTCGTCAACGATTCCTCGCTCGATTGACCCGCGCGGCTACCGTGATCGATTCCGACGAAAACGCTACGCTGGTTGAGGAAGCCTTGCCGTTTGATAACGAGGCGCTGGAATCAACCGAAGGCGGTGCCCCTGCCATCGAATAGCCAAGGGACCCATCACGAAATGAAAGCTCCGATTCGGCGAGGACAGGTGTGGATAGCCAACCTCAACCCGAACCGCGGTCGCGAGGTGGGAAAGATCCGGCCCGTGCTAATCGTCCAGGGTGATTGGCTAAGTGCTGCGCAGCAACGTACGGTCGTCGTTCTGCCGCTGACCAGCCGGATCCGCCCCGACGCCGAGCCCCTGCGGGTGATCATTCGTGCCCGTGGCGGATTGCATGTGGACTCCCAGGTCATCGTTGACCAACCCCGCACTCTTGACCGCGAACGCCTCGGCGACGGTCCCTTGACGGAACTCTCGGACAGCGAGATGACGGATGTCGAACGCAGCCTGCTTGCCGTGATGGGTGTTGGCCCGATGTCCGCAACTCGTCCTTGAATCGCTCGCAAGCCTTTGGTCTTTTGTCGGCGAAGGTAAAGGTCGGCAATACAGCAGTCCCCGAAAGCGCTGGCGATCGTGGTCCCGGCGGATCAGTTCGCGGACGTATTCGCTGGAGGTGCTGTAGCCGCGCGTGCCGACCTGATCGTCCACGAAGGACTTGAGGGAATCGGGAAGGGAGATGTTCATGGTGGTCATGGTGGTAAAGGGTTGGCAAAGAGTGCGCACTCGACTCGGTTTCCCGCAGTGATGGCATGTGAATGATCGTTCCCCAGGCACGTCGGAGCGCTGTAGGATAGTGACCACAATTCCCGTGGGAGATCAGCCATCCGGGCGTCACTCGCGACCTGTTTCGCACTATCGGCAAGCCTCGCAATCGCGGACCCATGCGACACCGGTTCCTGTCTCGATGCCGTCGTTGTCGGCATCGCGGATGGGGATACCGTAACCCTGCTTGTCGAAAGGGACGGACGCCCTTCCCAGGAACGTTTCCGGCTGACTGAAATCGACACCCCGGAACGTGCCCAGCCGTGGGGCACCAGGGCGGGGCAGGCGCTGGCGGAGAAGGTGTTTCGGCGCCAGGTTCGCGTGCTGTCAGAAGGTAGGGACCGCTACGAACGCCTGCTCGGGAAGATTTACCTCGACGGACGCGACATCAACCGCGAGATGGTGCGGGAGGGTCACGCATGGGCGTATCGGCGATACCTCACCGACCAGTCGTTGCTCGACGACGAGCGGCGTGCACGGGAGGCGGGTGCGGGTCTCTGGTCGTTGCCCCTGGCCCAGCATGTCCCGCCCTGGGAGTGGCGGCGTGGCGAGCGACGGTCGAAGACGCCTGCGATTGCGTCCGCGCCCCCGACGACTTCCTTCGCCTGCGGCCGGAAGACCTACTGTCGCGAGATGACGTCCTGCGCCGAAGCGCTCTTCTACCTGCGGCGATGCGGCTTGACACGTATCGATGGCGATGGTGACGGGGTGCCCTGTGAGAAGATCTGTCGCGGGTCAACGATGTCTGCGATTGCGTCCGCGCCCCCGACGACTTCCTTCGCCTGCGGCCGGAAGACCTACTGTCGCGAGATGACGTCCTGCGCCGAAGCGCTCTTCTACCTGCGGCGATGCGGCTTGACACGTATCGATGGCGATGGTGACGGGGTGCCCTGCGAGAAGATCTGCCGCGGGTCAAGATAGGCGCGTAGCGCCAGCTGGTGCCGCCGCATAGGCGCCGTCGTCGCGGGTTGTCGTCGTGGGGTTGTCCACCCTTTGACCACCGCGCCTCTTCAATGTCGGGGTCCGGCGCCGTGGACAAAGCGTGGACAACCCCGCCCAGCGGGTCGCCTTGATCCGGAGGCGGATCGGCAGGAGAAAGCTATAATTATTCAATAAAAACAATGATAAACGGAGCATATACTAGTAATATATACAGTACTAGTAACCTCCTCCATCAAGGCCTCCAAGCATGTCCGTCCCGACCGAAGAAATCGCCCAGCATGTCGACTTCACGCCCGATCCAGCCGCCGAGAGCCTCATCCTCGGAGCAGACCGCAATAGCCTCGATTTCATCCCCGACGACCCCGCCGAACTGCGCCGCGCCGTCACCGACATGGCGGCCCGCATCAACCTCGCCGACTGGCGCTTCGTCAAGCTCATCGCCGCCATGGCGCGCACCCGAAGCTGGCGCGAGGGCGGCTACTGCAATCTCGGCAACTGGCTCGACCACCAATGCGGCCTGGGGCCCTGCGCCGCCCGGGAGCGCATCCGCATCGGCCGGGCATTGGAGCGGCTTCCCCTCATCGACGCGGCGTTCCGCGACGGCGTTATCAGCTATTCCAAGGTGAGGGCCATCACCCGGGTGGCGACGCCGCACACCGACGCAATGCTGCTGGCGATCGCCGAGGGCAGCAGCGCCGCGCAGCTCGAGAGCCTGGTGCGCACCTACGAGCGGGTCGGCGGGAGCCGCAGAGGACGGGCCAGCAGCGAACAGCGGCGCAGCCTGACCTGGCACTACGAGGACGGCATGCTGGTCATCACGGCGGCGGTGCCGGCGGAGCGGGGGGCGCTCGTGATCAACGCGCTGCAGCAGGTCGTCGACGGCAGGAGGGACGAGGGGGAAGCGCGCGACGGGGCGTGGCTCGCGGCCATGGGTCAAAAGGGAACTGCCGGACCCGCGGCGGACGATGGATCCGAAGAGGCGCCAGTCGAAGGCGCTGTCGCGACAGACGACAAAGAGCTGCCGGCGCAGTCAGAATGGACGACGGATGTTCCCACCGATGTTTCCGCGGAAACTCCGGCCAATAATGTGGTCCGCGACAACGGCGGGGAGGACTCCCCGCAGATTGAAAGTGCCACCCTCACCGATGCGGATGTTTCCGGAGATGTTTCCGCGGAAACGGACGGTCTGCCGAACTGGCTGACATTCGCGCTCTCGAGCAGGGAGCAGCGCTACGCCGACGCGCTGGTGGACATGGCCGAGCACTGCCTGGCGACCCGCGCGGGCGCCTGGAAGCGGCGCCGAACCGGGCGGCGCTACGAGGTGGTGCTCACCATCGGCCGCAACGAGCTGGCGAAACAGCGGGCGGCGGGCGGCGCGCGCTACCACGTCGAGCGCGACTGGGGCGTCGACCAGGAGGACGCCCGGCACATCGCCTGCGACGCCGACCTCACCGAGTACATCCAGGACGCGAAGGGCGACCTGCTCAACTACGAGCGGCGGAGCCGGATCGTGCCGGCCCGTCTGCTGCGGGCGCTGAAGCTGCGCGACCAGAACCGCTGCCGCTTCCCGGGCTGCGCCCACCAGCGCTATGTCGAGGCGCACCATGTCCGGCACTGGATCGATGGCGGGGAGACCTGTCTCGAGAACCTCGTGCTGCTGTGTAGCGCCCATCACCGGCTGCTTCACCACGGCGCCTACCACATCGTGATGGAGGACGGCGATGTCGTCTTTGTCGGCCGGAACGGCGAAGTGATGCCGCCGGCGCTGAGCCCGCAGTTTCCCGGTGTTTCCGCGGAACTCCCGCCAGCACCAATTGGGCACGACGCCGCCGATTGCCCGCTGCCGACGCGGCGCTCCGACGTGCTCGAGACGCATTCCGACCGGGAGGTCGTCGACATGCTGCGCCATCGCCAGGACTGGGGCCGGCAGAAGAACGCCAGGTTTCAAAAGGAACTTATGAAATTGGCCGAGCGAACCTGGTGACGGTCCAGGCAGCGCCGACAACGGCACGCAACGCCGGTCAATGCGCGGGATGCGGGGGGACATCCGCCCCCTGTTCGGATCTTGGCTGCGGATCTCCCTACGGCGTAGGCGCCTCGTTCCTGACCAGTTCGCGGGTCCTGACCCGCTCGTACTTGCGTGCGGGAGTATTGACGATCGCGGCGAGTTCGCCGGCGGCAAGTCCCGCCTGGATACGCTCGGGGTCGACCTCGCCGTAGACCGTCGTACGCTGTCTCGGCGTTCGGCCCGCGGACTCGATCAACGACCGCATGCGAAGGGGCGAGGTCTCCTGTCCGTGACTGGCGCCCGCGGCCCGGGTGATGCTCTCGTTCATCAGGGTGCCGCCCAGGTCGTTGCAGCCCGCGTTCAGCGCGGCCACAACCCCTTCGTGGCCCATCTTCACCCAGCTGGCCTGGATATTGGTGATGTGGGGATGCAGCGCGAGCCGGGCGACGGCGTGCACCAGGATCGCCTCGCGGAACGTGGGGCCCTGGCGGGCACCTCCCCGGAGATAGAGCGGGGCCTCCATGTGCACGAACGGCAGTGGCACGAACTCGGTGAAACCTCCGGTGCGCTTCTGCAGCGCGCGGACGCGAAGCAGGTGCCTGGCCCAGTGTTTCGGTTGGTCAACATGGCCGTACATGATCGTCGCGGTGGTGCGGAAACCGACTTCGTGGGCGGTCTCCATGACCTGGAGCCACTGGTCCGTGTTGATCTTGTCCGGACAGATCACGGCGCGCACTTCGTCGTCGAGGATTTCCGCCGCGGTGCCGGGGAGCGTATCGAGTCCGGCCTCGCGCAGCGCCTCGAGATGCTCCCTGATGCTCGAGTCCGATGTGGCGGCGCCTTGCCACACCTCCAGCGGTGAGAACGCGTGCACGTGCATGTCAGGCACGGCTTCCTTCACCGCGCGGGCGATCTCCATGTAGGTCTCGCCCGTGTACTCCGGGTGGATGCCGCCCTGCAGGCAGACCTCCGTTCCGCCCCGGTCCCATGCTTCGCGCACGCGCCGCTGGATTTCCTCGCGGCCGAGATCGTACGGGCGTCCGCGCAGGTTCTCGGCCAGTTTGCCCTTGGAGAAGGCGCAGAAGCGGCACTTGAAGTAGCAGATATTGGTGTAGTTGATGTTGCGGTTGACGACGTAGCTGACGGTGTCGCCGTTGACCTCGGCACGGAGCCTGTCGGCCGCATGGACGACAGCGTTGAAGTCGTTGCCCCGTGCGCGGATCAGGCGCACCAAGTCCGCTTCGTCCAGGTCATTGCCGTCCGAGGCGCGGGCAAGGGTTTCCCGTAGATCGGCGGAGACATCCTCCCCGCGGGGCGGTGTGTAGATGCGTTCCAGCGTGGCTTCCGGCGGTGCGTCGATGGCGCCGGGGGACCAGCCGTCGGTGCGCGGAAAACCCTCCCCGTCGGTCATGTCGAGCACGCGGCGCTTCAGCCCGGCATCGAGCCAGCGGTCCGGCTCGCGCGCATAGGCGGGGTAGATGGTCAGGCGCTCCTGCAGATGCTTGCCCGCCAGCGCGGTCTCCCGGGCCAGTTCATCGAGATGGGGCCAGGGCGCTTCGGGATTGACGAAGTCGGGTGTCAGCGGGGAAACACCGCCCCAGTCGTTGATACCTGCGGCAACGATCTGCCGGAGTACGCCGGGACTCAGGTTTGGTGGCGCCTGGATGCTCATCGACGCGCCGAACACGATGCGGGCGACGGCAATGGTCCATAGCAGTTCGTCCAGGCTCGGTTCCGGCGCGTGCCGCATCTTGGTGTCGGGTTTGGCGCGGAAGTTCTGGATGATGACTTCCTGGATGTGGCCGTGCGCTTCATGCGCATCGCGGATCGCGAGCAGTGACTCGATCCGCTCCCGGCGGGTCTCGCCAATCCCGATCAGGATGCCGGTCGTGAAAGGCACGCCCGCAGCGCCGCCATCGGCGAGAGTCCTGAGGCGGACGGCGGGAACCTTGTCCGGGGAACCGTAGTGGGGCATGCCGCGCTCCGTCAGCCGCTCGGACGCCGACTCGAGCATGATGCCCATCGACGGCGATACGGGTCGCAGCGAGGCGATGTCGTCCGGGGTCATGTTGCCGGGATTGAGGTGCGGCAGCAGCCCGGTTTCATCGAGCACGGCCGCGGCGGCATCGCGCAGGTAGTCGATGGTGGTTTCGTACCCCATACGTTCCAGCGCCTCGCGCGCCGCCCGGTAGCGCAACTCGGGTTTCTCGCCCAGGGTGAAGAGCGCCTCCTTGCAGCCGAGTTCAGCGCCCTGGCGGGCGACTTCCAGCACGCGGTCGAGCGACATGTAGGGATGGTCAAGCCGGGATGGTGTCTGCGCGAACGTGCAGTAGTGGCAGACGTCGCGGCAGAGATGGGTCAGCGGAATGAAGACCTTGCGCGAGTAGGTGACGACGTTCAGAAACTCGCGGTCGCGCAGCGCCGCGGCAACCCCGGCGAGTGCGCGCGTGTCCGGATAGTCCGCCAGGGCAAGGGCGCCGGCGGCGTCTGGCAGTTCGCCGTCCCGAGAGGCAGCCAGTGTCGTTTCGGCGCGCATCGTGTCCCTGAGAGTCCCCGGTAACCCCTAATTATGGGTGGCCGACAACCGTGACGCCACACCGGTTTTGGCGAGAAGGCGACCACTGCGGGTGTCGCTGCCGGCGGCGGCGAACGCGCGCAGACCGTCGATGGTATCGATATCGAGGCCGAAACCGGGCAGGCGGACGATGCGCGGCTCGAATCCCGCCTCGCGCGCGAGTGCCTGGTGTGGTTCGAAACTCGTGCCGTCGAACTGGTAGGTCATCGCGTTCGGCGGGGTCGCGATGATGCAGTTGGTGCCGATGTCGTGCCGGTCGGGCACGAGGGTAATGTCCCGGTGGCTCCGGAGCGCGTGGTTCACCTCATCGGTGGTGAGGAGGGGAAGATCGCCATGCACGATCATGGTGCCATCCGCCCGGTTGGCAACGAAATCGCTCGCTTCGGTGACGGCGCCCGTCAGATCGTTCGCCGAGTCGGCGAACACCTCGGCGTTGAACTCCCGAACCAGCTCCAGGGCGGTCGGCGATCGCGACACGACCAGTACGCCGGAGAGCGATGCCCGCGTCAGCGCGTCCAGCACGTCCTGCACCATGGCGAGCGTCAGGTCGCGACGCTCGCGCGCCGACAAGTATGCGCTGAGCCGTTCCTTTGCGCCGTCCGGGCCCTTGAAAGGCACCAACGCCCAGATGTTGCCGGGAGGCATGAACTCAGGCACCGGCGAAAGCGAGCACGTCGCGCGCCAGGGCGATGCGGTCGTCGAGGTTCGACATCACGGTCTGGGTCACCGTGGTGGCGAGTCCCAGGTCCGCCACCTCGGACTCGCGCGAGGCGTCGCATTCATCCAGGACGAAGCCGGTGATGAGGTCGCGGTAGTGCCGGGCTACCGCCCCCGCCGCCGCCGGTATATCGAGTTCGCGCATCATTTTGGCCGTCGGTCCCTTGATGGCCCGTCCGCCGACAATGGGCGAGACGGCGATGATCGGCACGCCGGCCGATCGCAGCATGTCGCGCATGCCGGGCAGGGCCAGGATCGGGTCCACGGAAACGAAGGGATTGGACGGGCAAATGACGATTGCGCGGAGTCCATCGCCCGACGTGCCGGCAAGCAGGGCCGAAATTTCAGGATTGATCGCCGCGTCTTCGACGCCGTCGAACTCGAATCCGGTGACGGCGGGTTCGCAGCGGTCGCGGACGAAATAGTGCTGGAAGGCGAGGGGCCCATCCGGCGTCAGCACCCGCGTTCTGACCGGATCGTTCGACATCGGCAGCACCGGCTCGGCGACGCCCAGGCGCCGGCAGGTTTCCCGGGTGACCTCCGTTAGGGTCGCGCCCTCGGCGAGGCGCTGCCGGCGATGGACATGCAGCGCGAGGTCGCGGTCGCCCAGGCGAAACCATGTCGGTAGGCCGAACTGCTCCGCGGCGTGCATGAAATGCCAGCTCTCGTCCTGCCGGCCCCAGCCGGTATCGATGTTGGCTTCACCCGCGAGGGTGTAGACCAGGGTGTCCACATCCGGCGCGATGTGGAAGCCGAGGTGTTCGAAGTCGTCTCCGGTGTTGACGACGAAGGCGACCTCGTCGGGCGCGAGTACCTTCGCGAGACCCAGCGCGAGCTTGGCGCCGCCAATGCCCCCGGTGAGCGCGAGTACCTTCATCGCCCACGCCTCCTCGACGCGGTCATTGGAACAGGTCTTCCGTCAATGGCCGGTTGATCGCTGCGGCGTTCCCCTCGGGCGACCCGGGCGGGAAACCCCTGACCAGCGCCGCGGGTATTCGCTCCGCCGTTTCGCCCATCACGAGAACCGCGGCGGTCGCGATGCTGTCGGCGCGGTTGACGAGCGTGATCTTGAGTTCGCGGCCGAACAGGTCGGAACCGCCGCGCCGGTCGTCGAATACCTGGATGCCAGCGGCGCCGATGGCGATGGCGGTGGTGCCGAGGCGCCAGGGCCGGTTTGCGCTGTCGCTGATGACCACGCCGACACGCTTGCCGGTCTCCTCGAAGATACCCGCATGCAATGCCGATGCGGAACCGTCCGGATCCAGGGGCAGCAACAGCGCGGCCTCGCCGCCGGCGTGGTCGACGTTGGACTGGTCGATGCCGGCGTTGGCGCTGACAAAGCCGAGCCGGTGGCGGACGATGAGCACGCCGGGCTTCTTTCTCACCACGGCGACGGATTCATCGAGAATCAGCTGTACCAGCCGAGGGTCCTTTTCCGTCTCCGTCGCCAACTCGACGGCTTCGGCAGACGGGTCGACGTCGTGAAGTCGTACCAGGCGGCCCTCGGCCTTGGACACGATCTTCTGCGCGACGACGAGCACGTCGCCGTCACGGAGCGACGTCCGGGTGTAGATCACTCCCAAGAGGATGTCGCAGAGATCATCGCCGGCCCGAATCAGGGGTACGCCTTCGATACCCGTGACGCTGAACGCCACATCAATGCTCCTGACCAACAATCTTGATGCCCGAATGCGAAACGTCGTGTCGTCGGTTGATCTGGATGAGGATGCTGGTAAGCGCCTCCGCGGCTGCGGCGTTGTCTATGGGTCCGGCGTGCCATCCGGTCAGACCCGCTTCCGCCGCCAGTTCGATGACCTTGTCCCTCGCGGCACGCCTGTTGCCGGCAACCAGCACGTCGCATTCGATCTGGATGTCCTGCTGCAGCAGGTGGGCGGCGATGTTCTGGAATGCGGAGACCACCATGACGTCATCACCCAGGAAGTCCTGGGCGCGCTTGCCGGCGGATCCCGCGTCGGGCAGTTGCACCGTGCCGACCCTGGGAGGAACCAGCGGCACCGACACGTCGATCAGGATCTTGCCCGCGAGGCTTTTGCGCACGGTTTCCAGGGTCGAGACCTGGTGTTCCGCCGGCACGGTCAGCACGACGATGTCGCCCGCAGCCGCCGCATCGGGGTTCTCCATGGCCTGGGCCGGCGTTTCAGGGCTGATCTTGTGGAGATTCGCCACTGCGGTCCTTGCCTTCTCAAGCGTGCGCGAGCCGATGATGATCTCGTGACCGGCTCTCGACCACCGAATGGCCAGGCCCGTGCCCAGATCGCCCGTGCCGCCCAGTATGGCGATGGATTCCTTGCCGGACATGGACTCCCCCCCAGGGAAAAGCGGCGATTATCGAGTGTCTAGCCGCCAGCGGCAAACGGGCTTACCAGGGCTCGCCAACGTGCCCGCATCGGCAACACCCGCCGTGGTCGCCCCCGGTGATGCGACCTGATCCCCGCCCCGGTGCATGACCGAACGTTCCTCGCGGCTGTCAATCGACCGAACTCGGTTCCGAGATTGCGGTCCGCATATCGTAGCGCGCGGCACATTTCCGGGGCCGTCGAGGTGTCTGGCTGGTTCCGATTCTCATCCAGGCTGAAAGACAGGAAGCCACCTATCGGACTATGGCTGGCCGCCAGGGTTGCAACCGGCACCTCGTCCCCGCGCGCTTCGCGATACTCCGTGCCGTCACGCACCAGGTCGACCGTGACCGCGTCAAGTGTCGTGCGGGTAGTGATGGAACCTCCGCCGGCACGATGCCGCTCGGCACTGTCCAGTACGGCACGTTCGAGAAGGGCCGGCCGAAAGGCCAGGTGTTCGCCTTCGGCCACCGCCCAGCACAACGGCTCGAACGGAAAGTCACCCAGCCCGGCCACGAGGGTCGAGAACCCGGCACCGGTGCGGGGATTCAGTTCCGTCGGCATGAATCCGTCGGTCGAGAGAATGCCGTCCACCGTGAACGCGCCGCGATAGTCGACCCGCTCGCGCAACGCTTGGCCCACGCGCCGCGCCGTTCTGCGCATCGCATCCCGATCCTGGGGCCCGGGGTCGAACCAGTTCGAACATCCGGCGTAGAGGAGTCGATCACTCCCTTCTGGCCGTAGCACGACCATTTCGACGGGCCGGAATACGGCCACGGCGTCGTCGAACACGATGCCATGCATGCTGACCGGGATGCCTTCCAGGAACGGCATGACGCGAACGCGATCGGCGATTCCGCGCAACGAGTCCGCTGCCGCGATGCCATCGTCGCCTGGTCGCACCCATCGCAGGCCGATGGCGCTGCCATGTATCCCCAACTTGACGTCGGCGACCCACACCGTACCGAGACCCTGGTCCAGCGCGGTGGCTGCTGCGATGAGTTCGCGATGTTCGGCAGGCACGATGCGCGAAGGTGCCCTTTGCACGCCGGCGGCGTCCCAGAACGCATCGATGGTGGTCTTGTCTTCGAGCGCCATCCAGGCGGGCTTGCGACCCGCGTAGGTCTCTCGACCGGCTACCACCGGAACATCGCCGGGCGAGCACAGCACCCGTGCCGAACCGTCCGGGTCCCAGCGGTCGATCGTCGCCCTGACATCGCGCGGCAGGTCCCGGAGCGTCGCCTCTTCCTGCAGGAGTTGGTCGACGAGGTCCCGGGGCCGGATGTCGAACAGATGCAGGTGTGCGGCTTCCGGGCCGGGTTGTTTTCCCGTCCCTTCGCCGAAAGCGAGCAGGAACGGTGGGGCCGCACCGAGCGCCGCCAGTGCGCGCGCCTTCTTGCCGAGGCTCGCCGCCAGCCCGCCCGCGAGAATGAACTTCCGTCCTTCGAACAGGGGGCGCAACAGCGCCTCATGGTATTCGCGCGCCTCTTCCTGCACGGAGAGGCTCCGCCGTGCTTGAGCTTCGGACAAACCCGTGTGCTGATCCTTGGTCACCTGGATCAGGACATTCCGAGCAGTTCTCGCGCGGCGTCGACGATGTGGGCCGGCATGGGTGAGGGCCGGCGGCGGGCCTTGTCGAGGTGGACGCCCGCCTGGGTGAGGCGTGCGATCTCGGTGCCGTCGCGGGCGTCGAGGAGCCGATGTTCGATGTGCAGGGACGTGCGGCCGACATGGCTCAGGGTCGACTGGACGGAGACGGGCGTTCCCGGTCCCGCGCGCGCGTCGAACCGGGCGTCGAAGCTGAAGGTCGCGAAGCCGACGTTGTGTTCCCGCACATAGCTGGGCGTGATCCCGATCGCGTCGCGCAGGTGCTCGCCGGCGGCGGAGAACCGCAGGATGTATGCGTGCGAGGTGGCGCTGCCCCGGAGTCCGCAGTCTTCGGCGCCAAGTACATCCACCCCGGTGTCGAGCCACCGGGCGTTGGCGGGCGGGAGCGCCGGCGGGTCGTGCGGCAGGGGTTCGGTGTCCGCAGTAACCGGCGCGACACCGCTTTCTGGTATCGGGGCCGACATGCACTGGTCGAACCGTGTGCAGACCGTGTCCGTTGCCGCATCGATCAGGCGGTGCGCGAGACGGTCGGCCGCAAGCCGGACGGTCTCGATCCGGTAGATGTCACCCTTGACCAGTTCCCGCTCGAACCGGGTGAGGCATCGGACCATCGTGGGCGCGGCGGGGTCGGCGGGGTCGAAGCCCGCGCGGCCCAGGATCACGTCGGTCGCGTGGTCGAGCTTCTGGTAGTAGTACGCCACCGTGAAGTGGTCGACGATGTCGCATTCCCATGGCGGCACGGCGCCCATGAACGTGATGCGTGAGCCTGTCATGCGTTCTCCACTGACCTGTGTGGCGTCACAGGTTGGCGATGCGCTCGATGGTCGTGGTGCCTTCCGGAAAGCGGCCGGCGACCACTTCTTTCGCAAGCGCCCGGATACGCTCGAGCGGAACGGGCCGATAGGCGAGCTGTTCCACCGAGACGTTGATGTGAGGTGACCGCGTCGGCCTCGCGTCATGCGTGTGCCCATGGACGTTGGCGCAGCCGTCGGGAACCGTTGCCAGCGGCATGTGCGTGAAGACGAGCGGAACGTCGCCGTCGACGCACAGGACCGAGCAGATGTCGTCGAAACCGTCGACGCGCAGCGTTCCGGAACCGGTCAGGTCGTGGTTGCCGACGACCAGGATCTTGGTGTGTCCCGGACCTTCGCGGATGCGTTGCCAGGTGGTGTCACAGAGTGCAGTGCGCATGGCGACGTCGCCGACGAAGACAAGGGTGTCCTTCTCGCCGACGGCGGCGTCCCAGTTGGCATGGAGCCGCGCATTCATTTCCGTCACGTCTTCGAACGGCCGGTTCGTGTAGCGGATGATGTTCTCGTGGCCGAGGTGCAGGTCGGACCACACCCATGTCGCACCTCGGGATTGGGCGAGGCTTCGGGCCGGTAGTTCCCGCGTGGCTCGCAACATGCCGCGGAACATCCGCCGCGTCTCCCGCGATCCCTTGCCGGTGCTGCCCGCCGCGAGCTGTTCTTCGTACAGCCGCTTGATCGATCGAGGGTCCACTGAAGCTGCCGACATCCTGGGTCAGGCGTCGCGGCCGTTCAGGGCTGCGACTTCGGGCAGAACCCGTTCGATCAGCGCGCGTGTCTGGGACAGCATGTCCTCGGTACCGCTCGCGATGGGCCGCAGCACGAACTTGTGCGCGCCGGCCTCGTGAAAACGCCGCAGCAGGGCCATGATCTCCTCGACGCCGCCGACGGCCGTGTAGCCCGTTGGGTCGCGGCCGAGCCGCCCGCGGAGCACCTCGGCATGGCGCTCCACAATGGGATCCGACGCGGTGCCGAACCGGAACCCGAACCCCGCCCCGTAATGGTCCTCGTCGATGACCCGGCCGAGTTCCCTGGCGCGGTTCTTGATCGCGGCAATCACCGGGGCGACTTCGGGGGCGGCATCGATGCCGGCCTGCCAGCCCGTGCCCCAGCGGGCCGTGCGCTCGATCGCCTGCGGTGCGGAGCCGCCGATCCAGAGCGGCAGCGGGTCCTGCACCGGCCTGGGACTGATACTCGCCGCGTCAAGCCGGTAGAACTCGCCCTCGAAATCGACCGCCTCCTCGGTCCAGAGGCGGGTGAGGATCTCCAGGCCCTCGTTTGCCCGCTTGCCTCGCCGGCGGGTCGGCTTGCCGGTCGCCGCGTAGTCCCTGGAGCGGGCGCTGCCGATGCCGAAGGCGGGCAACAGGCGGCCTTCCGACAGCACGTCGATCGTCGCGCATTGCTTGGCGGTGATCACGGGATCGCGCAGTCCGAGGCTCGCCACGTTCATTCCGAACTTGATGTGGCGGGTGGCGCCGGCGAGCGCTGCCATGACGGTCATGCATTCGAGGGCGGGTTGGGTGCTGATGATGCGGTCGGACTGCCAGATGGAATCGACACCGCCGGCGTCGCACAGGTCCACCCACTTCCAGAATCCGCGGGCGTCGTCGAAGGCGAAATTCGCGATGCCGATCCCGGCGCCGATTGACATGGCTCCTCCCTGTTATTGGGTACGCACGGGATGATATGGCGGAAACCCGTCCGGTGTGCCGCGATTCCGGGCGGTGGCGTTCATTCGGACGGGATATCGGGACCGGGATCGTCTTTCCAGCGCAGGTATCGGGTGCCGTGAACGTTTCGGGGGTTATCGTGCCAACCCTCGATCCGGGGATTGACCAGGGCGCGAACGGTCATCGAATACAGGGGCGCGACCGGGTAGTAGGAGAGACCCACCACCTCGGCGTCGCGCAACAGGTCGAGCCGCCGCGTGAGCAGGGGTTCCGCTTGGGCCCGGCGCATGATCGTGTCGTAGGTCTCGGAGGTGAAACGGCCGTAGTTGACGTCTCCCGCGCCGGATAGGAGAAGGTCAAGATAGTGTTCGGGGTGGTCCTCGCCGAACCATCCGGCCTTTGCGACCTGGAACGTGCCCTGCCGCAGGTCCGCCAGGTGTTCCTCGAGTTCCTCGTGGTCAAGGATCGTCGTCACGCCGATTTCCTGCCACATGGCAGCGATGGCGATGTTGACGCGCGTCGACTCGACGCCGCTGACATGGCAGAGCGTCACGGTCAGCGGACTCTCCTTCCCGAATCCCGCTTCCCGCAGCAGCCGGCGGGCGCGCTCGAGCCGCGCGGGGCGGTCCTCGACGACGGCCAGCGCGCTCGCATATCCGGTCACCATCGGCGGCACCAGGGATACGCTGGCCATTTCCGCGCTGCCCAACACGCGCACGATCCGCTGCCGGTCCAGCGCGATGCTCAGCGCCTCGCGCAGGCGGACATCGCCCAGCGGCGGCGCCGCGACGTTGAACACCAGGTACACGATGGAGAGCATCGGCGACAGCCGCAGGTGGCCGGGCATGTGCTCCCGCACCCAGGCGATCTCCCCGGCCGGGAAATCGCCGATGGCATCGAGTTCGCCGGAGCGGTACTGGTAGTACGCTGCGTTGGAATCGCGCATGGATCGATATACCACGCCCTCGAGCGCGACCGAGTCCGCGTCCTGAAATGCGGCGTTCTTGCCCAGCCGCACGTAGCTCCAGGGCTCCCGGTCTTCCAGCACGAAGGCGCCGTTGGACACCATGGTGCCCGGCTCGGTCCAGGCCTCGCCGCGTTCCTCGATCACGTGGACGGGGAGGGGATACCCCGATGGATAACTCAATCGCTCCGCCAGGGACGGAAACGGGCGGGCCAGTTCGATGACGAGCGTGTGGTCCGTCGCCGCCAGGACACCGAGGGCGTCGGCGGCGAGTCCACCGACGTTCACGGCCTTTGCGTTTCGGATCGGGTACAGGGAACGGGCGTGGCCTGAATCCGTCTCCGGGTCAAGCAGCCGCCTGAACGCGAAAACGAAGTCGTGCGCCGTCAGTGGGTGTCCGTCCGACCACCTGGCGTCCCGCCGCAACTCGAAGGTCCACGTCAGGCCGTCTTCGCTCGCGGTCCAGCGCTGGGCGACGCCTGGCACAATGTTCCCTTCGGCGTTCGACGTTGCGAGGCCCACGAACAGGTCGTTCAGGATGGTCTTTTCGAGTCGCAGCGTGTAGTGGTGGGGATCGAACGTCCCCGGCTCGCCGACGTTTCCGACTTGCAGCACCCGGGCGTCGGCCGCGAAAGCAAGACAGGCGATCGGCAACAGGCTCCGGCGCAAGGATGTCGAGTACACGCCGATTGGACATGAGCGCATCAAGATGCCTCACGAACGCGGTTTCGTCGATTTGAGCCAGCGCCTGGCCTTGCCCAATGCCCGTTCTGCAGCTCCGCCGGTGAGTAACTTCTCGGTGATGGTTTCTCGATCAGTTGCGAAGTTTTGCCATAGGGCCTCCGCATAGGGCTTCCCGGACGCCGCCACGGTCGGATACAGCCCCTGTTCGTCGATGTTCGCGAGGACCGACCGGTAGTGGTCGAGCATGATGCCGTCGAGCAGGGATCCGGCGACCCGCACGCTGGTCAGGGTGCCGCTGCCAAGCCTGGCGACCTTGTCGAGGGAACCGAGGGTCACGGCGCCGGAGATGGCAAGCGGGCTCATGTTCTCGCGTTGCGCGATCGATCGCATGCGCTCCCAGAGTTGCCGTATGTCGTCTTCGGAGAGCATCCGTGAGGGATCGACACCGCGCAGCCGTTCGCGGGTTTGCTGAACGGTCTCCCTCAACCCCTCGACCGACAGCGGCGGCGTATCGAACGCCGCGGCAGTCTCTTCGCTGGCGCTGGCTGCGGCGTCCAGCAGATCGTCGACCTGGTTGATCGCCGACGCGTCGCGGATCACGCCCTGTGCCTCGAGTTCCTCCGCCAGTTCGCGCAGGTAGGCCTTGGAACCGTACGCCAGGTCGCTGACGATGGCGAGGAGCAGCATGGGAGACAGGTGAACCGTCGCGAGGCTCGCCATTTCAATGAAGTTGCCGACGGTCTTGCGCGCGACGTAGTTCTCCACTCGGGCGTCTTCCGAGTGATCCGGACGAGCGACGCCGCCGACGTCTTCGGCCAGGAAGTCGAGCATCTGGCCGACAAAGATCTGGTAGGTCCGGGCATTGCGAAATGTCTGCGGAATGAGCGCCGAGGCGGACTCGCGCAGTGCGCCGCCAATCACTCCGGCGGTGCCGCGCAGCGCCCGCTCGGGCAGCGACACGCCGTACAGCAGGTAATCCCGGATGCTTCGGTTGCTGGGAGGCTCGAGTTGAGCGGGCGCGTCCTGTGCCGGGATGTTTGCCGGATCCGTGTCCTGACCCGGGCGACCGGCATTCTCGGGTCGGTCAGTGTCCATCCGCGACAATGCCGGTGGCCTCTATTCCGCCGTTGTAGAGGTAGTCGCGCGTCAGCGGAACGGCATCGTTCCGATGCGCGAGCTGAAGCTGGTACACGACCAGGCGGCCGATCTCGAACGCGGTAGTGCAGACCGTCAGATAGAACTCCCACATGCGGCAGAACCGCTCGCCGTGGCTATTCCGGAATGTCTCGCGGGAAGCCTGGAAGCGCCGGTTCCACTCTCGCAGGGTGGACGCGTAGTGGCGCCGCCACACCTCAACGTCGCTTAGGACCAGGTCGCTGCGCTCGATGGCCCGCACCACCTCGGAGGCGGCGGGAATATAGCCGCCGGGGAAGATGTGGCGCGCGATCCAGGGATTGGTGGGCAGCGGCGGCCCGGTGTGGCCTATCGTGTGGAGTAGCGCTACGCCATCCGGGGCAAGCAGCGTGCGTACCCCGTTGAAAAACCGCCCGAAATTGCGCCGGCCGACGTGTTCGAACATGCCGACGGACACCACGCCGTCGTATTGGCCGCGATGCTGGCGGTAGTCCTGCAGGATGAACTCCACCTGCCCGGACAGGCCCCGCCGTTCGGCTTCCGCGCTGGCAACGCGTACCTGCTCGCTGGAAAGGGTCAGTCCGGTCACCTTGACGTCGCTGTGCTCGGCCAGGTGCATGGCGAGGCTGCCCCAGCCGCTGCCGATGTCGAGCACCCGTGCGCCGGGCTTGAGGTGCAGCTTCTTGCGGATGTGCTCGCTCTTGGCAGCCTGGGCTGCCTCCAGCGTCATGGCCGGCTCGCGGAAGTACGCGCAGGAGTAGTGCATGTTGCGGTCGAGGAAGGCGCGGAACAGCGCCTCGTCCAGGTTGTAGTGATGACGCACGTTGGAGAGGCTCGCCTTCACCGTGTTCCAGGATCCGAAGAGGGTGGCAACGCCTCCCGTCAGGGCCGTCATGCCTCGCCCCGAGACGGCCGACTCCAGATTGGTGCGGAGGATGGCGAGAAGATCGACGAGATCGCCGTCCTCCACGTCCCATCCCCCGTCCATGTAGGTCTCACCGAGATTCGCTTCCGGGTTCAGGAGAATCCTGCGCATCGTCTGCCGCTGACGGATGGCCCAGGTGATCCGTGGCTCGCCCTCGCCGAACGTCTGGCGCGCGCCGTCGGGCGTGACCAGGGTCAGTGTGCCGTGGCGCAGGTGCTTTTCCAGGAGCTTCGCGAACATTTGCGAGGAGGTTATGGCAGTCGATTTCGTCTAGCAAATGCGGAGGCGCGTCGGCTTGAGTACGGCCGCATCGTCAATCGCCTTGGAGCGCTTCCAGCAGGTTGGCGGGAAGGGCACTCCGGTAGACGGAAATGCCGTGCCGCGCCCGGATGGTTTCGATGGAGTCGTTCCATTCGGACTCCCAATCGATATCCATGAAGGCGGGCGAGCGGCGGCCGTGTTGCCAGGCTTCGGCAATGAGCTGCAGCAGCAGCGGGACCCCTGCGGGCTGCATGACATGGGAGATCGTCGTCACGGTGGCCAGGAACATCGCCGAGTAGTTGTGGCCGAACTGCGCCAGCTGGAACGCTGAGATGGCGATCTCGTGCGAAGCCGTGGTCTGGTATCCCGCCACCAGGTGCCACACGTCGTGCATCTGAAGGATGCGCGTATTCAGGTAGCGCAGAGAGCGGGGCAGGGTGTTGAGCCTGATCGCCTCCCGATCCAGCACCTCGAGGTCGTAGCCCTGGTCGACAACCATGTGGTACAGGGTTCTGCCGAGGCTGTTTTCGTTGCAGGCGCGCAGGCCTTCGAGATCGGTACGGCCCGGCACGGGACGAACGAGCGCGGCGCCGGCGCCGGGGTGACGCCGGGCGCAGGACTCGGCGACTGCTTCGAAGCTCGGATGTACGGCACTGCCGAGGGCAGCCACGCGGGCGGTGATCGAAGCGGCATCGTAGCCTTGCTCCGCGTCGTCGATCACGGACCAGAATGCGCTCCAGAAATCCGGCTCAAGGGGCGCTTCGGGCAGGGCTGTTGGAATCGGCGGCGTCTCTCCCGATCCCAGCCAGGCGGCAGCGATATTGTCGTAGACCGCCTCGATGGCGCCGGGGCAGGAGAACCCGGCCCACGCCATGACGGCGGCGAGCTGCGTTCGGCCGGCCTCGTCGCCCTCCCGCGTTGCATTCACGGCACCTGCGAGTGCTGTGGCGTCGACGCGGTAGGCCGCCTCTTGGAACGCCCGCCTCGAAGCCGCCAATGGAGCCTCAACGTCCATGAGAGCGTAAAGTACCAGCGGGACGCACTGGGGGCGACTGAAACTCCGGACAAATGCTGAGCGGCAGCAGGTCACACAACCGATTGCGTGGGGTACGGGGGCCGGTTCTCGCGGCATCCGCGGTCTGTCTCGCAATGACGGCCTTGGCCGAGCCGGAGCTGGAAGAGATCGTCGTCCGCGCCGACGCATCGGTGGCGGCCATGCAGGGCAAAGCGGGCAGCGTGGCCACGGTGGACGCCGACGCCGTCAGCCTGGCCCGGGCGAGTCACGTGCATGAAATCATGGTCCGGATTCCGGGCGTGTGGATCTCCCGCGGTTCCGGCCAGGAGCACCTGGCGGCGGTCCGCTCCGGCGTATTGACTGGCTCCGGCGCCTGCGGCGCATTCCTGTACCTCGAAAACAGCGTACCGATTCGCCCGCCCGGATTCTGCAACGTCAACAACCTGTTCGAACTGACGACGGAGCAGGCGGCTGCCATCGAAGTTGTGCGGGGCCCCGCGAGCGCCCTGTTCGGCGGCAACGCCCTGCACGGTGTCGTCAATGCCGTCACCGCGACCAGCGCCGAGGGTTGGCGGGCAAGCGTCGAGGCAGGTCCGTACCGGTACCTGCGGACAAGGGTCACGGGGGGCGATGCAGGCTGGCGGCTCGATGCCATGTCCACATCGTCCTCGGGGTACCGCGACGATACCGGCTACGGCCAGCAGAAGGTGCATTTGGGAGCCGAAGGCGAGGCAGCGGGCTGGGACGTGGTCACCACGTTCACGGCGACGTTGCTGAACCAGGAAACCGGGGGATTCGTGCGTGGATTCAGGGCGTATGACTCGGACGCGAGGCGCAGCAACCCGAATCCCGAGGCGTACCGTGACGCCTGGTCGGCGCGCGCCGCGAGTGTCTGGCGCCGCGACCTGGCCTCGTCGACAGCGCTCACGGTGACGCCCTACCTCCGGCGTTCGTCAATGGCGTTCCTGCAGCACTTCCTGCCGGGCCAGCCGCTTGAAGAGAACGGCCAGGACAGCGCCGGTGTGCAGGTCCGCCTCGGAGGCGATGGTGGCTGGCGATGGACCGCGGGCGCGGCACTGGATGCGTTCGATGCGAGGTTGTCACAGCGCCAGGAAGGCCCGACGCGCGGCTCGCCGTTCCTGGTGGCGACGCGGCCGCCGGGCACGCACTACGACTTTAGCGTGCGCGGCCTGACGCTAGCGATGTTCTACGACGCGGGCGTCGACCTCGGAACGGGCCTCGAGGTGGTCGCCAGCGCACGCCTCGAGCGCAACGGCTACGGGTACGACAACCTGCACCTCGACGGCAATACGCGGGACGATGGCAGCGCGTGCGGTTTTGGAGGCTGCTTGTACACCCGTCCCGCCGACCGTGACGATGCGTTTACGAATGCGGCGGGACGTCTTGGCCTCTACTGGTCAACTCCGGGCGGTCGTGGATTTCACCTCGTGACGGGACGGGGCTTCCGGCCACCGCAGGCGACGGAACTCTACCGCCTGCAGCGCGGGCAGCTTGTCACCGACCTGGATAGCGAGACCCTGCGGTCGGTGGAGGCCGGAATGCGCGGCGTCGGCGAAAGGCTCGACTACGAAGTGGCCCTGTACGCGCAGACGGTGGAAGATCTCATCTTTCGCGATGCCAATGGCTTCAACGTCAGCGATGGCCGGACCAAGTCGGCGGGAATCGAGTTCGCCATCGCCTGGAACGCGGGCTCGCACACCCTTGATGTCGCTGGGACGCATGCGCGCCACCGCTACGGGTTCACCCGCGATGTCGGCGGCGGCGAGCGCATCATGGACGGCAACGCGGTGGACACCGCGCCGCGATGGATGGGGAGCGCACGCTGGCGCTTCGAGACGGACCGCGGGGTCTCGGAGTTCGAGGCGGTGTACCTGGGCTCTCACTATCTAAACGCTTCGAACACCGCCCGCTATGGTGGCCACCGGCTACTGAACTGGCGGGGGTCCTGGGACATGTCACCCAGGGTAAGGCTGTTCGCGCGCCTAATGAACCTGCTGGACGTGGCCTACGCGGACCGCGCCGACTTCGCCTTCGGAAGCTATCGCTACTTTCCCGGCATGCCGCGTCAGGTGTACGCGGGCATCGAGGTGAAGTTGTTTGAGTAAGCCAGTTCGGTGCTACCGGGCCACCGGTTCGTCGGTTCGCGCGCCGATCAAGTGCCGAATTCGACCAAAGAACTCCGCCTTCGCGTTCCGGTAGTCGATCATGCGTCCTCCCTCGAATCGACGCTTGATGTCATCGTACTCCCAGAGAAGTTCAGGTCGCGCCTTCAGAAGCTCCCGAAATCTCCACTGGAGGTCGAACGGGCCGCCGATCTCCGTGAGATGGACTCCTGTCGGGATTCCGGCGTCCTCGATCTTGAACGACGCGGCGCTGTCTCCCCAGACATTGTCTGGATCGAGTACGAACTCGTGAGCCAGCGCGGCTTTCGCCGTGTCGAACATGGGGGCGCCAATGCGCACCTGTATGTCAAGATCTCCCTTGGTGATCCCGTGGGGCAGCGCGGTGCTGCCAACATGCTCGATTTCCGAGTCCGGGAGGATCCCCTTGATAATGGCCTCGATCCGGGAGAACTCCCTGCACGCCATCTCTCGCACGGTCGAGACGTTTCTGAACGTAACCCTCTCCACGCTTGCCAAGCGTCGCCAGGTCGAGTTACGCGACGGCCGCCTGCTGGCTCGGCACATCGATGTCCGCGCCGACGCTTGCCAGGCGTCCGGGCACGTTGACGTAACCGCGTTCGATGAAGCGCGTGCCGAAGATCGTGCTCTCGCCATCGGCGATGAGCGCCGCCAGGAGGTAGGCGAACCCGGCCCGCAGGTCGGGAATCCCGATCTGCCGTCCCGCGAGTGGCGTCGGGCCCTGGACGATGGCGCTGTGCGGGAAGTTTCGGTCGGTGAAGCGGCACTCCTTGCCGCCGAGGCAATCCTTGGTCAGCGTGATATTGGCTCCCATCTCGTTCAGCGTGCTGGTGTAGCCGAAGCGCTTTTCGTAGACCGTCTCGTGGACTACCGAGACACCCTCCGCCTGGGTCAGGAGCGTCACCATCGGCTGCTGCCAGTCCGTCATGAAGCCAGGATGCACGTCGGTCTCGATGTGGATGGGGTCCAGCCGGTCGCGGGCCCGGAAGAAAGTGATGGCCTCGGCGTCCACCTCGAACCCGCCGCCGATCTTTCGCAGCGTGTTGAGGAACGTGATCATGGCAGCCTGGTCCGCGCCTTCGATGCGAATCCGGCCGCGCGTCGCGACAGCCGCCATGGCGAAGGACGCCACTTCGATACGGTCGCGAACGGGATCGTGGCTCGCGCCGGAAAGCTGCTCCACGCCCTCGATGACGATCTTCCGGTCAGTATCGATCTGAATGAGGGCGCCCATCTTCTGCAGGAATAGCACGGTGTCGACGATCTCCGGTTCGACCGCGGCGTTGTCGATCACCGTGGTCCCTTCCGCCAGACACGCTGCAAAGATCGCGTTCTCGGTCGCGCCGACACTGGGGTAGGGGAGCGCCAGCACGGTGCCTCGAAGCCGGTCCGCCCTGGCGGTATAGCCCTCATCGTCCTCGTCGATCTCGGCGCCCATCTTCCGCAGCAGGTCGATGTGGAAGTCGATGGGCCGCTCGCCGATGTTGCAGCCGCCGACCACCGGCACCCGCGCGATTCCCGCCCGGTGGAGCAGGGGAGCGATCAGGAGCACCGGAATCCGGTTGACCCCGGAGTAGCGCTCGCCGACTGAAGTAGACGTGATCTCGGGAGTTGCCATGTCGACGGCGCCGTCTTCGCGCCGGTCGTACGCCGTGCCGACCTCCGCCAGCATGTCGAGGACGACGTCGATTTCCGTGATGTCCGGCACATCGTGCAACCGGCAGGGTTCCCTGGTGAGAAGGGAGGCGACCAGTTGCTTGGTTACCGCGTTCTTCGCTGCCTGGGCGCGAATGCTGCCCTGCAAGGGACGATGGCCGCGAATCCGATAAGCGTTGAGACTGGCGTCGGGCACCACTTCGGGGTCGGTGGGGAACAAGTGCGTGATTTAAATGGAAAGCCAGGGCGAATGGAAGTGGGAAAAGGGGAGTGAAAAGGGAAATCTCGAATCGTGCCGGCGCAGGCCGGATGTGGCCGTGTATCGGAGCTTGTGGCGCAACGTTCGAAGCCCGGCGGCGAAGGTATACTCACCGGAACTCATCGGGAACAGCCACGCAAGGCGTGGCGGCGCTCGGCAATGGACAACCAGGCCAAGGCCATATACGCCCTGTACGCGATAAGCGTGGCGGTCGGCGTGACTGCCATCGTCGGCGTCGTACTCGCATACATGGCGCGCGAGGACGCGCCCAACTGGCTGGCAAGCCACTACCGTTTCCAGATTCGTACCTTCTGGCTCCTGCTCCTGTTCTCGCTCATCGCAGCGGTGCTGACGGTCGTCCTGATCGGGTATCTCGTGCTGCTGGCGACGGCGGTGTGGTTGCTCGTCCGCTGCGTCAAGGGATGGCGTCACCTGGACCGCCGCGAACCGGTCGAAAACGTCGAGACGTGGTTGTTCTGACCCGGGTATCCGCGTTTGCAATGTCGACGGCAGTTGGATAAATACGGCGCATGAGGATTTTTGCCGTTGCGCTCTGCGTCGTGCTGTGCGGCTGTCAGTCCGTGATGTCGTCCGTGACGGAGGGCCTGGCGGAAGACATGTCGGACGCGCTGCTGAACACGGAAGACCTGCAGGTTGCCCGCGAAGGCTCGGCCGCCTTCCTGATCATGCTCGAGGGATTCCTGCGCAGCAGTCCCGACAGCATCGCCCTGATGCAGGCGGGGGTCACGCTCAATGGCGCCTATGCCACTGCTTTTGTCGACGATGCCGAGCGGCAGCGCCGGTTCGCCGAACGGGCATTCGAACTCGCGCAAAGGGCTTCCTGCGCGAGGCTGTCATGGGCCTGTACGGCACGCACCGACGGCATGGAGCTCCTTCAGGGCAACTTGCGGACCCTGGACCAGGATGATGTCTCTTTGGCGTATACGTTGGCTTCCGCGTGGGCGGGCTGGATCGCGGCCAATAGCGCAGATTGGGGCGCGGTGGCGGAACTCGGGCGGGCCAAGGCGGTCATGACCCGCATCGCCGAGGTGGACGAAACCCACGACAATGCGGGCCCCAGGCTCTATCTCGGCGTAATGGAAACCCTCGCGCCCCCGGCCCTCGGCGGCCGGCCGGAAGTCGGTCGGGTCCACTTCGAGCGCGCCATCGAACTTGCCGGAGGCCGGTATCTCATGCCCCGGGTGTTCCTGGCGGAATACTATGCGCGGCTCGTGTTCGACCGCGAGCTGCATGACCGCGAGCTCAATGCCGTGCTGCAGGCCGACCCGAAGGTGGAGGGGTTGACGCTTGCCAACCGAATCGCGCAGGAGCACGCCCGCGAGTTGCTGGAATCCGCAGATGAATACTTCTGATCGCAGGCGGGGAGGGTGGCTCGGCGCCGTCGTGGCGTTGCTGGTCGCCTTCTCCGTACCCGTGGACGCTGCGACCATCAAGTTGGCGACGCTTTCGCCGGACGGTTCCGTGTGGATCACGCTGCTCCGCGAAGCCGGCGCGAAGATCGAACAGGAAACGGCGGGACGCGTAGAACTGAAGATCTATCCGGGCGGGGTCATGGGGGACGACCCCACGGTCATGCGCAAGATGCGCATCGGCCAGCTTCAGGCCGCGATTCTCACCACGGGCTCGTTCGGCAAGATCTATTCGGACGCGCAGCTCTACAACCTGCCCATGCAGTTCGCCAGCTTCGAGGAGGTGGACTACGTGCGCGAACGCCTGGACGGCGTGTTGCGGCAGGGACTGGAGGACAACGGGTTCGTCTGCCCGGGCCTCGCCGAGGTGGGCATGGCCTACGCGATGAGCACCCGGCCGGTGCGCTCGATCAACGATACGTCGGGCATCAGGTTCTGGACCCCCACGGGCAATGTCGGGGCCGTCAAGGCGGTTACGGCGTTCGGCATCTCCCCGGTGCAGCTGGCTATCACGGATGTCCTGACGGGGCTGCAGACGGGCCTGATCGATGCCGTCGCCACGCCACTGGTGGGCGCCCTCGCGCTGCAGTGGCACAACCAGCTCGACTACATCCTGGACATCCCGTTCATGTACATCTACGCGGTGATGGCGCTGCCGGAACGATCTTTCAGGCGGCTCGACGACGCCGACCAGGAGATCGTCCGCCGCCTGCTGGGCGAGGCCGTCCGCGCCGCCGACGCGCGCAATCGAGCGGACCACCACGCCGTTCGGAAGGTGTTGCAGGACCAGGGGCTCGAGTTCATCCAGCCTTCGGCGCAGGAGGTCCGGCAGTGGCAGGCCCGTGCCAACGCCGCGTCCCTCGACTGGGTGGAGGACGGCATCGTGAGTGGGAAGTACCACGATCTTCTGACATCCCACCTGGCCGACTTCCGTAACGCGTCCGGGAACATGCGTGCTGAGTGACGTCGCACGCGCGCTGCGACGGATTGAGTCCGGGCTCCTCGTAGCGCTGCTCCTGGCGATGATCGGCGTTGCCGTGTACCAGGTGGTGGCGCGGAACCTGTTCGGCACCGGCCTGACCTGGGGCGACGGCATGGTGCGCGTCGCGTTGCTGTGGGTGACGATGATCGGCGCCATGGCGGCGGGTCCGGATGGACACATCCGGGTGGACGTGGTCGGCCGGTTCGCGAGCGAGCGCATCGCACGCCGGCTGGCGCGAGTCACGAACCTGTTCACGGCGATGCTCTGCTTCGCGCTGGCTTGGTACTCGGTGACGCTGATCGCCTGGGACTACGCCGACGGCACTCCCGGATTCGGTCCAGTGCCCGCCTGGGTCTGCGAACTGGTCATACCGGTCGCCTCCAGCGTGATGGGTCTGCGCTATCTCATCGCCTCGTTGCAGCGGCGGCGGGCAGATGCACCGGAGACGCAGCCATGATCCTGGCACTCTCCATCGCCATCGTGGCCATGGCGGTCCTTGGGGCGCCGCTGTTCGCCGTCGTGATGGCGGCTGCGATGCTCGGATTTTTCGCTGCGGGCATCGATCTGGCCGTCGTACCCATCGAGCTCTACCGCATCGCCGATACGCCGCTCCTCGTGGCGCTCCCGTTCTTCACCTTCGCGGGCTACCTCATGGTGGCGGCAAAGACCTCCGGGCGCCTGATGGACCTGACCCGGGCGCTGTTCGGATGGATGCCTTCCGGGCTGCCCATCGTCGGCTTCGTTGCCTGCGCGATCTTCACCGCGCTGACCGGCGCATCCGGCGTGACGATAGTCGCCCTCGGCGCGCTGCTCCTGCCGATGCTGACGGGCAATGGCTATTCGGAACGATACAGCCTGGGTCTGGTGACGACATCGGGGAGCCTCGGCCTCCTGATCGTGCCGTCGGTGCCCCTCATCCTGTACGGCATCGTCGCCCAGCAGATGGAGGTGGGGGAGCGGTTCACCATCCAGCAGCTGTTTCTCGCGGGATTGCTGCCGGCGCTACTGATGATCGCGCTGCTGTCCGGGTGGACCGCGTTGCGTCACGGCGGCGCGCCCAGGACGCCATTCGAGGCGCGCGCGCTCTGGACGGCGATCAAGGCGGCGCGCTGGGAGTTGCCGCTGCCGTTCGTCGTCCTCGGCGGCATCTACTCCGGCCTGTTCGCCATTTCCGAAGCCGCCGCCATGACCGCGCTCTACGTGCTGGTCGCGGAAGTCTTCCTCTACAAGGAGGTGCCCATCAAACGCCTGGCTGGCATCGTTCGCGAATCGATGGTGATGGTGGGCAGCATCATCCTCATCCTGGGAGTGGCGCTCGCGTTCACGAACTTCCTGATCGATGCCGAAGTGCCGCAGCGCCTGTTCGAGTTCGTCCAGGCGAGCATCAGCAGTCCGCTCACCTTCCTGATCCTGCTCAACATCATCCTGCTGATCCTGGGCGCGGTGCTCGATATCTATTCGGCCGTGATCATCATGGTGCCGCTGCTGCTGCCGGTGGCCGTGGGCTACGGCATCCATCCCGTGCACCTCGGTATTGTCTTCCTGGCAAACCTGCAGATCGGCTACTTCACGCCGCCCATCGGCATGAACCTCTTCATCGCGAGCTACAGGTTCGGCCGGCCGGTGCTCGAACTCTACGCGGCGTGCCTCCCGTTCATGGGCGTGCTGCTGATCGCGCTGCTCCTCATTACCTACGTGCCGTTCCTGTCTCTCTGGTTCCTCTGATCGGGACATAATCCCGCTTCCCGCGAGGGCAACTTCTCACACGAATAGGGGAGTTTGTCCGTGTCGCCGCCCGGCCCGGTCATTCCAAAATGATCGTCAAGGCGGTAGACGGGGATGGAGTTCGTGGAAGCGCGTGTTTTCCTGGCGCGGCATCGGCCGCGGCTGATCGAATTGGCCAAGGGCGCATCGCCCGAACTGCAGGGGGATGCCGATCTCACCGGGTGGCTCGAACAGGTATACAGGGACTTCGACTCGGTGTCGGACAAGCCCGGCAAACGCGAGTCGCTGCCAGGGGAGGACGTGTTCTGGTGGTGCGTGACGATTCTCGAGGAACTCGAGGAAGTGGTAAACCCCGGCAAGGAAACAGACCCCTACCTGCTCATGATGATCGAGCAACTGAAGGACATGGGCGGGCGACTTGAGCGCAACGAAGCCCTGCCTTCCCGGTTCGGTATCCACTGGTTCGACGAACTGGACGACGAATGGGACGACGACGAACTGACGAGATGACGCAGTGACCAAAAAGCGCTTGACGATCTGAAGCGATCAGGCGACCCCGGTTACCTCCGGAGTTGGCCGTATTCCACCTGCACGAGTTCGAACTCGATGTTTGACAGGAGGCCGAAAACGGCCAGCCCCGGTCTGTCCGGCAGCCGCAGGTGACCGGCATCGGCGGGCACCTGGCCCCAGGTCGGATCGACAGGCATCCAACGGCCGTCGAGCGCCACTTCGCTCCAGTTGTGCAGCGCGAACGACTTCGACTCTACGTCGTAGGCGAGGCCTGTCACGGTGCGCGCCGCGAACCCGAGCGCGCGCGCCATTGTCGTCAGCAGGTTCGCGTATTCGGTGCAGTCGCCCCGTCGGTCGCGCAATATGTTGGCGACGGTCCGGGCCGATTCTGCGTCCGCGTAGTCGATGTAGCCGTGCACGAAGTGCACCAGCGCTTCGACCTGGCCAGCGGGATCAGTCAGTCCAGCGGCCGCGTGCCGCGCGAGGCGCTGGATCTCCCGGTCCGTGGCGGGATAAAGAACGGTCGCGGCCGACAGCACCTCGAGTTCCCCGGGATCCGTGCGTCGCCAGGCGTCGCGTCGGCTTTCGAGCACCAGGTCACCCCGCGCGTCGCGCTGCAGCATCGGCCACGCGTTCTGGTCGATCGAGTCCGCCGCGCGAACCCGAAGAAGCAGGCGGGTCAGGTTCCGGGTTGTATCCAGCGGCTTGTCGATCGTGACATGGTAGGTGCGCGCGCCAGCGCCTGGCTCCTTACGTTGCCAGGCCCGCGCCGCCCAGGAAGAGCCTTCGAGGGTCATGTCGAAAAGGTTGGCCAAGCTCAACCGAACCGGCACGTGGTCGCTGTCCAGTTGAACGATGGACCCATCGCGATTTCGGAGGCGATATCCCGTGTCGTTGTGGTCGATGATCCGCCAGGATTCCTGTGTCAGGGACAGCCGGTCGAAATCGAGCGACCTGGAGTCCAGTTCGGCGCCGACGGCCTGTTCCCGGTCCAGCCACCTCTCGACCGCGAGGTAGTCCTCCATCCGGTATTCCCAGTCGAGGGCCATGACCTGCCCGTTTGCCGACGCTGTCAGGCCCGCCGGGCTCCGCTCGATGCCGACGTGCATCGTATCGTCGTCGGTCTCGTAGCTGTGTTCGGCGGTCACCAGCGGGTAGGGCGGGAAGGAACCGAAGACATGTGTTTCGGCGATACGCGTTTCCGGACCCGTGCCGAGCCGGAACACGAGCTCCGAGTCGAAACTGTACCCCGCTCGGGTCATGCGCGCGGCGGTGCGGAAGTGGCCGATGTCCATGCCGTGCAGGCCTACGCTGTACCACCGCTCGGCCTGCAGCCTCTTGGCCACCTGCGCCGTTGGATCGGGCGGGCCGCCGAGCCACGCCGCTGCGGCCACGGCGAGGACGGTGGCAGCGACGAATCCGAGGCGGTAAAGGGTGGGCGTCATGCGGCGGATTGTATACGCCGCGACGCGCTCACCCGACGGGCGCATTGTTTACAATGCCGCCGCGAATCTTTGAGTGATGCTCCGTTGGAAGACCTTCGCGACTTTATTCGTCACCGCGTGCGCCGGGATCTCGCCGACGGCGTCGTTGGCGGCGTGGTAACGCGGTTTCCCCCGGAACCGAACGGATACCTGACCATCGGCCACGCGAAGTCGATCTGCCTGAATTTTGGCATCGCCCGGGAGTTCGGCGGCAAGACATTCCTGCGTTTCGATGACACCAATCCGCTGAAGGAGAGCCAGGAGTTCGTCGACGCCATCCAGCGGGACGTAAGTTGGCTCGGTTTCCCCTGGGGCACCGTGACCTTCGCTTCGGACTATTTCGAGTCGTTGTACCAATTCGCCGAAAGGCTCATCGAGGGGGGCCTGGCCTACGTCGATAGCCAGAGCGCGGAAGATGTCGCGGCGACCCGGGGCAGCTTTACCGAGCCCGGACGCGAAAGCCCTTACCGGGACCGCACCATCGACGAGAATCGGGACCTGTTCAGGCGCATGCGCGCGGGTGAATTCAGTGACGGCGCCCATGTCCTCCGGGCAAGGATCGACATGGCGGCAGCGAACCTCGTGATGCGGGATCCGGTGCTGTACCGGATTCGCCATGCGACGCACCATCGCACTGGCGACGACTGGTGCATCTACCCGATGTACGACTTCACGCATTGCCTGTGCGACGCACTCGAAGGCGTCACGCACTCTCTCTGCACGCTCGAGTTCGAGAACAACCGGGAACTCTACGACTGGGTTCTCGACAACGCGGGTGTGAACGCCCATGTCCCGCAGATCGAGTTCTCGCGCCTGAACCTCGAGTACACGGTCATGTCGACGCGGTTCTTCCGAATGCTCGTCGACCGAGGCAGCGTGGCCGGGTGGGACGACCCGCGGCTGCCCACCCTCGCCGGTCTGCGCCGGCGTGGATATACGCCGGAAACCCTTCGCGAATTCTGCCGCCGCATCGGTGTCACGAAACAGGAAAACCGCGTCGAGATGGAACTGCTGGAGTTCTGCGCGCGCCACGCCCTGGAGGACGATGCGCCGCGCGGAATGGCGGTTCTCGATCCGCTCCCGGTCACTGTTACGAACTACCCGTCCGGCGAGGACGAAGTGCTGGAAGCACCCTGGCACCAGAAACGGCCCGAACTCGGCACCCGCCGGATTACGTTCGGCCGATCCCTGGCGATCGAACGCGACGACTTCATGGAATCGCCGCCGCGCAGGTACCGGCGGCTGTCACCCGGGGAAATGGTGCGGCTTCGCCACGGTTTCATCATCCGCTGCGACGAAGTGATCAGGAGGGCGGACGGTCGGCCGTCGGAACTGCGCTGCACCTACTTTCCGGAGTCGAAGAGCGGCAGCGATACCAGCGGTCTGAGGCCGAAGGGCGTGGTGCACTGGGTGAGCAGGTCGACGGCCGTGGCTTCAGATGTGCGCCTCTACGACCGGCTCTTCCGCGTCCCTGCGCCGTCGCCGGACAACATGGAGGAGGAACTGAATCCCGACTCGCTTACCGTCTGCAAGGCGCTTGTCGAACCGGCGCTCGTCGAGGCCGAGGCATCGCGGTTCCAGTTCGAACGGTTGGGATATTTCTACAAGGATCCGGTCGACCACTCGGTCACGGCGCCCGTGTTCAACCGGATCGTGACCCTGCGGGACTCCTACCGACCCTGAGGCGGCCTACGCGTACACCTCTGCCAGGTCTTCCCAGAAGTCCGTGTAGGTCTTCGCCACGCAACCGGGATCGAGGATGGCGCAGCCGCCGACCTGGCTCGCGAAGACGGCGAGCGACATGGCCATCCTGTGATCGTCGTACGTCTCGAATTGCGCGGGGCGCGGCGCGGATACCGGGTGAATCCGAACCCAGTCGGCGCCTTCCTCGACGGCGACCCCGGCCTTGCGAAGCTCCCGCGCGGGGCAGGCGATGCGGTCGCATTCCTTGTGCCGCAACGTTGACAGGCCCGTGATCTGCGTGGCGCCAGGCAGGAAAGGCGCCATCGCCATGAGTGTGGGCGCCGCGTCCGACATGTCCTCCATGTCCACCTGCCCGATGGGCTGAAGCGTGGCGGGGCCCTGGATGGAAACGGTGCTGTCCTGGGCCTCGACATCGGCGCCGAGTCTCCGGCAAATATCGAAGAACGCGAAGTCGCCCTGGGTCGTTGAAGCACCCAGGTTGGCAAACCTCACGGACGAGGCATGCAAAGTCGCCGCGGCCGCGAAATACGTCGCGGCCGAGGCGTCGCCTTCGATGGACACCGTGCCGCCCCGATACGGTGCGGGGTCGATGCGAATCGTGTCGGTCCCCGAAGTCCGGACCGGTACGCCTCTCCGTTCCATTTCCGTACGTGTGATCTCGACGTAGGGAGCGGACACGGGTTCGTCCTTCGGCCGCAGGGTGAGCCCGTGCGGCAGGCGGGGAGCGATCAGCATCAGCCCCGACAGGTACTGGCTGGAAACCCGCGTGCCGACCTCCACTTCGCGCGCCCAGTCATCGGGGCCTGTGACGGAAATCGGCAGGTGTCCTTCGTCGTCTGCGGCTTGCGCATCGCAGCCGAGTTGGCGTAACGCCTCGATCATGTCGCGATTGGGCCGGACGCGAAGCGGTGGACCTCCATCGATATGGGTCACGTCGCGGCGCAACGCGGCGACCGCGAGCAGAAAACGCAGCGACACACCGCTCAGGCGCGCATCGATGTGGACCTCCCCGGCGGCGAGCGTTCCGGGCGGGTCCACGGCAAGGCGCGAGCGGCCGGCGGACTCGATGCCCACGCCCAGGCGCGAAAGCGAGTCGACCATGGCGTCGATGTCGTCGCACCGGGGAATGCCTACCAATTCCGTGGGCTCGGACGCGAGCGCCGAGATGACGAGGTGACGCAGCGCGATCGACTTGCTGCCGGGAAGCGTCAGTTCGATGTTGAACGGCTTCGTGACCTTGTTGATGAACTGGGGACTGTTCATGCGGCAAGTATCGCATCCGGCGGTAGAATGGAGTATTCCACTCCAATCACGAGGACAAGCCATGGCCGAAGCCGCGACCGCGGACGTAGACGCCGACCTGAACAACCTGACGATGAGCGAAGAGGCGCAGCCTCTGCTTGACGCTGTAAGGCAGTTCATCGAGGAGGAAGTCGACCCACAGACGCCCGCCTATTTCGAAGCCGCCGCCGAACACGGAGACCGGTGGAGCCTGTCTCCGCGACAGGAAGAGATACTCGGTAGCCTGAAGCGGGAAGCGAAGTCCCGCGGGTTGTGGAATTTCTTCCTGCCCGACGCGGAGACAGGCGAAGGGCTCAAGAACCTCGACTACGCGTACATCGCGGCGGAACTCGGCAAGAGCCCGCTCTCCTCTGAGTGCCTGAATTGCAGCGCGCCGGATACCGGCAACATGGAAGTTCTCGAACGCTATGCCACGCCGGAGCAGAAGGAAAAGTGGCTGAAGCCGCTGCTGAACGGGGAAATCCGGTCCTGTTTCGGCATGACCGAGCCGAACCTGGCGTCATCGGATGCGAAGAACATCGGCACGCGCGCGCGCCTCGACGGGGACGAATGGGTCATCGACGGCGAGAAGTACTACATCTCCGGCGCCGGGGACAAGCGCTGCAAGATCATGATCTGCATGGTCAAGACCAGCCCGGATGCGGCGCCCCACCGGCAGCAGTCGCAGATCCTGGTGCCGATGGATACGCCGGGCGTGAACGTCATCGAGCCCATGACGGTCTTCGGCCACGACGACGCGCCCCACGGCCACATGCACATCATGCTGGAGGACGTCCGCGTGCCGAAGGAGAACTGCCTCCTGGGCGAAGGCCGGGGCTTCGAGATATCCCAGGCCCGGCTTGGCCCCGGGCGGATTCACCACTGCATGCGGTCCATCGGCCAGGCGGAGCGGGCGCTCGACCTGCTCGTGCGCCGCGGCGTTTCCCGGGAGGCATTCGGCCGTCCCATCCTGCAGTTGGGCAAGAACATCGAACTGGTGTCCCGGGCGCGCATCGACATCGAGGCAATGCGCCTGATGGTGCTGAAGGCCGCGAAGGCGATGGACGTGCTGGGTAACCGCGAAGCCCGGGTCTGGGTGCACATGGTCAAGGCCATGGTGCCGGAGCGCGTGTGCGAGATCATCGACCAGGCGATCCAGCTCCACGGCGCCACGGGAGTCTCGCAGTGGACGCCGCTGGCGCGGATGTACACGGGACAGCGGACCTTGCGGATCGCGGACGGCCCGGACGAGGTGCATCACCTCGTGGTTGGCCGCGCGGAAATGCACAAGTACCAGGGCACCGCCTGAGCGGCATTGCGGTGATGCGTGGGGTTTCGCGTCCTGGTGGAGCCGGGGGGGTTCGAACCCCCGACCTCGACATTGCGAACGTCGCGCTCTCCCAACTGAGCTACGGCCCCGGTCTGGACGTATTGGTCTCGAGGACCGCGGGATTTTGCCGGAATGCCGGGTAAGAATCCAACACGTCAGGGGTGCTACGGGCGATGAGAAAGGGAATCACCTTCGGCGCCTTCGACCTCTTTCACGCCGGCCACGTGATGATGATGCGGGAGGCGAAGACCGTCTGCGACTACCTCATCGTCGGCCTGCAGAGCGATCCCTCCATCGACCGGCCGCAGAAGAATCGCCCGGTGCAGAGTATCGTCGAACGCCACATACAGGTCTCGGCGTGCCGCTATGTCGACGAGATCATCGTCTACAGCACCGAGGCGCAGCTGCTCGACATCCTCGAACACGTCGACTGGGACGTGAGGATACTGGGCGAGGAGTACCGGGACAGGGATTTCACGGGACGCGAAAAAACGCTGAGCCGCTGCTACTTCAACCAGCGCCCCCACACGTTCTCGAGCACGGAGCTGCGCAAGCGCGTCTCGTCTCGCTCGATGGACCAGGAAACCTCGGAGTAGCGCCTTGGCAGAGCCGGGTGGGCGGACGTCATGAGCCCTGGATTCGGTGACGGTCTGCGCGCCGAAAGGCTGCTCGACGCACCGGTCATCGATGCCTCGACGCACGCCAGCATCGGCACGAACATCCAGGGTCCATCGCTGATCCGCGTGCCGGATTGGCTGGAAACGCCCCTGGGCCGGTACTACCTGTATTTCGCCGACCACAAGGGAAGCTACATCCGCCTCGCGCATTCGGATGCGCTCGCGGGTCCGTGGAGGGTCTACGTACCCGGCAGCCTGCAACTCGAAGAATCGCACTTTCTCACGGCGCCGCCGGAGGTGCCGGCGGCAATGCGGGATGGACTGGTGGCGCGGGCGGCCCCGGGGGTGGATGCCCTGCGCGAGGCGACGACGCCGCACATCGCGTCGCCCGACGTCCATGTCGACAACGCGGCGCAGTCGATCGTCATGTATTTCCACGGCCTCGAAGCGCCCGGCTACCAGGTCAGCCGCGTCGCGACGTCCCGCGACGGGATTCACTTCGAAGCGCGGCCGGAGGTGCTCGGCAGGTCCTACATGCGCGTCTTCCGCCATCGCGGCATGACGTATGCGATGGCGATGCCGGGGAGGTTCTACCGCTCCCGCGACGGATTCACCGGGTTCGAGGAGGGTCCGCTGCTGTTCAATGCCGACATGCGCCACGCGGCGTTGCTGAAGCGCGGGGAGTCACTGTTCGTGTTCTGGACGCAGGTGGGCCATGCCCCTGAACGAATCCTGCTCAGCGTCGTCGACCTGGCGCGAGACTGGACCGCCTGGAAGGAGACGGAGGCGCGCGAGGTGCTAAGGCCCAAGCGCGAATGGGAGGGGGCAGGGGCGCCGGTGGAACCTTCGGTGCGGGGTCCTGTTCGTGGCCGGGTCAACCAGCTTCGGGATCCCGCGATCTACGTCGAGGGGAATCGTGTGTTCCTCTTGTACGCCGTGGCGGGCGAGAGCGGGATCGCCCTGGCGGAAGTGTTTATCGAGTAGCCCGAAGGCACCTAGGAGCGCCTACGGTCCGGCGAAACTGTCGGCGCACATCCTCGCGAGCCGCTGGCTGTTCTCCACGACTTCACTCCGGACAGCGTCGGGGTCTATCGAGTCTGCCCGTTCGTCGGGGGTCACCCTGAACAGGAGATCCCCCGGGCGTACGACAACGCCGTCCCGGTCCGTCATCGCACACTCGTCCACGGTGCCGGCAAACGTTGCCCGCACCTTGGTGAACATCTTCATCACTTCGATGATGTAGAGCGTGTCGCCGGCCTCGAAGTGTGTGCCCGGCTCCAGGTACGGTGCCATGCCCGGCGCTTCCCGGGAATGGAACATGCCGCCGATTTCCGCCACGATTTCGTCGTCCGGCGCCCTCGGCGGAGGGGCGAGCGTCCGGCGCGCTTCGGCCAGAAGGTCCGGGGAGTGGAGTTCTTCCGGCAGGATAACCGTGAGATCGGGGGCTACCCTGAGCTGGCCGAAGCCGCTCTCCCGGGCGATGAGTTGCGGCAACGCGAGCAGTTGCAACCCATGGTTGAAGCCGATGTGCTCCGCGCGCACCGTGTCCCAAACTTCGGCAATGGCCCCCGGCGCGCCGGCGGGACTGTGCGGCTCGCGCAACAGCCTCGCGAGATCTGCGAAGTCCGTTGCGCCGAGCCCCGCCCGCAGCCGCGCATAGTGCGCCCGGGCCGCATCCAGCAGTTCGCGGTCATGGTCCCAGATCGCCTCGGCCGCTGGACCTTCCTCCCCATCCATGGCGAGGTAGGCGTAGAGCGCGTCCAGTGCATCCGCGGGACTGGCACGCCACCGCGGCGCACCGCCGGATCCCCCGGCCTCGTCGCTCTCGAAGTGCCCGGCGCTGGCGGCGACCCAGCCCGCAAGCAGGTGGGGATTGGCGAAGAGGCGCTGCAGGGGCCGCAGGATCAGCGTTGACTTCAGGTCCATCACGCGGTCGTAGCCCGCGCCCAGCGCCTCGAGCTCTTCGTCGGATCGGTCAGCGTCTTTGCCGATAACCCGTTCCCTCGCGCCCGCCTTCACCACATCGAAGGCCAGGTCGAGATCGACACCCTGGGCGGCATCGAACAGGCGGCCGACGGCGGCCAGGTACGCCTGCACGAAACGCGTCTCGATCTTCGCGCGGGGATGTTGCGCGACGAGCCAGTTCAGCAGTCCGTAGTGGAAGTCAAGGTTGGTCTCGAGATTCGCGCCCTTGATGCGCATGCGCCGCAACGCCTCGAGCATGTTGCGGAAGGTCTCTTCGCGCGTATCGCCGGTCGTCAGTATCAGCGCGATGTTGCTATCGTAGGCGCCCGCGAGATAGTAGGGCGCGAACAGGCCCGTATCGGGGTTGGGAGTGCCTATGCCCTGGTCGTCGCGGATTTCGCCGGCGACGGTCGGCGACCACAATTCGATCAGGCCGCCCGCCGAGGGGCGTAGCGCGGGATCGGTCGCGTTGAGGCGTACTTCGAGGGCGTCCCCGTGTCGCGGGACGCGCCGGGGCTTGGGAAGCCTCATGCCATGCCGCGCGACCAGCGCCATGGCCTCGATCAGCGACTCGACGCGCAACACGCTGTCAGCATCGTCAGGGTCGGCGAACTCCAGGGCGTAGCAAAGCTCGGTGACGCGGTGCTCCACCTGGATGCGCGTGTTCATTTCCATGAAGTAGTGATCTTCGCCGTCCACGATGCATTCGAAAGTGGACACCGAGTCGAGGCCTACCGCGCGGCCGAAGCGTTCCGCCTCGTCTTCCATCTCGGTGAGAACCCTCAACTCCGCTTCCAGGCCGCGCGCAGTCTCGCGATCGTCTGTCTGCCTGATCTCGCGTTTCAGGGACTCGGCGGTGACGGATGCTTCGACGAGTTTCTGTTCGTGCATCTGCGCGGAGCAGTCGCGCAGGCCCAGTGCCACGCACCAGTCGCCGTTGCCGAGCACCTGCACCTCCAGGTGCCGGTTCCGGTCGACGTTGAGTTCGATGAGGACGTTCCGGTCGGGGCCGGCGACCTCTACCCAGATTTCCCGCGCCGCCGCCACCGCGTCTTCCGCCACCGCGTCGAGGCGTTCATCCAGGCTGTCGGCGTCGTATTGGGCCGGCGCGCGCAGCACGCGCTGTCCCTTGCCCCCGCCCCCGCCTGCCGCCTTCAGGCGCAGGCGCCGGTCGGGGAAGCGCGAGAGCAGGGCGCGGGCCTGCCGACGGATTGCATCGAGCACCTCATCGTCGGAGACGAGTTCGATGCCGCGCCGGGCGGCTTCCGTCAACAAGGCATCGGCAGCCGTTTCCTCGTCGGATTCGTCCTCGGGTGGCGTCAGCCCGTTCTCTTCCGCCAGCCGCTGAAGGCCAGAGCGTTCGCCACGCTTTGCCAGCAGCGCGAGGGAAGTAACGTTGTCGACGCCCGGCGTGACGCTGATCGATTGCGTGAGCGCCGTTCGCTTGGCGGCATCCTTGCGGCCCGCGGCCCGCACGGTGGTGGAGCCGGGTCCGATGAAGTTGAGGCCCGCCGCTTCGAGCGCTTCGACGAGCGCTTCGTCCTCTGCCATGAATCCGTAGCCGGCGAATACCGCGTTGTATCCGTGTTCGCCGGCGATGCCGATGATTTCGGCGATACGCGCCTCCCGTTCGGCGCTTTCCGTGCCCGTGTAGTCAGCGACCCGATGCACGGCTTTCCTGTCCCTCATGGTCCTCGTTTCCGGCGCCCGGGCGTTGGGGTGGGCCGTGGCGTCCCGGTCGGAAAGCAGGATGCCGTAGCCGGTGATCCCCATCGCTTCGAAGACGTCCATCGCCTCCTTTCGGACCGGGCCGCGGCAGATGATCAGGGGCTTCAGGTCCGTGCAGTCGAAGCTGGTCGTCCAGGTGGATTCCCGGGCACCGCGCGTGGGGGAGCCGCCGGCGCGCATCAGTGAAACTCTCTCTGCGGGCCCTTCATGGGACCGGGCTTGTAGTGCTGCACCAGGAAATCCATTGAGTCCGTCAGCAGCCGGCGCAGGTCCGCGGGCATCACGAGTTGTGAAATCGAGCCGAGTGCCAGCGCTTCCCGGGGATTCATGAGGTCGCTCTCGTATCGCTCGATGAGCTTCGCGTCCTCGGCGGCGAACCAGCGTGACGCCTCCTGTTCCGCGGTACGGTGCGCTTCCGGGGGTGTCCTGCCCGCGGCGATGTGTTCGTCAACGGCGGCGGCGAACCGGGCCCGGCGTTCGCGGGTTAGGGCTCTCAGTTCATCCTTGTAGACGAACTCCCGGCCGGCCGGGCCCATGACGGCCACGCGCGTCGTCGGCAGCGCGAACACGAAGTCGGCGCCGGTGGCGTAGTTGTTGAACGATGCGTACGCGCCGCCGAAGGCGTTGCGCACCAGCAACAGGATGCGCGGCGTTCTGAGATCGACGATGGCGTCGAGCATCGCGCGTCCCGCCTGCACCACGCCGCGGCGTTCCTGGTCGGTGCCGGGCAGGAAGCCGGTCGTGTCCTCCATGAACACGACCGGGATGTTGTAGAGGTTGCAGAAACGGACGAAACGCGCGGTCTTGTAGGCTGCGTCGACATCGATGAAACCGGTGGAGAAGGCGCTGTTGTTGGCGACGAATCCCGCGACGTGCCCGCCGAGGCGGCCGAACGCCGTGACCATGCTGCGCGCCCGGCCCGGCTGAACTTCGAAAAAGTCGCCCTGGTCGCACACTTCCTGGATGACGAGCCGGATGTCGAACGGCGTGTTGAAGCCGGTGGGCGAGTTGAAGACCGTGCGGAACAGCGCGTCGAGGTCCGTGTCCCGATCCACCGGATCACTGGTGGCGACAAAGGGCGCGCTCGAATGGTTGTTGTCCGGCAGCCAGGTGAGGAGCCGCAGCACCAGTTCCAGCGCCGCGGTTTCGTCTTCCACGGTGAAATCGGCGACGCCGGAGGCGCCGTGCACGCCGGGGCCACCGAGTTCGTCCGGCGTCACGTCCTCGCCCAGCACTTCCTTCACGACGCCGACCCCGGTCAACCCGAAGAACGTGTCGTTTGGCTGGATGACGAAGCTGCCCTGTCGCGGCAGGTAGGAGCCGCCGCCGGCGTTGAAGCCGAACATGCACATGATGCTCGGCACGATGCCGCTGATCCTGCGCAGCGCGGTGAACGCCTCCGCGTAGCCGTCGAGTCCGCCGACGCCGGCCGGAACGAAAGCACCGGCGCTGTCGTTCAGTCCCACGACCGGGATGCCCTGTTTCGCAGCCAACTGGTAGAGGGAGGCCAGCTTCCTGCCGTTGGTGGCGTCCATCGACCCCGCCCGGCTGGTGAAGTCGTGCCCGTAGACTGCCACGTCCCGGCCACCCGCCTTGATCAGGGTGGTGACAAGGGAGGCGCCGTCAAGGTATGGGCCCCAGTTCTGGAAGAGCACCATGGGTTCGTGGTCCGCGAGTACGCGGATTCGCTCCCACACGGTCATGCGGCCTTTGGCATGCTGGCGCGAGATGTTGCGATAGCCGCCGGCCCGCAAGGGTTTCCGCTGCAGGTCACGGGCGTCCCGAAGCGATTGGTCGTACCCGGTCCCGTGTTCTTCGGCCGCGCCGTCGAGCGGTGCTTCGAGGATGGGCACCAGCGTTTCGAATGACTTGCTCATGCACTCACCTCCTCGAGTTCGATCAGGGTGCCGCAAAAGTCCCGCGGGTGGAGGAATACCACCGGCAGGCCGTGGGCGCCGATGCTCGGTTCGCCGTCGCCGATGACCGTCATGCCCCGAAACCGCATGGCGTCGATGGCGGCGCGAATGTCCGGGACTTCGTAGCACACGTGGTGCATGCCGCCCCTGGGATTGCGTTCCAGGAACGCGGTGACCGGGGACCCTTCGCCCAGGGGATGGATCAGCTCGATCTTGCTGTTCGGAAGTTCAACGAAGACGGTGGTGACGCCGTGATCCGGCATGGGCACCGGCGCCGAGACGACGGCGCCGAGGGTGTCCCGGTACAACGCCGCCGCCCCTTCCAGGTCCGGCACCGCGATGGCGACGTGGTTGAGTCTTCCGATCATCGGTTCCTGCCCGGGATCAGCTTGAGAATGGCGCTGGCCGCCTCCAGGATGTCGGTGCCGGGCCCGTATATCGCGCGCACGCCGCAATCGCGCAGAAACCTGTGGTCGCGTTCGGGGATCACGCCACCGCAGACGACCACGGGCTCCGCTTCCTGCGCCGTGAGGGCCGCCATGAGTTCGGGAACCAGGGTCCTGTGCGCGCCGGCCAGGGTCGAGACGCCGACCACATCGACGGCGAGTTCGGCCGCTCGGGCCGCCACTTCGTCCGGCGACAGGAACAGCGGGCTCATCTCCACCTCGAAACCGAGGTCGTTGAATGCATTGGAGATGGCCTTGGCGCCCCGGTCGTGCCCGTCCTGGCCGACTTTCGCCACGAAGATGCGCGGTCGCCTGCCTTCGACGTCGGCGAACTCGGCTATTTCGTCGCGCACGGCGCGGAATCCCTCGTGGTCGCCGTATGCGCCGGAGTAGACGCCGGGTACGAGCGCCACCCTGGCCTCGTGCCGCCCCCAGGCCGACTCCAGTGCGCCCGTGATCTCTCCGACCGTTGCGCGCCGGCTCGCGGCCTCGATGGCGGCGGCGAGCAGGTTGCCGCCCGACTCCGCGCAGGCCGACAACCCGGAGAGCGCCGCCTCGACCCCGGCCTGGTCGCGTTTCGACCTGACTTCGGCGAGCCGGCGAATCTGCGCGGCCCGCACCTCGGAGTTGTCGATCAGCCGCGCATCGACGGCATCGTTCTCCTGGGGCGGGTACTTGTTTACGCCGACGATCACGTCCTCGCCGCGTTCGACCCGCGCCTGTCGCCGCGCAGAGGACTCCTCGATGCGCCGCATGGGCATCCCCGCCGCGATGGCCCGGGTCATGCCGCCGAACTGCTCCACTTCATCGATCAGTTTGCGGGCGGCCTCCACCATGTCCTGCGTCAGGCGTTCGACGAAATAGCTGCCGCCCAGGGGATCGATCACGCGCGTGATCTCCGTTTCGTCGGCAAGGATCGTCTGGGTGTTGCGCGCGATGCGGGCGGAGAACGGCGTGGGCAGCGCGATCGCTTCGTCGAAAGAGTTGGTGTGCAGGCTCTGGGTGCCGCCGAGTACGCCTGCCAGGGCTTCCACCGTGGTGCGGACGACATTGTTGTATGGATCCTGCGCCTGCAGCGACACGCCGGAGGTCTGGCAGTGCATGCGCAGCATGCTGGACGCCGGGTCGCGCGGCTTGAACCGCTCCATCAGTTCCGCCCAGAGGATGCGCGCGGCGCGCAGCTTCGCGATCTCCATGAAGAAGTTCATGCCGATGCAGAAGAAGAACGACAGCCTCGGCGCGAACGCGTCGATGTCCTGCCCGGTGGCCAGCGCCGCGCGCACGTACTCGAGGCCGTCGGCCAGGGTGAACGCCAGTTCTTCCACCGCGGTCGCGCCGGCCTCCTGCATGTGGTAGCCGGAGATGGAGATGGAATTGAAGCGCGGCATGTGTTCCGCGCAGTAGCCGATGACGTCGGCAACGATGCGCATGCTCTGGGCCGGCGGGTAGATGTAGGTGTTGCGCACCATGAACTCTTTCAGGATGTCGTTCTGGATGGTGCCCGCGAGGTCGCGCCTGGCGACGCCCTGTTCGTCCGCGGCCACGATGTAACCGGCCATGACCGGCAGCACGGCCCCGTTCATGGTCATGGAAACAGACATCTCGTCGAGCGGGATGCCGTCGAACAGGATCTTCATGTCCTCCGCCGAGTCCACGGCGACGCCCGCCATGCCGACGTCGTCCGCGGCGCGGGGGTGGTCCGAGTCGTAGCCGCGGTGGGTGGCCAGGTCGAAAGCGACGGAAAGCCCTTTCTGGCCGCCCGCAAGGTTGGCCCGGTAGAAGGCGTTGGAAGCCTCGGCGGTGGAGAAGCCGGAGTACTGCCGGACCGTCCAGGGCCGATTGGCGTACATCGTGGCCCTGGGCCCCCGCGCGTACGGCGCGAGCCCGGGCATCGAATGCAGGTGGCCGACGTCGGCCAGGTCTGACGCCGTATACAGCGGCCTGACGGGAATCCCCTCCGGGCTCGCCCAGGTCAGTTCGTCGAACGGCCTGCCGCGCAATTCCCGCTCCGCCCTGGACTTCCAGGCGGACTTGTCGTCGGCTTTGCTGATGGGACGCTCCGCTAACCTGCCGGATTCGATTATACGGTCAGTCGGAGCGCGTCATTGGCGGTTCGGCGTCGGTCCGGTGCCTGCCGAGCCACCGCACGACGGCTCCCACGCAGGCGGCGCCGACGATGAAAGAGATCCACCAAGGCAGGCCGAAACCGGTGGGTATCAGACCCGTGACGATGGCGATGCCGCCGACCGTCAGCGCGTAAGGCAGTTGCGTATGCACGTGCTCGAGGTGATCGCAGGAGGTCGCTGCGGACGACAGGATCGTCGTGTCCGAAATCGGCGAGGCGTGGTCGCCCATGACCGCGCCAGCGAGGACGGCGGAAACCGAGGCGTAGAGCAGGTGGTCCGCACCGGCGAGACCCTGCAGCGACGTGCTTGTCCACACCAGCGGAACCACCAGCGGCGTCAGGATTCCCATGGTGCCCCAGCTTGTGCCGGTCGCGAAAGCGGTCACCGCCGCCAGGGCGAATACGACGGTGGGCAGGAGCCGGGCGTCAAGTGCATCGCCGAGGCGGGACGCGAGGAACTCGGCCGTATTCAGTTCCGAGTTGACGCCGGATAGCGCCCATGCCAGGACCAGCACGACGACGGCGTAGAGCATGGACCTGGCGCCGGCGAACCAGGCATCCACCGTCTCGCCCAGCGACAGGATGCGTTGACCGAGGCTCAGGGTTCCGGCCGTGACGACGCCCGTCAGCGTCGCCCAGACGAGCGCGGTGTATACGTCCGCCGCGCCGATGATCTCGGCCAGGCCTGCACCGCTTCCGGCCTTCGCTGCGCCGGTAACGTACAGGCCGCCGAGCATAGCGGCGAGCAGCGCGGCGAACGGCACGTAGGCGTTGAGCGGGCGCGCCGGTTTTTCCGGCTTGGGTTCGGTGTCCGGGTCTTGTGCGACCGCGTGTCCGGATGCTTCGCCACGCGCGATGGCCAGTTCGGCGGCGCGCATCGGGCCGAAGTCCCGGCCGGTGACCGCAATGGTTGCGACAAAACACAGGGTCAGCACCGGGTAGAAGTTGTAGGCGAGGGAGCGGAGGAACACGCCGTAGGCGCTGGCGTCGATCTCCGGAATGTCGCGGATCGCGGCATCGATGAGGCCGAGTTGCAGGCCGATCCAGGTGCTGATCAGGGCAAGCGTTGCGACCGGGGCGGCGGTGCAGTCGACGAGCCAGGCGAGTTTCGCGCGCGATATCCGAAGCGCATCGGCGACGGGCCGCATCGTCTTGCCGACGACGAGAGTGTTGGCGTAGTCGTCAAAAAAGAGCGCGATGCCCATGGCGAAGGTCGCCAACTGGCCGCGCCGCACTGTGTTCGCCCATGCGGTGACCCTTTGCACGATGCCGTGGACGCCGCCGTTGCGAGAGACCACAGCGACCATGCCGCCAAGCATGAGAGTCGAAACGACCAGGGCGGCGTGCCCCGCATCGGCGACCGCCCCCACGGCGTGTTCGGAAGCCGCGTCGAGCATTCCCTGGAAAACACCGGACGCCGAAGGACCGGCGATGAGGAAGGCGCCGACCCATACGCCGGCGAACAGCGCCAGTATGACCTGTCGCAGGGCGGCGGCCAGGACGAACGCGACGAGGGTGGGCAGCACCGAGAGCCAGCCGGGGTTACCGCCGTGGGAAACGGAAGCGGTGTCCGAGAGGTCGGGGCTCCCCCAGGCGTCACCGGCGCCGAGTAACGCGAGCGTCGCGCTGATGATGGGCACGAACACTCGCACGGCACGAAACGCCGTCACCGGGCGACGGTCACCGGCCTCGCGGCCGTGCGCTGCGGGTTATAGCTGAACGTTTTGGAGCTGCGACACGCCGCGCTCGATCTTGTCGAGGTAGCGCATGCCAGCGTTGTGCCAGAGCGCGCTGCCTCGTTTGGACGGGCCGACGTTGTAGGACTTCAGGGCGCAGAAGTGGTCGCGCACCGATGACGAGAAGTGGCTGTAGCCAGGGACCCCGCTGACATCGCCGCACTGGTCGCGGAAGCGGCTCAGGATCTGTGCGCCGCAGTGGATGTTCTGTTCCGGGTCGTTCAGGTTGCCGCCGCAGAAGGACTGCCAGTAGTTGCTCCGTATCTGGGCTGGACCGATGGCGCCCATCGACGACTGCACCGCCTTGCGGAAACTGCTCTCCGCGAATACCAGGCTTGCGAGGAGTTCCGGCGGCAGGTCCTGCTGGAGCGCGCCTTCGAGAATCCAGCCCGAGAACTCGATTGCCCGGGGTGCGCTGACGCCGAAGGCGAGTTGGATCTTCTCGGCGAAGATCAGGCGCTCCGTCTCCCATGTCATGGATGGCCGGCTTGGCGCTGGAACGGCGAACGGCTGCAAGCCGTATTCGGGCCCCGGGGAGTGCGCGGGAGCGGCCAGCGCCAGGATGCCCAGGATGGTCGCCGCGGAGGCAAAAACACCTGCCCTCGGAAATTCTATTAGCTTTCCGGCAGTTACCGTCCTAATGCGATCCAACTTTTTCAACATCGATAAAAAATGAAGAAATAGTGGAGGGGGCGCGTATTGTTCCTTCATTTTCGAAAACGTCAAGTGTTTTTTTGCGCATCGGACCCGGTCAAACTCGGTCGGACTGACGCGGATGGCCGTCAGGCGCGCCGTTTTTCGCCACCCGCCGAAGCCCTGTCTACGCTGTGAGTTCCGCGATGATTCGCGCCTGATCGTCGTTCGGCAGGTTCGCGTACGCGGCTGAGGTGCGATCAACAATGTCGCCATAGCGGGCGAGGAGCCGTCCGGCGATTTCTTCCGGCGGACCGACGATGCCGAACGCATCGACCATGTCGTCCGTGATGAGGGCACCCATCTCCGTCCACCGGCCCTGTTTCGACATCGCGTTGAGTTCGCCCTGCAGTTCCCCGGCGCCGATGCTGTCGAGCACGGGTCTGTACGCGGGGGTGGAGCCGTAGAAGGCGATCTGCTGTCTGGCCGCCGCGCTCGCCCGGGCCATTTCCTGCTCGTCGCGTCCCGTGACGACAAAGCATGGGTAACTGATTTCGAAGTCCGAACGCAGCTTTCCAGCCTTGGCGAGTCCGCGCTCGAGGGCGGGAACCGTCGTCTCGCGGATGTACTTCTCCGTCGTGAAGGGATGCACGATGATCCCGTCCGCCACCTCGCCGGCGACCTCGGTCATCAGCGGGCCCACCGCCGCGAGGAACACGCGCGGTGGCCCGAACTCGGTGTTGTCCGGGGTAAAGAACGGCGTCATGAGCGTATGCGCGTAGAACCTGCCGGTGAACTGCAGCGGTGCGCCTTCATGCCAGGTCGCCCAGATCGCGCGCAGGGCGAGAATGAACTCCCGCATTCGCGCCGCGGGCTGCGACCACGGCATGCTGAAACGTTTCGTGATGTGCGCCCGGATCTGCGAGCCGAGCCCGAGCACGAACCGTCCCCCGGAGGCGGCGTTCAGGTCATGGCCGACATGGGCGAGCGTCATGGGCGAACGCGCGAAGGCGACGGCGATGCTCGTCCCGATGTCGACCCGCGACGTAGCCTGCGCGGCTGCCGCGAGAGGCAGGAACGGATCGTGTCCGGTCTCCGCGGTGAATACGCCGCTGCAGCCCCTCTCTTCCAGTTCCCGCGCCTCGGCGCCCGCCCTGTCCAGCTTCCACCCGATGCTGCCATCAACCTTCATGCCTCCTCCTTGATTGCTGACCCTGAAGTACTCGCAGTCCTTGGCTTACTGAGCCGCGAGCACCCGTCTCGCTTCTTCCGCCACGCTCGTGCCGTCGAAGAACCCGGGGTTGGATTCGCCCCAAAAGCGCACCGGGTTGTCGAACACGAAACGCCTGAATTGCTTCCGATCGATCTTCCCGTCCTCGACCAGTTCAAAGGCTTCGGGCAGGACGTCGGCCATGTCCTGCACGTCGAAGTGGCCGATGTCGGAGCCGAACATCGCGTTCATCTCGGCGTTGCCGGGATTGAACGCACGGTTGAAGGCCCAGGCGTTGGCGGGATCGTCGGCTTCGCAGCCGAAGTAGAAGGGCTTGACGAATAGTTCCAGAAAGTCCTCCCTGCCCTGGATCCCGCAGGCTGCGTAGTCATCGATTTCGTCCACGCCGCCGTTGGTGTCGGCACCGTTGTTCCTGCTGATGGCGCCGCGCTTGACGGCGTTCGCGAACGATTCGCTCGCGTACTTTTCCGCCAGTTCGCGCATCAGGTCCATGTCGAGGTTCGCCGGGTCCGTGTATTCGAGCGCTTCGCCGTTGCGGATATTCCAGTGGCCGATGAGGTCGTTGTACAGGAGGCACGCGAAGCCGACGCCGCCTTCGAGAAAGCCGAAGCGGAGATCCGGGAACCGCCGCGTGACACCCCCCATGAAGATCGCCTTGCAGACCGCTTCGCCTGCTGCCGCGAAATGGCCGATGTGGTTGTAGCAGAAGTTCGAGGGCGAATTGCGGAAAGCGCGTCCCCGGGATCCCCGGTGGAACGTCGGCGACACCTTGAGTTCCTGGCACCTGCGCCAGAGGGGATCGTAGTCGTAGGCGCTGTCGATCCCCAGCATGTCGATCCAGGAGCCTTCAGCCGGGGGAGCTTCCCCGACGGCCGATGCGTAAGGAAGTGCTGGCACTCCCCCCGTCGCCGGAGGCGTACTTCCATGAAAGCCGGCACCCTGCTCCACTGGCCGTTCCACCATGCTGTTCAGCATCACCACCTTGAAACCCAGTTCGCCGACGGCATGCTCGAGTTCGGCGATCGCCTCGTCCGGCGAGTGGGTCGGGATCATCGCAGCGGGGGTGATGCGGTCGGAGAAGGGCGCGAACAGGTCCGCCTGGTAGATGTTGAACGCCCGGCAGCCCGCTACCCGGGCCTCGTCGTCGTCACCCCGGGTGAGTCCCATGCCGGCGGTGGGGAACAGCACCGCGAAGTCGATGCCGAACTCGTCGAGACGCTCGTAGGCGAGCGCGGGCATCATCGCGGTGGCGCGGTCCCTGGTGTTCCTCGTGGGGATGCCCCAGAACGACTCCTGGGCCATGTTCCGGGCGCGGCGCTGGTCGACGCTCATCGCCAATGACCGGCGCTGGCGTTCGCCGTTGACCCGGAACGCGCGGGCGGCGGGCTCGCCGCCGATCTTCGTGAGCGCTTCCTCGACCACGGGACGGAACTCCTGCCAGTGGCCGTCGGCGTCGATCACGGGATGATCGAGTTCGGATCGTATGTTGGATGCCGTTGTCATGGTGCCTACCCCGGGTCTCTTCCCGCCGCGGATACTCCGCGTGCGTTTCGAACAATATTGCCGCGTGCCCGCAACCATGCCAACAGGTATCCCAGGCGGCTTGCCTGCGGTTTCCGTTCTCCGGTCGCTTGCAACCCTGGCCGAGATAGACCATTTTCGCGCCTTGTCCGAACAGTGGGCCCGGGGGCGTCAGGGGATGATCAAGACGATTGCCGTTATCGAGGGCGACGACGCCGCGCCGGAGGCAGTCCGTCCGACCATCGAACTCTTGGGGAAGCTCAACATCGGTCTCGAGTTCGTCTATCCCGCCGTTGGCGAGGCGGCGGAGAGGGAGACGGGGAGCGCCTTTCCGGAGGCGTCAAGGCAAATCATCGACGATGCCGATACGACGTTCTTCGGCTCCACCAGCGGCAACACGGGCAATTCGCTCCGGTACCTGCGCTGGGGCAAGCAGACCTACGCCAACGTCCGTCCCTGCCTGCACCTGCCGGGCTGCGCCAGCCCGCTCAAGGATCCGGACGGCATCGACTTCGTCATCGTGCGCGAGAACCTCGAAGACCTGTACGTCGGCTGCGAGGGGCCGATCGGCGATCTCGCCCCGCTCCGACTCGTCGGCCGGACCGTGCGGCGCCCGGTGCATGAACTGGGCGAGGGCAAGTATGCGATCAAGATCATCACCCGGGAGGCGACGGAGCGCGTCGTTCGGTTCGCCTTCGGCCTGGCGGCCAAGCGCCGCAACCACCTCACCTGCGCGACCAAGCACAACATGCTGCGGGGCAGCGACGGTTTCTTTCTCGAAGTCGCCCGCGAAGTCGCCGCCGAATATCCGGACGTGGAGTTCGACGCGTTCATCGTCGACGACTTCGCCTGCCGCATGATCCGCGAACCGAAGCGGTTCGACGTGGTGGTCATGCCGAACCTGTATGGCGACATCCTTTCGGACGCCGCCGGAGGCCTGCTCGGCAGCCTGGGGCTCGCGGCGAGCGGGTGTTTCGGGGACGACTATGCGTACTTCGAACCCGCGCACGGCACCGCGCCCGACATCGCCGGACGCAACATCATCAACCCGACGGCGACGCTCCTGAGCGCGAGCATGATGCTCGATCACCTGGGATTCGCGCGGGAAGCCCTTCGCTTGAGGGACGCTTTGCTTCGCGTCTATGCGGCTGCCCGCGATGCCGGGACTCCGGATACGCTCACCCCGGACCAGGGGGGCAACGCGACGACGACTGAATTCTGCGCAGCGGTGACGGCCGCCCTGTGACACCCTGGTGGGAAGCCCATCCGGGCGACGGACCGTTCCTGCTGCTGGTGCACGGCTTTCTGTGCAGCCGCGCGCAGTGGACGCCCAACCTCGAAGCGCTGGGTGCAGTGTGCCGTCCGGTCGTGGTCGAGCTGTACGGTCATGGCCGCTCACCGAGCCCGGAAGACGTCCGCGCCTATGCGCCGGCGTCCTACGTTCGTGCCCTGGATGACATTCGCGCCGAACTGGGTGCCGAATCCTGGTTCGTCGGCGGGGGATCTCTCGGGGGTGCCCTGGCGCTGCGCTATGCCCTGAGCCGTCCGGAAGTCGTTCGAGGGGTCATCTTCACCAACTCCATGGCCGCGTTCGCGCCCACGGACCAGGTCGACCAGCGGTTGCGGGAAGGCGCGCGCTCGGCCGAGCGGGTCCGGATGGGAGGGATGCAGGAGGTAGATCGGATACGGGTCCACCCGAGGCATGCCCGGCACCTGCCAAGGGAGATTCACGAGGCGTTGCTGGAAGAAGCCCGGCAGCTTGACACCGGGGGTGTCGCCAACACCGTGCGCTATACGACGCCCAGGGCATCCGTGCGCGGAGATCTGGCCGGCATTCGGGTGCCCGCGCTGCTCGCGTGCGGGCGCTTCGAACGACGCTTCCAGCCGCACCGCGACTTCGCCGCCGCCAGGATGCCCGGTCTTGCCGTGGTCGACATGGACGCGGGCCATGCGGTGAACATGCAGGCCGCCGACCAGTTCAACCGTGCCGTAATCGACTTCCTGTCGGATTCCGTGAGAACCTTGAACCAAAGGGGTGGCCCGTGGGGCACCGACATCACGGCATCGACCGTCGGATAGAGGCCACGTGACGCACATCGTCGACACGCTGATAGAGGAGCGCGCTTCGCGGTTGATGCGTCATCCGCTGGTCTGGCGGCTGATCATGCGGACGCTCCACCGCGCGCTCGGCTACGAAGAAGCCGTGGCGATGGCCGACACCATCGCTTCGATGTCCGGTGCCGAGGTGTTCGACTACATGAGCGATTTGCTGGCGCTGGATGTCACTGTGGACGGCCTGGACGAAGTCCCCGACCGGGGCTCGGTGGTCGTCATGCCGAATCATCCGACCGGCGTCGCCGATGGTGTCGTCGTCTACGACGCGCTGAAGGGCGTGCGGGAGGACATCGTGTTCTTCGCCAATCGGGACGCGCTCAGGGTCTCTCCCGGAATGGAGGACATGATCATCCCGGTGGAGTGGGTCGAGGAGAAGCGCACCCTCACCAGGCAACGCGAAACGCTGCGAGCGGCGGCGGCGGCTTTTCGCCGGCAACGGCTCATTGTCCTGTTCCCCTCGGGCCGCCTGGCGCGGCCCAGCGTTCAGGGCCTGATGGAACGGCCCTGGCAGACGACCGCAATCAGCCTGGCCAAGAAGCACAACGCTCCGGTCGTCCCCATGCACATCCGGGGGCACAACTCGTGGTTGTTCTATCTCTTCTGGCTTCTGCACGACGAACTGCGGGACATCACGCTGTTTCGCGAGCTGTTGAACAAGAAAGAAGCGGCCTACGAAGTCCGTATCGGCGAGATGTTCGAACCCGAGGGCGACGTGAAGGCGCTCACCCAAGACCTGCGCCGGTTTGTCACCGAGCAGATGCCGAGGGGCGCTCGGACCTGGCGTGGAATGGAGCAGCGGTCGAGCGCGAGCCTTTCGTCCGGTTGACGGCGGGATTTCGGGCCTTGGATGAAGAAGCAATGATCGACACGCCATACCGGTCAGCAGGGATCTGTGATGTCGCAGGGGCGGCGTTGCTTTTCGCCCTCTGGCTGTGCCCCGCTGCGGCGGTGGCCGAGTCGTATTCGCCGAACATCGATGGCGCCTACCCGGACAACGTCTACTGGGGCGACACGCACCTGCACTCGTATCTTTCCGGCGACGCTTTCGCGCTGGGATCCAGGCTCACGCCGGATGACGCCTACCGTTTCGCAAAAGGCGAAACCGTGCAGTCGACGAGCGGCCAGCCAGCGCGTCTGCGCCGGCCGCTGGACTTCCTGATGGTGTCGGATCACGCGGAGAATCTCGGTGTCCTGTCGCGCCTGGCCGAGAATCCCGCGCTATTGCCGGAGTCGGAAAACGCCGCGAGCACGGCGCAATTGATCGCCGGACTGCCGCCAGTGCGCGATCTTCTGAACGCGCCGACGGCCGAGGAGTTCCAGTCCATGGGACGTCCGCTCGGCCAGGCGAAGGTTGCCTGGTTGAAGGACTACGCCATCGGCGAGGACTTTCGACGTGACCTGTGGAGCGAAGTGGTCCGCGTCGCGGAGAAACACAACGATCCGGGCACGTTCACGACCTTCGCCGGCTACGAATGGACGGCCAGGGGGGCCGGGGAGGGGTACTCCTCGATCCATAGAAACGTTCTCTACGCAGACGGGCCCGAGTTGACGGGACTGACGGTGCCGTTCTCGAGCGTCGACAGTAGCGACCCGGAAGATCTCTGGGCTTACTTCGCGGACTACGAAGAGCGCCTGGGCGGAAACGTGATCTCCATTCCGCACAATTCCAATCTCAGCCGTGGCCGGATGTTCAGTCCGGGCGACTACGGGGGCGCGCCGCTGACTCCCGCCTACGCCCGCACCCGGGCGCGGTTCGAACCCGTTGTCGAAGTGACGCAGTTCAAGGGTGACAGCGAGACGCACCCGCTGGTATCGCCGAACGATGCTTTCGCGGATTTCGAGGACTGGGCAGCAAGGTCGGCACCTGCCGCAACCGAAGCACTATCGAAGGAAGCGGCCATCGCGCAGTCCTACGTCCGACCGGCTCTCGGCCTCGGCCTGGACCTGGGCCGTGAACTGGGGGTGAATCCCTTCAAGTTTGGCATGATCGGCAGCACCGACTCCCATACCGGACTCGCAACGGCGGACGAGGACAATTTCTGGGGCAAGATGGGAAACAGTGAACCGAGCCGCCACCGGTCGTCGTTGAGTTCGTTCTATGCCACGTCTGGCTACGCGGCGGTCTGGGCGCGTGAGAATACGCGACAGGCGCTATTCGCCGCATTCAAGCGCCGAGAAGTGTACGCCACCACCGGCCCCCGCATGACCGTGCGTTTCTTTGCGGGTTGGGACTTTGATGCCGGCGATGCCGCGAGCCCGCGAATTGCGGCCGTGGGTTATCGCAAGGGCGTTCCCATGGGTGGGGACCTGGCTCGCGCGCCGGAGGGTAGAGCGCCGACCTTCCTGGTGCGCGCGGTGAAGGATCCCGACGGTGCCAACCTGGACCGGGTTCAGGTCGTGAAGGGCTGGCGCGACGGCGCGGGAAAGACGTCCGAACGCGTGTACGACGTGGCGCTTTCGGACGGCCGGGCGCCGGGCACGGACGGGCAGTCGGCGGATCCGGTGGGCAATACCGTGGATGTCGAGAATGCCGCCTATTCGAACAGCATCGGCGCGGCGGAACTGCGCGCGGTGTGGCGAGACCCGGATTTCGACTCCGACGCGCCTGCCTTCTACTACGTGCGAGTGCTCCAGATTCCGACGCCACGCTGGACGGTGTACGACGCCAGGTTCTATGGTCTTGATGTTTCCGGGATTCCTGCGCAACAGCCCCTGGTGATCCAGGAAAGGGCCTACACGTCGCCTATCTGGTACACGCCGCAATAACGGCGTTCGGGAGCCTTCAGCCGGGGAATAGTCCCCGACCGCTGATGCGTAGGGAAGTGCCTGCGTTCCCCCTGTGGGGGGAGGCGTACTTCCATGGAAGCCTCAAGGCTCTCAGGATTGCTCGAGCATCGCGCTGATGGGTCTCACGCACTCGGTGGCTTCATCGCCGCAACTGGCGATGATCTCCATCGCGTCGGCCTCCACGACGCGGATGCGGCGTTCGCCTTTCTCCGTTCGGATCACCACCTGCCCAGCTTCGCATCCCACCAGCTCGAGCATTTGCCCGTCCAGCGCGATCTCCGCCGCCTGCGCCTCGGCGGGCAGGGCGGATCGGCCGCGAACGTGGTCCCGCGCCAGCCGGCCCGCTTCGACATCCTCGACGAATCCGGGCACGTTCTCGGGCCGCACGCGGCCGTACAGCACGCCCTGCGGCAGGGTCAGCACGTTCGGCGCGAACCGGTGCCCGCCGACATGGGTCGTCTGCCAGGCACGCTCGCCCACGAGTTCACGCAGCCTCGCGTACGCCGGTAGCCCGAAGCGGGCGCAGCAGAGGTCGCGCTGGCCGTTCGTGCAGACGAAGTACTGTGACGCTTCGACGCGCGGCATGGAGGGGCTTCCCAGGTCGGTAGCGATGTCCAGGTCCGTAATCGCGCCGTAGCCATCGATTTCCGCGCGGTACAGACTTTCAGACGTGCCTGCGAAGAACGCGATCTGCTCGCGATCGAGTTCGGGCTGACGAATGAACTGCAGCCGGGGTAGCAGGCCCCGGTCGGTCACTGACGCCATCTGCCGATCAAGCCAGGCGGTGACCTCTGCCGGCAGGTCGTTGTCGGTGACGGCCTTCGAGCGCCAGACAGGCTTGTACTCGAGCAGCAGCCAGACGTCGACGCGGGCGGCCGTGCCGGCCAGGGGTTCGCCGGCGGCGAGGGAAAGATCGGAGCAGTACTGCCGTTCGGTCATCGCGCGGATCGGGTCAGTCCTACTTGACGTTGGGCATGACCTCGTCGGCCATGAGTTGCATGGTCTGGACGACATCTTCGCGGGAGAGCGTTCGTCCCATCCAGGTGCACATGATCTCGTCGGCGCCGAAGTCCTCCTCGAGTTCGTGGATGCGATCCACCACCTCCGGCGGCGTTCCAACCAGGTTGGATCCCCTCTCGGGACCGCCCTGCCTGGGGGTCTGTCCTCGTGCTGCCATTCTTTCCGCGCGCGCCCGGTCGGCCGCTTCCCGGATACGGTCGACCTCCGCCTGTGACGCCGACACGTGGGCGGTGATTCGGATCACCACCCTGGGTTTTCCGGGGTTGTCCGCATCCTTCCATGCCTGGCGGTAGTTCGCCACGTCCTGCTTCAACACCGCGTCGCCGCGCTCGTTGTGCGAACTGCCGCCGCCGATGGCGATGCAATAGCCGTTTTTCCCCATGGGAATGAAGTTCTGCTGGCTGTCCAGCGGCAGCAGGATCTGCGGATGGGGCTGCTGCACCGGCTTCGGGTTGATGCGCGAAACCCCCGGCAGCGGCGGGTAATTGAAGAATTCGCCTTCGTAGCCGGAAAACTGGTCCTCCGTCCAGACCTTTTTCATCACGTCCAGGTACTCGAGGAAGTGTCTCTGGCGCCGCGGGTCACCGGTGGTATTGCCCCCCGCGCCGTAGATGAAGCGGCCGTTGCTGACCTGGTCGATGATGGCGATTTGCTCGGCGACATTGATGGGGTTTGCCTGCGGCAGGTTATCGAACACGTACTTGTAGCGCTCTCCCGCCTGGCCCCTGCGGTCTATCCTCGATCCACCTTCCCTGACGTTGGTCTCGAACTTTTCTCCGGGCGCCCGCAGGTGCGGCAGGTGCACGGCGGTCCCGATCCTGATCCTGCTCGTGACCGCGGCGATCGCCGGCGCAATCTGCAGCGGTTGAATGCCCCCCAGCGGGACGCCTCCGACCCACACCGAGTCCATTCCGATCTCGTCGGCGGCAGCGACCTCTTTCAGGTTGGCGGCATAGCCCTCCGTGACTGACTCGTCCGGTTTCGGGCCCCAGAAAGTCAAATACCCAATGTCCATGAAACCCCCTCCTTGGTCCCATTCTACCCCGTGAAACGCGCTCGCGGTTTGGAGTTGGTCTTCGTCGCGTCTCAGGCTTTCATGGCGCGAGCGCGGCGCGGATCCTGGCGGCGTTGGCGGCCAGTTCGTCGGCGTCGGCCATGGTTCGCGCGTGGAAGGTCAGCCCTTCGCCCGCGTAGCGCGGTATCACGTGGAAATGGATGTGGAACACCGTCTGTCCCGCATCAACCCCGTTCAGTTGCGCGATCATGAGCCCCGCCGGATTGAGCGCGGTTTTCACCGCCCTGGCTACGCGCCGCGTGGTCGCGGTGAGGTGCGCGAGTCCTTCGTCGCTCAGGTCGAAGATGTTCTCCGCGGGTTCGCGCGGAATGATGAGCGTATGGCCGGGACTCTGCGGCATCAGGTCCATGAACGCGAAACAGTGTGCCTCGTCGAGCACCACGTGGGCGTTCGCTTCGCCCCGCAGGATCTTCGCGAAGATATTGTCAGGGTCGTAAGCCATCGGGGCATCGTATCAGTCTGTTGGCGGTCCCGATAGCAATCGAGACCCCCACGCCGCTGACGGCCGTTTCGGCGGGCGGCAGGAAATCCGCGCTGACGGGTAGTCTCGGGAGGTTGCGATGGTGAGCGGAAGAGGGGGCGCCGGCGAGATGCTCGGCCACTGTTGACAACGTTGTCAATCGCCCCGTACAGTTTGCGCGTTGGTAACCGCCAACCCACCAAGAGCTGATGTGCAATGCGTGAAATAGCTTCGCGATGGCAGGCGGATGCCAGTGCCCTCGATCCTGCGCTCCCCTCGGAACGCAAGGTCGCGCGCATTGTCGAGCGCCACTTGCGCAGCCTCTCCGTCGAAAAGAAAGTCGGCCAGATGATCCAGGCCGAAATCGCCAACGCGACGCCCATGGACGCCGCCGAGTTCGCCCTCGGTTCGGTATTGAACGGGGGAGGGAGTTCTCCCGCCGGCGACAAACGCGCCAGCGTCGACGACTGGCTGGCGCTTGCGGACGCGTACCACGACGCCTCGCGACGACGTGGCGCTTCGCGGGATGGCGTGCCGATCCTCTGGGGCACGGATGCGGTTCACGGCCATTCGAATGTCTATGGCGCGACTGTTTTTCCGCACAACATCGGTCTCGGTGCGGCTCGGGACAGCGACTTGATGTGCTGCATCGCGGCGGCGACGGCGCGCGAGGTGGTGGCCACGGGAATAGACTGGACGTTCGCACCGACGCTGGCCGTGGTCCGCGACGACCGTTGGGGGAGGACCTACGAAGGCTATTCCGAGCATCCCGAGCTCGTGGTCGAGTATGCGCAACGGGTCGTTACCGGGTTGCAGGGTGTGGCCGGTGACCCTGGATTTCTTGGCCCGGGCCGGGTGTTGGCCACCGCCAAGCACTTTCTCGGTGAGGGCCACACGACGGACGGTCACGATCAGGGCGACGTCGCGTGTTCCGAGGAAACCCTGCGCGACCTGCATGCCGGCGGCCATCGGGCGGCCATCGCCGCCGGAGTCCAGACGGTGATGGCCGGCTTCCACAGTTGGCACGGCACCAAGGTTCACGGACACGAATACCTGTTGACCGGCGTCCTGAAGGGTGCGCTCGGATTCGACGGCCTGGTCGTCAGCGACTGGGATGGCTATCTGCAGGTAGCGGAGGACCGCCGCGAGGCGTGTGCCATGTCGGTGAATGCCGGCGTCGACCTGCTCATGGTAGGGGTGGATTGGCGGCAGACCTACGACGACCTGCTGCAGCAGGCGGTCGCCGGCGTCGTGCCCATGTCACGGATCGACGATGCGGTAAGGCGCATCCTGCGCGTGAAGGCACGTGCCGGGCTGTTTTCAAGCCCGCGCCCGTCCCAACGTCTTTGCGCAGGCGACAGGACTGCGGTCGGCCACCCGGCCCACCGCGAGCTGGCGCGGCGCGCCGTCCGCGAGTCGCTGGTGCTCCTAAAGAACGGTGGCGTCCTGCCGTTGCGCAGGGATGCCAATGTGCTGCTTGCGGGGGATGGCGCGGACAACATCGGCAAGCAGTGCGGTGGCTGGACCCTCACCTGGCAGGGCACCGGCAACGACAACGACGACTTCCCCAACGGCATGTCGATATTCGAGGGTTTCGCGCAGGCGGTTGCGGGAAAAGGGGGCACGGCCACGTTGAGTCCGAGCGGCGAGTTCACCGGGCCCGCGCCAGACGTGGCCATCGTCGTGTTTGGCGAGAACCCCTACGCGGAAGGCGACGGTGACCGCCGCCACCTGAGTTTCTCAGCGCACGATTCCGAGCCGCTTGCGATCCTGCGCAAGTTTAAGGAACGGGGCGTGCCCACGGTGTCGGTCTTCCTCGCCGGCCGGCCGATGTGGGTGAATCCCGAACTGAACGCGTCCGACGCTTTCGTGGTCGCCTGGCTCCCGGGCACCGAGGGTGGGGGTGTGGCCGATGTGCTGTTTCGCGGTCCGGGCGGCGAGCCGCAGCACGACTTCCGCGGCCGGCTTTCCTACTCGTGGCCACGACATGCGCTGCACACGCCGCTGAACGTCGGTGACATCGACTATTCGCCGTTGTTCCCCTACGGTTTCGGCCTGAGCTACCGCGACGGTCGTCGCGATACGAGCCGACTCGACGAGGCCGATGCCGCGGCCGGCATTCCGGCCGTCGACGAGCACCGCGTCTCGGGCTGGACCTACCCGCGATAACTGTTCGCGAGGAGTCGGTACGCGGATACTCCGGGCGTTACGCAAGACCGGGCCGCACCGAATTGGACTCCGGCGCGGACACTCCGTGCAGACCATCCGCGAACGCGTATTCGGGCGAAACACCATCGTCGACAGGGGCTCGCGCAATCGCCGATTCGAAAGATCTTTCCGAGACCTTTGACAACGGTGTCAACATCGACTATAAGCACTTCCTTCTGACATCTTGACAACGTTGTCATGTCTGGTTTGATCGTCGCCGTGCCGACGATTCAGTGAGGAAGCCGAATGCCTAACAACGAAGCTTTCAGGATGACGCCGCTCGCGGCGGCAATCTCTCTGGCATTGGCCGGCGCCCCGACGTCGGCGCAGGAAACCCCGCAAGGCGGGGAGGATGCCGGCAGCATTGCGGATTCCGTTGACGAACTCGTGGTGGTGGTTGGTATCCGCCAAAGCCTGAAGAAGTCAATGGACCTGAAGCGTAATCGCGATGGCGTGGTGGACGCCATCACCGCCGAGGACATCGGCGACTTCCCCGACAGCAACCTGGCGGAGTCGCTGCAGCGGATCACGGGCGTATCCATCGACCGGGAACGCGGCGAGGGCGCGCGGGTGACCGTTCGCGGCTTCGGTCCAGACTTCAACCTGGTGTTGCTGAACGGGCGGCAGATGCCGACCAGCAGCGGCTTGGGCCGGTCGTTCGACTTTGGGAATCTCGCCTCGGAGGGCATCAGTGCCGTCGAGGTTTACAAGACCGGCCAGGCGGACGTGCCCACCGGCGGCATCGGTGCCACCATGAACATCCGCACGACGCGGCCCCTCGAAGCTCCGGGAATGAACTTCACGGCGGCGGGCAGCGGACTGCACGACGCCTCTGTCGACGACAGCGGATTCACACCCGAGATGTCGATGCTGTTCTCCAACACGTTTGCCGAGGACACGGTCGGCATCGCCCTGAGCGCGGTGCGCCAGGATCGGAACAACGGCGCGAACACGGCCAATGTCGGTGGCTGGCGCACGTTCCGGGGCGAAGTGGACAACTGCTGGTGCGGTATCGGCCCCTCCGAGTGGGGCGGGATTCCGCCGCACACCGACCCCAACCAGCAGAACCGGCCGGGGGCCGGTGATCTCTACTCGGTTCCGCAGGCCATCGGTTACGAACTGGCGGAGTACGAGAGGCTACGCACCAACGGCCAACTCACCCTGCAATGGCAGGCGTCCGAAAGGCTGGTCGCGACGCTTGACTACACCTATTCGGAAGTGGAACTCGAGCGCACATACAACAACCTGTCGGCCTGGTTCAACTTCGGCGGTCAGGAGACGGTCTGGACCGACGGTCCGCAGGCCACGCCGCTCACCTACACCGAGAACCTGCCGGGCAGCGACTACTCCATGGCCGCCGGCAACGATGCCTGGTACGCCCGTAACGGCGCCATCGGGATCAATCTTCTGTGGGACGTTTCGAATCAGTTGTCCGTCGAGTTCGACTACCACGACTCGACCGCCGAGCGGCAGCCGGACAGCCCCTATGGCGACTCGTCGCTGCTGTCCACTGCCTCGTTCACACGTCAGCGGACCACCGGGCATTTCGGCTCCGAGTTGCCGGTGCTCGAACTGACCCTCGCCAATGCGCTCGACCCCAACGACATGATCGTTACGGGCAGCGTATTCACGAACAACTTCTCGAAGATGAACATCGAACAGACCCGGCTCGGCGGGGTGTATGACTTCGACACCGGATTCGTCGAGAGCATCGATTTCGGCGTCCAGCTCACCGAGGTCGACAACCGCTCGGCCGGCTCGGTCGTGCAGCGTGACGCCTGGGGCGGCGTGACGCAACGTGGCGCGATTGCGGACCTGCTGGAACCCGCATCGGCGGGGGCTGCGTTCGAGAAGATTCCCGGTGGCGACGACGGTCGCCGGCAGGTCAACTTCTTCACCTTCGACATGACGCAGGTCATCGCCCGAACGGAAATGCTCATGGCCTCCGGGGAGGCGACCACGTTCTTCCTGACCGACATGGGAGACTGCGGAACCGGCCTCTGTTCCTCCAGCCGCTTCAGCTCTGACCGGCGTACCGCGGAGGAGTCCCAGGCGTTCTACATCCAGGCGAACATGTCGGCGGATTTGGGAGGGACCATCGTCGACATGCGGGCGGGACTGCGCTACGAGAGCACGGACATTTCATCCCAGGCGCTGTCGCCCGCCTACACGAGGATCGATTGGGTGGCCGGCAACGAGTTGACCGCCGTCCAGGGAGACCCTGACTTCACCTCGCTCGAAGGTAGCTACGACCTCATGTTGCCGAGCTTCGATCTCAGGGTCGACATGACGGACAACGTGGTCACGCGGTTCTCTTACAGCGAGACCCTGACACGGCCGAACTACGGCGACATCCAGGGTGGCCAGACCATCAACTCGCTGTTGCGCGTGGACGGCGGCACCGGCAACCGCGGGAATCCAAACCTGCTGCCGTTCGAGTCGAAGAACACGGACTTCACGGTGGAGTACTACTACCGGGACGACAGCTACGTCGCCGTGGGCTACTTCTACAAGGACGTCGACAACTTCATCGGCACGTCTTCGGTGGTGGAGGAGACGTTCAGTCTTCCGCATCCCGTGCTGGGACCACTGGGCGACGAAGCCCGGGCGGCAACCGGCAGTAGCGATGGCGGCGCGCTTTACACCTGGATTCTCGAGAACCATCCGGATGCGGCCGGCGTCGATGCGGCCAGCAGCGTCATAACCGGCGTGGCGGGCCGCGACCCGGCATCGCCCTTCAACCTCACGGTGCCGGTCAACATCGAGCAGGCCACGATGAAAGGCTGGGAGGTGGTCGTACAGCACAACTTCGGCGAGTCCGGCTTCGGCGTCATCGCCAATGCCACGATCGTGGACGCGGATGTGGGCTACGACAACTTCAGCCTCGAGCAGCAGTTCGTGCTGACGGGCCTGAGCGACTCGGCCAACCTGATCGGCTTCTACGACAAGAACGGGATCAGCGTCCGCGTGGCCTACAACTGGCGTGACGATTTCCTGGCCGGAACCGGTCAGAACAACGTCGGTTCAGGGCCGCCCACCCACGTGGCGGCGTATCAGCAGGTGGACGTCAGCGCCAGCTACTGGTTCAGGGACGACATGCAGGTGTACCTCGACGTGCTCAACCTCACCGACGAGACTACGCATGTCTACGGCCGTGACCCGCTGCAGACGCTGTTCGCCGGCCAGTCCGGCCCGCGCTACAACTTTGGGTTCAGGTACAAGCTCTGATCCGCCGGCGGCTGTACTTCGGTGCAGCCGCTTCCGTATCATCGGCGCCATTTCCTGACGCTACTTCGTTTGCGCGGGACCCTCTTTTCGAGGAGCGACTCGCAGTCTGATCGATAGTGCGACCCAACTGTAGATGGCGATGAACCGCGCAACCCGGAAAGTCGTAGTCGTCGGCGGCGGCACGGCAGGGTGGATCACGGCCAATGTCGTCGCCAGCGAGTGTCCAATTTGCGACGTCGCTGTAGTGGAATCCCCGGACATACCGACCATCGGCGTCGGCGAGGGAACGTGGCCATCGATGCGGACGACGCTCCGCCGCATCGGTCTCCCCGAAGACGATTTCATCCGTGACACCGGCGCGAGCTTCAAGCAGGGCACGCGGTTCTTCGGCTGGTCGGGACGTCCGGGCCGGGACGAGTACTGCCATCCGTTCAGCCTGCCGGTCGAGTACGCGAGCCTGAACCCCGCGAGATACTGGCTCGCCGAGCGGTCGACGACGCCCTTCGCCGAGTTCATGACGCCCCAGGCCGCGGTCATCGAGCGTGGTCTTGCACCGAAGCAGACCACGACGCCGCCGTACGCATTCGCCTTCAACTATGCCTACCATCTCGACGCCGCCAAGTTCGCATCATTGCTACAAGGCAAGGCTGTGGGCGCGGGCGTCTCGCATCGCGTCGGCAATGTCGCGCAGGTAGAAGCGCGTGCCGATGGCGACATCGCAGCGGTCGCGCTCGACACCGGCGAGCGGGTCGAGGGTGACCTGTTCGTCGACTGCACCGGCCAGCGGGCGCTTTTGTTCGCCGGCCACTTCGGGGTGGGATGGGTATCTGTCAAGCAACACCTCTTCAACGACACGGCCATCGCCGTGCAGGTGCCCTATCCGCGTGCTGATGCTCCGATCGCGTCGGCCACCCATGCGACAGCCCAACGGGCCGGCTGGATCTGGGACATCGGACTACAGAATCGAAGGGGAGTCGGCTACGTGCACTCGAGCGCGCATGCCGAGAGCAGCACCGCCCTTGCTACCCTGGAGCGTTACGTCGCGAGCACCTCGCCGGGAATCGACATGGCCGCGCTGGAATCCCGGACGATACCGTTCGAACCCGGTTACCGGACGACGTTCTGGTCGAAGAACTGTGTCGCCGTTGGCCTGTCCGCCGGTTTCGTCGAACCGCTGGAGGCTTCCGCCCTGGCGTTGATCGAGCAGTCCGCGGCCATGATCGCCGAGCAGATGCCGCGCGATCGGCGGATCATGGACGTGACTGCAAAGCGCTTCAATTCGAAGATGCATTACCACTGGGAGCGAATCGTCGAGTTCCTGAAACTGCACTACGTGACGAGCGTTCGCGACGACGACTATTGGCGCGACAACCGGGCACCCGGATCGTGCCCCGACGGCTTGCGCGACAAGCTGGCGATGTGGAATCAGCAGCCGCCCTGGCACGACGATGCGCCGCGCCTCGACGAACTGTTTCCCTCCGCGAGCTACCAGTACGTGCTCTACGGGATGGGGTTCAGGCCGGAGTTCGAAGTCGAGCGCACGCCATCGGGTGACCCGGTGCGGGAACGGGCGGATCGGGTGTTCCACGAGACCCGCGCCAAATCGGCGCAGGCGTTGAGGCTCCTGCCCGACAACAGGACGCTCCTCGGCAGCATCGTGCAACGCGAGCAGCGGAGCGAAGCCCATGCCTGACTTCGCCATGTTGAACAATGTCGACCACCAGGACCTGAGGGTCATCACCGAGCGGTCCTCGCGCTACGGCGACAACGTCATGCTCGCGATGACCTTTCCGTTCGAGTTCCGCAACGTCCAGGCCCACTACCCGATTCTGTTCCAGGGCGACGGCGATGGCGGCTACTACCCGGTGGCCCTGTTCGGTTTCCAGCAGGAGGAGAACCTGTTCCTCGACGAGAGCGGTTGGCACGCCGCCTATGTCCCCGCCATGATCCAGCGACAGCCGTTCCTGATCGGCTTCCAGGAGCAACCGGGCGCCGACCGAACGAGAGTGCTGTCGGTGGACATGGACCATCCGCGCGTGAGTACCGAGGTGGGCGAACCCCTGTTCCAGCCTTTGGGCGGCAGGACGCTATTCCTCGAGAATGCCGCCGATCTGCTCGAGACGATCTATGCGGGTATTGCGCATGGCAAGGCGTTTGTCGGCGCCATGCGGGATCACGATCTGCTCGAGGCCTTGACGTTCGAGATCACGTTGAAGGACGGAAGCACGAACCAGTTGATCGGGTTTCACTGCCTTGACGAGGAAAAGGTGCAGGCGCTGTCCGGCGAGACGTTGGGCGAGTTCAACGAAAAGGGCTATCTCATGCCGATGTTCATGGCGCTGGCTTCCCTTGCCAACATCCAGCGCCTGGTCGAGTTGAAGAACCAGAGGCTCGACGTAGAATCCGCCCGATGAACGCCTGCGCCGAGGCCCGGCCGATGCAGTCGATGGACTGTGCGGAAGGGAATGTTCCCGAAGCGGCGCTTGACGCCTCCGAACCCCTCGTGTTGCGTGGATTGGTGAGGCATTGGCCGGCCGTGGAGCAGTGCAGCCAATCGGTCGACGCCGCAGCGCGGTACCTCTCGAGGTTCTGGACGGACTCGCCGGTGACGGCTTACGCCGGCACGACGGCGATCGACGGACGGTTTTTCTACAACGAGGATTTCAGCGGCTTCAACTTCGACCGCGGCAAGGCTCCGCTATCGCAGATTCTCGGCAAACTCGCCGAAGCCGAACGCGAGGATCGTCTCGCGACGATCTACGTCGGCTCGACGCCGGTGGACGGGTGGCTACCGGGTTTTCGAGCCCACAACGATATCCGATTGCCGGTCCCCGATCCGCTCGCCAGTTTCTGGCTCGGCAACCAGACCCGCATCTCGGCCCATTTCGACTTCCCGGACAACCTCGCCTGCGTGGTGGCGGGAGAGAGAAGGTTCACGCTGGTTCCGCCCGACCAGGTCGACAACCTCTATGTCGGCCCCCTGGATCCAACGCCTTCGGGCCAGGCGATCAGTCTCGTTGACTTCGCCGATCCCGACCTCACGCGCTATCCGCGTTTCAGAGAGGCCGCCAGGCACGCCAGGTCGGCAGTCCTCAAGCCGGGCGACGCCATCGTGATTCCGAGCATGTGGTGGCACCACGTCGAATCGCTGTCGTCCTTCAACCTCCTCATCAACTACTGGTGGTGTACGACGCCCGCCGCCATGGGGTCGCCGACCGATGCCCTCATGCACGCCATCCTGTCGCTGCGGGACCTGCCCGCCAGGCAGCGGGAAGCGTGGCGCCGGCTGTTCGATCACTACGTATTCGATGCCGATGAGCGGGTCTACGAGCACATTCCCGAACCCGGCCGGGGCTGTCTGTCGACACTCGACGAACCGGCGGCAAAGCGCCTGCGGGCAACGCTGCTCAACAGGCTGAACCGATAGCGAACGGAGGCAAGTCGTGCAACGCAGAAAGATCCACAAGGTCGTGATTGCCGGCGGCGGCACCGCCGGGTGGATGGCCGCCGCGTCGTTGGCGAAGCTCCTGGGCAAGACCCTCGACATCACCCTGGTCGAGTCCGACGAGATCGGCACCGTGGGCGTGGGCGAAGCCACGATTCCCACCCTGCTCACCCTGCATGAGCTTCTGCAGATCAAGGAGCAGGACTTCGTCAGGGCCGTGCAGGGCACGTTCAAGCTCGGCATCTCCTTCGAGAACTGGCGGGACCTCGGCGAGGACTACATCCATTCCTTCGGCTGGACGGGAAAGGACAGTTGGGCCGCCGGTTTCCAGCACTTCTGGCTCAAGGGCCGACAGATGGGCATCAGCCGCGAGTTCGGTGAGTACTGCAAGGAATGGGTGGCGGCCAGGCAGAGCCGATTCGCGGTATTGCCCAATCATGCCCTGAACTATGCCTACCACTTCGACGCATCCCTGTACGCAAGATTCCTGCGCGGCATGGCAGAGGAACATGGCGCAGTGCGCCAGGAGGGCCGGATCGAGACGGTCGAGCAGGACCCGGCGAGCGGCTACATCACCGGAATCCGCCTGCAGTCGGGACAACTCGTGGAAGGCGACCTGTTTATCGACTGCACGGGGTTCCGGGGACTGCTGATCGAGCAGACGCTCAAGTCCGGCTACGAGGACTGGGGACACTGGCTGCCCTGCAATGCCGCCGTTGCGGTGCAGACCGAAGCGCTGCAGCCACCGTTGCCCTACACCCGGTCAATCGCCCGCGAGGCGGGCTGGCAATGGCGGATTCCGCTTCAGCACCGCGTCGGCAACGGCGTCGTCTTCAGTTCGGAGTACTGGTCCGACGACGAAGCCGTGGCCAAGCTGCTCGGCAACGTGCAGGGCAAGGTCCTGACCGAGCCCCGCGTCATCAAGTTCCACACGGGACAACGGCGCCGGCACTGGCACAGGAACTGCGTCGCCATGGGGCTGGCGTCCGGGTTCATCGAGCCGCTGGAGTCGACCAGCATCCACCTGATCCAGAGAAGCATCATCCGGCTCATGCAGATGTTCCCCTACGACGGTATCCGGCAACCTGACGTGGACGAGTTCAACAGCCAGATGAAGTTCGAGATCGACAACGTGCGCGACTTCATCATCCTGCACTATCACGTCACGAATCGCCGCGATACGCCGTTCTGGCGGCACTGCGCGTCGATGGACATTCCGGATTCGCTGCGCCATCGCATCGAGCTGTTCAGGCAGGCCGGCCGCGTGTTCAAGCTGCCGACGGAACTGTTCGGCGAGAACTCCTGGATCCAGGTCATGCTGGGCCAGGGAATCCTTCCCGAGCAGTACCACCCGATCGTCAACATGATGAGCGACGACGAACTGACGAAGTTCCTGACGGGAATCCACGGCACCGTCGCCAACGGCGTCGGCCAGCTTCCCGACCACCAGCGGTTCATCGACCACTACTGCAAGGCGGGTTCGGCGTCCATGTAGCGGCTGTCCCGTGGCGCTAGATTCGCCGCTGCAAGTAGATCCCCCGGTGATCGCGCGCCAGTTCGAGATGCCTGTCGAGCGCCTCGAGGTACGGGCTCTGCCGGGCGGGCAGGTCGTTGATGGTCTCGATCGAAACACGTCGATTTCCCCGCAGGATCGATGCCAGGTCGGCGGCGAGCGCGTCGAGCCCCGGATCGTCGGGCGCGACGTGAATGAACAGCCTTCTTCCGCCGTTCTCGACGACAAAGGCCAGTTCGCCGGCATGAAAACCCAGGTGGTTTTGGGCGCGACGCTGGGGAAGTTCTTCCCAGTCGAGACCAAGACCGGTGGGAGCGATCGGGTCGACGGCGTTGACCCAGAACGTCGCCGGACGGCCGGTGGTGAGGCGTACCAGTTCGCGTACCGCGCCGGGGACGGCGAACTGGGGCCCGGCCAGGTCCTCGAAGAAGAGGCCTGTCACCACCTCGCCGGAGAGTTCCATGACGCGCAGCGCGCGAAACAGGTCGCGCCAGCGGAATACGCCGCCTTCCCGGGCCGCGATGTCCCGGTTCACGATCCCGTACCGGTCGAGCAGGACGCGGCCCAGGTCCTTGGCGGTCTCGAGCGCATCCATGGCATCCGGCACCGCCCCGTCTTCTGACGGTAGCTCCGCGCTCGCGAGCATCCAGTTCCCCGGCCACCCCTGCGCCACGCGGCGCGCCCGTGCGCGGGCGATACGCCTGTCGGACGCGCTGGGTGCCTGGCGCCGGTTCTGGACCCCGCCGGTCAGCCGAAAGCGCTGCGCCGCGCCTGCCTTCAGGGGCAGCACGCCGTCGGAGACGACATGTCCTGCCCAGACCGCGTCCCAGAACAGGGCGTTGAACGCTTCCGCGTCCATGTCCGAGGCATCCATCAGTTGCGCGAAGGTGTACCGGGCGGCGGTATCCATGAACAGCGACGTGATCCTGGTCGTTGCCGCGGCGGGTGGCGCCAGCGCGTCCAGTTCGTCCTCGAAGCCGAACGTGATGCGCTCCCGGCCGGCCCCGCGCCAGGCCAGACCATAGGTCGCGAGAGCGGATGAGAGCATCTCCGGCTCGAAGCCGGTGAGCCTCGAGCGCCAGGCGTCTTCCAGCCAGAAGGGCAGCGGCGCCACGAAGCCCCGAAGCTGTTCCGCGACGTCGAGCATCCGACTCTCCGACGCCCTGGTGCCCACGCGCTGCCACGCGGCGATGAACGCGGGCAGCATGCGAACCGGTTGCGGTTCGACCGCCGCGCGCCGGGCGGCGCGCTGGAAGCGAATGAGGGTTTCCAGGTTTTCCGCATCGCAGAACTGGCTGGCGTCGGACCCATCGACCAGGGGTCCTTCGACGAGGGTCTCCGAGTCCACCAGCGACGCGAGGATCCTGTCGAGCGCGTCCGGTTCGACGGGGAACAGGGCACACAACTCGTCACGGGTGCGTGGACCGTAGTACCGGATGAACTCCGTGAACAGCTGCAAGGCGTCCCTGGGATCCTCGCGACCTGCCGGCGTGCCGGTCCTGCCCAGCAAAGTGCGTTCAATGTGCGCGGCATCTTCGTCATGGACGAGCCAGGCCTCGCTTCCCCGGGCGATCCGGGTGACGTCGTCCGGCACGTCCCAGGTCGCGTCGGCCAGCAGGGTCGAGAGTTCCGCTGCAGGAATCAGCACACGCTCCTTCACCCACTCCGCCAGGTCCTCGGCATCCTGCGGCGCGTAGCCGGCCGCCGTGCGCTGCGCCTTCGACTCGAAGTCGGCGATCACACCGGGCGCGATGCTCGGCCGCAGCCGCTGGTCGTGCACGGCCTGGCGGATCAGTTCCTCGGAAAGCGCCGATGGGCCGCGCCGTTCCGGCGTGTCGTCCGCGTACATGTACCGGTTCACTTGGTCGTACGCGATCCCGGCGGCGAACGGCGTGGGCGCGGATGTCTCGGTGATCGAGGTGGCGGTCGCGCCGGTCTCGAGGTCGGCCAGCGCCTCGCGCGCGGCAGGCATGTCAAACTCGTCGTTGAGGCAGGTGCGCCAGGTCTCGAGCAGCACGGGGAAGTCGTCGAGCCGCCGGATGGCGGTGAGGAGTCTCTTTGCCTGCATGCGGGTCATCCACAGCGGCATGCGCTGATTGAATCGCTGGCGCGTCAACAGCAGGGCGCGGCCCGCGCACTCGCGAAACCGCGCGCCGAAGAAGCCGCTGCCCTCCAGGGACTGCCGGAGCAATGCTTCGAAGTTGGCGGACGTCACGAGCGAGAGCAGCGAGTCCGGGTCGACGCCCTCCTGGACCTGCGCGACGATGGCGTAGTTGTCGGCATGGATATCGGCGTCGGTGTCGAAGCGCTGCTGCCAGGCGGCTTCCATGGCGAGCGCAATGGGACGGTTCACGCGGCCGCCCCATGACGTGTGCAGGACGATCTGCTGATTCCTGTCCGGCCCCGCATAGCCCCCCGGCCCCGTGCGGATGTGTTCCACCAGCAGGTGATGCCGGTGCGGAAGGTCCCGGCCCGACGCCTCGCGCTGGCGCGCCAGGTAGCCGCGCAATTCCTCGGCCGCGATGGCTTCGAAAGCGAGTTCGTCGCGCAGATGGCGCTCGAGTTCGTCTTCCGCACCGGCGGCGAGCAGTCCGTTCGCGTACTCCAGGAAGTCCCCGACGCGCTGGGAGAAATAGAAGCTGCGCTCGATGTTCTCGGCGCGCCAGAACGGCGGCGCGGTGGCGCCCGGCTCGGCCGACCTGACCAGGACATCGTTGTGCGTGATGCGCTCGATCCGCCAGTTCTGGGTACCGAGGGTAAAGTTCTGGCCGATGGTCGCCTCCCACACGAACTCCTCGTCGAGTTCCCCTATGAGGGCGCCCGACTCCGCGTGCCGGAGCTGGTAGTAGCCCCTGTCAGGGATTGTTCCGCCCGCGTTGTACAGGGCGAAAACGGCGCTCCTGCGCGCTTTCAGGGTGTTGCGGATCCGGTCGAAGGCGATGCGGGGCTTAAGGTCGCGTATGCGGGTGCCGGCATAGCGTCCGGCAAGCATCTCGACGACCAGGTCGAATTGCCGGCGATCCAGCGAAGCGTACGGACCAGCGCGGCGAATCGTCCGGTACGCCCCCTCGACGGTGCGCGTCTCCGATGCGGTCATCGAGACCAGGACCTGCGCGAGCACGTCGAGTGGATTCGATATGGCCGCAAGCGGCTCGATGTCGCGCCCCCGCACCGCGTTCGCAATGGCGGCGGCCTCGAGGAAGTCCCGCGCATGGGTGGGAAACAGCGCTCCGTGGCTCGTATCGCCGACGTTGTGCCCGGCGCGTCCGATGCGCTGCAGGGAGGCGGCGAGGGAGGGGGGCGACTGCACCAGCACGACCTGGTCCAGGTCGCCGATATCGATTCCCATCTCCAGCGAATTGGTGGCGACGATGGCCTTCAGTTCGCCGTCTTTGAAACGGCGCTCGACCTCGGTTCGGACCTCCCGGGACAGGGACCCGTGATGGGCATACGCGATCGGGCCCACCGCGTCGTCGTTCAGCTTGAGGGTGATCTTCTCCGTCAATCGGCGGCTGTTGGCGAAGATGAGCGTTGAGCGGTTCGCATCGATCACGTCCCGGAACACGTCGGACAGCGGCTCCCAGACCTTTTTGCCGTTCTCTGCGGCGTAGCGGGCCGCCTCGGGGAACCGGACGGCCAGCTCGATCTGCTTGTCCGCCGCCGAGCACACCGTGCCGACCTCGCGCGGCCGGCCGTGCTCGTCGCTGCCGCCGACGAATTGAGCGACGGCTTCGAGGGGCCGCACCGTCGCGGACAGCGCGATGCGCTGGAACTCGCCCGCGATCTCGACCAGCCGTTCGAGGCTCGTCATCAGGGATGCGCCGCGCCGGTTGTCGAGGATGGAGTGAATCTCGTCCGTGATCACGGTCTCCACCGTCGACAACGCCTGCCGCCCCCGGGTTGTCGTCAGGAGCAAGAGCAGGCTCTCCGGAGTGGTGATGAGGATTTCCGGCGGCCGGCGCAGCAGGCGTTGGCGTTCCCCCTGGGGAGTGTCGCCGCTGCGCGTCGCGGCGCGCACATTGGGGAACGTCTCGCCCCGGTCTTCGAAGGTGTGACGAAGCTCACGCAACGGTTCCGTCAGGTTGCGCTGAATGTCGTTGTTCAGGGCTTTCAACGGGGAGACGTAGAGCACCCGCGTCGCGCCGGTCGGCGACGCGCCGGTGGCGAAGGCGTTGAGCGCCCACAGGAAGGCCGTCAGCGTCTTGCCGCTTCCCGTCGGCGCGGTGATGACGAGGTGCTGGCCGGCGGCGATCCTTGGCCAGCTTCGCGCCTGGACGTCGGTCGGCGCGTCGAACCGGGACGCGAACCAGGCGTCAACCCCCGGGTGAAAGGCCGTCGTCCCCGACATCGGCGGTCAGCCGCCGGTCATGCCCAGGGCCACGAGGAAGAACGTGTACTCTTCCGCGACCTCGTACAGCGCGTCGTAGCGTCCCGATTTGCCGCCGTGGCCGGCACCCATGTTGGTCTTAAGCACCAGGGCTTCGTCGTCCGTCTTCAGGGTCCTGAGCTTCGCGACGTACTTGGCCGGCTCCCAGTACGTCACCCTGGGGTCGTTCAGGCCGCCTGTGACGAGCATGGGCGGATAGTCGCCCGGGGCGAGTTGATCGTAGGGCGAATAGGAACGGATCAGTTCGAACGCGTCCTTGTCCGTGATCGGGTTGCCCCACTCGGGCCACTCGCCGGGCGTGAGGGGCAGGGAGTCATCCAGCATCGTGTTGAGGACATCGACGAAGGGCACGTGCGCGGCGACGGCGCCCCAGAGTTCCGGCGCCTGGTTCACCACCGCGCCCATGAGTTCCCCGCCGGCGCTTCCACCCCGGATGACGATGCGGCCCGCCTTGGCCAGGCCTTCGTCGATTAAGTGCCGCGCGACATCGACGAAGTCGTTGAAGGTGTTGGTCCTCTGCTTGAGCTTGCCCTGCTCGTACCAGTCCCGTCCGAGTTCCGAGCCGCCGCGGATGTGCGCGATGGCGAAGACGAAGCCGCGGTCGAGGATCGAAATCCGGCTGGTGGAGAACGACGGGTCGATGGCGTGGCCGTACGCCCCGTATCCGTAGAGGTAGACCGGCGCGCTGCCGTCCGTGGGCGTGTCCTTCCTGTGCACGATGGAGACGGGCACGGATGCGCCGTCCCGGGCGGGTGCCGAAATGCGGTACGTGCGGTAGAGGTCCGGGTCGTAGCCGCTCGGTATCTCGCGGACCTTCCTGACAGCAAGATCGCCGGTGCCCATGTCGTAGTCGTACACCGTGTCCGGCGTGACCATGGACGCGTACGACAGCCGGACGACATCGGTGCCGTACTCGGCATTGGCGCCAAATCCGACGCTGTAGACGCTTTCGGGAAAGGCGACGCGGCGTTCTCCCCCCTCCCGGTCCAGGATGCGCACCTGGTCGATGCCGGCCACCCGCTCCTCGACGGCGATCCAGCGGTCAAAGCACGTGAAGCCGAGGATGTAGGTGTCGTCGGTGCCCTCGATGAGCGTGGTCCACGTGGACTCGCTGAAGTCGTTCTCCGGTGCCGTCGCGAGACGGAAGTTCCTGTGCGCGTCGTTGCTGCGGACGACGAACCGGTCTCCCTGGTGGTCGATGTAGTACTCGTGGCCGACGCGCCGGGCGGCGACGAGCAGGAGCTCTCCGCGCGGGTCGTCGGAAGCGAGCACGTACGACTCGTTCGTGACCTGGTCGCCGGTGGAGATGACGACGTAGCGTTTCGACGAAGCCTCGCCGAGATCGACCCAGAATCCGCTGTCGGGCTCTTCGTAGACCACCTCGTCGCGCTGCACCGGCTCGCCGAGCGTGTGGCGGCGCACCTGGTCGGAGCGCCAGTTCTCGTTCATCACCTGGTAGAACAGCGTCCGGTTGTCCGCGGCCCAGACCGCATCCCCGAGGGTGCTCTCCATTGTCTCGGGCAGGACCGCGCCGGTCGCCAGGTCCTTGACGAACATGGTGTAGCGCTCTGCGCCGCTCGTGTCAGTGCTGTACGCGAGGTAGCGGCCGTCGTGGCTGACCGAGAACGAGCCGAGTGCGAAATACTCGTGTCCCTCGGCGAGGGCCACCTCGTCGAGGACCGTCTCCACGGCGCCAGGTTCGTCTACGGGCCAGCGGGTCCAGGTCCGGTACTGGGCGCCGGGCTCGAACCGCCACTGGTAGAAGTGGTTCCCGTCCTTCAGCGGTACGGATTCGTCGTCCGGCTTTTGCCTGGCCTTGATCTCTTCGAAAAGTGTCTCCGTCAGTTCCCTGTGCGGTTCCATGACCGAATCGAAATAGCGGTTTTCCGCTTCGAGATAGGCGATTACGTCGTCATCGTCGACGGTCGGATAACTCTGGTCCCGGAGCCAGTGATAGGAGTCTTTCACCTCGATGCCGTGGCGGGTGAAGGTATGCGGCCGGCGGTCGGCCACGGGCGGCGCGATCGGCTCGGCAGCCTCAGGCATGTAGGCGTTCTCGCTGCAGCCGGCAAGCGCCACGCAGACCAAGGGTGCTGCGTGGCGTAGCGCCCCGCGTGAAACATGTATCTTCAACGATCCTGTTTCCGTTGGTCACTGCGGCGAAGATTGGGGGGGGATCGCAAGCCGTCTCGGACTAGTCCGGCAGGCCAAGCACCCGTTTGGCGATGATGTTGCGCTGAATCTCGTTCGAACCACTGTAGATCGAGGAGGCGCGGTCGGCGAGCCAGGTTCGCGTGTCCTCGAACTGCTGGCTTTCGGACGCTTCGTCCCAGAGGAGACTCTCGCTGCCGCGCATTTCGACGAAAAGCGAGGACTTCTCCTGCCTGAGTTCGGTGCCGTACGCCTTGAAGATGGAGGTGATGGGCCCCGGTGTGCCGCCGCCCCGGGCCTCTTCCACCGCACGGCGTTGCGTCAGGCGAAAGGCGTGGTCGTTCATGTTGTGGACGACCACTTGGCTGCGCAGGGCCGTGTTGGCGATCCGCCCGCCGTCGTCACCGACGCAACGCTTGGCTTCGTCCTGCAGCGTCGGCCGGGGATCGGTTGCCGCGCCGCCGACCAGCGACGCCATGCTGCCGCGCTCATGCTGCAGCAGGCGTTTGCCGACGGTCCAGCCCTTGTTCAGTTCTCCGACGAGATCCTCTTTTTGGGCGATGGCATCGACGAAGAACGTCTCGCAGAAAGGCGAGGCCCCGCTGATCAGGCGGATCGGCCTGACGGTGATTCCGGGCTGATCCATGTCCATCAGGACGAAGCTGATGCCGACGTGCTTGGGAACGTCCGGGTCGGTGCGAACCAGCGCGAAGATCCAGTCGGCGAAATGCGCGCCGGAGGTCCATATCTTCTGGCCGTTGACGAGAAAGTGGTCGCCGTTGTCCTCCGCGCGGGTGCGCAGGCTTGCCAGGTCGGATCCGGACCCGGGCTCGCTGTAACCCTGGCACCAGCGGACTTCCCCGCGGACAATCGGGGGTATGTGGCGTTGTTTCTGGTCCTCGGTGCCGAACTCGAGCAGGGTCGGGCCGATGAGGTTGACGCCCATGCCGGTCAACGGCGCCCGCGCGCCGATGCGTTGCATCTCCTGCACCAGCACCATGGATTCCTCGTTGGAGAGGCCGCCGCCGCCGAGGTCCACGGGCCAGGTCGGCGCGGTCCAGCCCTTTTCCGCCATGCGGTCGCGCCAGAGCAGCGTGTCCGGGTCCTCTATGGGCAACTTCGTGCCGCCGGCCGGTATCTCTCCGGCGCCGCGCGCCCCGCTCGGGCAATTCTGATCGAGCCATGCCCTCGTTTCTTCCCGGAAATCATCAAGTGCGGCCATTCCCCCTCCCGATGCGCCGTGCGTTGCCGGCCATAGTCCTCGTCCTAAAACTAGCACGCTTGACGCAGGCGGCGTAAGGTCGCCTGCTGCTGCTTTCGGAGGGTCAAGGATGTGCGGGCGATTGAATGTCGTTGCGGACCCTCTCGCCGAGATATTCGTCGAACTGACCGGCGAACCGTACCCCGGCGAGGACAACCGGAACACCGCGCCGACCGAGCAGGTCTGGATCGTGGGCCATTCGCGCGACGAGGCGCGCCGCGCGACGGCGGCCCGCTGGTGGCTGACGCCATACTGGTCCAAGACCCTCGCAACGCGCTACGCCATGTTCAACGCCCGCGCCGAGGGGTTGCCGACGAGCAATGCCTTCGGCGAGCCGTTCCGCCGCCGCCGTTGCGTGGTGCCGGTCTGTGGCTTCTACGAGTGGACCCGCACCCGCCTTGGCCGCATGCCGTACTACGTCCGGCCTGCCGGGGAGCGCCCGATGCTGCTCGCGGGCATCTGGGACCGGTGGCGGGACCCGGCCACCGGCACGGCTACGATCGGATTCGCCGTGGTCACCACGGCTGCCACTCCGGCACTCGCGTTCCTCCATGACCGCCAGCCCCGCATGCTCTCGTTCGACGAAGCTTGCGTATGGACGAATCGACGTACGCCCCAGTCTGACCTGACGGCGATGCTCGCCCCCGCGCTGCCGCAGGCGGTCGATGTCATTCCGGTGTCAACCCACGTCAACAACGCACGGAACAAGGAGCCGCTCTGCACCGAGCCCATCGGAGACGCGATCGCCGTAGGGGCTGACCGAAACCCGCCTTCAGGATTGGTTGATCGGGATCGACGGTAGCATTACTATTTGCGTATAAATTCTATCTTCGTAAGGAGCGGACTGTTGGAGATCGCAAAGATCACTAGCAAGGGCCAGGTGACGATACCGAAAGCGATCCGGCGCAAGATGGCCGTCGGCGCAGGCGATCGCCTGGCGTTCGAGGTGGACAGTGACGGCGCGCTACACGCTTTCCCGATTCGAAACGCCGAGACACCGTTGCGAGGACTTCTTTCCGAACACGCGACGGGCGAACCGATCGACAGCGAACGCATTGACGAAGGCATTCGTCGGCGGACGGTCGAGAGGTTTTCCCGGAGGTGATCGCTTTCGACACAAATGTGATTCTGCGCCTGCTGCTGGACGATGACGATACCCAATCCGGGCAGGTCGAAGCCATCGTCCGCCAGGTGGCTGAGGCGGGCGACAGAATCTTGCTTCCAGACATTGTCCTGTGCGAACTGTACTGGGTTCTGCGATCCGTCTACGAGTTTGCGAAGGCGGATATCGTCACTACGTTCCGCCGCCTGTTGAACGCGGAGGAATTTGCATTCGTGGATCGGCGAGCCGTTAGTCAATCTCTCGAGAGCTATGCGAATGGCAGCGCCGACTTTTCCGACTACCTGATAGGCCAGTCGGCAACGGCCGCGGGCGCGACGACGACCTATACCTTTGATCGAGCGTTGCGTCGCACGATCGGATTCAGCCATCCGGCTCCGGTACGTTGAGCTGTCGCGTTGGAGGGGCGGCGCGAGGCGCGAAAAGATGACTTGAGACCGCTGAATGTGATTTTCTTTTCCTGATCCCCCACGAGGCTTGCCAACATGGAAGTGATGAACCCTTGCGGTGTGTTCGAGGTGCAGACGGCACCGTTGACGCCGCGTTCCGCACTGGATGCGGATTCGACCGTCGGCCTGCTTGCCAACGACAAGAAGAACGCGGATGTCCTGCTGGGATTCGTGCAGCAGAATTTGTCCGAACGCCTGGGTATCAGCAACTTTCTCTGGCTTCGCAAGGAAGCCACGAAACCTGCGGACCTCACGGAGGAGTTCACTCGCGATTGCGACGCTGTCGTGGCCGCGGTCTGCGACTGAGGCTCGTGTACGTCGTGGTGTATCCATGACTCCATCGAGCTCGAAAAGCTCAACATCCCGGCGGTAGCGATCTGCACCGACGAGTTCTTCGCGCTGGCGAAAGCCGAGGCGAGCGGCTGGGGCCTGCCGGGGCTTCCGATCGTGGTGGTGCCCCATCCGCTGGCGCGGCGCGACGACGAGGAATGCCGGCGCTTCGCGGCTGCGTCGACGGAGGAGATCGTTTCGGCGCTGACGGGTGACGCGGTGGAACTGGAAGCCACCTACCGCGACAAGCGCATCGAGACGCGGGGAAGGCTGCGCCACCGGTCGCTGTTCGAGAGCGACTTCAATGCACCCGACGCGCCGGAGATCATCCGCGTGCCCGACCGGCTGGATACTGTGGACCGGCTGTTCTATCAGCGCGGATGGACCGATGGATTGCCGATCGTTCCTCCGACGCCGGAGCGATATCGCGCCCTGCTGGGCGATCTCGATCCGGGCGAACTGCTGGGACTGGTCGAACCGCGCCTCGGCCGCGCCACCGTCGCCAAGGTGGTCGCCAACGCGGTGATGGCCGGCTGCCGGCCGGAACACGTTCACGTGGTGGTGGCGGCGACCCGCGCGATGTGCGAGCCGCGCTTCAATCTCAAGGCGCTGCAATCGACCACGCACCCATGCACCGTCATGTGCCTGGTGGGGGGACCCATCGTTGATGAGATCGATCTCAACGCGAGCTACAACGCGATGGGGCAGGGACAGCGCGCGAACGCCGTGATCGGCCGCGCCATCCGGCTGATCCTGACCAATATCGGCGGCGCGGCGCCGGGCGTCCTTGACCGGTCGACCATGGGGTCACCCGCCAAGTATTCGTTCTGTTTTGCCGAGAACGTGGAAGCGAATCCCTGGGAGACGTTCCACGCCGAGTTGGGGCTCGAAGACGATGCGAGCCACGTCACCGTGTTCGGCGCGGAAGGCCCGCACAACGTCAATGACCACCACGGCCGCACCGGGGAAGACCTCCTGCTGACGATTGCCGGGACCCTGGCGTCTCCCGGCGCGAACAATTTCTACCTCGGCGGACAGGCCGTGGTCGTCATCGGACCGGAGCACGCGGAGGTCATCGCGAGGGACGGCTTCAGCAAGGCCGACGTGAAACGGTTCTTGAGCGAACGCGCGATCATCCCGCGCAGTCTCGTGTCCGAGGCGTCCGTCGACCTGCTGGAGATGCGGCTGCCTGACCACCTGCTGGGCCCGCGTGGTCGCGACGGCGTGCAGCTCATCACCGATCCGGCCAACGTCATCGTGCTTGTCGCGGGTGGCGCGGGCCGGCACTCGGCCATCATGCCGACGTTCGGACAGTCCACCCAGTCGGTGACGGAGCGAATCTGACAGAGGGATCGACTATTGCGCGGCCGAGACCTGCTCTCTGGCCCAGCGGTAGTCGGCCTTGCCCGCGGGGCTGCGCAGGATCTCGTCGACGAACACGAACGCTTTCGGCAGCTTGTAGCGCGCGATATGGCGGCCGCATTCCTCGAGCAGCGATTCCTCCGTCGCCGTCGCTCCTTCACGCAGCCTGACGATGGCGACCACCTCGCTGCCCCAGCGTTCGGACGGCCGTCCGGCGACCACGGCGTCGAACACCGCGTCGTGGTGCTTCAGTGCGTGCTCGACTTCTTCCGCGAAGATCTTTTCGCCGCCGGAGTTGATGGTCGCGGACTCGCGGCCGTGCAGTTCCAGCGTGTTGTCCGGGAGCAGGCGTACCTTGTCGCCGGGTACCGAGTAGCGCACGCCGTCCACGACCGGAAACGTCTCGGCGGTCTTCGCTTCATCGTCGAGATAGCCGAGCGGGATGTTGCCGGCCCGCGCCCACCAGCCGAGACCCTCGTGGCCCGCCTCGAGTTTCCGGGTCAGGTCCTCCGACAGTACGGCGTTGTGCGCCGACAGCCTGAACCGCCCGGTTTCCGCGCCGGCCGCCCGGCTGCTGACCTGCGATCCCTGGCCGCCGGTCTCGGAGGAACCCGCCGTATCGATGATGCGGATCTCCGGCAGCCGTTCGAGCAGTTCGGCCTTCAGCCTGGCCGTCATGATGGCGCCGCCGGTCATGATGTTGCGCAGCGAGGAAAGGTCCCGTTCACGCCTGGCCAGTTCGTCCGCAAGGGGCCGGCCGAAAGCATCCCCCACGAGCAACAGGTTGTTCACCCGCTCGGCCTCGATCACGTCGAGGACATCGGCCGCATCGAAGCGCCGGACCTCGTTCTGGATGACCACCGTGCCGCCGGTGTTGAACGCCTGCAGCGCGACCCAGTGCCCGGCGCCGTGCATGAACGGCGGCGCCGGCAGGTGCCGGCGATTGCTCACGAGCGCCCTCTCAACGTACTGGTCAATGGTCCGCAGGACCTCGCCGTCGGTGCGGCGCGCGCCGAGGGTTGCGATCAATATGTCGCATTGACGCCACAGCACACCCTTCGGCATGCCGGTGGTTCCCCCGGTGTAGAGGATGTAGAGGTCGTCCGGCGACCACTCGCAGTCGGGCCGCTCGTCGCTGGACCCGGCGAGAGCCGACTCGTACTCCACGGCGCCGTCGAGCAGGGGCGCGGGCTCGTCGTTGACCTGGATCAGGAGTTCCAGCGAGGGCACCTTGCCGCGCACGTTCCGGACATGTTCCGCCAGCGAACTGTGGTACAGGAGCGCCCGGGTCTTCGCGTTGTTCAGGAGGTAAACGAGCTCTTCGTCGACATAACGGTAGTTGACGTTGAAGGGTGCGACCCGGGCCTTGTACGCCCCGAGCAGCCCCTCGAGGAACTCGTTGCCGTTGTAGAGGTATATCCCGAGATGGTCCTGGCCGCTGCGCCAGTCGTCGAGCCCGCTGCGATCGGTGTGGCAACCGAACCCGCGTTCGATGAGAAGGTTCGCGAGGCGCCGGGTGCGCCGGGTGAAGTCCGCGTAGGTGAACCGGCGGTCGCGGAACACGACGGCCTCCCGGTCCGGTATCGCCTCCGCGATGGCTTCGTTGACGGTGGCCAGGTTGTAGTACAAGGAGGTCCCTCCGCAGTCGTTCGCCTGGCGAACCCGTTGCCCGGGTACGCAAATCAGGTGGAACAAGGTCCGGTGTTGAAGGTCCAATTAATCTATCAGTCTGTCGGGCTTGCCGCGATAGTGGCAAGATCGACGGCACCCGAAGGGAGACGGATTTCATAGCATGGCCCGATTCGTGCCCGTGAGACTGTATGTTGAGCAATCGAATTAACCCCTTTGTTCTGGTCGTTCCGTTGAATATGTCCGAGCCGCTCACGAAGGTATCCCTTGGCGACTGAAACAGATGAAGTTGCAACGCTGACGGCAGCGGATCCCGTTGTCCGCCGCGCGTCACGCGTCCGCCGCTTCCTCCGCCGTCGGTGGTGGCTGGCGATCATTGCCGTGCTGGCGGTGTCCGCCGGCGGCTGGTGGCTGGCCTCTCGGGACGCGGCGGACGGGGCGCCGCCACCGTTGCTTGCCGAGGTGGTTCGCGGCGACATCGAGAACGCGGTGACCGCGGGCGGCACGATCAAGCCGAGCACCATTGTCGAAGTGGGCGCCCAGGCGAGCGGCCAGTTGGAGAAGGTGCGTGTCGTTGTCGGGCAGATCGTCGCCGAGGGCGACCTGCTGGCGGAGATCGACGCCACCGTGCAGATCAACAAGGTAGAGCAGGCCAGGGCCGGGTTGCGTGCTACCGAGGCCCAGCGCGCAGCAACCGAATCGTCGCTAACCCTGGCCAAGGCGAATGCCGCGCGCCAGGAACGGCTGCTGGCGGCGGAGGCCACGAGCCAGGCCGAGTACGACAGCGCCATGAACGCCCTGGTGTCCGCCCGCACGCGACTCGTGGTGCTCGAGTTGGAGATCGAGCAGAGCAGGGCGAGCCTCGCGAGCGACGAGGCCGAACTTGGCTATACGAGCATCTATGCACCGATCTCGGGAACCGTGGTTTCCATCGAAAGGTCGGAAGGCGAGACGCTCAACGTCAGCCAGCAGACGCCGACCATCCTGCGCGTCGCCGATTTGTCCACGATGTCCGTGCACGCGGGCGTATCGGAAGCGGATGTGGGAAAGCTGGAAATCGGCACCCCGGTGTACTTCACGACGCTCGGCAGCGGCGAGCGGCGCTGGCAAGGAGCGGTGCGGCAAATCTCGCCCACGCCGAAGACCGAGAACAACGTCGTGCTGTATCCCGTCATCTTCGACGTGTCCAATGACGACGGCGCCCTGCTGCCCGACATGACCGCCCAGGTCTTCTTCGTGGTCTCGGCCGTGCGCGACGTGCTCAAGGTGCCGGTTGGCGCGCTTCGGGACATGCGGGACGGCACGGCCAGCGTGCGTGTGGTCGGCGGTGACGGCACGGCCGAAGAGCGGACCGTGCGGCTCGGGATGGTCAGCCGCATTTCGGCCGAGGTGGTGTCGGGTCTGGAAGCTGGAGAACAGGTCGTTGCCGGCATCGCGGAGGAGCAAAGCTGGAGTCGTCGGGGACCTGCGGGAAGGGTGATCGCGTTTTGAGTGCCGTGACGGGTGGGCCCGTTGCGCATACGCCGCACACGGCGCCGCTGATCGAGCTTCGCGACATCACGCGCACCTTTGTGACCGAAGGTGGCGTGGCCGTTCAGGCGCTGCGCGGAGTCTCCCTGTCCATTGGGGCGGGTGAATTCGTGTCCATCGTCGGGCAATCCGGCTCGGGCAAGTCCACCCTGATGCACCTGATAGGCTGCCTGGACCTGCCGACCGGGGGGGCCTATCGCATCGGCGGGCGGGACGTCAGGAGTTTCGATCCGAACGGCCTCGCGTGGCTGCGCCGGGAAGTCTTTGGCTTCGTGTTCCAGAGCTACAACCTGCTGCCGACCGCGACCGCCGAAGAGAATGTCCAGATTCCCGCCGTCTATGCCGGGGTGCCCCACGGGCGCCGTCGCTACCGCGCACTCGAACTGCTGCGCTCCGTTGGTCTTGAAGATCGAGTGGATCACTTGCCGAGCCAGCTTTCGGGCGGCGAGCAGCAGCGGGTATCGGTCGCGCGTTCACTGATGAACGGCGGCTGCGTGATCCTCGCCGACGAGCCCACCGGCGCACTCGATTCGAAAAGCAGCGGCGAACTGATGGCGCTGCTTCAGGACCTCTCCGGCCAGGGCCATACGGTGATCGTGATCACCCACGATCCGATCGTCGCCGAACATGCGAACCGCCGGATCGAACTGCTGGACGGGAGGATCGTGGCCGACACGGGCACACGTGGGGTCGCGCGGACCGTCCAGCTGGAACTGCCAGCCCTCGACACCCCTGACAACGGGGCGCGGACGGCATCGTCTCTTGGCGACATGTGGGCGGCGGTGCGCATGGCCATGCGGGCGCTCAGGACCAACGCCTTGCGCACGTTCCTGACGCTGCTGGGCATCGTCATCGGAGTCGCGTCCGTCATCACCATGCTGGCTGTGGGTGAGGGCGCCAGGGATCAGCTTGTCGAGAGCATCGCCGAAGCTGGCGCGGATCGACTGTCGGTGTCGGGGTGGGGAGGTAGGCGGCAGGTGAATTTCACCTTCGATGATCTCGATGCCGTGGCGGCAGAGGTCCCGAACGTGCGGGCGGTGCTGCCCAACCTGTCGGGGATCGAAACGCTGCGGTACGGCAATATCGACCGCGAAGAAGTCTCGGTCCAGGGCGTGTTTTTCGACCATCCCGAAGCCGACAACTGGCCCGTCGCGAGCGGGACGTTCTTTTCCGAGCGGGACGACCGGACCCTCGCGCCGGTCGTCGTTCTGGGCGCATCGGTGGTCGACGCCCTGTTTCCGGACGGCGATCCCCTGGGCAAGTATGTCCTGATCAGGAACACGCCACTGCTCGTCATCGGCACCATGAAACGCAGGGGCGGCGGCGGGCCGCGTGGCGACCTGGACAATGTCGCCTTCATTCCCGCAAGGACCGGGGCTATCCGTCTCATGGGTTGGAAGTGGCTGGGCTGGTTTCAGGTCCGGGTCGAGGATCCCGCCCTGATCGATGCGACGATGAATGCGATCAGGACGCTGCTCTCGGCACGCCACGAAACGGAGGGAATCAACATCTTCAGTTCCGTCGAGTGGCAGGAGTCGATGAGCGAGGCTGTCACCATGGCGACGATGATTCTCGCCGCCATCGGCTCCATCGCGCTGGTTGTGGGCGGCATCGGCATCATGAACATCATGCTGGTCTCGGTGACGGAGCGGACCCGCGAGATCGGCATACGGCTCGCCACCGGCGCGCGGCGAAGCGACATTCTGGTGCAGTTTCTCGTCGAAGCCCTGGTCGTGTGCGCGGTGGGCGGTGTGATCGGCATCGTCATGGGGGTGGCCATCGGAAGTGTCGTCAAGTTGGTCTTCCCGGAAATCTGGATATCGTTCACCGGCATGCCGATGGTCGTGGCGTTCACCTGCGCGGCGGCGACCGGATTGATCTTCGGCCTGGCGCCCGCCCGCAACGCCGCCCGGATGAACCCGGTTGAAGCCCTTGCCCATGATTAGGCTCGTTCTCCCCGTCGTGGCGTTGCTTGCCGGATGTGCCGCCGTGGAAATGCCGGGACTGTCCGAGTCGGACATCCCCCTCGCCTGGGATAGCGCGCCGCGTGACGGGGCGCCGCCGGAGCAAGGCTGGTGGATGCAGTTCGAGGACGACGAACTGTCCACCATCATCGCCGAAGTCAAGGCGGCGAATCTCGATCTCGCGACGGTCGCGCGCAACCTGGAGGCGGCGCAGCTGACCCTGCGCGAGGCGGGGCTCGAACTGGTTCCCACGCCCGCCGTGTCGGTGCAGGCGAATGTCGGGACGGACAGCAGGTCTGACGCCACCAGCACCTCGGCATCGGTCGGCGCCACGCTCGTCTACGGGGGGATTCTCAGCAAGCCGGCGCGCTACGATGCGGCCCGCGCGCACTACGACGCTGCGGCCGCCCTTGCCGCGGACGCCGCGCTTAACATCCTGGGCACCGCCGCATCCGCGTACTTCCGCGTGCTGATCAACCGCGATCTGATCGCGGCCGCCAGGCAGAACCTCGAAAACGCGAAACAGATCGAGCGCATCGTGCAGGCGCGCGTGGACGCCGGGACCATCACGCCGATCGACGCCCTGCAACAGTCCATCGCCGTCGAAAGACAGCGCAACGCCGTGAGTAACCTGGTCCAGGAAGAGTTCGCGGCGCGTGCCGCGCTGGCACTCCTGCTCGGACGTTCGGTGCGCGGTTTCGACGTCTCCGCGCAGACCCTCGCGGGCATCCGGGTGCCCCGGGTGAAGCCGGGGCTGCCGGCCGGATTGCTCACGAGGCGGCCGGACCTCGTGCAGGCGGAAGCCAGCCTGCGTGCCGCCCATGCCAACGTGCGCCTCGCCCACGCGGCCTTCCTGCCGGACATCACGCTGACGGCCTCGGGCAACGCCGCGAGCGACTCGCTTACCGCACTGATCGAGGCGCCGGACACCTTTCTCGCGACGGCCGCGAGCCTGGCGCACACCCTGGCGGACGATGGCCGCCGTTCGCGTAACGTCTGGCGCGCGCAACTCTCCATGCGGTCGAGCCTGGCCGCGTACCGCAAGGCGGTTCTCGCGGCCTTCAACGACATCGAGGTGCGGCTCAGGAGCATCGCGCTGCTCGACTCCCAGGAGGCAGTGGCGCTCGAGGACCGCCGCCGGGCGGAGGAGTCGTTCCGTATCGCGCAGCTGCGCTACAGCGAGGGCGTGGCCGACTACCAGACGGTTCTGTTGTCGCAGGATGCGTTGTTCTTCGCCCGCAACGCGTACCTCAACAACAAGCTGGCCCGCCTCAACGCGACCGTGGCGCTTTACCAGGCGCTGGGAGGCGGATGGGAGCATTCCCCCGGTGGCGTTTCGTCGGGTCTGTAGCGTGACAGGGTGGCCGGATGGTTCACCTTGCTTCGCTGCGCGGGGGATAATGTCCATGTTTGATGCCGCGGAGCGCATACGGCGATGATTCCGAAACGGGAAACGGACGATGTCCCTGCCTGAACAACACGTCGAGAGACCAACCGGGTACGGTGCTGCGCCGGGATTCTGGGATACCGTGCGGCTGCTCGGCCGGCTCCTGGGACAGGTTATCGAGCGCGACCGGGGCCACGACTTCCTGGCCCGCATCGAGACCATCCGAGCGCTGGCGAAATCAGCCCGAAACGAGGGGGCGTGGACGGAGCTGCACCGCTATCTCGCGGAAATACCGAGCTACGAGGTTACCGATGTCGCAGCCGCATTCAGCCAGTTCCTGAACCTCGCGAACATCGCCGAGCAGGACTACCAGGTCCGGAACCTCGAGGAGGACGCGGACTCGGCATGGGCGCAGTTGTTCGACCGTCTTTCCCCCGACCGCGTGGTCGACGAGATTGCCGACATGCGTGTCGAACTGGTGCTGACTCCGCACCCGACGGAAGTGCTCCGCCGGACCCTGATGCTCAAGTACGATGCCATCGGCACCGAGTTGAAACGCCCCGAGCCGAGTGCCGCGCGACTTGAACGGTTGATTGCGGAGGCCTGGCACACGGAGGACATTCGCCCCGGCAAGCCGGAGCCGCAGGACGACGCCAGGTGGGGATTTGCGGTGGTCGAAAACTCGTTGTGGGAAGCGTTGCCGGCCTGCCTGCGGGATATCGACGAGGCCCTGGTTCGGCGCAACCTGCCGCCGCTGCCGGTGGATGCGGCCCCGATGGCCGTCGCCTCGTGGATGGGCGGCGATCGCGCGGGGAATCCCGACGTCAACGCTGGCGTCACGCGGGAGGTGCTGATGCTGGGGCGCTGGATGGCGGCCGACCTGTACCTGAGAGACGTGGAAACGCTGCAGACGGACCTGTCAATGGCGGAATGCAACGGCCCGCTGCGCAATCGCGTCGGCGATGATCCGGAACCCTACCGGGCGCTGCTGCGCACTGTCCGGGAACGCCTGCTGGCGACGCGGGCCTGGGCCGAGAAGCTGGATCCAGCGCCGACGCCGGACGTCTACCATGCGGCGGCGGACCTGTACGAGCCCCTGGCGCTGTGCGACGCCTCGCTGCGCGATGTGGGCATGGAGATCATCGCGGACGGCCCGCTGAAGGACACGCTGCGCCGGATCAGGGCATTCGGGGTCACGCTGGTGAACCTCGACGTTCGCCAGAGCGCGGACCGGCACACCGCCGTGCTGGATGAGGTCACGCGATATCTCGACACGGACGAACGTCCGGGCGGCTACGCGGACTGGGATGAAATGGAGCGTTGCGCGTTCCTTCTCGACGAACTCAAGGGCCGCCGTCCGCTATTCCCCACGGATTGGCCGGTGAGCGCCGAGTCAGGGGAGGTGCTCGACACCTGCGCGGCGATCGCCGAGCAGAACGGTGACGGCGTCTCCGAGTACATCGTGTCCAGGGCGAGATCCCCGAGTGACGTACTGGCGGTGGTGCTGCTTCTCAGGGAGAGCGGCCTGCGGGCGAACCTGCCGGTGGTCCCGCTGTTCGAGACGCTGGACGACGTGGGTCGCGCCGCCGAGGCCATCGACACGTTGCATTCGATTCCCTGGTACGCGGACTACGCCGGCGGCGAACAGCAGGTCATGATCGGCTATTCGGACTCCGCCAAGGACGCGGGCATGATGGCGGCGTCCTGGGCCCTGTACCAGGTGAAGGAGCGACTGGCGGAAGTGGCGGCGTCCCGGGGAATCCGCCTGACCCTGTTCCACGGCCGCGGGGGCGCTATCGGACGGGGGCGCGTTGCCGCGCAGCCCGCGATCCTCGCGCAACCGCCGAATACCGTGGGCGGACGGTTGAGGGTGACCGAGCAGGGCGAGACGATCCGTTTCAAGCTCGGCGACACCGCGCTCGCGAGGGAGACGTTGATGCGCTACCTCATCGGCACCATCGAGGCGAGTCTCAACCCGCCCCCGGTGCCGACGGCGGCCTTGCGCGCCACCATGGGCGACCTGGCGGACCGCGCCCGCGCGAGCTATCGCGGGCTCGTCGACCAGTCCGGCTTCGTCGACTACTTTTGCCAGATCACGCCCCAGGAAGAACTCGAGACCCTTGCGCTCGGGAGTGACTCCGCGGATCGCTCGACTGCTGCCGGGATAGATGGCATGAGCTCGATTCCCTGGGTCTTCGCCTGGACCCAGGTGCGGCTGATGCTGCCCATGTGGCTCGGCACCGACGCGGTCCTTGCGGCTTTACGGGAGCAAGCGTACAGGGATGGGTTCGATACCCTCATGGAGTGGCCGTTCTTCCGCATGCAGATGGATGGGCTCGAGTTGCTGCTGGCGAAGACGGATCTGGCGCTCGTCGACTTCTACGCCGAACGCCTGACGCCGAGGGCGCATCGCGCCATGCACGAAGCGATTCGGATGAGGGCCGTGGACGTGAAAGAGAATCTGCTCGCGCTGCTGGGCAAGGGCGAACTGCTCGCGGACAATCCCAGGGCGCAGAACTCGATCCGCGTCCGCAACACCTACCTGGACCCGCTGCACCTGTTGCAGGCGGAACTGATCGGTCGCCTGCGCGAGAACTACGACGACCAGGTCGCGGAAGCGCTTAAGATCACCATGGCTGGAATCGCGAGCGGCCTGCGCCACACGGGATAGCACCTGTGGTCAGGAAGACTCGTTCCACGATGCGAACGCCCGGATCACTATCGCTGGGAGCCCTCAGCCGGGGAATGTTCCCCGACCACTGACGCGTAAGGAAGTGTCGGCAGTTCCCTCGTCGTCGGAGGCGTACTTCCACGAAAGCGCCTGACAGGTGGCGATGAGATGCTCGCCTGCAGGTAAACCAGGGCACCCTGCCACGGTGGCACGGAGTCGCTGCGGTAGATGCGGCCACAGCAGGCTTCGAACTCACCGGGGTCGGGATAGTTGTCGAGGAGGTTCTGCACGCCGAGCTTGACCGCGTACCGGTTGCGGAACGTTCCGGTCGCTTCCACGTCCAGCATGACTTCGCGCGAGAACCGCTGGACGGTCGCCAGGCTCGCGTCCAGGCTGTTTTCGTATTCTCCGTAGTGGCGCGCGCGCACCAGCAGATCGAGGCGATTCCAGGTGTGACGAACCGTGACGACGGCACGGGTGCTCGGCACGCCCTTTTCGATGTCATGTTCCGCCTCCGCGTCCACATGCAGGCCGCGGCGCGTGAAGTCCGTGCGGTTGAAATTCACCGCTGCCTGCAGGGAGGTGCTGCCCAGAATCCAGTCGGCGCGCCACGCTCCGACCACGTCGATGCCCCGTGTTTCGGTGTCCACGTCGTTGGTGAAGAAGCGCACCTGCGCGATGTCGTTCGCGCCGGGAACGCCGAGAGTAACGAGGCGTGCCGCATGTTCCGGCGTCACGGCGAACTGGGAGGACAGCACGATGCGGTTGTCGAGCCGGATGTGATAGAGGTCAAGGGTCAGGTCGAAACCTTCGAAGACGGTGACCGCGGCGCCGAGGGTCCAGGAGCGCGAGCGTTCAGCGTCGAGCGGCATGCCGCCGAACAGCGTGGCCGCGGGGTGCGCTGGCGGGAAGACTCCCTCGGCTTTCGGAAGACCACTGGGATCGATACGCGTCGACACGTTGGTCGTGGACATCTGGCCCGGCGTCGGAGCACGAAAACCCGTTCCCAGGGAGCCCCGCACCTTGAACCTGTCCGTCAGGCTGTACCGTGTCGCCAGTTTCCAGATGCCGACGTCGCCGAAGTCCGAGAATTCCTCGTAGCGCACCGCGATGTCGGCCAGCCAGTGCTCGGCAAGGTCGACCTCCATGTCGAGATAGCCTGCATGGCTGTCCCGCTCGAGGTCCGAAGTGAACAGCGGCGGATAGCCCGGAAAACCGTTCGAACCGATGGGCACGGCGTTGTTGACGGGATCGCCCGCGGGGCAGAGGGAACCGATGGCCTCGAAGCCCGGTATGCGGCACTCCACGACAGTCAAGTCATCGTCGGCGTCGGCATCGACTTCCGCCTGGGTGATCTCCAGGTTGAACGGATCCGGGCGCCCGAAGGGACCCACCGCATGGGACGCCGGGTCACCTTCCCCGATTCGATAGCCCTCGCGGCGGTACTCGAAACCGAACGCGACGGCAAGCGGGCGCGCGAATCCCGTCTCCCGGGTGACGACGAAATCGGCGTTCGCCGCGTACTCGTCGTTGACCAGCGTGCCGGGGTGAAAGCGCGTCGGAGTTTGCGGCCCCATCGAGGGATTCATGGTGTTGGCGATGCCGTAGCGGATTTCGTTGGCGCCGTAACTCGCCGAAAGGTCGAAGGTCAGGTCGAACGACAGCATGCTCCGGCGGTCACCGCGCAGCCCCCCTCTGACAGCGTAGTCCGTCACGTCACCGGAGAACTGTGGCGTGAATCCCGCCGGATAGAGGGTTGCCCGCGGATCGTAGATGGAACCGTCCGCGAGGCGCAGAGGCAGCAACTGGCTTACGCCGGGGCGGCGGTAGAAGAAGCCGCCGGTCTGGTTCCTGCTCGAGTAGCTGGCGAACCCGTAGAGGTCCGCCGCCAGCGCCGGTGCGGTTTCCGGCATGCGCACCGGGGTTAGCACTGGCAGTTCGGCGTTGATGGCCACGGTGCCCTGCCGTCGCTCGGGCTGGCCCCAGATCTGTGCGGGGCTTGCAAATCGCCGCTCTCCGCCGACGCGGTTGAAGTTGTCGGCGAAGCGGGTGTCGAGGTCGTCGGGTATGCCGTCGCTGCCCAGTGCCGCCTGCACGGGCTCGCCGGTGGGAGAGTACGTATAGGTCAGGGCGTCCGGGCCGTGGTACGTGACGCCATCCACCGTCAGCCGACTGCCCGTCGCCTCGAGCGGGGTGACGCCGGAGCTTCCGATGGCAATGTCGTAGGGTTGCGAGCGGCTGGTGGGCGACGCATCGGAAACCTGTCCGCTCACGTTGAGGAAGCCGCCGGCGAAACGTCCAGTACCCAGCGGGAAACCCGCATTGCCTTCCAGCGTCAGTTCCTCGCCGTCCCCTTGCGTATATCCACCGGCGCGGGCGCGAAGGTCGAACCCCGAGTCGTATGCCTTCAGTTTGAAGTTCAGAACCCCGGCGATGGCGTCGGACCCGTATTGCGCTGCCGCGCCGTCACGCAGTACTTCCACGGCCTCGAGGGCGATGGAGGGGATGCTGCCGACATCGACGCCGTGCGCGCCGAAGCCTCCAAGTTGCATCAGTGCCGCGCGGTGTCGCCGCTTCCCGTCGACGAGAACCAGCATGTGGTGCGAGTCGAGGCCGCGCAGGTGCACCGGTCGAATGAAGGAAGCGCCGTCGGAAATGGGCTGGCGGCGGACGCTGAAGGACGGAGCGATGGCATTCAGGACTTCCAGCAGGTCCGAGGAGTTGACGCTCTCCACCTGCTCCTGGTCGAAGACGTCCACCGGGACCGTCGTGTCGGCGGCGGCGCGCGGCCGGGCGCGGGTGCCGACCGTGACCACGACCTCGACCAGACGATCATCGGTATCCGTGCTGGCGGCGGCACAGGCAATGCCGCAGGAAATGCCAGCCACCTCGAGGGGTCCGACGGCGAGCGACAGCGCTATCCAGGGAACCGCGATCATCATTCGATTCATTGCTGGGAGCCCCCGTCACCCGCAGCGCTCGGTTCCGGACGAACCCGCCGCAGCATCGCCGGGCCATGGCCCTTGTCGATCTGCTGTAGTTCCGGATAGGCCCTGCCGAGCAATGCAGTGGTCAGTGCGAGCAGGCTTGCGCTGATGAGAAGGCCGATCTCGATGCCGACGAATTCCGCCGCCGCGCTGATGGGTATGACGCCGAGGGGCGTCAAGGCGAATGTCATCATGTTGATTGACATCACGCGGCCCCGAATGTCCGGGCGGACGGCCAGCTGCACGATGCTCATGTTGAGCGAGCCCATGATCGAGCCGAACAGCCCGGTGAAGAGACCCAGGAACATCGCCCAGAACGTATTGCTCGAGAGGGCAAAGACCGCCAGCGCCACTGCCCACAGATAGGCGGCGGCGAACATCACGCGGCCCTTCCTGCTGATGTCGCCGAGCCGGGCGAGCGTCAGCGAACCCGCCAGCGCCCCTGCGCCCATGGCCGTGAGAATGAGGCCGAGATCCTGTGGCCCCCCTCCGATCGCGTCCGCATTGAAAGCGGGGAGCAGCATTTGGGAAGAGAATCCGAACGTCATGGGGCCGATGCCCATGATGAGGAGCCCCACCACGATGCGCTCCTGTTTCATGTATCGGAAGCCCTCTCCCACGTCGGTCAGCACGCTGGTGTCGCGCCGCCGGCCGGGATTGCGCCGGTAGCGCATCATTGAGGTGGCGATGATGGACGTGGTGAAGAGTCCGCCGATGACGTAGTAGACAATGCCGACGCCGGTCGTGGAGGTCGTGTCACCCGCCGCGAACGCCGCGATCAATGCGCCGGCCAGCGTCGGTCCGAGTATCCGCGACAGGTTGAACGTGGACGTCTGCAGCGCCATGGCGTTGACCACGTACCGGCGGCCCACGAGTTCCGGAATGATCGACGACCGTGCCGGCATGCTGAGAGACATCACCGTGCCGTTGAACATGCCGAACCAGATGAAGTGCCAGAAAGTGACGTGTCCCTGGTAGACGATGGTTGCCAGCACGAACATGGCGGCGGTGCTCAGCACCTGGGCGGTGATGATGATCTTTTTCTTGCCCAGGCGATCGGCGATCACGCCGCCTGCCAGGGAGAACACCACGGACGGGAGCATGGATGAGAGCATCACCCAGGTCAGGGCGAGGGGAGAGTTGGTCATGTCGTAGATCAGCCACCCGCGGGCCACCATCTCCATCTGCATGGCGAAGGAAGCGGCCAGGTTTGCGAGCCAGACGCACCGATAGTCCGCCAGCAGGAGAGAGGAGAACATTCCCCGGGGGTAGAACGATGCGCCCCGGCGCGAATTGTCCCGGGCTTCAGTCATTTGTCACGCGGCCGCCTGTCCGCGCCTCGCGCCTTCAGCCCCTCTCGCCGACACCCCAGTCGACTGCATTGCGCACCAGTGCCTCGAACGCACCGTTTTCCCAGCTGCCGCGGAATTCCCTGGGGGTCTTTCGGTTCCGGGAAACGGATTCGTCCACGAACGGCTGCGAATTCGACCTCGGCGAGTGGCAGTGACCCAGGGCGACATAGGCGACGGCACCCTCGCCCGCCTGCTTGACGTAGCCGAGGACGCGGGTCTTGCCGTCCGGCAGGAGCGACGTGTCGGCGTCGTAGTGAAAGCCGAATCCCGGCGGCGACGGGTCCTGCGGCAATTCCGTGGTCAGCAGGACTTCAGCATCGCCGATGGGTTCGACCATGTACAGCTCATCGACGGTCTCGAACGTCTCCGGCAAGCCTTGCGCCAGCGGATGCTGGCCGTGAACTGCGACTTCGAATCGGCGGACCGGCGGATGATTCAGGAAGAAGCAGCCGAGGGTCTCGTGGTGCGCCTCCCTGACCATCTGGCGTTGAGACGAGCCGGGAATGCGGGCCGCGCGCCCGCCGCTCGTGCCGTGCAGGGCGAACCAGCGCCCGCCGCCCTCCAGCCATTCGTTCAAGGTGCCGAGTTGGGCTGCCGCGGGGTAGGGCCCGGCGACGTAGGTGATGAGAAGCCGTGTGCCGGCCAGCCACTTGTCGAGGTCGTTGAAGTCGCCGGCGACGGACGTGGCGACTTCTTCGTGCTCCGCCAGGAACCCGAGGAGCCGCAGGCGCGCGTAGTCCATGTCGTGCCCGGCCGGGGAACCGGGCGGATAGCCTCCGGTAACGAGATGCACGCGTTCTGCCATTTCCAACTCTCCTGTTCTCGCGGGCGCCGCGAAGCCGTAGCCTCCATGGAAGTACGCCGCCGTCGACGGGGAAATGCCAGCACTTCCGTACGCGTCAGCGGTCGGGGAAATGCCCCCGGCTGAAGGCTCCTTGTCGAATTAAACCAATGGCAACCCGCCCGCGCCACCGCCACCGGGAAACCCGTTCCGAACGCGGCAGAATGGACGCGCGTTGGCGAAGCCCGGCAAAACGCGCTAAAGATAGGGTCCAGGACGCAAAGGGGGAACGATGACGAACGAAACCGTGCTGGTGATGACACCGCCGATCAACGACGGGCTGCGCGACTGGGCGCGGCGATTGCGGGCCGATGTCCCGGGGCTCGATGTCGTCGTGGCGGAGGATGACGCGGCGGCGGTAGAGGCCCTGGGGCGGGCGGAGGCGGTCTACGGTTGGGTTTCGCCCGGGATATTGCCGGCGGCGACGAAGCTGCGCTGGCTGCAGAGCCCCTTCGCTGCACCGTTCGCGGGCTACTACTACCCGGAACTGATCGACCATCCGGTGACCGTGACCAATGCGCGCGGCATCTACTCGGACCACATCTCGCACCACCTCATGATGTTCATGCTGGCGCTGTCGCGGGGCCTGCCGTACCGGGTGGCGGCGCAGCGCGAAAATACGTGGGATTCGAGAGTACGCAGACACGGCTACGTCAGCCTGCCCGGTTCCACCGTGCTCGTTGTCGGCGTCGGCGGCATCGGCGCCGAGACGGCGCGGCTGTGCACGGCATTCGGGGCGAAGGTCATCGGCGTCGACCCCCGTCCCGAACATGACTGTCCGGCCGAGATGCACGCTCCCGGCGAACTGGACAGCCTGTTGCCGTCTGCGGATTTCGTCGTGACGACCGCGCCGCACACGCCGGAAACGGAGTTCATGTGGAACGAGGACCGGTTCCGGCGCATGAAGACATCGGCTTACTTCATCAACATAGGCCGAGGCATGACGTGCAGGCTGGACGACCTCACCGCGGCGCTCGCGGGCGGCGAAATCGCCGGAGCCGGCCTCGACGTGTTCGAAATTGAACCCCTGCCGGCGGACCACCCGCTCTGGCACATGGACAACGTGCTCATCACGCCGCACGTCGCGACGGGGGGCGCGGCGGACATCGCCGAACGCCGCTACGCGCTGCTCAAGGACAACGCGCGGCGATTCGTCGCGGGAGAGCCGCTCTCCAATGTCGTCGACAAGGCGCGCTGGTACTAGTGTCGTGTGACACGACACAGGAAACCGGGCCTTGCCGTGGACTCCCCAGTGGCTGCAAAATCGAGTGAGTTTCGGGAGTCGGGCCTATGAAGACAGTCAGGGACGTAATGCGGCACCGGGGCCGCGGCGTGATCTACTCCGTCCTGCCGATTGCGAGCGTCTATGAGGCCATCGAGAAGATGGCTGAGGAGCACGTCGGGGCGCTTCCCGTCCTGCAGGATGGGAAGCTGGTGGGCGTCGTATCCGAACGCGACTATGCCCGCAAGGTGATCCTGAAGGACAAATCGTCGAAGCAGACCCGGGTGTCCGAGATCATGACGCAGGAAGTCGTCACCGTGACTTCCGGCGAGCGCGTGGAAGCATGCATGGAACTCATGCAGCGCCACCACATTCGCCACCTGGTGGTGGTGGATGCCGGCGTCGTCATCGGCATGCTGTCGCTACGCGACCTCCTCACCGAGGTCATGGCGGAGCAGGCGTCGCTCATCGACCAGTTGGAGCACTATATTCGCGGCGACCAGTAGCCGCTGGCTCTACCGCCGCCTGCGCGGCAATCGGATGTCGTGGTCCCAGATGCCGAGTTCGTTGACGGCATAGACGTACCGGTATCCCAGGGGCCTTCGCTTGCGGTAAATGCGGTTGTCGGTGTCCAGCACCCAGATCGTCTCCCCGTCGAAGCGCACTGCCAGGACGGCGTGATGGGCGCGCTGGCTGCGGTCGTACACGACGACCACCCGCATGTCCTCGGCGGCGAATCCGAAATGGCGCAGCATCAGGTACTTCGCCGTCGTGAAGTCCTCGCAGTCGCCCCCTTTCTCGAGGAACTCCACCAGCGTTGCCCAGTGAGAGGGGATCGTCAGCTTCCCTTCCTCGTTGCGGATGATCTTGCGCCGGTCCTCGTTGTAGCGCTTGCGGTTGACGTAGCGGTTGACGAGCCGGATCTGCTTTTCTCTCGGCAGCGCCGTGCCCTGGGAGAGAACCACGTGCAACGACCGCATCCGGCGCGTGCAGGCCGCCTTGTCGTCGAGACAGCCCTTGAGCCCGTCGAACTGCGTTGCGTGCCGCGTCAGCATATCGGCCCAGGCCTCCCAGGCGCTCGACTCCGCGAGAAAGTCGCCCGAATCGAAGACATAAGGCACGGCATTCGCCGCCGCGGGAAGCACGCAGACCATCAGCATGGAGAGTGCTCGCCGGAGCGTTCGCCGCATTCCGTCTGGATGCGCCAGCGTCGTCAATCCAGGACGCACGTTCATTCCGGTAGCCACCGGTCCTGCCACCCCGCGTCCGGTTGCGCTTCGGCGAACGGCCAGCGTTCGCCGAATCTGCCGTCGTAGACCACCTCGCGTACGGGTTTGCGGCCAAGGGGTCCGTGCCGGTCTGCCGGATAGCCGACAGGCACGACGCAATAGACCTCGTTGTTGTCCGGGATGCCGAGCATGTCGCGCAGCGCATCCTCGCGGGCAAGCGGGAAATTGAACACCGAACCCGAGAGTTCCATGCCCCGCGCGGCGAGCAGCAGGTTCTGCACCGCCGGAAACGTGCTGCCGCCGACGGTGCTGTGGCGCCCCTTGAGGCCGAGGACGACGATGATCACCGGCGTCTGGGCGAGGTGGTGCACGAGGTGTTCGACGCTCCTGAGCGATAGCCGCTGCGATCTCGGCAGGGCGTCCAACGCGGCGGCATCCCTGCCGAAGCGAGCCTGGTAGCGGCGCCAGGGGATCGCCGCCCATTCCTGCATCCTTCGCTTGTGCTCGGGGTCCCGCACCAGGACGAAACGCCAGTCCTGCGCGTTCTGTCCGGAAGGCGCCCGAACGGCGGCGTCGAGTAGCTGGAACAGCACGTCCTCCGGGACGGGGTCCGGCTTGAACCGACGCAACGCACGGGCGCTGTACATCGTCGCGAAGAGACCCGGATCACCTTCCATAGCGGACTCCTTACGGCACCGCCGAGAAGTCGGAAACGTGGGCGCGCATCACGTCGCGCTGCTCATTGACCAGTCGCAACGTGGACTCGTCGTCCCACGCAACGGCTTCGAGCTGCTTCGCGACCGATGTCCTGAGCTTGAGCCTGCTGGCTTTCCCGGCAAGCCAGTTGTCCCCGGTCTCGGGCCGATCGAATATCCACAGCGCGCTGTAGGTCGCGACGGCGAGCCGCATGGCGTCGGGGGACAGGTCCGCGCCGGTGGCCATTACCACGTCGTCCCGCCGGCCGAGGAGGGTCAGGACGTTCTCCCGGTCGACGTGCTCGGTGTCCAGCCGATAGAGCTTGACGCCGGGTTCCGAGGAGACGTGCTCGCCGGGGCGGCGGTGTTTCGTCAGGAAATAGAGCTTGCCGTCCGCCGCGAACACGGCCTCGCAGTCGAAGTGCCACTGTTCGGCCGGGAACTTCTGCTGGTCCGGGTAGCGGATCGGAATGAACTTGAGCGCGCGCATCGTGGCGACGGTTCGCGGGTCGGCCTCGTTGACAGCGTATACGCCGAGGTCGCGGCGGGCGTTGCCGTTGTTGCCGACGTCGGCGAGGTAGAGCACCCCGTTCGCAAGGGCGATGTCTTCCCAGTCCGTGTGCCAGGCGTTGTCGATCCGGTGTCCCGGCCACTCGTCGGTAGAAACCCGGAGGTAGGGCGGCTTGACCGGGCGCGAGTCCGCGTCGATGGCGTAGACACGCGGGAGGTCCCCGCTGTCGTTGTGCACCCAGTAGAAGTCGCCGTAGCTCGACTTGACGATGCCGCTGATCTCGGGAAGTTCCGGGTGGGACACCCGCCCGGCGGGTTCGACGGCAGCCGCCGACACGGCCAGGGCCGCTAGCGCGGGAATCCATATCGGTGCCGCTTTCATCTCGTTCGGACCACCTGCCAACCAGAAACGAAACGCAACTTTGGCGGAAACGGGCGAGGGGCGCAATCGGCGATGCGGCTGTGCCCTCACGCCGGCCCGCCGTTACCGCCCAGGTTCGGCGATACAGGCTACAATCCGCGCGCCGGGAGGCCCCCGGCCACTGGCTCGTTTACGAAGTTTGTTCCATGGATGGTTTGATCGCCGGTCCCGACGACGCCCCCGCCATCCGGGCGCCGGACCGCGAGCCCCTGTCATACGCCGCGCTCAAGGCCCAGGCGGCCCACACGGGCCGGGTGCTCAGGGGTGCCGGCATCGGCCCGGATGACCGAGTCGCCGTCGTGCTGCCGAACGGCCCCGCGATGGCGGGCGCGTTCGTCTGCGCGGCGCCGTGGTGTGCGGTCGCCCCCTTGAACCCCGCGTACAAGGAGGACGAGTTCGACTTCTACCTGTCCGACCTCGATGCTTCGGCGCTGGTCATTGCCGAAGGCGCGGACAGTCCCGCAGTCGCGGTGGCCGCGCGGCGGGGATTGCGCATCTTTCGCCTGCAAGAGGGAAGCCTGGCGGGGACGTTCTCGCTGTCGGCGGACGCTGAGGCTGCCGCGGAAACCCGCGGGGACGACGCAACGGCGCTCATCCTCCATACTTCGGGCACGACATCGAGACCCAAGATGGTCCCCCTGTCCCAGGCGAACCTTCGCGCCTCCGCGCGCAACATCGCGCGCGCGCTGTCCCTGTCATCCGCTGACACCTGCCTCAACGTCATGCCGCTGTTTCACATTCACGGCCTGATGGCGCCGGTGCTCGCGAGTCTCTCGAGCGGCGCTTCGGTCTGCTGCACGCCGGGATTCGACGGGCTGCGCTTCTTCGCCTGGCTGGAGGCGGCCGCGCCGACGTGGTACAGCGCGGTGCCGACCATGCACCAGGCGATCCTCGCCCGCGCCCCCCGCAACCGCGAACGGATCGAGAGAGCCGCGTTGCGGTTCATCCGCTCGTCCTCGGCTTCGCTGCCGCCCCCCGTGATGACCGCCCTGGAAGAGACGTTCGGGGCGCCGGTAATCGAGGCGTACGCGATGACCGAAGCAGCGCACCAGATGTGCTCGAACCCCCTGCCGCCGGCACCGCGCAAGGCGGGTTTCGTCGGTCCCGCCGCGGGTCCGGAAGTGGCCGTCATGAACACCGATGGCGTTGCCCTCGAGGCCGGGGCGGACGGAGAGATCGTCATTCGCGGCGCCAACGTCATGGCCGGGTACCTGGCAAACCCGGAAGCGAACGCCCAGGCCTTCTACGGTGACTGGTTCCGCACCGGAGACCAGGGCTACATGGACGGCGACGGCTACGTGAAGGTAACGGGCCGCCTGAAGGAGATCATCAACCGGGGCGGCGAGAAAGTCGCTCCCCTGGAGGTGGACGAGGTATTGCTCGACCACCCCGCCGTCGCCGAGGCATGCACGTTCGCCATGCCGCACCGTCGGCTCGGTGAAGACGTGGCCGCGGTAGTCGTCCAGGCCGAGGGCCACGCGGTCGACGCCGACGCGCTCAGGGCTTTCGCTGCGATGCGCCTGGCGGACTTCAAGGTGCCACGCACCATCGTGTTCGTCGACGTGATTCCGAGAGGCGCCACCGGCAAGATCCAGCGCATCGGACTCGCCTCGGCATTGGGACTGGGCGAATGAACGCCCGCGGCGTCCTGGAGCCCGTGGTCCCGAAGGGACTGCGGCGATGACGAAGATCTGCGTCTACGGCGCCGGCGCGATCGGCGGCTACCTCGCGGCTCGCCTGGCACAGGCCGGGTGCGACGTTTCGGTGGTCGCGCGCGGCCCGCATCTCGCCGCCATGGCGGCGCAGGGGCTCACGCTCGAAACGGGGGAGGGGCGGCTGACCGTCAAGGTCGCCGCAACCGACGATCCGGCGACGCTTGGCCCCCAGGACTACGTTATCGTCACCCTGAAGGGGCATTCGATCCCTGCCGTCGTCGAACCGATGCAGCCGCTCCTCGGTTTGGGCACCGCGGTGGTCAGTGCCGTCAACGGCATCCCGTGGTGGTACTTCCACCGGCTGGATTCGCCGTTCGGCGAGCGCCACGTGGAAAGCGTCGATCCTGGCGGCGGCGTGTGGCAGGGAATCGGACCGGAGCGCGCCATCGGTTGCGTCGTGTATCCGTCCTGCGAGGTCGTCGAACCCGGCGTGGTGCGTCACCTTTCCGGGGACCGGTTCGTCCTGGGCGAGCCGTCGGGGGAGCGCAGCGAACGCGTCCGGACACTCGCCTCGGTGCTTTCGGAAGCGGGCTTGCGGGCGCCGCTGCGGCGGCGGATGCGGGACGAGATCTGGATCAAGCTCTGGGGCAACGTCGCCTTCAACCCCTTGAGCGCCCTCACGGGCGCGATGCTAGACGTGCTGGCGACGGACCCGGGCACGCGCCGCGTGGCCCGCGCGATGATGGTCGAGGCCCAGGCCGTGGGGGAAGCGCTCGGGGCGCGTTTCGCCATCGATGTCGAACGGCGCATCGACGGCGCCGCCGAGGTCGGCGCCCACCGGACTTCCATGTTGCAGGACCTGGAACTCGGCCGGCCGCTGGAGAACGAGGCGATCGTCGGCGCGGTGCAGGAACTCGGCGCACTGGCGGGTATCGCGACGCCCACCATCGACCTCGTTCACCATTTGCTGCGCCAGCGGATCGCTACGCGGGACCTGGCAGCGCCTTGAGCCACTGAACGCGTCGCAGCCGAAGGCGCGCCCTGTTCGTTCCGCCCAGATCCACTGGCGGCAGACCTAAGGTCGGTACTGGCGGTCGACCTCTTCCTGCAGCGCGGCGTCCCGCGCCTCGATAAGCCCGGAGCGGGACCAGGCGAGCAGGGCTTTGAGCGGGAACTTGCGGCCGGGGCAATCGGTGCGGCTACCGCGCACCTGGCGGTGTCCGCCGACGGCCAGGTCCGGATAGCGCTGCTTGAGTGTGAGGAGCAGGTCTTTCAGGGCATCGGTCTGGCGCTTGTCCGGGGGTGATTCGGAGAAGGACCCGTCGAGGCGGATTTCGATGGAGTTCGCATGAGTGGCGCGCTCCGATTCGTTCAGCAGGGCCACGGTCTCCCCGGACCCGGAGATGCGGTAGTGCACCCGGGCGTCGCATGCCGCGTGATGGATCAACACGAACTTGACCGGACCGCGCCGCAATTTGCCTCCTCGGACCCAGCCGTGCATCCGGGCGGGATTATCCCGCAGGTCCGCCTGAGCGCCAGTGCGAGACATTGTCGATCTCGATCCTGATCGCGCCAGTGACCGGCACCGAGGCGTATTGCGGGTACTTGCCGCGAAGCGCCGCGAGCGCTTCGTCGAAACCGGCGTCCTCCCGCGCGACGACCGCCGCGCGGCCGTCCACGCGCACCCACCAGAGTGCGCGCCAGTCTTCTTCGTAGTGATCTATGAGGAGGCTGACTCGGGGGTTCGCGCGGATGTTCTCGAGCCGCTTCAGCCGGGTGTGCCGCTTGGGCTTGCCGTCGACTGGAATCCACACCGCGCCGCCGCTTTGCGCGAACACGACGGGAACCAGGTGCGGCCTGTCGGCGGTGGCCGTGGCGAGACGCGCGACCCGCGCGTGAGCGAGGACGTCCGCTGCGAATGCGTGCCGATCTGGCGTTCTGGACACGGCACCGGGTTGCTCGAAGGCGGCTGCCGGGCCTTGTAGGGTACCATTTGGAGGCGCGCGGTCCGGGGCCACTGTTGCCGATCGCGCCCCAGTCAACCCAGGAGATCCCATGGCCGAAGCGCTCGAAACCAACCAAGCCACTGATTTCAAATATATAGGGACGCGACCGGTGCGGCCGGACGGCGTCGAGAAGGTGACCGGGCGGGCAAATTTCGGGGCTGACTTCAAGCTGCCCGGCATGATCCACGGCAAGGTGGTGCGCAGCCCCCATGCGCACGCGCGCATCCGCTCCATCGACACGTCCCGCGCGGAAGCGATCCCGGGGGTCATGGCCGTCGTCACCGCCGCCGACTTTCCGGACCGCGCGAAACTCGGCTTCGGACAGCGGGCGTTCAACGAAAACCTCATGGCCAGCAAAAAAGCGCTGTATCACGGCCATGCGGTCGCCGCCGTGGCGGCGGTCTCGAACCGCGTCGCGGAGCTCGCCGCGGCCGCCGTCGAGGTGGACTACGAGGTGCTGGAATCCCTCACCGACGCACTTCAGGCCATGGCGCCGGATGCGCCGCTGCTGCACGAGGACATGATCACCCAGGGCCTGCCGGAGACTCCGACGAAGCCCTCCAACATTCCGAAGTACGGCCTCATCACGAAGGGCGACGTGGAAGTCGGCTTCGCCCAGGCCGACGAGATCATCGAGCGCACGTTCGTCACGCCCATGGTGCACCAGGGCTATATCGAACCGCATGCCTGCGTCGGCAGCTACAAGGAGGACGGGCAGTCCACGTTGTGGTGCTGCACGCAGGGGCATTTCGGCGTTCGGGACCAGACCGCCATGGTGCTGGGCGTGGATGTCGGGGACATCCGCGTTATCGCGAGCGAGATCGGTGGCGGCTTCGGCGGCAAGACGACGATCTACCTGGAGCCGCTGGCGCTGAAGCTGTCGCAGAAGAGCGGCCGGCCGGTGAAGATGGTCATGTCGCGGGAGGAAGTGTTCCGCGCCACAGGCCCGGCGTCGGGCACCGTCAACACGATCAGGATCGGCTGCAAGCGGGACGGCACCGTCACCGCCATGTCCGCCAACCTGACATTCGACGCGGGCGCCTTTGCGGGCAGCGCCATGGGCGCCGGCGCGATGTGCATATTCGCGCCCTACGACGTGGAACACGTGCGGATCGAGTCCCGCGAGGCGGTGACGAACCGTCCGCGGGTCGCCGCCTACCGCGCCCCGGGCGCGCCCCAGGCGATGTACGCGGGCGAGTCCGTCATGGACGAACTGGCGCAGCGGATCGGCATGGACCCGATCGACTTCCGCCTCAAGAACGCAGCCGTCGCCGGCACCCGCGCGGCCTATGGGCCGACGTTCGGGGCCATCGGCCTCAAGGCCTGCCTGCTGGCCGCGAAGAACCACCCCAACTACAACGCCGAGCTGCCCGAAGGTCACGGCCGCGGCGTCGCGGTGGGCTTCTGGTTCAACGGCGGCAACACCTCGAGCGCCGAGGTGCACCTGACCGAATCCGGCATCGTCAAGATCGTCGAAGGCAGCCCCGATATCGGCGGCAGCCGCGCGTCCATGGCGTTGATGGCCGCGGAGACCCTGGGTGTGCCCTACGAGCAGGTGCGCGTGCAGGTCGCCGACACGGACAGCACCGGGTATTGCGCGACGACCGGCGGCAGCCGGGTCACGTTTGCGACGGGGCTGGCGGTGGTCCACGCCTGCGAGGACGTGATCGGCCAACTGCGCGCCCGCGCCGCCGCGACCTGGGACATCGACGTCGACCAGGTGGAATGGAAAGACGGCGCGGCGCGGCCGGTCGAGGGTGTCAACATCGAGGCGGAGCCGCTGTCCATCCAGGAACTTGCGGCCGGGGCTCCCCGCACGGGCGGCCCGATCTCCGGGCGCGCATCGCTCAATGCGCAGGGACCGGGTCCGGCGTTCTCGGTGAACCTGGCCGATGTCGAAGTGGACCGGGAGACCGGCAGGGCGACGGTCACGTCGTTCACCGCCGTGCAGGACGCCGGCAAGGCGATTCACCCCGACTACGTGGAAGGCCAGATGCAGGGCGGCGCGGTCCAGGGCATCGGCTGGGCGCTGAACGAGGAGTACCTATACGACGATGACGGCGTGATGGACAACGCGGGTTTCCTGGACTACCGCGTGCCGGTCGCCTCGGACCTGCCCATGATCGACACGCAGATCGTCGAGGTGCCCAACCCGAACCACCCCTACGGCGTGCGCGGCTGCGGAGAGACACCCATCGTCGCGCCGCTGGCCGCGGTCGGAAACGCCGTCAGCCGCGCCCTCGGCATCCGCATGACGGAACTGCCCATGTCGCCGCCGAAGGTGCTGGAGGCGATTTCGGAGAACGGAGGCGATTGACCCGAAGGGGCGGGGCATGGTTGCGCCGTCCAGCAGAGCCCTCGTTCCTTCGACCTCGAGGAGGATGCTCCCTGAATAACGCCCGGCGATTCAGCTACGCGGTCGGTGACTTCGGCATCAACCTGTACTTCATGTCGGCGATGGCGTTCCTGCTGTTCTTCTACACGGACGTGTACGGGCTATCCGCCGCTGTCGCCGGCGGCGTGTTCCTGGTGGCAAGGATCGTCGACGCGGTGACTGATCCCGTCATGGGATTCATCGCCGACCGCACGCACAGCCGTTGGGGAAAGTTCCGGCCCTACCTTCTGTTCGGTCCGCTTCCCCTCGGTCTGATCACGGTCGCGATGTTCACGGTCCCCGGTTTCGGTGACTTCGGCAAGCTTGTTTGGGCATATGCGACCTATGTGCTTTTCGGCATCGCCCATACCGTCGTGACGATCCCCTATGCGTCCATGACCGCGGTACTGACCGACGACTACCAGGAGCGGACGCGCCTGACGACGTGGCGCATCGGCTGTGCCGTCGCGGGCGGCACGGTCGTTACGGTCGGACTCGGCGAGCTGTCGGATTGGCTCGGCGGCGGGGTGGATCGCTTCCAGGTGACGATGATCGCGTTCTCCGTCGTCGCGACGGCCCTCCTGTGGATCAGTTTCGCGGGCACCGAAGAACGCTTCGCGCCGCGCGCGGCGCAAAGGCTCTCCCTTGCCAAGGTCACCCGGGCGCTGGTCGCGAACCCGCCCCTGATCGTCGTCGTCGCGCTGTTCACGCTTGGCATGCTCGCGCTCACGGTGCGCCTGACCGCCGCCCCCTACTACTTCACGTACAACATGGGCCGCGCGGACCTGCTGGGACTTTACTTCGGCGTGACCATGCCGATCCTGTTGCTGGGACTGATCGCGGTGCCATGGCTGTCCAGGCGCTTCGGCAAGGCGGGAGGTGTTCGGGTCGGCGCCGTCGTCGCGATGATCGGCGCCGTCGGCTTCTATTTCACTTCGCCGGACAATGTCCCCATGGTGTTCGTGTGGGGATCGGTGATGGCCATCGGCGGCGCCCCGATCGCCGTGTTCGGCTGGGCCATGATCCCCGACACCGTGGAGTACGCCGAATGGCGCACCGGGGTGCGAGCGCCAGGCCTGACGTTCGCCGAGGCCAGCTTTTTCCAGAAGATAGGCAAGGCGGTCGGAGGCGCCGGCGTTGCCGGCCTGCTGGCCGCGTTCGGCTACGTCGCCAACACGCCGCAGTCAGAAGGGTCACTGACGGCGATCCTGTGGTCGATGTCGCTTGTGCCGTTCGCCATCCAGGTCCTGCTGGTCGTTGTCTCGCTCGCCTATCGCTTGGACGAGCAGGAGCATGGGCGTATCGTGGAGACACTCAAGGGAAGACGGGACCCAGCCGCATGAAAACCTGCCTTGCATTCCTTTTCCTGCTCGCCGCGGGCTTGAGCCATGGCGCCGACGGCGACATCCCGCCGGCCCTGCTCGGTGAGGGCGGGGCACCGGGTGGCGAGACGCTCAAATACCACGGTGAGGCGAACGGTTACCTGGCGTTGCCGGAAAGCACGGGTCCGCACCCCAGCGTAATCCTGATCCACGAGTGGAACGGACTGGTGGACAGGGTCCGGCAGGTGGCGGATGCATTCGCGGAGGAGGGCTACGTCGCGCTTGCGGCGGACCTCTACAGCGGCCGCACGGGCGCGAATCCGCAGGAGAACATGGCGTTGGTGCGGGAGACCCTGGCCAATCCTGAGGCCATTATCGCGAATCTCGACGCCGCCGCCGCGTACCTGGAGGGTCGTCCTGACACGACGGGCAAGGTGGCGGCGATCGGCTGGTGCTACGGCGGCGGCGTCGCCCTGAGCTACGCCCTCGGCAGCGAACACCACGACGCGACGGCGATCTTCTATGGCCGCCTGCTCGACGATCCGGAGCAACTTGCGAAAATCCGCCACGAGGTATACGGCACCTTCGCCGGTCAGGATCGTGGGATTCCACCCGAGGCGGTCGACCGTTTCGTCGAGGCGCTCCGGGCCGCCGGCATCGAGAACGATGTCCACATCTACGATCCGGTCCAGCACGGTTTCTGGCTGTACGTGGATCGCGATCCAGGGGTCAACCGCGAACCTGCGGCCGACGCCTGGCGGCGTCTCAAAGCCTACCTGAAAAGGACCTTGGGCTAGGAACGCAGATCTTCGGGCGATTCCCCACCGCATCGGGATCCCCACCGAATCGGGGACACACACATTTTCAACCGAATCACACCGAATCGGGGACACACACATTTTGGTTCTCACGGGGCGACTGGGCGCAGGCTGACCGCGCGAAGCGACAACCTCGGGCAGGGCGCCCTAGAGAACCTGTCCGGCGAGGCGCCCGGTGAACCTGTCCGGCGAGGCGCCCGGTTGAAGCACCGGTCCATCACGACATAGAGGCCGCCGGCCCTGGCGATTTCGGCGGCTTCGTCGCTGATGATGCTGTTCGGGACACACACTTGCATGCAGGACTCCCGTCGCGCTGTCGTCCATACACTCTTGACAGCAGGGGAAAATGTCCATTTCAGGCAGGGGACAGGCATCTCGTGAGGGTGTCGAGTTAGTTTCTGCCAGATTGCGGCGGCACACCCCGGGCATGGGAAGCGGGGATATCCGGGGGTTCCCTACAGCAGATGCGCCGGCCGGCGTCCTGTGATAACCCGGGTGTTGAAGCCGAGCCAGTGCATGCGGCCGATGTATCGGGCGTGCTCGATCTTGAAGCATCGGTCCATCACGACATCGAGGCCGCCGGCCCGGGCGATTTCTGCGGCTTGATCGCTGATGACGCCGAACTGGAGCCATAGCGCCCCTGCGCCGACGGCTACAGCCTGTCGAGCGATATTGATCGCTGCGGAGGGATCGCGGAAAACGTCCACGACGTCCACGGTTTTCGGAATATCCTCGAGGGATGGGTAGGACCGGAAACCCATGATCTCGTCTTCCCGAGGGTTGACGGGGATCACTTCGTAGCCGTGTCGGTCGGCATAGAAGCCGACGAAATTACTTGCCCGTAGTTCGTTTGGCGACAGGCCGACGATGGCGACTGTTCGAGCTTGGTGAAGGATCCGCTGGATCGTCTCCGGCTCTTGGTATTCACGCGATACGGGCAAAGGCGGCCTCCAGGTCCCAGATGAGATCGTCCACGTCCTCGATACCTACCGAGAGCCGAATCGTCCCCGGACCGATTCCCGCCGCCGCCAGTTCCTCCTCGTCCAACTGCCGGTGTGTCGTACTGGCCGGGTGAATGATGAGGCTCTTGGCGTCGCCGACGTTGGCGAGGTGCGAGAAGAGTTCGACCCCCCGGATGAACTCCTGTCCGGCTTCCCGTCCGGCGGCGAGGTCGAAGCAGAAAACGGCACCGGCCCCTTTCGGCAGGTATTTGGCCCTTGAGGTGCTGTAGGGACTGTCGTCGAGGCCGGCATACCGTACGGCGGCCACTTCGCTACGTCCCCGCAGCCAGTCGGCCAGGGTGACGGCGTTGGCGACGTGGCGCTCCATCCTCAAGGGCAGCGTTTCAATCCCCTGCATGAACAGGAACGCGTTGAACGGACTCATGGCGCTGCCTAGATCCCTCAGAGTCTCGGCGCGCAGCTTCATCAGGTAGCCGTAGCCGCCGAAAGTCTCGTGGAACGCGAGTCCGTGATAGGCGGGCGAGGGATCCGAGATGACCGGAAACTTGCCGTTTGACCAATCGAACTCGCCGGAGTCCACGACCACGCCGCCGATGCTGGTGCCGTGGCCGCCGAGGAATTTCGTCGCGGAGTGCACGACGATGTCGGCGCCCCAGTCGATGGGCCGGCAGAGGTAGGGGGTAGCGAAGGTGTTGTCCACAACCAGAGGAATATCGTGGCCATGCGCGATACCGGCCACCGGTTCGATATCTAGGACGTTGCCGCCGGGATTGCCAATGGTCTCGGCGAACAAGAGTTTTGTCTCATCGGCGAGCGCCGCCTTCCAGTTCTCTGGACTGTCTGGATCGACGAATGTGAGCCCGACTGACATTTTCCGAAACAGGTGCTTGAGTTGCGTTACGGTGCCGCCATAAAGCGCGGCGGATGCAACCACGTGGTCGCCCGGATTGAGTAGGGTAAAGAGCACCGCAGACTGTGCCGCCAGGCCGCTGGCGAAAGCGACCGCGCCGATCCCGCCTTCCAGGTTCCCGACGCGCTCTTCGAACGCCGCGACGGTGGGATTCATGATGCGCGAATAGGTATTCCCGTACTCCTGCAGATTGAAGTACGCGGCCGCGGACTCGGGATCCTCGAACACGTAGCTACTCGTCTGAAAAATCGGCACCGCGCGGGCACCCGTATTGGGCTCAGGCCGCGCCCCCGCGTGCACGCTACGGGTATGAAATCCGAATGAACGCAAGGGTTTCTGGTCGGGGTTCTGCATCGGATACCGCGCGAACTCTGGCGACGCGCACTCTACCACTTATATGAGCTGGGACACACGGTACTCGCAGGGTCGGGGACACAGACGCAGGGTCGGGGGACACACGGTTATTCGCGACTATACGATGGACCAACGGAGCGGCGATGTTTCGCACGGGCTCTTCAGCGATCGCTCACGATGGCGCTGGGCGATGTCGATTCCATTACCAGATTTGCCGGGCGTGAGGGGAGGCACGGTGCCTCACGACTCGCGTTGCGTCCAGGGGACTCGCGTTTGATGGCGGCGTCGGGCCCCTGTGGTCACAGGTCAGGCGCGGGCACGCAGAGGCATGCCCGACCGTCAGGCGGGAAGAGGTTCTATGCGACGTCGGAGGCCGCGATTGGCCATCCATCGCTCTAGCTGTGCTTTGGATCCGTAGGCATGCCGACGTCTGGCGAGGGACTGTATCTCCGCGATCCACCGGTCCTCTCGGTCCGTCGCTACCTCGGCTTCGACGACCGTCTCCAGTCGCTCGATATAGGTCGCGAGAGTCAGGCCAAGACGCGGCGATGGGTGGGCGTGGCTCGCCTCGCGCTTGCGCGTCAGGCCGGATGCCAGCGGGCGGATGAAGTCCGCAAGTGCAGTTGGACTGTTCTCAAGCAGTCGAGCCCTTATTGATGTGTGCTTGCACTGCGAGAGCCGTCGCGCCAGCTTTGCCCGCACCGGATTCAGATCGACATAGGCCATCGCCGCGATCACTGCCTTCTCGCTCAATAGAGCGCCGGAATAAAAGCGCTGCTCAAAGAAGTGACCCTTGCAGCCGTCCTCTTCGTTAGCCCGCCGCGCGATTGGTTGCTTCAAGTGCTTCATGAAGCACGACAACGACCCCAGCGTCCGCCTCGCCTTCTCCAGCCGCACCGGATCCCCGAGCATCAACTCCCGAGCTTCAGGCTTCCGCTCCTCCGCCACCAAACCCCGCTCTCTCGGAGGGAATGCGTCCACCCAGCGCGCGGCGACCTCTTCGTCGCTCCAACCCTCGCACGCCTTTGGATCGTAGTGGACAACCAAGTGGAAATGGTTACTCATTACGGCGTAAGCGTCGACTTCGACCGCGAAACAGCGAGCTAGACAGAGCATGCGCTCCACGAGCCAACGCTTACGGTGCGAGTAGTCCCTACCAGTGCGCTTGTCGAAACCGCATAGCCACGCGCGACGCACGCAACTGGACACCAGGTGGTACCCGAGAGCCGTTGTGTTGTCGACCAGCTTGTATCGGGGCGTCGCCATTGTTTCCAGTGTGCCCCGACACCAAGTTTCGGACGAGTAGACATCTCGTTATTTCTTGTGGGACATCCCTCAGTCGGAATAGGCGAACTCGGTGCGTATCGTGTGCAACATTGCCGACACTGTGCAGGACTAGAAATGCGTGTGTCTTCAGTTCTATCTAGTGGGCTGGTCCGTGAGTACGACTTCCAGCAGTCCGTCGGCGATCAGCAATTCCGCCGCCGCCAGGACGGCCTCGGTCACGCCTGCGGGATCGGCCTCGTTGGCGCTGGCGATGCGCTCTGAGATTGCGGCCAGGGTTTCGCCCCCAGCGTAGTGAGCGAGGCTCGCGACGAGTCCGCTCACCGGTAGTTCGTCGCGGCCTGGACCGTCGATGACATAGCCCGGCTCGAAGCGCCCGTCGCCTAGGACCATGTCCCGCCTCACGTCAACATCGGCGGCTTTCTGCACACGCGTGGTCGCTGCCGGCCGCATGCGCCGCGCCCGGCGAGCCGAAGTCTCCGCATCCAGGGCGCGCCGGAAGGATTCCGGGAGAACGCCGTGGTGCAGCACGGAGCGTTCGTAGCCTGCGGCGGTCTGCCCGGAGACGGAGCGGACGAACGCGGCGCGCGGCGCGTCGTCCGGCGATCCGCCGATCCGCCGCGCCTCCCAGAAGTACGAGTCGGCGGTCCGGTTCGACGCGTAGAACAGCTTCGCCAGTTCCCGGAAGTGCGCGTACTGGTTGATGTAGAGGCGTTCATACGCTGCGCCCGCCGCCGCGCGCAGGCGGGGCTCCGATAACGCCGTAGTGACGTAGGCTGCTGCGAGGTGTGCGCCGCTCACCGCGAGATGGACCCCAGTCGAGAAGAGCGGGTCGATGAAGCACGCCGCATCACCCACCAATACGAAATCATCGCCGACCATGGATTTCGCACAGTACGACCAGTCGCGCACCGCCGTGAGACCCTGCCGCTTGACCGCGCCGTCCAAAAAGTTGTGTGTCCCCGTTCCTGAAGCGATCTGCGACGAGAAGAATCGCTCCAGACCGACACGCCGTATCTCACCCGCGCCGTAGTCCCGATCCACCACCGCACCGACGCTCGACACCCCGCCGGCCAGCGGGATCTTCCAAAGCCAGCCGTGGGCCGTCGCTTCGATGAAGATGTTGCCGTCGTCGGGTGGGTCCAGGTGCCGTCCGCCGTCGAAATAGCCGTACACGGCGAGATTCCGGAAGGCGCTGTCCCACTCCCGCAGGCCCAGCGCGGTCGCGACGAGTGCGCGCTGGCCGGACGCATCGACCACCATGCCAGCCTCGACGCGTCCGCCCCCCGCGAGCGTCACGGCGCCCCCGTCCACCGCCATCACCGCCTCCCCGCAGTGCACCGCCGCACCGCAGTCCGCGGCGTGGTCCAGGAGTATCTGGTCGAACGTGGGTCGCCACACCTGGTAGGCGTGCGGAAACCGCCGGTTCGTTTCCTTGAAGTACCAGCTCCAGGGCTTCGGACCCCGCCCCCAGGACATGGTCGCGCCCCATTTCTTGACGAAGCCCGCCGCTTCTACCGCCGGCAGCACACCGATGTCGTCCAGCACCGCCAGCGTTGCCGGCAGCAGGGACTCCCCGACATGCGCGCGGGGGAATATTTCGGATTCGTAGAGCGCGACCTCGAAGCCCTGCCGGGCGAGGAGGGCGGCGGCGACGCTGCCCGCCGGCCCACCGCCTACGACGATGACGTCAATCGGCTGCGGCCTGCTCGACCGTTTCGTCCTCGGGCTGCGCCATGGGCTCGTTGGTACTGGGATCCACTTCGAACGGTCCCTTGAGATCGAGCTCCTTGCCGATCTCGCGCACCGCCGGTATGACTTCCTCGCCCATCAGCCGCAGCGACCGCATGCTGTCCTCGTGGGACATGGCGCCGTCGCCGTCCCAGAAGAAGATGGTGCCGGGCCGCAGGGTCTCCAGCACGTGGCGTACGCGCTTGATGACCGACTTCGGCGTGCCCGAAATGATGCTGTATTTTTTCGTCAGGTCGGCGTAGGGATCCTTCGGCGGAGGCGGGATGTCCGCCTTCTCGCCGCGGGCCCGCTGTTGCGCGATGAACTGCTCCGCCCGGCCCCGCGACCTGGCCGCGGCGAAACTCGTGAGCGTCGGCAGCAGGTTGTTGCGCTGGGTCAGCCCGGGCAGGTTCTGGATGAATGGCCGCACGATCCCCTGGTTGCCTTCGAGGAACGGGTTGCTCGGGCCCTGCACGTACTTGCGCCCGGCTTCGTCCGCCAGCGCCTCGGTCTCGTCGACATGCACCTTGAAGAGGTACCCCCGGTGCTGGGTCCCGGCCTCGTAGCCCTCTTCCTTCGCCACCTCGTCGTAGTAGCCATAGGAATCCTTGGTCGGTCCGAGCTCCGTCGCCAGCATGACATAGGGATAGCGGTGTTTCGCGGCCCAGGCCACCGTGTTGCGGCTCATGACGCCGGGGATCCAGATCTGCGGATGCGGCGACTGGTAGGGCTTCGACCAGGGGTTCACGTAGCGGTAGTGGTAATGCTCCCCTTCCCAGCGGAACGGCCCGTCCCGCGTCCACGCCTCGATGATGAAGTCGTGCGCCTCCTGGAACCGGTCCCAGTTGTAGGGCGGCACGGCGTTGTGCGCGACGCTTTCCCGGCCGGTTCCCCGAACCCACCCGGTCACCAGGCGGCCACGGGAGATCATGTCGATGGTCGAGAGATCTTCCGCCAGCCACAGCGGGTCGTCCCAGATCGGCAGGATATTGCCGAGCAGCACGATCTTCGCGCGCTTGGTGATCCGGGCGAGGATCGCAGCCTCGAGGTTCACGACCTGTCCCATGCAGAAGGGCGTGGAGTGGTGTTCGTTCAGCATCAGGCCGTCGAAGCCCATTTCCTCCGCATACAGCTTTTCATCGAGGTAGCGGTTGTAGAGGTCGGCGCCGAGCCTCGGGTCGTAGGAGGCGTTGGACATGCCGAGGTCCATGACCGCCCTGCCGGTATTCCCGAAGTAGCCGGAGTTCGGATCCTGGTAGGGACGTTCCGTGAAATAGCCGATGAACATGTCTGAACTTATCGAATGGCGCCGCGACCGTTGGCACCAATACTATCAGTAGATTTTCGCGAGGGTGGGGCCACGCAGGATCGACAATCGCGAGGCTTAACCCCCCGCGCCGTCGACGTGACTCGAGACCATCTCCGCGACCCGCTGCGGCTCCTCGATCTCGACCACGTGACCCGTATCCTCGACCATCTCGATCGTCGAGTTCGGCAGGCATCGAAAATAGGACACACGGATTTTTCGTCCCACGTGTGGAAGGGACATCACCTACGGCAGATGTTGAATGCGTCTATTCCGATTGCGGCAGGTCTCACACGACCTGCCGCCTATGGCGACATGCCGGACGGGCTTGGATGAAACAACCGCCTCGGAGCGATGGGCGGTGCGTGGGCGCGGCTAGTCGACGTGACTCGAGACCATCTCCGCGACCCGCTGCGGCTCCTCGATCTCGACCACGTGACCCGCATCCTCGACCATCTCGATCGTCGAGTTCGGCAGGCAGGCGGCATACAGCTCGGCGCACTCGACCGGCACGATCCTGTCGCGCCCGCCCCAGACGAGGAGCGTCGGCGTCGTCACGTCGCCGAGGAGCGGCGCCAGGCGCCGGCTGAACATGTACGGTTTCCAGGTCACCCGCGCCGTCATCTCCCGCGACATGTCCCACAGTTCGCGCACATCGTCGCCGGGTTCCTCGCCGACCCACGCGACGTAGTTCTCCCGATCGCGAAAGCTCTGCTCGATGTAGTCACGGTGCGACACCATCATCTGGTCGAGGATGTCGCTGTTTTCCGGCTTCAGCCCCGGGGCGCCGACCAGCACCAGCGCGCGCAGCCGGCGCGGCTGCATGGCGGCGAGTTCGGCCGCGATGAAGCCGCCGAATCCCGTGCCCACGACCGCGGCCGGCCCGATGTCCAGCGCGTCGAGGATGTGACCCGTGAGAATCGCGATGTCGCGGGGCTCCCGCGCCCAGGCCGGGCGCACCGAGCCGCCCCAGCCGGGCAGGTCCGGGACCACCACGCGATGCCGCTCGGCGAGCGCCGCATGCACCGGCAGCCACCCCGGGCTGCCCCAGGAGTGATGCAACATCACAATGTCGCTGCCGCTGCCGCCTTCAAGCAGGTGTACCTTGCCGCTCGCGAGTTCGATGTCGCGTTCCAGGTATGCGTCGGTCAACTTTTGCGCCCCCCAAGTGTCAACTCTAGTGTACCCCGGCGTTGGAAACGACTCGAATCAGGCGCAATATTGACGCGCCAGGACGCCAAGCGAACGAACGATGACAGTAATTCACGCAAGGGATCTGACCCAGAGCGTTGCGGACGCGCTGCAGTACATCTCCTACTACCATCCGCCGGACTTCATTCGCGCCATGGCCGCCGCCTACGAGCGCGAGGAGAATCCCGCCGCCAAAGGCGCGCTGCGGCAGGTGCTCGTCAACTCCCGCATGTGCGCCCTCGGCAAGCGTCCCATCTGCCAGGACACGGGCATCGTCAACGTCTTTCTCGACGTCGGCATGGAGGTCGCCTGGAACGGCGGTGCCAGTGTCGACGACATCGTCAACGAGGGCGTGCGGCGCGCCTATCTCGACCCTGACAACATCCTGCGTGCGTCCATCGTCGGCGACCCGGACGCTGACCGCGCCAATACCCGTGACAACACGCCGGCGGTAATCCACTACCGCATCGTTCCCGGGGACAAACTGGAAGTGGAGGTCGCGGCCAAAGGCGCCGGCAGCGAAGCGAAGGCGATGTTGACCATGCTGAATCCGTCCGACTCCGTCGTCGACTGGGTGCTCGACGCGGTTCCGAGAATGGGTGCTGGATGGTGTCCACCGGGCCTGCTTGGCGTCGGCATTGGCGGCACACCGGAAAAGGCGATGCTGCTCGCCAAGGAGGCGTTGATGGAGCCCATCGACATCCATGACCTCATCGCCCGCGGTCCGTCGGATCACGCGGAGGAAATGCGGCTGGAGCTCTATGAGAAGGTCAATGCGTTGGGCATCGGCGCACAGGGTCTGGGCGGATTGACCACGGTGCTCGACGTCAAGGTCGCGGACTATCCGACCCACGCCGGGAACAAGCCGCTGGCGGTGATTCCGAACTGCACTGCCACGCGGCACGTCCGCTTCGTGCTGGACGGCTCGGGTCCGGCGGAATTCGCGCCCCCGGACCTTGACGACTGGCCGGACATCGCCCTGGACGCCGCTGCCGACGCGCGTCGCGTCGACCTGGACTCTACACGTAAGGAGGACATCGCGACCTGGCGCGCCGGCGAAACGCTGCTCCTGTCCGGGAGGCTGCTGACGGGTCGTGACGCGGCACACAAGCGCCTGGTGGACATGATCGAAAAGGGCGAACGACTACCCGTCGACTTTTCCAATCGGTTCATCTACTACGTCGGCCCGGTCGATCCGGTCCGCGACGAGGTGGTGGGACCGGCGGGCCCGACGACCGCCACCCGCATGGACAAGTTCACCCGCGTCATGCTCGAACGCACTGGCCTTATCGGGATGATCGGCAAGGCCGAGCGGGGCCCGGTGGGCATCGAGGCCATCCGGGACCACGGCGCCGTGTCGCTGATCGCGGTGGGTGGCGCCGCCTACCTGGTTTCGAAAGCGATCACGAAGTCGACGCTGCTTGCCTTCGAGGATCTCGGCATGGAGGCGATCTACGAGTTCGAGGTGCGCGATATGCCGGTCACGGTGTCCGTGGACGTACGCGGCAAGTCGGTGCATATCCAGGGTCCGCGCCTGTGGCGCGAGAAAATCGCGAACCGAATCGCCACCGTCGACGTCTAACGCAACGTCTCGGCGTGCGCCGGAGGGTAGGTCGCATGTACACCCGATCCGGATTTCTCCTCTATACGACGCTCGTTGCGGCTGTTTTGCTGCAGGGTTGCGGGGGTTCGGGCGGATCAGGTCCGCCGCCGAATCGTCCGCCGACCGCGAGCTTCACGGCGACGCCGGCTTCGGGCCCACCCCCGCTCGCCGTCACCCTTGACGCGTCGGCCTCCCGTGACAGCGACGGTGCCATCAGCACGTACGCCTGGGAATTCGGCGACGGTTCCACGGACACCGGCCGCACGGTCGATTACACCTACGAGGACTCCGGCGCGTTTGAAGTGAGCCTCACGGTGACCGACGACGACGGCGCTCAGGCCAGCGCCACGAACGAAATCGTCGTCAACGTGCCCCCAATGGCGAGGATACTGGCTGACCCGGTGGACGGCGTGGCACCGTTCACGGTCACCTTCGATGCCGCAGAGTCCAGCGACAGCGACGGCGAGATTGCCACTTACGAATGGGAAGTGGCGGACAACGCTCCGATAAGCGGCGCGACGCTCGAACACACCTTCGAGGAGCCCGGCGTCTATCCCGTACAACTCACGGTGACGGACGACCTTGGAGGCGTGGACGAAGTGGTCTTCGAGGTGAACGCGCGGGACGATGCCGGCGTGGCATACACGGTCCCGTATGTGCCTGATGGAACCCACGCCGACCTGCTGCGGCCGTGCGCCTACGGTGGCGATACGTTGCAGCGGACCTGCACGGTCGGGGAGCTGCCGTTCCTCGGCACGGAGTTCGAGAAGCCGACCGTCGATGACGTCATGTCGCGGGTACTGGTCTCCCACCGCTGGATGGGGGACCGGCTGAAGCGGCGGTTGCGCGAGTTCCCGGCGGATATCCGCCTGCTGGCCCGCTCGATCACCGCGATTGTCATCGCAAGCGACATTCGCCCGGCCTACTACTGGGCGGGGTCCGGGGCAATCTACCTCGACGCGGACTTCTTCTGGGAGACGCCGGAGGAGCGCGCTGTCGTGACCATGGAGGAGGATTACCGAAGTGGCTTCGGGAACGACATGCAGCTGCGCATACCCTGGCGCCTCGTGCGCAACAACGTGCCTTTGGGCCTGACCGCCGCAGGCGAGAGAGCGCCGCGGGCCGACCGGTTGCCGCCGTTCCTCGCGTTTCTGCTCTATCACGAGTTGTCGCACGCTGCGGATTTCATGCCGGCGTCGAAGTTGCCGTCGCTGGATCCGGACCGGACCCCGTGGGAGGCGATGAGCAGTTTTTTTGCCGATTGGCCGTCGTCCCGGTTGACGCGGGCACACCCGCTCGGTTCGGAACTGATGCTGCAGCTTGCCCGGATCTTCTTTCATGGCGAGGACCCCGAGTCCGAGCAACTGGCGCTGCTTCCGGGCGACGTGGTCGATGCCTTCGCATCCGACGGCGCCGTCGATTTCTACAGCTACTCGAGCAGGTTCGAAGACGTTGCCGACCTGCACGACGCCATCCTGATGAGCTATCACCACGGCTTCGAGAAGGACATCGGCATCGTCGGCACGGAAGGGGACACGAGGGCCGAAGCCATCGTTGTCTGGGGCCAGCGCGGGCGCATGACGGACGCGAACGTCATCGACAGGTTGCGCCTGGTGATCGATGAAATGTACCCGGGCGATGTCCAGGCACTGCACGGCTACGTGAATGATCGGCCCGAGCCGCTATCGATGCGGCGGGGCGAGACCTGGGCGGCGAATCGGGTGCTGGAGGGCGGCGCGGACTTCAACGCCAGCGGTTTGCCGGGTGTGGATTCCGTGTCGGAAGCCGCGGGCCCGGAACCGCTGTCTTTCGGCACCCCTTCCCCCCGGCCGGAGCTGTTCGGCTGCATCCGCCTGGACGGCGGCGTCAGGGCCGGCCTGGAAGACCTGCTCGGGCGCAAGGTAGGGTTAGCCGAATCCGTGGCGCCCCACGCATCCGAGCCCTCTTTTTCGCCCATCTCGCCCGTACCGGACAGTGCCCCCTGATGGGCACCCGCGTGCCGTTCCAGAGTGAGAACTTCTAGCCGGGCAAGGTCTGCGTCAGGAACTCCAGCATGAAATGGACGCAGACCCCCGGCGCTTCGAGCTGCAGGAGATGCGTCGTCTCGGGTACGAAGTCGTAGTCGAGGATCAGGAGTTCGCTCAGGTCCACCGAGGGCATGAAGGAATGCTGCACCGTGGGATCGGCGCCGATGGCCTTGGTCGGACACGGCAGGTTGTCGACATTCACCGCCATCGCCCAGCGCAGTCCCTGCTCGTAGATCCTTGCTTCGTACTCGGGCGGGCAGCACAACGCGTACCGCGTCTCGCCGGGAATTCGCCGCAGCGTCGTCATCGCGATCAGATCCGTGGCGCCGGGGACCAGGCGTTCGAAGGGCCGAGCGCTACGGATGCGCTCGGCGAACGCTTCCACGCTCGTGAAGGTCTCCCGCCGACGCCGGGCGCCCTCGGCCAACTGGCGCATGGTCGCTTCGAGGGCCGCGACGTGCTGGGGAGCGCATCCCGGCGGACAGATGAATGGATCGAACAGCACCAGTGCCTGGAACCCGCCACTGCGGGCGGCCTGCAGCACTGCTACCTGTGCCGACATCGAGTGGAACACCCCGACCTTGGGCCGTTCCCCGAAGTGCCGGTCGATCGCTTGCTCGACCTGCTCCATGTCCCGGATGAAGGTCTCGATGTCGTGTGCTTCGAGATCGCCCGGCGGATCCGCAGGCGGGTTCCAGCCGTGGTTCCGGAAGTCGTAGAGGATGAGATCGAACCGGTCGGCGAGCAGCGACCAGAACGGGTAGTACGCATCGGTCGAAAGCCCGTTGGCGTGACTGAGCACGAGCCGCGTCCCTTCCGGGTTGCCGTGCCGCCTGAGCGTGACGGACGTGCTGTCGTCCAGCGGGACATCGACTGTCGCCAGCGGCTCGGGCACCACCCACCCTGCGCGGCGGCTGACTGCCTGGCGCCCGCTGCTCATGACATCGGGGCAAACGTGATGAGCGGCAGGAGCGCCTGGGCAATGGACATCACGTAGCGGAACACGGGCACGCCCAGGACGCCGAGCACGATCAGGCCCAGCAGCGCGTAGACGCCGTAGCGGGCGTTGTAGTACCGGTATGACCGGGCTGCGGCCGGCGGCAGGAAGTGCGGCAGGATGTAATGGCCGTCCAGCGGACCGATGGGGATAAGGTTGAACACCATCAGCAGGAGGTTAACCTGCACCAGCAGGAAGACAAAGGTCTCGCTGCCGGGCGTGTACGCCGCATCGACCCCCGCGCTCCGGAGCAGCAGGAAGGCGTTCCACACGACGAGCGCAAGCAACAGGTTCATGCCGGGCCCCGCCGCCGCGACCCACAGATCCGCGCGCCTTGACCGGAAGTTGCGCGGGTCCGTGGGCACCGGTTTGGCATAGCCGAATCCCACCATGACGACCATCAGCAGACCGAAGACATCGATGTGGGCGACGGGATTCAACGTCAGCCGGCCGGCGCGCTCCGCCGTGTCGTCGCCATGCAGTTTTCGCCACCAGCGCGTGCCCGAACTCGTGGAACGAGAGCGAGGCGATCAGCGCCAGGATCAACAGCGTGAAGAGCAGTAGCTGGCCCTCGAAGATGAGATAGATCATGCGTCGAGATCGCCTGCCGGGTTGCGGGCATTCAGACCCACGAGGACGCGCGCTGTCGCGGCGCCGGCGATCAGTCCGAACAGATGCGCTTCCCACGACACGCCATCGCCCCGGGGCAGGACGCCCCAGATCGTCCCGCCGTAGAGGAGGACCACAACGAGGGAGACCAGCAGGGAGGTGAGGGCGCGCTCGTACAGTCCACGCACGACGAGGAAGCCGACGAGGCCGAACACCAGTCCGCTGGCCCCCACGTGGACGGCCTCGCGACCGAAGAGCCACACGGCAAGACCGCCGAGAACGACGATCCACGCCACCGTGACAAGGTAGTAGCGCACGCCCCGGAACAGCACGATGGCTGCCAGCGGAACCAGGGACAGGGTGTTCGCGACGAGGTGCCACAGCGATTGGTGCACGAAGGGCATGCCCATCACGCCGGGCAATCCGTCGAGCCTCCGCGGCGTCAGTGCCAGGAGGTACAGCACACTTTGATCGGCGAGCGCGTACAGCGATACCGCCCAGACCAGGCCCAGGCCCCCGAACAGTACGGCGGCGCGCTGGGTGACGGCGGATTTCATCGACAGGGCTCCCGTCCTGGCACGGTCAGGCCAATGGTAACCTCGATCCCTGGCTGCCGTTGCCCCACTGTGCGTTGCGGCCATCAATCCGATCAGTCCTGCCCGACGAACGAAACGCGGCGCAGATCGAACACGCCCTTGCCGTTGTAGCGGACCTCCCAGCGAAACGGGTTGCCGTACAGGTCTGCCGGGGCCGTGACGGTGGCGCCGAACTTCGTTGCCGACGGATCGAGCGGTACGCGAAAGATCTCCCGGGTGCCGCGAAACGTGCTGTTGTAGATCGTGAGTCGGGTTTCGGCGTTGGCCGTGTCCACGCCTGACGCCCTGTAGGAGATGGAGAGGCGATGCGCGCCGCTGCCGATGATGGCGTTGTTCGCCTGTCCGCGGGCGCGCACCGTCACGCCCTCGGCGTGCGCGTCGAGCCGTACGTCGACGTCCATCACGTTACCCGGTTCGTCCCGCCATTCCCGGGCGATTCGGTGCCAGCGGTTGTCAGGCCCCCGCTCGATATTCCCGGTCGTGCCCTGCAGCGCGCCGCCCGCCGCGGTGTACTCAAGGACGGGCGAAGCGATGGCGGATCGACGGAAACGGTCCAGGGCATCGCCCTGGGGAGTCCGTTCCTTGAAGCAGAACCGCTCGCACGGCACCAGGTGGCCCATGTCGGCCCAGGCGTAGATCGTGGGACTGGTCCAGAAGAACGCGGCGAAGGCCACCGGAACCGTTGTCCACGGCCAGACTCGCGCGGGCCGCACGTTGGACTCGGTGCCGCTGCTCCCCTCGAACAGCCAGAAAACGGCTACGACGAGGAAAGCGAAGTACGTCCAGGCCATGAGCCGGGAGAGGTCGAAGGCGACTAGCAGGAACAGCAGTGGTGTCAACGTCGCCAGCACCGCCACGGCGGTGTCGAGCCAGGCCGGCTGGAACAGCGATCGGCCGAACCGGCGCATCACGGCGGTCCACAGTGCCGCGCAGAGCGCCGGTGGAACGGCGTACACGGCCGCGATGCCGAGGTACGCACGCCAGTTCTGCAGCAGCGAGTCCGCCTGTCGCCCCATTGCATCCTGTAATTCGACGAATGTTTCCCGGAGGATGTGCTCCTGGTTTCCGATACGGTTCAGTTCGGCGACCGCCGCGTTGTTGTCATGCAGCAGGGCAGTCGCCAGGGCGGCGGCGCACGGCAGGAGCAACGCGAACATCCGGCGACCCTGGCGTGCTTCGATTGCGCGATCCAGGACTGGGGATCGTGCTTCGCGGTGCATGAGATCACGCGCCTGCAGGCAGGCGGCCAGGAAGGCGAGCGGCAGCCAGACGAACACCGTGCCCCAGTAGGCGACGATGCCCACGGCAACGACGGCGCCTGAAAGCAAATACCGGCGGTACGAGAACGCCGCCAGCGCCCCCAGAACGGCGAATCCCGCCAGCCAGTCCAGGTAGCCGTTGTCGTAGGCGCGCGTCGTCCACATCGGGTTGACGAAGGCGAACGCGGCATACGCCAGCGCGACGCCGAGAAGGGCGCGGCTCCTCGTCCTGGCGGCGGCGAACACCATCAGAACGAAGGCGGCGGCGATCCAGAGCCACGTGCCGGCGGTGGAGACCTCGGAGGCCAGGGCAACCTGCACCTCCCGCGGTTCGTGGCCCGCGAGGGCCTGGAACACCGTCCCGACGAGACCCCGGCGGTGAAACCCTTCCGCGTAGGTCATCAGCCAGCGGTGCAGTCCGGCTACCGAACGGAAATCTGACGCCACCGAGGCCAGGTGGGTAGCGCCGAACGCTGCGACAGCCCCGGCGCAGAGAACGGGCCCCCACGATGACGGCTTCCATTGCCTGACGCCCGGCGTTTCGTTTCCCCTGTGCCGCTCTTGATGCTCGCTCGCCATCCGGCGCTTCCCGGCCCGCTTCAGGCAGCATACCGCGTGGCGGGGGCGCGTATTTTTCGGGACGCGGCACTTGGCGAGACACATGCCGCTTCCTGCCGGCTACAATCGTCCGGGCTTTGCCGGAACGAAGGAGCTCCGCGTGGCCGTACATGAAGTGTTTGCCTACCTCTGTGTCGACGGCGCGACCGACGCCATCGCGTTCTACGAGAAGGCGTTCGGCGCGACCGAGAAAATGAAGCTGGTGGAATCCGGCGGTCGAATCGGCCACGCCGAACTCGACTTCGATGGCACCACCGTGATGCTGGCGGACGAGTTCCCGGAGATCGGTGTCAGGTCGCCCGCGAGCCTTGGCGGCTCACCGGTCACGCTCCACCTGCATGTCGACGATACGGATGCCGTGGTGAACAGTGCGGCCAGGGCCGGCGCCACGGTGGAGATGCCGCCCACCGACATGTTCTACGGCGAGCGAACCGCGGTCGTGCGCGACCCTTTCGGCCACCGCTGGAACATCGGTCACAGCATCGAGGAGGTTTCTCCGGACGAGATGCAGCGGCGCTACGACGAGTTGGCGGAAGGGTCGTAGCGCGCTTGCCAGTTCAGGCGAGTCCCATCTCCCGGTAGGAGCGCACCACCTTTTCGAGGGCGACGGCGTACGCTGCCGTGCGCAGGTCGTCGATGGCTTCGGACGCGAGCATGGTTTCGCGGATCGCGCCGTAGGCGCCGCGCATGGTGTCCTCGAGGCCGGAGCGGACGAGGTCGAGTTCCTCGGTGCCGCGCAGCAGCGGCGCCTTGAGCGAGTCCGGCACCGGTTTGCCCGTGGTGGTCTCGATCATCTCGACGATGTGGCGGTTGCGCTGGATGTCGAGCTGGCGGGAAAGGCGGCCGAAGCGCATGTGCGAGACGTTGGAGACCCACTCGAAGTAGCTCAGGGTCACGCCGCCGGCGTTGACCAGGAGATCGGGGAGAACGATCTTGCCGCGTTGAAGGAGCGTCTGCTCGGCGGCGAAGGTCACGGGACCGTTGGCCGCTTCCACCACAAGGGGCGCCCGGATGCGCGCCGCATTGTCCGTCGTGACCTGGTTCTCGACTGCGGCCGGAAGCAGGATGTCGCAGTCCGCGGCGAGGACGGACCTGCCGTCCGCCACGAATCGGCTGCCGGGAAAATCCCTGACACTCCCGGTTCGATGGAGGTGTTCGGCCACGGCATCGGGTTCGAGGCCGGCGTCGGAGACGATGGCGCCATCGCGCTCGACCACGCCGACCAGGCATACGCCTTCGTCCTCAACCAGGTAGCGCGCCGCGTTGAAGCCCACGTCGCCGAATCCCTGGACGACGACACGCTTGCCTTCGAGGCCGCCGTCGAGACCGCAGCGTGCCAGGTCTTCGGGATGGCCGAAGAACTCGCGGACCACGTAGTGGACGCCGCGCCCAGTGGCCTGCGTGCGGCCCGGGATTCCACCCTGGGTCGGGGGCTTGCCGGTGACGCAGGCAAGCGCGTCAATGTCTGACGGGTAGAGCGCACGGTACTCGTCCGCCATCCACGCCATTTCGCGTTCTCCGGTGCCCATGTCCGGCGCCGGCACGTCCCGGCTCGGGCCGATGTAGCCGTGGTCGGCGAGTTCCTGCGTGAAGCGCCGCGTAATGAGCTCGAGTTCGTGCTCGTCGTAGTCCTTGGGCGCGATCGCGAGGCCGCCCTTGGCGCCGCCGAACGGCACGTCGACCAGCGCGCACTTGAACGTCATGAGCGCCGCGAGGGCCTCCACTTCCTGCTGGTCCACGATGGGCGCGTAGCGGATACCGCCCTTGACGGGAAGCCGATGCTCGCTGTGCACGGCGCGCCAGCCGCAGAACGTCTGGTAGCTGCCCCGCAGGCGCACCGGAAAGCGCAACTGGATGACGGAGTTGCACTCGCGGATGGTCTCCACCAGGTCCGGCGCGATGTCGAGCGCCGTGGCGGCGCGGTCGAACATGTGCCGTACGCTCGTGAGAAATGTCGATTCGGTCGCGGGTTTCATGTGGCTCGCTGGCGAATGCAATGGCGCGGGTAAGCCTAAGTCGCGCGCACGCTACCTACAACGGCTTCAGACGCGTCTCACCGCCCGGTCTACCCAGATGCGCTCGGTGGCGGGGTGGTAGCGCGCATAGAAGGGCCGGGCGAGGTCCCGGCAGAACGCGTGCATGCGGGCGCGCGCGTCGTGCAGCGAGGCCGCGACGAAGTAGTGCGGCTGGTACTCGGTCACCGGATAGGTGCGCTCGGCCGCCCGGGCGGGGTCCCAGGACTCGCGTCCCGCGCTCGAGGCGCCGCCGCAGGCGTGCTCCAGTTCCCCGTAGCTCGACAGCAGCCCGGCGCCGTAAGCCTTGACGCTGCCGTCCTCGGCCAGCAGGCCGAACTCGATGGAGAACCAGTAGCAGCGCGCCAGGCGCTCGATGTCGGCATCGCCCGCACCGAGGCTCGCGAGGCCTATCTCCTGCGAGAGGTCAGCGAAATCGGGGTCGGCGAACATGGGCGCGTGGCCGATCAGTTCGTGGCAGATGTCCGGCTCGGGCGTATAGAACGGCTTCGACCCGTGGCGCATGTACTGGGTCGAGAAAAACACCCGGAAGGCGAGCCCGTTCAGGAAATCCCGCGGCCGCAGCAGGCCCGCCACGGGCCGCAGCCGGAATCCGGTGCGCGCCGCGAGAAACTCGCTGACGTCCCGGCCCTGGGGTATGCGGTCGCCGTAGCCGCAGTCGCGCTCCAGGTCAGCGAGGGCGCGCCGGTAGGCGGTGCACGCATGGGCCCGGCGCAGGGACGAAAGCCGTTGGTACACCTCGCGCCAGGTGGCGTCTTCTCCCGGCGTGTAGTCGACGAGGGGAATGTCCGATCCGTGCCGGTACTCGCGCGCGAGCCGGTCGATGGCCGCACGCCGTTCCCGGTAATGCGGGTCGCGAAACCCGGGATGGTCCGCATCGAGCGCAACGCCCGCATCCAGGGTGTTGTTCGCGACGGCGTCCAGTTCGGCCTCCTCCCGTGGGAACCAGGGCACGTCGCGGTGATCGAGGACGATGACATGCACCGCTTCGGCCGTAAGCGCCGCGATCACCGCTTCCACCGCCGGTTGGCCGCGCTCCCCGATGCAGTCCACGTAGAAGTCGAAGGTCTGTCCCCGGCGCGGCCGCGACTCGATGTGCGTCAGGCTTACTCCGTGCCGCGTGAACGGGCGCAGTGCCGCCTCCAAGGCGCCGGGCCGGTCGCCAGCCAGTTCCATGAGCAGGGACAGCCTCGGCTCCTGGGTGCCCGTTGCAGTGCTCACGTGCCGCGGATCTCCCCGCTTTCCGGCGTTCAGCCGCCAACCCGTCCGCCGCCGATCGTGGCGTCGGGTCCGGTCAGCAGCCGGGCGATATCCGCCGCGTACTTCACCTCGGAGTCGTCCTGGGGTTCGTAGCCGAGCACCCGGCGCGCCGACTCCAGCGACCAGAACGCCCGGGTATTGCCGGAAATGCCGTAGACCACGAGCCAGGGCACGCCGTCGGCGCGTTCGATGTCCGGCGTCTCGATGGCCTTGACGAAGAGCTGGACCAGGTCCCGCCGGCTGAAGTGCGCCCCGAGGTCGCGCTTGAACTCGGCGAGGTCGCGCCCCTCGTAGACCGATCCCGGGACCTCGCGCGGTGCGCCGATCCTGACCTGCACCACTTGGAGCTTTCGTCCAAACGCCCCCGAGGCGTAGGGAAAGCCCAGCAGTTCGTACGCGGCCTTGGCCCAGCCGTAGAAGTTGTCGGAGAGCGGTATCTCGTTCGTGGAAACCATCTCCTTCTCGTGCCTGTGGATCAGCGCGTGCTCATAGAAGTCCGCCGCGTGGTTGGAACTCGCCATCACGACGCGCCGCACGCCGGCGTCGAACGCCGCCCGGTAGACGTTGTTCGCCATGCGGACGTTGTCGCACTCCGCATCGAAACGGTCGATCTCGTCGGGTTGGCGCGACCGCCCGTACCCGAGGTGCACGACGGCATCGGCGCCGTCGAAAAGGTGCGCGTACTTGGATCGGTCCGGGTCGGTCAGGTCGGTGACCTCGACGTCGGCGATTTCCTCCCCATCGCGGCCCCTCGAGGCGACGTCGACCAGTCTGAGCTCGAACCGGTCCCTGAACGCATCGAGCAATTGCGATGCGATATAGCCGCTCGCCCCGGTCAGGAGCACCGCGCGTTTTGCCATCGTCCACCTCCCGCGTGCCGACTGTCACCGCCCGTTCAGACCGGCAGGACCCCCGCCTCGGCCATCCAGAACGCACCGGTATTGAATACCACGTGGGAGAGTATGCACGCCTCGATCCCGTGCTTCCTGGCGAGCCACCCGAGTGCAAGGCCGGCGGGGAAGACCTGCGCGATCTTTACCCAGTCCGGTTCCAGGGTGCCGGCGTGGCCGAGCGACCATAGCGCGGCCGATAGGAGAATGGCCAGCCAGTAACGTTGATCCCACCATCCGAAGATCCGCGCGATGTAGTTCTGGATGCCGAGGCGGAACATCAGTTCCTCGCCGATGGCTGCCACCGACACCGCGAGAACGGCCACTGCCATGCTCGCCGTGATGTCGAACGATCCGAACAGATTCCTGGCGGCGTCGCTCAGTACCGGGTTCGTTGCATGGAAAAGGAACAGGGTGTAAACGCTCCAGGTTCCGGCGAGGAGCACGCCCCACAAGATCGGCGCAGCGGGAGAACGCCGTAGCGCCGCCTCCCCGGATCCGAGGCCGGGCCGAACCAGCGGGAAGGCGACCACACCGGCTGCGGCGCAGCAGGAGACGCCCACGGCCGTGAACAGGAACGTCCGCGCGGCGTCGATGGGCAGCGCGAACGCGAATACCCAGCGTACGCCTTCCGCGGCGAACACCAGCGGCACCAGCAGGACGCAGTATCCGCCGACCACCCCCCACGCGAACCGTGAGCAGTCCCGGATCTCCCTTCGCCTCGACACCCAGTAAACGAGCGCCGCGACAAGGAACCCGAATACGGCGATCAGGTAGATGAAGGTGAGGGCGATGGTCACGGCGGAAAGGTCCCCGGCCTGACAGGCCGGGGTGCGCGAGGGGGATACCCCTCGCGCCGCAAAAGAGTGCGGATTGCCGCTCCGGGCGGGCGGCTACTCGATCAGTCCTTCCTCACGCAGTTGTGCCGTCACCCGCTCCTGGATCACCGGGTTCACCTTGGCCACCCAGCCCATGGTCACCTGCATGCTTTCCATCATCAGTTGCGGCATGACCTCGATGGTTTTCTTGCCCAGCGGTGTCTCGTAGAAGGCGAGGAGCTCGCGGATGTCGTCGTGCGAGAAGTGCCGCGCATAGATGGCATTCAGTTCCTCCTGGAAGCCGCCGTCAGCCATCATCTCGGCGAATGCCTTGTTGGATATCTCCATGCAGCGCGCAAAGACCTCCGGCTTCATCTTGTCGCTGATCATGCCTGCGATCTGCTGCGCCAGCGCACCGCTCATTTGCTCGACCAGGGCCGGATCGTAGGCCTTCGTCACCTCCATAAGCCGTTCGATGTCAGCGCGCATCTCCGGCGCCATCTCGGGCGGGTCCTCGGCTAGCGCCGCACCGCCCACCGTCGCGACGATCGCGAGGCAACCCACCTGGATTGCCCTCAGCCATCGGTTTGCATGTGTCGTCATTGCAAAATTCACCTCACTGGTTTGCGTGGCGCCCATTATGCCTGTGCCGGCGCCCGGTGCGCTCCTGCCCCGTGGGGGGCAGGCCGCGAGCCGCGTCAGCCTGTCGTAAGCTGGCCTGCCCATGATCGGGGCCAACAGACGACGGGGAGCAAAGGCCGTGCGAAAGAACGGACGCAAAATCACCCTGCTTGGTGGCATGCTCTGGTTCTGTGGCGGGCTCGCCGCAGACGAGACGAGCTTTCCGGAGATCCTCGACCCCGCGATCCCCGGAACGCCGAAGCTCGGCCAGCCGGTTCTCGTCATGGGGTCGACCGCGCCCATCCTCACGGAGAAGCACGGCCTGGCCGCCCCCGCGCTATGGGACTGGAACGGCGACGGCAAGCGCGACCTCCTGGTAGGGGAGTTCGAAACCAACTCTGGCGAGTTGTTCCCGATGGGCGCAGATGGGTCGACCATCCGTGTCTACCTTAACGCCGGCACCGACCGGGACCCGAAGTTCACTGATGCGTTCGAGTGGGCGAAGGATACGGAGGGCACCATCATGGAGGTCCCGCAGTGGTGCTGCATCGGCTTCACGCCGCAGTTCTACGACCTCGACGCCGATGGCCACCTCGACATGATCACAGGCCAGTACCATCCTGGCGAAGTGACCTGGTTCCGCGGCACCGGCGATGGATTCATGCCGGGCGAGACGCTGCCCCAGGAGGGCGACCCCGCCTCCAATGGACAGCCCATGTGGGGCGACTACGAGGGTGAGCCTGGCGACATCGGGACGTTTGAATACTGGGTCTACAGCTCCGCGAGTTTCGGCGACCTCGACGGCGATGGTGACTACGACCTGGTCGTCGGCGGCAGCGGCGGTCTGCGGGTCAGCGAGAACGTCGGCGGCCCGGAGCGGCCTAGCTTTGGCAAGCGCGAACTGTTGCTCGACCTTGAAGGAAATCCGTTGCGGATTCTCGACCGCGCCACTGAGGACCTGCCAGACGGGTACCTATTGCCCCCGGACGGCGACGGCAAGAGCAGTCCGCTGGTCGTCGACTGGGACGAGGACGGCGTTCTCGATCTCCTCGTGACCGGCTCCTACCGCCACCCCGCCAGCCACGCGGTCACCTTCTTCCGCGGTGCGAAGACCGAGGACGGTCTCCGGTTCCACCCGGGGATCGATCTGTTGCCGGCTGCGGACGGCGCCAAGGCGCTGCCGGGCAGCGGCCAGCGGGTCTACGTCCAGGACTGGAACCGCGACGGCGTCAAGGACCTGGTGATCGGCGCCAGCGTCGCGACGGTGAACGGGGGCGAGTTCAGCGACGAATTGTCCTGGGAGTGGGAGGACGTCAACGAGGTGGAAAGCGCTGGCAAGGACCCGGGCCTGTACCCGCCGAGGGAACGGCCGACCGAAGCGTCCATGGACAGGGACGGCATGCGGGAACTTTTCGGCGAGGAAGAGTTCCTGGAGTTGGTCAAGTTCAACCAGGACGTCTGGGACGATACGATCGGTCGCCTGTACGAGGAGGGCAAGGCCTATTGGCTGACCATGCGCCACCAGGGCCGCATCTACGTCATGCTGGGCGAACGCAGGGAAACGGATACGGCGGCCGCGGAGCCTCGGCGTCCGGCATCGGCCGTGCGCACGGCGTCGCCGGTTACGCCGCGCACCGGTCAGTCGCCGGTGGCGGTCGAGATGGCCGTGCCGGAGGAAGTCCGCGTCGGCGAACCCGCCGACGTCGTCATCAGGTTCAGCATGCGCCCTCCCTGGTACATCTACGCTCCGACGGAGCGCAACGCGCTCGAGGGAATGATCCCGGCGCGCGTCGACTTCGAGTTGCCGGATGGTGTCGCCGCCGCGGGGTCGCCCATACTGCCGCTGCAACAGGTCAAGGGCCCATACGACATCTACATGGGCGCCGACCAGGCCTGGGCGCAACCTGTCCAGGCAACCGCATCCGGGCGCTACGAGGTGTTGGCCAACGTCACCTACCAGACCTGCAAGGACGACCTGTGCCTGCCGCCCCGCACGGAGACCCTGGTTTCCATGCTGACGGTGGTGGACGCGCGGGACTGATCAGCCGGGTTTGCGCGGCATCCGGACCTGACGCGCAAGGCACCCGTAGTCCAGTCCTGCACTCCTGTCGGTTAAGGGCCTCGTTACAGGGCCCTGCACAGGCGTCGCGGGTCGAGAATCGCGCAGTGGATATCTCTCGACGACACGGCATCACCCACTTCGTATGGCTCGAGGCCGTCGCGCGGATCGCGAACTTCCGCGCCGAGGTGCGCTCCCCGGTATTGAACTAAGATTGCGCCGGTACCTTTCCAGCAGCTTGAGCATTGGACCCATGAACCTCCTTTTCGTGTTCTCGGATCAGCAGCGCTACACCGCGCTCGGCGCCAACGGCAATCCCGTCGTGCAAACGCCGAATCTCGATCGCATGGCGGCCGAAGGAATGGCCTGCGACAACATGTTTTCCAACCATCCGCTGTGCTCGCCGTTCCGGGCAATCCTGCTGACCGGCCGATACGGTTGGCGCAACGGCGTGATCTGCAACGAGTACGAACCGTTTCGTGACATTCCGACCTTCCCGGGCACCCTCCGCTCGGCGGGCTACCACACGGGGCACATAGGCGTCTGGCACCTCGGCATTCCTCCCTATACGCCCGAAAACCGCTACGGACTGGACTACCTGGGGGCGGTGGAGGGGATCGGCGGCGACTATTTCGACCAGCGCTACTACGAGAACGAGGATGGTCCTACGCGCCATCCCGGCTGGACGCCCGTGGTGGAGACGGACCTCGCCATACGCTTCATGGAAGCGCACAGGGCGGAGCGCGAGGACGACCCGTTCGCGTTGTTCGTTTCCTGGCGCCCGCCGCATTGGCCGTACCCGAAGTATCCCGGCGAATACGGGCTCTACGATCCCGCCGATGTCGATTTGCCGGACAACGTGCCGCCCCAGATGGCGCACTTCGCGCGGGGCGAGATCGCCGATTACTACGGCTGCTGCACCGGCCTCGACGCGCAGATGGGCAGGCTGCTGGATGCCCTGAACCGCCTGGACCTGGCCGACGACACGATCGTCTGTTACGCCTCCGACCATGGCGACCACCTGTCGAGCCACGGCTACGGCAAGCCCGGGGACATCTGGATGCACCCGTCCATGCGGGCGTCCAAGGCGACGCCCTACGACGAGTCCGCGCACATCCCGTTCCTGATCCGTTGGCCCGGGGGCACACCGCCCGGATCGCGCAGCCAGGCATTCATGGGCGCCATCGACCTGGTGCCGAGCCTGCTCGGTGCCTGCGGGGTTCCGCTGCCCGAAGGCCTGCAGGGGAGGGACATCTCCCGCGTGTGGCGGGGCGAGCCGGTGCCTGCGGACACCGAACGCACACCGGGCGCCAGCGAATCCGTGTACCTGATGAACATGGGCAACGGCTGGCCCAATCGCCTGGAATGGGTGGGCCGTTGGCGCGGCGTTCGGACCGAGCGTTACACCTACGCCCGCTGGTACCAGCACGAACGCGGTCCCTGGCTGTTCGACCGGCACGAGGATCCCCTCGAGACACGCAACATTTTCGGCACCGCCGAGGCGCGGCCCGCCGTCGAGGAAATGGAAACGCGCCTGCATCGCTGGATGGAGGCGACGGGCGATCCCTTCGAGTACGGCAAACGCGGCCCCCGGGGCTTCCTCGACATCGGCCAGCGCTGGGCCAACCCGGAGCTCTACAGGAACTGGGGGACGGCGTAACGCTCGCCGCCTCGGCGACGCCCGTCATCAAGTCCTTTGACGCCTGTAGGCGCTGAGTCTTGCTATAGCGCCCTGCACAGGCGTCGCGAGTCCAGTATCGCGCAGTGGATGTCCCTCGACGACACGGCATCGCCCACCTTGTATAGCTCGAAGCCGTCGCACGGATCGTCCGTCACCTGCGGTTGGCCAGCCAGCAATCTTTGCAGGTCGACCGCGCCGTCGTTGCAGGACGCTGCCCTCAGCTTCTCGAACAGGTCATCGACGGGGACGGTGCCGCGTTCCACCACGACCTGGTCGGTTCGGCGTTCTTCGATCTTTCCGGTGAGTTCGTTCGCGAACACGGCGCGTAGCCGTGCACCATCGCGCTCGACCTTCTGCAGCCGCAGGTCCGGTGTCAGGGTCACGCCCTTGTTGTAGAAGTGCTGCAGGTAGACGGGGTAGTTGCAATAGCCCGACCTCTCGGCGGCGTGGTGCCCGCGAAAGGCGAGTTCGACATCTGCCCCCCTGTCAGCGAGGACCTCGGCGCACGACGCGCCCGCATGGTCTCCGAGTTCGTCGTAGATGAGCACGTGGTCGGCGACCGGGACGCGGCTGGCCAAGATGTCCCAGACGTTGTCGCAGTGCTCGTGGCCGTCCAGCCATTCGAGATCGGGTAGGCCGCCCGTGGCGACGATGACGACATCCGGGCGAAGCGCGACGACGGCATCGCGATCGGCTTTCGTCGATAGCCGGACGTCCACCCCCAGGTGTTCCAGTTCGCGGGCCAGCCAGTCCGTGACGCCACCGATCTCGCGCCGCCAGCCCGCGCTTGCCGCCAGCGCGACCTGGCCGCCGAGTCCGCCGGTGGCTTCGAACAGAACGACCTCGTGGCCCCGGGAAGCGCTGATGCGCGCGGCTTCGAGTCCCGCCGGTCCGCCGCCGGCAACGACGACGCGTTTTCGGGCAGGCGCGGCAGCCGTTTCGTGGGGCAGGGATTTTTCGCGTCCCGTCGAGGGGTTGTGAATGCAGTAGCGATGGTCCATGCAGAAGGTCGCGCCGACGCAGGGACGGATGCGGTCTTCCTCGCCGGCTTCGATCTTGCGGACAATGGGCGCGCGTCATGCCGACCATGTCGACGATGCCCTCGCGGATGGCACGGCGCGCGGTCGCCGCGTCGACGATGCGGCAGGCGTGAAACGTCGGCAGCGACAGGTCCCGCGTGAACGCCCCGACCCGGTCGAGGTAAGTCGCGGGCGGCCGGGACATGCCCGGCATGAGGTCGATGTAGTCGAGCTCGGTATCGACGCGGCCGAAATTGAGGTTCAGAAAATCGACCAGGCCCGACCGTTCGTGAATCCGCGCGATCTCGAGACAGTCGGCTTGCGACAGTCCGCCCTCGAGATTCTGGTCGATCGCGATGCGTATGCCGACGATGAAGTCGTCGCCGACCTGGCGGCGGATCTCCTCCAGCACCATGAAACCGAAACGCAGCCGGCTTTCAAGCGAGCCCCCGAATTCGTCGGTGCGGGAGTTCCAGGCAGGCGACCAGAACTGTTCGGGCAGGTGCGCCTGGCCGACCACTTCGCACCCGTCCAGGCCGCCTTCCCTGCATCGCCGAGCGGCCTCGCCGTAAGCGGTGACGATGCGGTCGATGTCCGCGCGGTCCATGACCTTCGGGAATCCGCCGTCGACCTCCCGGGTGCGCGAAGCGGAAACCGTCGGCAACCAGTCGAACGCCCGCGGCCTGGCGCGGCGGCCGAGGTGCGTGATCTGGCACATCAGCGCGCAGTCGTGCCGATGAATTCGCTCGGCGAACCGCCGAAAGTGCGGGATGACGGAATCGTCGGTCAGGACATGGACGCCGGAGGACGTCGCGGAGTCGTGTGCGACGGCCGAGGACCCGCCGAACATGGTCATCGCGATGCCGCCTTTCGCCTTCTCCTCGTGGTAGAGCTGTTCGCGTTCCTGTGGCGCGCCATCGACCGCGTACAGCATCGTGTGGCTGGTGCTCATGATGCGGTTCTTGAGCGTCAGGTGCCTGAGCCTGAACGGTTGCAGCAATGGATCCCCCGAGGTCATGGCTGCGGCATCACCGGGCTATCGATACAGCCAGGCGTACAGGGCCAGCATCGGCTCGCGGCCGGGCCGCTTGCCCTCGGCGCCGCCGTACGGGCGGCAGACGATGCTCCCGGCCTCCACCCGCACCCAGGGATCGTCGCCGGATTTCCATTCGGGGGACCCGCCGATCACGAGAAATACGCCCTCCGACTCGTAACTGGTCGGCGGATAGGTCACGACGGGGCCGAGCAGCAGCACGCCGAACGAGATACTGTCGCTGCCGATCAGGCCGAGGCCGCTCCAGGCGTAGTTGTCCATGAACTCGGCGCCCATGTTGCCAGCGTTGTAGCGGGGGTTCTGTTCCCAGGTGAGCGAGGGCAGAAGCGGTCGGATCGCGGCTGCAACGGCGGCGGCCCCACCGGATTCAGCCAGCTCTAGCGCCCGCTCGACGTGCCGGCAGCCAGGGAGTTGCCGCGGCTCCCCAGGCGCGGGATCCGGCCGCAATTCTTCCATCAGCGACAGGACACGCAGGAGCTGTTCGCCGCTGGCTGTGTCTTTCGCTTTCGCGGCTTGTGCTTCGAATATCTCGCGCACGGCATCGACCACACGCATTGGCGACGCATCCAAAGACCTGTTATCCATCTGGCTCCTCCCGCCAATACCGAGGCATGGGCTCCGGCACGTAGTCGTTGATGACGTCGCGCGGCCTGTACAACGCGTCCAGGTCCCGAATTTCGTCCGCCGTGAGCGCGAGGTCGAGCGCCTCGACGTTGTTCGCCACCTGGTCCACCGTACTGGCGCCGAGGATCGGGCAGCAGATGTCGTCCCTGGACAGGACCCACGCGATGGCGACGGCCGCCATGGTCGAGTCGTGATCCTTTGCGATCGCTTTGACGCGCGCGCAGATCTCGCGATCCAGCGCATCGCCGTACATGAAGCCGATATTGGCATCGGTCCGCGACCGAATCCTGTTGCTCGCCGATAGCAGCCCCCGCGCCAGCAAGCTGAACGCCGTGACGGCAATGCCCTGGTGGCGGCAGTAGGGCAGCATCTCCCGCTCTTCTTCGCGGTAGAGCAGGTTGTACTGGCACTGCATGTTGACGAACGGCGTCCAGCCATTGAGACGGGCCACGTGGTTCATCTGCACGAACTGCCAGGCGAACATCGTCGATGCGCCGAGGTAGCGGACCTTGCCGGCCCTGACGATGTCGTGCAGCGCCGCCATGGTCTCCTCGATCGGGGTTTCGGGGTCGAAGGCATGGATGACGAGCAGGTCGATATAGTCGGTCCTCATGCGACGCAGGCTCGCGTCCACCGAAGCCAGCAGGTGCTTGCGCGACAGCCCGCGATCGTTGGGATCGTCGCTCATCGCGTAGAACGCTTTCGTTGCCAGCACCAGTCGGTCGCGGGGCACCATCGAGGTGAGCGCGGATGCGACGATGCGTTCGCTTTCGCCGGTCGAATACCAGTTGGCGGTATCGAAGAACGTGATCCCGAGATCCAGGCACTTGCCGAGCAATGGCCGCGCCGCCGCCTCGTCCAGCACCCAGGGCTTCCAGGCGCTCGAACCGATGGTCATGGTGCCGAAGCACAGGCGGCTCACCTTGAGTCCCGTATTGCCGAAAGAAACGGTTTCCACGTCGAGACTACGTTCGGGCTTCGGACAAGACGCCGCCGAGGTGGCGCAGCGGCAGGTCCACGACGTAATCGTTGACGACACCCCGCGGCCGGTACATCGCATCCAGCGAGGAGATCTCTTGAGGCGTGAGCTGAAGGTTCAACGCGTCGACGTTGTTGTCGAGTTGTTCGAGGGTTGCGGCACTGGTGATCGGGCAGCAGATCGCCGGCTTCGACAGGACCCAGGCAATCGCGACCTTCGCCATCGTCGTGCCGTGGTCGTCGGCGATGGCCCGCACGCGCTCGCAGATCTTCTGATCCAGCGCGTCGCCGTAGTTTCGGTTGTAGTAGTCGTCCGTCTCGGAGCGGCGGTTGGTTTCCCCTGACAGCCAGCCGCGCGCCAGCGGGCTGAAAGTCGTGACGGCGATGCCCTGGTCCAGGCAATAGGGAATCATCTCGCGCTCCTCCTCGCGGTAGAGGAGGTTGTACTGGCACTGCATGTTGGCGAACGGCGTCCAGCCGTTCTCCCGCGCGACGGCGTTCATCTGTGCGAACTGCCAGGCCCACATGGTCGAGGCGCCCAGGTAGCGCGCCTTTCCTGCCTTCACGATTTCGTGCAGTGCCGCCATCGTCTCTTCCATGGGCGTGGTCGGATCGAATGCATGCACCATGAAGATGTCGACGTAGTCGGTCCCGATGCGCCGCAAGCTGTTGTCTATCGCCGAGAACAGGTGCTTCCGCGACAGGCCCGCGTCGTTCGGGTCGGCGCTCATCGCGTAGCGGGCCTTGGTCGTGAGCACGAGCCGGTCCCGGGGGACCATCGACAGCAACGCCTTGCCGACGATGCGCTCGCTCTCGCCGACCGAATACCAGTCCGCCAGGTCGAAGAAAGTGATGCCGAGGTCAAGACAGCGCCGCAGCAGCGGGGCCGCCTCCGCCTCGTCGATGACCCACGGCCGCCAGGCGCGGTCGCCGATACCCATCGTGCCGAAGCACAGCCTGCTGACCTTGAGGCCCGAACGTCCGAACGAGGCCGTTTCCATCAACGCTCGAGTTCGAAGTCGAGGTGCTGTGCGCTGGTCGAGATGTCGCGCGGGGTGACTGCGATGTATCGGCCCATGTCCACCGGGCCCGAGGCGGCGATACCCCAGTCCTCGCCGTAGCCCCAGCTTGGGCCCTCGTAACCCTCGCTGCCGATGCCGCCCCGGTTGCCGCCCAGGTTCAGCATGCGCGTCTGGGGCTCGTCGGGATTGATGTCGTTGTGCCTGTGCGAAACCTTCATCCTGCTGGTGTCGTTGCGCCTTCGGGCGCGGCCCAGGTATGCGGCCGTCGCGTCAACGCCACCGGCGCGGCAGATCGTGACCGGATCATCCCGCAGCACCTCGAAGGAAACGTAGCCTGGCGGCGACTTTCTCGCTGTGTCGAAGTCCAGCACGACGCCGTAGCGCCGGGGCAATTCTGCAACGCCTTGCCTGAACTCCCCGAAGTCGTAGACCGGAAGCTCGGTGCCGTCGGGAAGCCGGCCGCGCAGCAGGTCGCGCGGCTCTGACGGCGTGATCTTGGCCGCGTACTGACCGGTGAGACCGTGCACGTTGTGACGGCTCAGGTCGGCCCGCAACGCGCGTTCGATGCGGGCGGGCTTGCCGAAGATGCCGCCGCCGTGAACAGTGACGACAACGTGGTTTCCCTGCGGCGTCGCAACGACACTCTCCTCGGAGTTCGCACTGAACCAGGTGTTCCAGATGATGTTGTCGTAGTCCGAATGGACCCGTGCGCGCAGGAGTTGCGGCAGCGACGCGACAAACCCCGCATCCCCTGCGTAGCGCAGCGCCTGGACCAATGCCCGCGTGCCATAGGAATCGAAGAAGATTCTCGCCACCATGCGCAGTTCCCGCTCGCTCGAAAAGACCTTTGGGCTGACCCACACGCCGATGCCAATCGTGGCCGCGGACTGGATTGCCTGGCGTCGTGTTTTCATTCCATGGTCCTTCCGGATTGGAAGTGTCCCACAGCCGGCGCCTTCGGCCCTGCCTGTGGCCCGGCCCCGCTCGTCGACCATGGAACAACTGCCCCGGGTCGCTGAATGCTCCCCGAGACATTTGTTCCATGGGAGCGAATCGGTTTTCCATAACTCATTGTTTGCAATAGTCTTTTGTCCCTTGCCCATGTCCGCTGGCCAACAAAACGACACCGTCAGATGCGCGGACCAGTGCTCCCTCCTGCGACGCCCCGACGTAACGGTTCGGTCAAGCCGGTATGTGCAGTGCTTCGGACGTCCACGATCCCGTCGAAGGCCGCCCGCCACCAGGTTGTACGGCGCGGGGCGAATCAGAGCAGCGCGTAACGTACTGTGACAACCGAACTGCTACCCGGGCGGGTAACCGTCCGGTGAAGCCGGTACGTACAGTGTTCGGAACTCGCGATCCCGCCGAAAGCCGCTCTTCCATCACGTTGTCCGGCACTTTGCGGATCAAGGCACCGCGTGACGTACCGGGACGACCGAACCGTTACGCCCCGACGCCCCGACCCGTGATCCCGTGACACCCTGACCTGCGCGGGATCGTCGCTCGCTGCCGCCGAGTTCGATCCTACCCAACGCCGCCGGCCGCCGGCAACGCGCCTCTTCCGTCCTCGGTGTCCTGCCCGGGGTCCGGGTTCTCGTTGAAGACGCCAGGCGGGCCGATGGGCAGCCCCTGTTGGGCGTCTTCCCTGTCGGGGCCGCGCTCTATTCGGCTTCGCCGAACCGAGCCCGCGCAGGCGCGGTCTCGGCCCTCCGGGTAACGATCGCTGACGCTTGCGCCCTCCGGGCGCTGATGCGGCACCTCGCCGCGAAGCGGGACGCCGGCATCCACCACCCGCGGCACATGCACGGCGTGTCGCCGTTTGGACGACGAAGGCTCGACCAGCACGACGGAGCGCCGCTCGCGGCGGCCGGTCCGACCGGACCACACCACCGTCCCGTCCGTCGGTTCGCGGCCCATGCTGCCATGCGTGCTCGACCGGTCAACCCTGCGGGTTCTTCGCGCGCTCCGACCTCGCTGGCGCGAGGTGACCGGCCTGCGCGCGCATGCCGCCTGTCCAGGCACCGACGCACTCCCGCGTCGGCGACAACCTGCACAGGAGACCCGACATGGACATCCAATTCCTCGTCGCCCAGATGAGCGGCAAGCTCCCCGAAGGCTTCGTCCGACCCGCCGTCCTCGACACCGCCCTGCCGGAATGCGCCCACCGGCGATGCCACCACAAGGTGGCCATCAAGCGCGACGGAACCCCGGCCCATGCGTGCCAAGGCTGCCTCGATCGGCGCGCGCGGTCATGCAAACGACGGAGGGCGGCACTGGTGAGGTACGTTTCATACTACACCTCCACTGTGCGGTTCGTTACAGGGTTGG
>JAPPGA010000022.1 GCA_028821515.1 Gammaproteobacteria bacterium | reverse complement strand
AGAGCTGAGGACAGGAGAACTGAAGACTTGAAGACCGTTGCCATCACCGGCGTCGAGCAGTGCGAACTGGTCGACCGGCCGGTCCCCCACGCCAAGGACGACTTCGTGGTCGTCAAGGTGCTGTCGGCGCCGCTCTGCACCGAGTACGCGGACTACGCCGACGGCTGTGCACGGGCGGAGTTCCAGCGGGGCGACGAGGATCCCTCCTGCCTGGGGCATGAAGCCGCGGGCGAGGTCGTGGAGGTGGCGAGGCCGGGAAAGGTCAACGTCGGCGACCGGGTTGTTGTCATGCCGGGATTCTGGTGCGGCAAATGCCGTTTCTGCCTGAGTGGCGCCTACATCCACTGCCAGGATCCGGTCGATCCCCACGCATCCTGCGGTACCGAAGCTGGCGCCGCGGCCTACGCCGAGTTCTGCCTCAAGCAGGACTGGCTGGTCCTGCCGATCCCGGACGAGATGTCGTTTGACCACGCCAGCATGGCCTGCTGCGGGCTCGGTCCTGCCTGGAACGCCATGCAGACCATGCAGGTGTCAGGGACGGACACGGTTCTCGTCAGCGGGCTTGGGCCCGTAGGTCTCGGCACGGTGATCAATGCCGCCTACCGCGGTGCGCGGGTCATCGGCGTTGCCCGCAACAGCTATCGCAGCCAGCTTGCGAAAGACCTCGGTGCCGAGACCGTGCTCAACCCCGAAGAGGACGACGTAGTAGCGGAGGTCCTTGAACTTACTGGCGGGTTGGGCGCGTCCAAGTCCGTGGAGACTAGCGGCCAGTCCCGCTACATGGACCTGTTGTTGCAGGCCACGCGCCGGCTGGGAGACTTCGCTTTCGTCGGCGAATCCGGCGGCTACACCATCGAGGTCAGCGACGGCATGATCCGCAACGGCCTGCACCTGCACGGGATATGGCACTGGAGCCTGGCCGACGCGCCGGACATGCTGAAGATGATTTCCGAGGTGGGCGACTCGCTCGACAGGCTGATCACCCACCACTTCCCCCTTTCACAGATCGAAGATGCCTGGAGGCTGCAGATGAGCGGCATGTGCGGAAAGGTCATGGTGCATCCCCATGACTGATCAACTATGGAATGAACACAAGGGAACGTCGGGCCCAGGCGCGGGCAAGCACATCGTGCTGGTGAGTGGCGACGAGGAGTACCGCTCGGAAGAAGCGCTGCCGATGATGGCGAAGATCCTGTCAGCGCATCACGGCTTCGATTGCACGGTGCTGTTCGCAATCGACCCGGAAACCGGTGAAATCGATCCCGAGCACCAGACCAACATTCCCGGCCTCGATGCGCTCGACTCCGCGGACCTGATGCTCATCTTCACTCGCTTCCGGGAACTGCCCGACGCGCAGATGAAACGCATCGTCGACTACGTCAATTCGGGCCGCCCGATCATGGGCCTCAGAACGGCGACCCACGCCTTCCAGTACAGCCGCGACAAGACCGGTCCCTATGCCAAGTACGACTGCACGAACGAGGAGTTCGAGGGTGGTTTCGGCCGCCAGGTCCTCGGCGATACCTGGGTCGCGCACCACGGCCACCACGGGCACGAGAGCACCCGCGCCCTGATCAACCCTGGGTCGAAGGACCATCCGATCCTGCAGGGAGTCGAGGACGTCTGGGGAACGACGGATGTCTATGCCGTCGGCGAGTTGACGGGCAACCCGCAGGTCCTGCTGGATGGCCAGGTGCTCGTCGGCATGGACCACGACGACGAACCCAAGCCCGACACGATCACCATGCCCATCGCGTGGATCAAGGAATACACCGGTGACGAGGGCAAGGCGTCACGGGTTTTCTGCACCACCATGGGTGCTGCCACCGACCTCAGGAGCGACGACCTGCGCCGTCTGCTGGTCAACGCCGCCTACTGGGGCATGGGGATGGAAGACAGCATCGATCCGACCCGCAGCGTCGATACGGTCGGCGAGTACAACCCGACGCCGTTCGGCTTCGGCACGCACCAGAAGGGCCGGCGCCCGTCAGACTACGCCTGATCATGTTGCGAGTTCCGATAATACCGACCCTGTTGATATCCGTGGCGGTCTTTGCCCTGTCCGTGGTGGGTTCCTTGGCCACCGGGGAAGACGAATATCAACTGCGTTACGCCGGCTCCGGATTGTTGTCGGCGGCTGTAACGTACTTCTTCCTGCGCAGTCAGGCGCTTTCGGCGATGGAGCGGTGCACGGTATACGGAGTGATCGGTTCCATGCTGATCATCTTCGGTTTCCAAGGCATCGCGGACTTGCCTGGCATTCGAGCCATACGTGAATGGTTGATCCCAGTTCTGTGTATCGTTACGGGTGTCCTTGTCCTCTTTTCACCGTACCTGTTCAAGGAGCGTCTGGAACGCCAGCAGGAGGAGTGGGACCAGGCAGCTCGTTACTGGAAGCGGAAACGGCTCGAACGGCGCAAGTCGGCCTCGTAGGTCCGGTTGGCACGGGAAGATCCTGAAGCCCTCTGATTGCACCTGATCATGTTGCGTGTTCCGGTAGTCGCGTCCCTGTTGATATCCGCGGTAGTCGTTGCCCTGTTCGGGGTGTTTCTTGCGGTCGCCGGTTTTGACGTATTGAGTCCGGGTTGTGTCGTCTTGGGGATATTGATCGGCACTATAACGTGCTCAGTGTTGCGCCAGCAGGTGATGGCGTTGACGGAGAGGTGCACGATGGGCGGAATAGTGGGTTCCGCGTTTATCGTCCTGGCTTTCCACAATGTCGGCGGATGGCTTGGCTTTCAGGGCATACCTGAGTTGTTGATCGGAGTCGCGTTGTTCGGTACGGGTGTCTTTGAGATCCTGTCGCCACATCTGCTCAAGGAGCGCTGGGAACGCAAGAAGGAGGAGTGGGACCAGGCAGCGCCCTAATGGAAGCGGCGGCGGCTTGAGCGGCGCAAGTCAGCCTCGCAATTCCGCTACGCGTTCGCGCCCCATCACTCGGTCCGCGAGGACCTTCTCGGCAAGGATGCCTGAGGGGCATCGGCACTTCAGAGACTCTATGGCTGATTGCCGACCAGCCAGAATCAATCAGCAGTGCTCGGATCAGGGCGGACGGTCGGCGCGCGCCTGTCACTTTCCGCGTCCTCGAACGCTGGAGCCGAGCCGTTGCGTAGCCGACACACCGAACCATAACTTTTTCCGACTACCATTTTGCTGTTAGTTCCATTTATGGGATCGGGCGATTTCATTAAAAGAACTTGACACGCCTTTCCTCGCGGTCACAGTTTTCTTCGCTTGCGCCTTCCGGGAAAGGGAATGAAAAACACTGGGACCCAGGCAGATGTTCTGACCTGGTTGGCGAAACGGCGAGTGACGGTGCCGGATCGTGTGGTCGGCTACATGCATCGCCCGGAGATCACGGCACAGTGTGTTCCTTCTGATCGTCCCCTGACGATCGTGCATGCGCCGGCGGGGTTCGGCAAGACGACCCTGGTGGCCGAAAGCTGCCGCGCGGAGGCACTCTCTGGCATACCGACTGCGTGGCTCGTTCTGGACGAGCGGGATGACGAAGAGACACTCGACACGTACCTGGCATTCGCGTTCCGCGAGGCTGGACTGAACATCGGCAGCGTGTTGCCAGATGCTGCTCAAGTACGAGAGTCGGACCGCCGCATATCGATCGCGTTGCGCGCGGTCGAGGCCGACGCCCGGCCGTGGGTCCTCGCGCTGGACGAAGTGGAGCGGGTGGTGAGCAAGGGCGGACTGTCGGTTCTCAACGAACTGTTTCGCGGCGACATTCCCAACCTGCATATCGTGCTGACCTGTAGACAGTTTCCTGACGGTATGGACATCGCCTGGCCGCTGTTCGACCGGGCGAAGGTCATTACGGCCAAGGAACTGCGGTTCTCCCGGATAGAGATGGCGCGATTCTTCGGCGGCGGGCTTTCTCGACGGGAAATGGCACGAGTTGCGAGGGAGTCTGCCGGGTGGCCCATAGCGCTGCATGTAGAGCGAGAGAAGTGGGAACAGGGCCGTACCGAGAGCGGTGGGGATGTTGGTGACGTTGCGGAGTACCGGCTGGAGTCGCGTCTCTGGTACGACCTGGCGCGTGACGAGCGGGAACTGGTGCTAGACGCGGGGATCCTCGAGTGGATGGACGCGGAACTGCTCGACGAAGTGCTGGAGGGCAAGGACATGATGGCCAGACTGCACTCTCTGCCGGGCCTGGCAGGGCTGCTGCAGCCCGTGCGCGGCGGTGCGGGCAAGGTCTGGCGTCTGCACGCGCTGGTGCGTGAGCTCTGTTTCAGCCGGCGACGAACGGAGACGCCCGCGCGATACCGGTCGATCCACCGCCGGATGGCGCGAGCCATTGCGCGGCGCGGTGACACGGTGGCGGCGGCGCGGTATGCAGCCGAGGCCGGGGACGCGGCCCTGTTGGGGGAGATCGTCACCGAGGCGGGCGGTGTCCAGCTAATGTTGCGAGACAATTCGGTACGGCTGTTGGCATTGGATCGGTTGATCGGCGAGGAGACGTTCGCCCTGTTCCCCAGATTGCGCCTCGTACGGGTGGTTTCGCTTGCGTACAAGGGAGAGCTCGAGGAAGCGGCGCGCCAGTTTGCTGCGGTGGAACCAGAGCTCCGTCCGGCGGCTGCGAACGACGTGCAGTTGGAGTGCGACCTCAACCTGGCGGAAGCGATCCTCGCCCACAATGGCAGCGAAGTGGTCGACTCGCCGCGGCAGCGGCGGGTGTTCGCAGTATCCGGGCGGTTGGCTCTCCGGCCCGAAGTGGACCCGGTGGTTCGCGGGGACATGGAACTTGGGATGTGCTACCTGCACTATCTCAAGGGGGAGTTCGAGCCCGGTGATGAGCGGGTGCGGCGCGCACGAAGGCGTCTTGGCGACAGGGCGCCCTATCTGCAGATGGTGGCCGACTTCCAGTGCGGCCAGGTGGCGATGGCACGGGGGAGGGTGCAGGAGGCAGCTGCGTGGTACCGAAAGGGTGCGACAACCTCGAGGGAGCACTTCCTGATCAATCCGCGGGTCGGTGCGCTTGCGATAGTGCTGACCGAGGAACTGGACTTCGAGCGAGACCGTGTCGACAACTTGAAGGCGATACCCCTGGCCCGCGCATCCGGGGATCCGGCCTCGGCGGAAATGGCCGTGGAGATGGCACGTGAGACTCGAGGAACAGACTATGCGATGAGGGTCGCGGAAGCGTCGAGGGCAGGGGCACGACGCGCGGGACTGCCGAGGCTCGAACGCAGCCTGACAGGACTATTCATCGCGACGCTCGTGACAGCGGGACGGGTGGGGGACGCTGAGGCGCACTGGCGCGAGCAGGGGCTTCCGCAGTCGTTCGAGGGGTGTGTCGATCTTGCCGGACAGAGTTGGCGAGAGATGGAGGTGGTCTCAAGCGCCAGACTGCGTCTGTGCACGGCCCGGGGCGACTTCGAAGCCGGCCGTCGTCTTGTGATGGAGCTGCTCGCCGTCACGAGGCAACGCGGGCTTCGGAGGACGGAGATGCGGGCGCTGGCGCAGGCAATGGCCCATGAGCACACGGCGGAAAAGCCGTCTGCGGCTCTGGAGCACTTGGCCGCATTCCTGCGGCTCTTCGCGAAGACCGACTACGCGCGGCCCATCGTGCGTGAGCGGGCATCCGCAGTTCCGGTCCTCACGGAGTACCTCGAGACCGGGCCCGATCTGCAGCTCGAAGACTTGGCGGCGGACCTGTTGATGGCGGCCCGGATGGCTGACAGCGACGCTATTCCCAAGCTGACAGCTCGCGAGTTCGAGGTGTTGCGCCGGCTGGAAACGCTAACTGATCGACAGATCGCGGTGGACCTCGGACTGACGCGGGATGGCGTGCGGTACCACGTGCGCCACCTGTTTCAAAAGCTCCGCGTACGTGGCCGCAAGGCCGCAACGGAGCGTGCCCGTTCGGTTGGAATCCTGTAAGTCATTCCTTCCCAGGCACGCCCAGCTCGCCCGCTGCTGGACCACTTCTCACCATCCGACGGAAGCAAGGAACTCCGAAGCTATGGCGTTGAATTCCAAGGGTTTCTCAAAATAGGTGGAGTGTCCCGCCCCGGCGACCCGCGTAAGCGGCGCGCTGATGTCGTTGGCGACGGATTCGAGCACTGCCGGCGGGAACAATGGGTCGAGATCACTCGAGAGGACCAGGAACGGAACGCCCGAGTCCTTTACGGCAGCGGGCTCCACGTACACCGCGTCGTTGCGTAAGTTCGGCCGCGCCTGGGTGTTGAATGCGGAGATCTGCCGGTACAGCACCGCCCCGGCGGGGTGCCGCTCGGCAAATTCCGCACTGTATGCCCGGTTGATCAGGCCCCCGGCTTCGGCGAGTCGTTCCGCCATCTGGCGCCGGTTGGTGACCGTAACCTCGGTGCGGACGGCGCCCGGCGTGTTCCCAAGCAGAACGCCTTGCACCCGGTCCGTCCGGTAGACTGCCATCCGAACCCCCGTCCATCCGCCCATCGACTGGCAAACGATGACCGCACGGTCGATGCCGGCCGCATCCATCACCGCGACCACATCCGCTTCATAGTGTGCCGCGCTCTGTTGTTCTGGCGGGCAGCGGGATCGCCCGAAACCCCGGTGGTCGAACACGACTACATGGTGATCAGCCGAAAACACGGGCACCTGCTGCCACCAGCTCGCCGCATTGCCACCCGCGCCATGGGCGAACACCAGCCCTGGTCCGCCCGGGTCGCCGTAGGTGTCGTAGTAGATCGATATCTCGCCGTTTCGCGCATAGGGCATCTGGGCTCTCCGAGGTTGTTTCGTTAGGCAAGACTAATACGTTGTTCGAGTCGAGGCGCTTCGTGGTTGTTGCTCCGTTATCAGTCTGGCTCGACCGACATCACGAAGCGGGTGAGAATGCGAAACCCAAGGCAGGGCACAGGGGAGGAAAACCCGGTGCGAAACGGATCCCGGGAGAGCACTTCATGATCGACCCTTTGCTCGGAGAATCGACTGTGCTCATAACCGGCGCCAACCACGGAATCGGCGCCGCCAGTGCACGCGCCTTCGCGGGGCAGGGGGCGAAGGTTTTTCTCGCCTACTACCGGGTGCCGGCAGGGTTGCTGGATCACGAACTGGAGCATGCCAGGGAATCCGGTGTGGCGGGGGACGCCCTGTATCGGGCAGGGCAACAGACCTCCGGCGAGACTATCGTTGACGATATCCACGCCTCTGGAGGCAGGGCTTTCGCCCATGAATCGGACCTCGAAAACTCGGACAGCGCAACCGGATTGTTCGACTTGTGCGAGAAGGCGCTTGGCCCCGTGGACATACTGGTGCTGAACCATGCCCACTGCGTGGCTGAAACGTTCGACCCGGCCCGGAGTGCTGAATCGGACGGTGAGCCGTACATGATCTCCGTCGACGAAATGGATCTTCATCATTCGATCAACGTCCGCGCCGGAGCCTTGATGATCGCCGAGTATGCGCGGCGTTTCGTCGCGCGCAACGCCCGAAACGGACGCGTGGTGATCGTCAGCACCGATGCTGCCAGCGCCCATGTCGCGAACGTCAGCTATGCGGCCAGCAAGCACGCTCTTGAGTCTTACGCCCGGTCTGCGGCGGTGGAACTTGGGAAATACGGAATCACCGTCAACGTGGTCGCGCCGGGACCGACCCAGACCGGTTACATCACATCTGAGAACGAATCCGCGCTTGTCCGGCACATCCCGCTGGGGCGACTCGGAACGCCCGATGACATCGCAGACGTCATCGTCTTTCTCGCTTCGGAACAGGCCCGGTGGCTGACAGGGCAGTTGATCTACGCGGGGGGCGGGTCTCGCATGCCGCAATAGCGATCCGTGGTTGCCCCGGCGCGAGGCCCTGGCCGCTTGACGAGGGTTCAGGGAATCCCGACGTCTCCAGACGGAGTTGGCCAGTCCAGCCGCAGCGTCCGGTCCAGGTAGTCAGACACGGGACGCGGCCGTGATCGCCACTTGCGTGCCGTTGTGCGGGGAGGCCCTTAGTCCTCAACGCCGAACGCCTGCAGCGCCTCTTCGCGCGTTTCGTGGAGTTCGAGCGCCCGGGCGAGACCTGTTGTCGCCAGGAGGGAGCGCAGGAAGCTGTTCTCCGGCGAGCAGACCGCGAAACGCGCAGAACTGCGGGCTTGGGTCCGCGCCGCGATCAACATGGCGCGGATACCACCACTGGCAATGTAGGTCAGGTCCGTCGTGTCCAGGATCATCGGACCGGTTCCGAGGCGCCGCACCAGATCGTCCAGGAAGAGACCGAACCCCTGCGCACCCGACCAGTCGACGCGGCCGGCGACCGAAACGACGAGGACGCCGCCTATTCGATCACTGTCCAGTTCCATGTGCCCCCTTGGGTCCCGTACCGAGCGCCGATGACCAGACAATACCGCTGGTCGGGCCGCGTGAGTCACCTATAAGAAGATATTGGGTCACCGATAAGAAGAAAGCGATGCGCCTTGCCGAACGTAGCCAGGACGATGGGCCGCCAGACTCCATCTCGGATGCGAGGAAACGCGTCCAGAACGCCCAGGCGCCTGGATGCTCCTGTCCGCGCTGACCATGACGCCCGGGAGCGAACTTCAACGGAATCGAGACCAAGCCGCCGGGACGTTCTCAACTATACATCGAATCTGGTGCCCAGGACCCGCCCCTCGCCGTAGATATTCATGGTTCGGTACTCTAGTGTACTGTCCCGTAAATAACTTCTATAATTGTGGGCGTGTTCAATTCGGA